>NZ_AEWI01000099.1 GCF_000191885.1 Anaerophaga thermohalophila DSM 12881
CAACACAGATAAACGATGAATAAAAGTATAAGCTGTCAGCGCCACTACAAAGATACATTTTGAAAGCAATTCACAACTATAAATGTTGCGGTCATACATTTTTACACGCTGTCAGCGCCACTACAAAGATACATTTTGAAAGCAATTCACAACTTTTAGAATTGTTAAACCTGGAAGAACAATGGGGCAAAAAGTACCCAATTGTAATACGCTCGTGGAATGAGAACTGGAAAGAACTTTCCAATTATTTCAAATATGATGAGCCCATTAGAAAGTTGATTTACACAACCAATGCGGTTGAGGGCTTTCATCGGCAAGTAAGGAAAGTGACCAAAACAAAAGGGGCTTTCACCAGCGATATGGCTTTGTTGAAATTGATCTATTTGACTACCGAAAATATTGACAAAAAATGGACTCGCCCTCTTCAGAATTGGGCCTTAACATTACAGCAATTATGTATACAGTTTGAAGGTCGAATAAATATAAAAGTATAACATCCAAAACCCTAAAAGCAAAGATAGGTCGTCTTCAGAACCTGTCAAGGGTATATAAACGGCTTCGTATCCTCAATCGCCCTTGACAGAACCTGAAGACTACCCAAACAAGCTTTTAAGAATTGGATGAAAGAAAAAATATGAGTTATTTTGATTTACTGAAAATGCAACCGGACAGAGTTAAATTTACATTCCCCTTTCTCTGATTTTATCACATTATTAACTGTTTCTGTTATGATTTAGATTTAGCAAAATAAATATATTCTTAAAATAAGAAAGATAATCCGTTTTTATTGTTTTTTTTTAGTCTTTGTGGGTTGGATAATGTTTCAATTTCCTGTTTGAAAAATTTTTTAGACTGATCAAACATGAACTGTCTAAAAATATTAATATCCTCCTTTTCCCGAGTCTCTTCCAATGCTTTAAAATATGCTTTTTTATCCTTTGACAAAACCGTTGTTATAGGATGGTTTTGATAATGTTGCACATAATTCATCAGCAACCTGGCCAAACGTCCGTTCCCATCTGCAAAGGGATGAATCGATACCATTTGAAAATGAGCATCAAAGGCCAATTTACTATTTTCAACAAAATCTCTCTTTTCTGGTTTATCTATAGTTTGATTGATGTAATCAACCAATTTTTCAACCAAAGAGGGAACCTTTTTGTGATTTGCAAAAGAACGGTTACCAGCATGCACACTTCCTTTTCTAAATTCACCTTTCGAAGCATCAAAGGAACCTTCTATCATATTGTATTTGTTACCTGTATTTTTCAAAATTAATGAAGACATTTTCTGTATCTTTCTTTAATTTCGGCTACCGCCGCTATTGTCACATCCCTGTAGTATTTTATGAAATTGTAGGAACTCAGGTTGTTGCGTGTAGCCGAAATCCATACTTTGTCCGGTATTCTTATTTTCCTATTTCCCGATTCAGTTTACCGGATATCAATCCTTCTTTATCCAGCTCAACCTCACTAAAACCGATTTTTTTCAATTGATCTGAAATAACAGGCATCATTTCAGCCAATCTGGAAACTTCATTCGGTGGAACTTCTATACTTGTTTTTCCGGAACGGTATCTGGCTCTTACTTCTTTAAATCCATGGCGGTTAATAATATCTTCTGCCTCTTCAACCATTTTCAATTTTTTTCTGGTAATACCTTCTCCATAAGGAAACCGGCTGCTCAGGCAGGGACTTGCCGGCTTGTCCCATACTTTCAGATTAAAATAACAGGCCATTTCCCGTATGTCTTCTTTTTTAAAATTGCAATCAGCCAAAGGACTGAGAACTTTATATTCATCAGCTGCTTTTAATCCCGGGCGATAATCCGCCAAATCGCTTTTGTTACTGCCATTGACCATAGTGTAGTTGCTGTATTTTGTTCTGCGGAGGTGATTCATTGCGGTATAGAGTGAATTTTTACACCAGAAACAGCGGTCTTCGGGATTGCTGTTATATCTCGGATCATCAATCTCTCCGGGCGAAACGGTACTGTACTTTATATTGTTTTGCTGACAAAAATCCCGTGCCTGATAATAGTCGCTGCGCTTCAATGCAGGTGAATCGCCTATGATGGCAACAACATTATCGTATCCAAGAAAATGTCTTGCCAAAAAGGCAACCAGACAGGAGTCAACTCCTCCCGAAAGAGCAACCAATATTCGAGGATGCCTGCTAAACCACTGTTTAACCGCTTCATATTTCTGATTATTTATTGACGTTGTTGCTTCCATTTTTTCCCACCATTTTTGTAGTGCAAATTAATAAAAAAATGGTTCATTGCAATTCTCACTTCCGTGGATAGTAATATCGAATACAACTTTTTACCAGTTCTTGTAGGTTAGAAAAAGCAATCGACAGTCAGAAGTGATAAATTTTGACCCCGGTCTAAAAAGCATCTTTGTTGCCAAAGTCGTTGTTGTTTTAAATTTTTGCATCCTCATTAACAACAAGCTAACTCCGGTACAAAAATCTAAAACGCCTGGATTTTGACAAAAATATGCTTTTTATAATGGACTCAATTTTGTTGAAAATTTACAGTTTATTTGGCTTGATAAACAAATATCGAACTTCATGTACCAAATACTTGAAATATAACTATTTAAGATTGTTGTCAGTAGAAAGTTCAATAGATATGATGTTCATCCGTATAAAATTAGTCTAAGTTATTGGAATGATACAACTTATCATACTTTAATTGATGTTAGATTCTTCGCTCCGCTCAGAATGACAGACTGTCTAATGTCATTCTGAGGAGGTAACGACGAAGAATCTGTTACCTGTTTTTGGTTTCTTTGATGATTAGAGGTTAATTATACATGTTCTTTTGTGACAAATTTTGTCATGCTCGTTTCATTTTCGGATAGAATTCTAAAAAAGCCAAAGCATGTTTGAGTGCAGTATAAAAAGCCTTCAAACTGCTGATTTTTACCATTTTCACCCCTGACCCCTAAAGGGGAATTGCTAAAAATCAGCAGTTTGAAAAAGTCCCCTTTAGGGGATTTAGGGGTCAAAAGACTTTTTAGACTGCACGCATGTTTGCAATGAGTCGCTAAATTTTGCGTAGACTCATTTTTGCTGAATCTGGAATGCCTGGCAAAATTTCCTTTAGGAGAGGCGATTAATTGATTGATTATCAATATATTTTTAGGAATTATTATAAAAAGGAAAAGGGCTGCCAGCAATGCCGACAACCCTCTAACCTTAACCCTAACCCGATACAAATATACGTCAATTTTTTATTTCGGCAATAGAATTCCGAATTTTTTTTGAAATTTTTTTCCTGAATTGATCAACTTTCTGATAATGATGGTGATTATTTTATAGGATTATTGATTGTTTCCGTTCTTGTAATAATGTGATTTAATCGAGAGATATTTATATCACTATTGTCCGGGTAAAAAATATATTGGATTTGCGTCTTTTTGTATTGGGACGGGGGACGGAACGTAGGAACGTAAACTCATCGAGATAATATTGAAGCCTGTCGGGCCGCGCGTAATTCTGATGAGTTCCTGATAACCATCGTTTCAACAAAGATGATTGTATGCGCGTTTGGAAACATTTTTCATAAGCGTTATCGTAAAAATATCCTCTTATTACACAGAAAATTCCCCATAAAGAAAGAAGTGGTTGCTTAACTTTGGAATTAATTTTTTGCAATATAGAATCCGAACCATGTTTTCTTTAAAGAAATTCAGAACCATTTTTCTCTTTTCCCCACTTGTGCTCGTCTTTTTCATAACGGCTTGTAGTGACGATGAAAATAAAGATAATGTTGAAAAGATTCAGACAATACTAGTTAGCGTTGATTCCGATGTAGTTTATCAGACCGTCAGCGGCTTTGGAGGTGCCAATATGATTTGGGGAACAGATTACCTGACCCAGGATGAAATGGACCTGGCTTTTGGAATCGGGGAAGACCGGCTGGGGCTTTCCCTTTTTAGGGTACGATTATCTTCCAATAAGAATGATTGGGCTGGTTTGGTCAACTCAATAAAAATGGCCAATGAACGAAATGCAAAAGTGTTGGCAAGCCCATGGTCGCCCCCTGCCGAATGGAAAAGCAATAACAGCATTAACGGGGGAGGATACCTGTTGGAAGAGCACTATGCCGATTTTGTCGATTATATCAATGAATTTATTCAATTCATGAGCGACCACGGAGCAATCGTTGATGTGGTATCCATTCAGAATGAACCCGATTGGGCGGTTTCCTATGAAGGATGTGAATACACGGTAGATCAAATGTTCAATTTTGTGAAAAACCATGCCGGGAATATTGAAGGAGCTGAAGTTCTGGCTGCTGAATCACTAAACACCAATCATGCCTATACCGATGATATTTTGAACGATGCCACAGCTGTAAATAACATTGACATTGTTGGGGGACATCTCTATGGAGGCGGCCTGACTGCTTATCCTCTTGTCTATGAAAAAAGCAAAGAACTCTGGATGACCGAGCATCTGATGAATCTTGACAGCGGCAATCATCCTGAAAACTGGACTGAAGATACCGACGAGGAAGTCATCTGGGATGAAACATTGGATATGTTGGAAGAGATACATGCCACAATGACATTCGATTGGAACGCCTATATATGGTGGTACATTCGCAGGTATTACAGTTTTTTAGGTGATGGTGAAAAAGGAACAGATCGCGGCACCATACTAAAGAGAGGTTACGCATTTTCGCAATATTCCAGATTTGTTCGTCCCGGTTATCAACGGGTTGATGTCAGCTCGGATGGTGGGACTGTTTTAAAAATTACAGCCTATAAGGGAGAGGGCAATATTGTTATTGTTGCCATTAATTCATCCGAATATTCCTCTAAAATCATAGAGATATCTGTGCCTGCAGAGGTTTCGTCGGCCAGTGCCTTTACTACTTCTGTCAATCACAATTGTCAAAAGTTTGATGATATTTTGACTGACGATAAAATTATTGTGGAATTGCCCGGGGAAAGTATAACAACGGTTGTATTAAAATAGCGAAAAGTTTAAATTTGACTATTTAAAGAACAAAGAGTGCAGTATAAAAAGCCTTCAAACTGCTGATTTTTACCATTTTCACCCCTGACCCCTAAAGGGGAATTGCTAAAAATCAGCAGTTTGAAAAAGTCCCCTTTAGGGGATTTAGGGCCAAAAGGCTTTTTAGACTGCACTCAATGATATTTTTTAGGCCCCCCGCGCTCACCTGAAATCAGGTACGGTTTTACAATATTTTTGGCATGTACGGCTAAGAATGCGCTACGGATTTTGGAAATTTTTTCACTCATTGAATTGGAGAAAGGATATGCCAATAAATCAATCTTCTTTTCAGATTTACCCCACATATAATTGCTTCCAACGGCACTGTATATTTTAAGCATTTCATCTTTGTAATCAGGCAAGTCACAAAACATTATTCCCTCCGGATGATTTAAGAACAAGAAATAAACTGTTTTTTGAAGTGGGGTTAGTTTAATACTTGTATTGTAGTCAGGTAAGGATATATTGAAAGCAGGATCAATATGAAGGGGACTAATCATTAAAGGCTGTTCTTTTAATGCCTCTTTACTTAGCGTTTCTATAAAAAGGTTGAATTGCATCGGCTTTTTCAAAAGAGTTGAGTTTTTTAATTACCTTTCTACTTAGATTGTATATCTCTTTCTCAAGCTCGATTTCTTTTATTTTGGTGGCATTTTTAGCGGCATCTGTTTTTTTGACTTTTTTAAACCGGATTCCATCATCAATTGGCAATGAACTGTTGTAGGCTTCTTTAACTTGCTGCAAAAGAGAAGAAAGGCTTTCCTTTTCTGAAATAGGAATAGTTCGGAAAGTGTTGTCGTATTCTAAGAAACAGATACAGGGTAATTTACTTTGATTAACGCCCAGGCTTTTGGCAATTGTTATTACGGAATACGAATAGTCCAGGTTTAGCAATTCATTTTTTATGCTGTCAGGGTTTGTTTTGGGGTAGTGATAGCGAACATATTTCTCCAGATAAGATTTCTTTAAAGAATGAAGAATGTCAGAGACCAGAAGGACTTTATGCTGGGAGGTCGGTAATATATTGACGACGGCCTTATGATTATTTTTAACCCAACTTGTCATCTTGCTATCATAAAATTCTGTATTTCAGTC
>NZ_AEWI01000098.1 GCF_000191885.1 Anaerophaga thermohalophila DSM 12881
CAATTTTAAGAATTTTTTGTTTATGGACAGAGTTTACTTTACAGTCTCCTAACAAACTTATAAACCATTTCAGTATCATCCACATTTAATAGTTTGATTTCATATCTATCAAGGAAATGAAGTATAACAGTATCATTATCATGGATTATTTGGCCTGTCTTATTAGTAAAGTTGAAATTATATATATTATTCTTTTCTCCGCTTTGATACTCAAAAACTTTATTTTCATTGCGTTGTTTTATATCCAGCAAAAACTCAACGGTATCAATCGAAGTATTAACAACTTCATGTTTACTGTACTTTACATATTTTACAAGCTGATTTTCGTCATCTAAATCATTCTTATTTAACTTATTACAACTAATTATCACAAAGAATGATATTATTATTAAGACATATACTCTATGGCCAACCATATTCAAAACTATTAATTATTTTGTCAATGTATTCATCTGTATAAGATGGTTTCTTTTCTCTCCAATATTCTAATCTTTCATTATACCATCTTGAACCTTTTTGTTTCATGAAATAATGTTGGTCTGAACCTGAATACCACATATAACCATATGTCAATATATCTTTATACATTAACCTTACATGCTGTGTTTCATGAACTAATGTACCCCCTTGCTTTATAGTAAAAGGGTCTGCAATATTGCCAGGTATTAAAATTTTTGCTTTAAGGTATTCATTACTCCCAAGTTGTGATTTATATTTAGATACATTGTATCCTTCTTTTTCCATTTTTTCAATACTTCTCTTTGGCACCATCGAAGTTTCTTTACCAGTTTCTTTATCAACGGCGTACATCAAAGTTCCACCACTTGACCCATCATCGTCATTCGCTAAATCAAAGTTTACAGAAACACTTTCATATTTTCCTCCGACACTATAATCTTTAATAAATCTTTTACCTGCTTTAGAGCTTGCCCATTCGTTATAAGATTTTATTGCTTGTTCATTATTCTGAAGAGCATTAGAAATGTTGATAGTGTCCCCTTGTGGGTCAATATATATGATTGGATTATTCGCACAATAATTGTAAGGGGAAAGGCTGTAATACTTTTCGGCTCTCGGGTCAACACCATAAAACATACTAATCCTCGGGTCATAATACCTGGCAC
>NZ_AEWI01000097.1 GCF_000191885.1 Anaerophaga thermohalophila DSM 12881
GATGACAAGTTGGGTTATGTTCAGACCGGATTCCTGGTATTCCTGGAATAGCTTCTTGAATGTTGATAAGGTCATCCTCATTTTTTGCCATCAAAGTAAGGCTGTTAGCACGGAGATTGCAATATGTGCGAGGCCGAAGGCTTTCGACACAACGGCAAAAGCATCATTTTCTTTCATTAAAGTACTGCCGTATGTATTTAACACAAGTTCCATGAGTGCAGTATTCAATTTTTTGCCAAAATATATCCCATCACTGCAATGGATTTGCAAAAAGGAAAGAATTCCTTCAGCCAACTCCACGTTACGGGTAGAAGCAAACATCAAAATTCTTTAGAGTGACTATAATCAAAATCAAATCACTTCTTAATCCTTGTTTTAGTGGAATACCTTCTCTGACGATGTAAAAGTGGGTAATATTAAAGACCCTCAGAGTCTTAATCCTTGTTTTAGTGGAATATTCTCTCAGAGTCTGGGTAAGTCGCTGAGGTACTACATTGGCGTGAGGTCTTAATCCTTGTTTTAGTGGAATATTCTCTCAGAGGTTTATCCAACTCCAAAACGGTTTAGACGAGATGGGGTCTTAATCCTTGTTTTAGTGGAATATTCTCTCAGAGACCAGGATTTTATGCAGTAGAGGAATGGTTGAAAAAAGTCTTAATCCTTGTTTTAGTGGAATATTCTCTCAGAGAAAGATGATTGCCGATTATATGGGCATTAAAGTGTCTTAATCCTTGTTTTAGTGGAATATTCTCTCAGAGAATGAATGAAGCTAATGAGCGAATGAATTATCATAAGTCTTAATCCTTGTTTTAGTGGAATATTCTCTCAGAGTTTTAACAAATAAGGGAAAATTCGGTCACTTCGTGTCTTAATCCTTGTTTTAGTGGAATATTCTCTCAGAGGGTTTATGAAAACCTACGATGTACATTTCAACGAGTGGTCTTAATCCTTGTTTTAGTGGAATATTCTCTCAGAGCCGGTTTCGGGCTCTAAGCGTAAAAAACACAGTCAGTCTTAATCCTTGTTTTAGTGGAATATTCTCTCAGAGCTGCAAGCACAAAAGTAAAAAAACCATTTAATCTGTCTTAATCCTTGTTTTAGTGGAATATTCTCTCAGAGAACGTTTGGGAAGACCGTCACCGTGCAGTCTTTGATGTCTTAATCCTTGTTTTAGTGGAATATTCTCTCAGAGAGCATGAAATAGAAATGAAAATAATATATCTGCGTTGTCTTAATCCTTGTTTTAGTGGAATATTCTCTCAGAGGTAAAAATATGGATTTTGTAATCAAGTTTTACCAGGCGTCTTAATCCTTGTTTTAGTGGAATATTCTCTCAGAGAACTCAAAAAACTACTACTATGAAAAATATTAAAAAGTCTTAATCCTTGTTTTAGTGGAATATTCTCTCAGAGTCCAAAATCATGATTAATTTATTCATTTTAGCATTGGTCTTAATCCTTGTTTTAGTGGAATATTCTCTCAGAGTGTTTCACTTTTTACTGGTTTGTCAAAGAAAGAGATTGTCTTAATCCTTGTTTTAGTGGAATATTCTCTCAGAGT
>NZ_AEWI01000096.1 GCF_000191885.1 Anaerophaga thermohalophila DSM 12881
AGGGCCATTGCCCTGTAAAACAATTATATAGAGCGACTTCGTGTCGCAATAACGTCCCAGCTATATGCGCCTGGCCGTGGTTTCAGACCAGCTGTGGATTTATCAGCTTGAACGCATGGGAGAGGGTAATACAAAACTCTCAATATGCTGTGGATGCCACGGCTGGCGTATATAGCTTTGTTAGCGGTTGTTATTATATGGTTTTCAATTGTTTAATCAAAATGTCAAGTCGTCTAATTAATTCATCATATGTGAAAACATCAATTACATTTTTGTATTTTCTTTTTATGACTTCAAAATCATAAAGTTGAGATTTACTCAAATGATTATCTCTACCCATAATGATTATTGCAGATGGATTAACAATTTTAATTTCTAAACCATTTGGTAGATTAGATTTATATTTTTTATTCAAATCAATCTCCCCTTGTTTTCCTATTTTGTTCAAATAGAAAATATATTTCTCAATTTGCATTACGACACCTGATAAATCGCGATTTGGTATATGATTATCGCGATATTGTGACTTTGACACAATGCTCTTTTCAAATGGGATTTTAATTTCCATTATATCTAAGTTACCCATAAAGTCAATCAATCCGAAGTCCAGTCTACGAGTTTTTTCACTGTAAACATCTTTAAATTTAAGCTCTTTTATTGCTTTAATATATTTTGGATAAATCAATAATACTAACTGTAATATCTCTGATTGCCACTGGTCTTCAGAATATTTAATTTCATTATTAAGCATAGTTCTTAGTTTATCCAATAAAGTACTATACTTTAATATTTCAGATTCTTTAAAAGCGGACTTTAAATTGCTTTCAATCTTAATTGATTTATTATTTACATATGTCTTATACTGAGTTTCTTTATCCTTTACTGATTCAAAATAGTTACTTATTATAGATGTTACTTTCGCAGCCCTATACAATTTAATCTCATGGGTAGTAGGAAATGATTTAATAAGTTTCCTAAATTCATCAAAAGGCAAAATGGTCTCATTTTTACCTCCAATGTAAATTGACTCATCAATGTTAATATCAATTGTTTTAATTAAGGATACTTTTTCTTTAGCAATAAAAAATTCTTCTCTAAAATATAAATCTTTAGCAAAATAGAATTCGTTTTTTATTCCAAAATGGAAAAAACGGTCGATGCCCACCCAGTGAAAACGGCCATATCCGTTCA
>NZ_AEWI01000095.1 GCF_000191885.1 Anaerophaga thermohalophila DSM 12881
GATAATGGTTCACCCTGTGAAAATTATATTTAACAGGGCAAGCCATACATCCGTTGTCCCGGTAGGATACTATTGGAAGAACAATAGGTTTATCAGGGTTATTGCCCTGTAAAATAGTTATATAGAGCGACTTCGTGTCGCAACAACGCTTGGCTGCGTGCGTTCGCCCGGGGCTATCAAACCCGCTACGAATGTTTCAAGCCGAGAGCGGGTAACAAGGAAAAAAGAAGCTTGCAATATGCTGTGGATGCCACGGCTGGCGTATATAGCTTCGTTATGCGATTTTGCTTCTATGCTATTTCTGTCTTTCTCAATCTGAGTTTTGGTTTATTCAATTTATCAATGGATTCTCTCACTTTATCTCTTGTTTCAGATTGAAGATAAGTTGGAATTAATGTTTTCAAGCTTATCCCTAAAAGTCGATGGATTATTATCAAATCTTTCAACGTGAATTGGGAAACACCATTTATTAATTCACTCATATATGATTTTGGGTGGCCCAGTATCTGTCCCAAATCCTGCTGAGTCATATCAAATTCTTTAAGCTTTTTTCTGATGCTTTCTTTTCGTTTCTGTATGAATTTTTGTTCATAATCAACGATTTCTTCTGCTTTATCAGATTCTTCTATTTGGGAATCGGTTATTTTTTCAAAATCCGACCATTTTCTGCTTTCGTATTCTGATATTAAGTCTCTTATTTTTTCCCGAATGGGTTTTAAATCCGGGTTTTCTTTAATCATTAATCGCAATTTACGCTCAAGCAATGATGCTTTTTGTAAATCATATTCATTTTCAAGTCTTTCGATATTTTCAATTTCTTTTATGTCTTTAATATCTTTCATCGTTCTTTGCTTTAAATCCAATTATTATCTCTCAACCATTTTTTGATGACATTTCGGTTGTTTTTGAAAGTCATTTCATAATCATCATGGTTTCCTGCCCAAACAACTGTTGCTTCTCCATTTTCTTCAAATTCAATTAGGATTAAAGTCCTGTGAATGTTAATATTGAAAAAATAGAACTCTCCACCATAAACACAATCGGCATCTGGTCTGTCATTTGTCAAATCAAGAGGCGTTTCCCAATCATTTTTCTCAATATCGGAAATTAGTTGCCGAACAGCTTTGACCAATTTTGAATTCCCCTGATTTTTCTTAATCAGTTTGCCAAGAATGTGTTTGTTTGTAATTCTCAATTTGTTTTGGGTTTAATCATCTTACGTCAAAGATACGATTAAAGTTCGGAATTAATTAGAACAGTCAGTGTTTTTTTTCGTTGCAATTGCGCAACGTCCCGGCTATATGCGCCTGGGCGTGGTTTCAGACCAGCTGTGGATTTATCAGCTTGAACGCATGGTTGTGGGTAATACAAGACCTTCAATATGCTGTGGATGCCACGACTGGCGTATATAGCTTTGTTGCCGGCTGGGCTTTAATTCTTTATTCAATTAATTCGTAATTTGTACTTCTTCCTCCTTTTTCTGTTTTTTTGAGAATCCCTTTATCAATCAAGTCTTGTATATCTCTTAATGCAGTATCTGGTGAACATTTTGTTATTTTTGCCCATTTAGATGAAGTTAATTTCCCAAAAAAATCTCCATCAAGAATTTTGTTAAGCATTAATTTTTGCCTTTCATTTTGGATTTTTAATGCATTTTCTATCCAGAAATTGTGTTTGCTAATTACTTTTTCTAAAATTATATTAGATTCATTTAGAGCATTTAGTAAACAACTTAAGAACCAGGTAAGCCATTTTGTTATATTTAAATCTCCTTTTTGGGTTTTTTCAAGAATTTCATAATATTCCTTTCTTTCTTGTCTAATTTGGGCTGACATACTGTAAAACCGTTGTGATATTCCATCTGCCCGTGCTAATAGCATATCACTTATTGTTCTGGCAATTCTTCCATTTCCGTCCTCAAATGGATGAATTGTGACAAACCACAAATGAGCAATACCTGCTTTCAATACTAAATCAATTTTTTCATAATTATTGAACCAATCAAGAAAAGTATTCATTTCTTCCTCTATTCGTGTTGCGGCTGGGGCTTGAAAATGAACTTTTTCTTTTCCCATTGGCCCGGAAATCACTTGCATGGGCCCCGTAGAATCATTACGCCAATTACCGACGATGACTTTATACATTCCACTTCTCCCTGTTGGAAATAACGCATAATGCCAATCAAAAAGTCTTTCCTTTGTCAAAGGTTGGCTAAAATTCTGCGTAGCATCAAGCATCATGTCTACAATACCTTCAACATTTCTGTCTGATGGTATTAATCCGGAAATATCCATACCCAATTTGCGAGCAATTGATGAGCGAACCTGTTCTGGGTTGAGTATTTCTCCTTCGATTTCAGATGAACGTAATATTTCAGTTTTTAATGTTTCTAATTCAGCTTGTTGTTTTAGATTAAAACCTAAGGATTCCATCTTGCCAACAATCCTTCCTTGCAGGTTTCTTACCTTTCCAAGTATCTCTATTATTTCTTGGTCATTCCAAGTAAAGTTTGGCCAAAATTCGTTTTCGTAAATGTAAACCTTCATTTTATTCCGCAAATTTTACAGTAAATATAGTGGGTTTTCTCCGCATTTTTTGCGTTGTTTAAAGGCATTTTTCTCCGCATCTGGGGTCATTAGCCTTGCCGGCAACGCTCGGCAATATGGACAGTGGCGGTTTGCGGGCTTCGTCACTATCCACCGTTACAAACCTTGATGCGGGGCAGAATGCTTCAAAACTCCACATACCCCGCCATTGGCTATATTGCGTGTTGTAGCACGTTTTTATTCATCTTCTTCGTCAAACCATACTCTTTTGATAGAATGTTGTACTAAAAATAAACTTCCTTCTCTTTCATAAATGAATCGAACATTTTCATTTTTCAAGTCAAAAATCATATAGTACTTATTACCAACATCGCTTACTACGTCAAATTCATACCTTTCGTTTTCTTCGTCATATTTCTGTGATTTAATCATATATGCCGAAGTAATTGAAGCTGTGGTATGTTTAAACATTGTAAAATCTTTATTATACTCAAAAAATGTAATTTCTTCGTCATCAGTGGAAAATATTGACCACTCTTCTTTTTCATCATCCCAAATACCGTCTTGACGAAAATTTGTTGATATGTTCATTTGAGCGAACACATTTATTGACAAAAAAGTCAATAAGCAAATTGTAATTAGTTTTGCTTTCATAAGCATTAATTTTATTCAAATATTTTATCATACCATTCGTCAACATCTTCTCTTATTAACTCATGATATTTGTAAATAATTAAGGCAAGTTCAAATTCTGCTCTTTTTGATTGATATTCATTTACTGTGAAATATCCATAAAAATTCCCTTCTTTGTCCACAACAACTGGTGGGTCATTTGAGTATGAATTCCATGGTGAATACGAATTATATTCATTACCATAAGTCCCATACTTATTCCATATGCAATTTGAATTATAGCTATTCCCATATTTTCCATATTCATTCCAAATCGAATTTTGGTCATAGCTATTACAATTCAAGCAACCCAAATACACATCATGGTTCTTTCCACCATACAAATGAAGTGTTTGTCCATTGACCACAGCTGTCAGGAATAATCCTGTTAAAATTGTAAAGATTATTTTTTTCATTGCGTCTGTTTTAAATGTGCTACAACGTCCCTACTGTATGCGTCAGGCCGGGGCTTTCAACCCGAAAAGTGTGTGTCAAGCCGTGAGCGTGTAACAAGGAAAAACGAATGCTTGAATATGCTGTGGAGCCCCGGCTGGCGTATACAGTTTTGTTGGGGCCCGT
>NZ_AEWI01000094.1 GCF_000191885.1 Anaerophaga thermohalophila DSM 12881
CGGGTCATGTATTGCATCCCATTGGTACTTCCACAGACCCGTGCCCTGGGGCTTACCGTAATCCATCAGGTTGTCGGTGGAGCCTTCGGCCAGCTGATAGGTGCTTTCCGGACTGAAAGGGTGTCGCAGGTTAAACGCGCCATGGGCCAACTCGTGGGCCATAATCTCATAGTCCATCCCAAAGTTAAAAATAAATCCGTAACAACCCGTCAGGGGCATAAAACCTTTTTTATCGGCTTCGGGATAATCGACGAAGAAAAGATACAATGTATTTTTGTCGACTCCGTAGGTGCGTTTGTAATGCTTATAGACGCGTCTCATCGCATCGGTGTAGCGTTTGACCATGCCCGTGTGGCCTGTTTGGAAATCTTCGAAATTCAGGTTGGGCAGCTCTTCGCGGGAAATGTTTTCTCCTACAGAAACATGCCATTTTACTACTGCCGGCGAATAAATGCGGTTAAGTTCTCTCTCCACAAAACCGGCATTATCGGGACACCTGGCATCGTGCACACTGATAAGTTTTACATAACGGTCTTCGCGACCATAAGTGGCCAGACCGAGTGCACCTACTTCCGTCAGAACTTCGCTGCTGTCGCTGCCGGTTTTCCTGGTCGCTCTTGCCACCGATAGTGTTTCACGGTCGCCATCCATACCTCCGGTCAGCATTAACGAGCGGGCCGATTTTTTGCCACCAACCGGTGACGCGGGTACGGGGAAACCACTATCGCGGATGTAACGCAAGCTGTCGGCTTCCAGATCACCTTCCACAAGCATATTAATATAATCGGACATTCCGGCTTCCAGCGATTTCCAGCTTACCAAATTACCACTTTTATCGCGTTTGAAATAAGCCTGAGGCTTTTCTTTCCCATTGTCCGGATCATCCAATCCGTAGCGCTGATTTTCAGAAGGACTAAAAGATATATTCCCTCCATAAACACCCGACTGGACAGAAGATCGCACGTTCCCGGGAGAACCTGACGATTGCTTTGGAAAGCTGTAAACACGACCCGAAGAAGTATCGGCAACATAAGCCTGATCGCCTCCCGATGGGGATATCCCCACCGTTTCATCGGCATTTGCCAAAATGGTTTGCGTTTTTCCGTCTTTTGTTGTTACGGTTATTTCATTACCATCAATGGATATATCTTCCACTTCACCTTCAACAGACACCTGTCGACCGGTTCCTTCTTTCAATGCCTCTTCCACATCTACATCCTGATAGTCTGGCGTTTGTGTTGGATTTTTGGTAAAGTCGTCTTCACTCAGCACCATCCCGGTTTCCTCATTAAAGACAAACGTCACATCCCCGTCAATCATCTGATAATCAGTATTAATTGAAATATCCCCGAAAAGCACTTTAAACTTAACAAAGTTCAGGTACGGCACCATGAGCAACCCTTCACCGCTAAATCTTCCATTACCTCCTTCAACAGACTCCACTTCAACAAGAAAATCAGCTGCTTTGAAGGTATCGAAACGATGAAGCTCGGGAAGCGGATTCCGGTTCAAAAGGTCGAATTTTCCACTACCTGTGCCACATGAGTAATTTACATTCCGGTTGGTTCGAAACTTTAACACATCGCTTTCATCGCTTTCGCAATCATCACAAATGCTTTTTACTTTAATTTCGTAACGTGTAAACTCCGATAGATTCGAAACCTTATAAGTCGACGACGATGTTGTCAGTTCCTCCCATTGCCTCTCTCCTTCTTTACGGAACAAAATTTGATAAAGTCCTGCCGACGAATTGTAATTCCACCGCAACGAGACAGAATTAAATGTAACACCCATAATATAGGGAGAAGGTACAGGACATTTTTGTCCATATCTGAAAGTAGAAACGTCTGATTTTCCATCATTCTTAAACAGAACTTCTCCTGCCCTGTCAATGGCTTCAACTTCCCAGACATACTCACGGCCTGATTCAAGAGCCGGAAGAGATGCATCATAAAGAAGAAAAGTCTGCCCGGTTTCGGTCTGAAACAAGGGTCTTGAACTTCGGATAATCTCTTCTGATTCCCGCCCTTCGGGACGTATTTCCCATATCTTGAAGCGATAAAAAACATCGGCAAGCGGATTGGTAATTCCCTGGGTCATCCAGGAAAACCTTACTGAAGGTGTCATGGCCGGATCAATTTCTTCCGTTTCGCGCGGGGTAACCAGACGGGGTGCCTGTATAAGATACATCATCACAAGAGCCGGAAAAGAACGTGATATCACTACATCACGATGATAATCAACAACATCGAATCCAATGCGATAAACACCTTCCGGCAAGCGACCATTACGTCGGTATTGGTTCTTGCTGTATCCTTCAAAAACAAGAGATTGGGGATTGAAAAGCCCGCTCAAATCATCTCCTGTAAGCATTTCCGTGATTCCGCCATCAAGATAAAGTGGCTCGGGAGTATAATCGGACCTTGTATATATGTGAATGCCGTTTCCTTTAATCGAAAGTCTCAGTTTTACAGGATGTTCCTGCAAAGAAATATCATCAACAACCACCTGCAGATTCAACTTTCCGGGCATTGATACAAAGCCATCAAGTGACCAGGGTGCAGGCGGATTAACGATGGTATAGGTACGGATGGGATAATGAACCTGGCTCACTACCGTTGAAACAAGAAAAATAAAAAATGAGAGTATATATAACCGGTTTCTCATAGGTTGGTGTTTAGTTATTGTTGTCATTCCATAAACTCGCGATTGATCATAGTTTATTGATTATTGCCCATTGTTTGTATCTTTTCCCGGCCAGGAAAAATTATAGCTGTACCGGAATGAAATCGTATAATATTGCTTGTTACTTCCATCTCTTTTTCTGTTGTTATAGGTTCCAGACAAAGAAAACCTATGTTTCTTCTTCAAAGTATAGGACTGACTCAACCTGGTAGTGAAAACACTTCCGGATGATTCTCCGTCGACGTATGTCCCATTCCAGGCCACTGAAAGGGACGACTGCAATGTTTTTTCGAAAAAGGACTTTCGGATACTCAAAACCGGCCCCGTCATCTCGTTTGTCTGGTCGGAAGATTTATTTCTGCTGTAATTCGTATTCAATCCAAGCGTAAAGTTTTGGGGTTTTCTTGACCATTGATAACCTGATGACGCACTAATAAAAGTTGTATTGGTGTTTTCAGGCACGTCGGATTGTGACTGAGATGCTTTCTGCAAAGCCAGATTGAACATCAAAGCATGGGCATCACTTTCCGAATCACTCAACCGCCAGTTGGCCGACAAACTTGCATTTTCACTTATTTGCGTAAACCGGAGTGTATCCATCAGCTCATATTCTGTTTGTGCCTCCACCTCATCAAAAAGGGTTTGTATATGAGTATAGCTGGAATAATTGGAGTACATCAAATTAAACATCAATCGCTCTGACGGGCTAAAACCAATGGATATATTCGAGACAACATCCCTGGTATCCGAGTCGCTCTGATCATCAAGATTGTTTTGTCGAATGCCACCACTCGCTGCTGCCGTCACCCTTCCCTGAAAAAGAGAAGTTGCGACGTCCAGAGTATAATGAACAAAATCGTTCACCATATAATAAGCACCTAACGATTCATAGCCGGGTTCCACATATTCAACGGTTCCTCCGATACTTCCGATCGAAGTACTATAACTAAGCGACGTTTTGGCAGCATGATAACGAGATGTTGCGGCACCATTAAAATCAGTAGCACCACTATAGCGGCGGTCGTTACTTAAATTACTGATGCCCACGTCAGCAATAACAGAAAGATTATCTGTAATTCTATAATTTACATGGGCAGATAAAACCAGGTTTTCTTTAGGAGTAATCCCGAGGCTGTCAATATACTCAACGGGTTTGTGTGTGTCGTCGGCAGCATAAAAAAGTGACATGCTTACTTCTCCCTTGTCAAAATTATAAGCGCCTCTTATTCCGGTACCGGTTCGGCGGTAAGTGGGATCATACCCCTTTACCGTGTCCCCGGGAAGTTCTTTCTGCAATCGACCGTACATCGCACTAAAACTAAACTTGCCCGCGGGAGCGGCTTCTATCCCAACCCCGGCAAAACTATGTCCGCTAAGGCCATAAGGAGAAAAACTCATCGAAGACCACCCCAGGTGCATTGTTACCCACTTATAGGAAGGGCTCAGAGAAAACTGATTAAACGGTTGTGTATAAGTCCATTGTTCATTTGACCATGTAAAAGACAATGGAATAGAAAGGCCATATAGAGAAGTGTTAAGACGACCAGTTGCCACAGTGGACCAGGGATTCCCGGTATTATAAGTGTTTTCCCGGTAAACCTGATCTACCGAAATACCGCCGTCAACTTTTATCTCCCCTTCTTTACCTATTTTATCAAGCTGCTGTCCGGAAACGTATGTATTGTAAAATACGAACATAAAAAGAACTGAAAAAATTATCTTTTGCATTGTTTGTATTAAAGTCACAAAACAAATTTTTAGATTTTTATGAATGGTACCTCTATTTCATCAGTATAAAATTTATCTAAGTTATTGGTCTGATGCAGCCCGTCCCGAGAATCGGAACTCGTTTCTTTGCGATCATAGCGTTCCTTTAATTTTGCGTTCTTAGCGTGGAATATTTTTCCAACACCTCTAAATAATAAATGGAACTCGCATGCAAGAACTTATACATGTTCTTTAGTAACAATCTTTGTCATGCCCGTTTCATCACTGTAAATATTCTTTCTTTATACGGACAAACTGTAGTGTTGCATGGGGTTAGAAAAAAAGGCTTAAACGCAAAAGACGTATGTTGGGTTTATAATTCACACTACTGGCTACTGACTACTGACTAAAAACTAATGACTAAATTACTTATATCTAAAAATCTATTAATCTGTTACCGCAAACCTTGCCATGCTCGTTTCACTCCTAAATTCACTAAAGAATGTGGTATAAAAAGACATATTTTTGTCAAAATCGAGACGTTTTAAATTTTTGGACCGGAGTTAACCTGTTGTTAATGAGGATGCAAAAATTTAAAACAACAAAGATTTTGGCAATAAAGATGCTTTTTAGACCGGACTCATTAAAGCATATCGTCATAATAACAATATGTTGTATGAGAAACGAAACAAAATTATTTCACAATAACCTTTTGCATCAGGCGCTCTCCCTTGCACTCAACGAATACCACAAACTGACCTGTGCCCGTTATATTATATTCCTTTTTGTATTTACTTAACCCCGACAACCTGTCTTTTTCCAGTATTTGCCCGGTTTGTAAATGAACAAGATAAAGATTGATACTTGCAGATTCTTTGAGTTCAACATCAACATAAAATACCTCATCAGTCGGGTTTGGATATACCTTCATCGAATTAAATATTGAAGCCGATTCGCCGGTATCCTTTATTTTCTCTGATTTTGGAGCTTGGGGGGTTACCAATATCTGTTTCCGTGCCTGTCCGATGCATTGATCCATCAGGGCACTAAGTGATACAAAATGAATTCCTTCTTCATTAAAAATAACTTCGCAGTAATAATCTCCCTCCTCAACAATTTCGTAATTACCTGAAAATGCCCATTCCAATCCGGCAGGCTTTGGTGTGGTGACATCTACTATCATAAGCGTATCGCCCATGGGCACACTGGTTGCCATAAGAAATTCAGGTAACAGTTCGGAGTACTGTTCATTAACAACAACAGTATCATAGGCAAGACAATCGTCTTCATCACTTACTTCAACAAGGTAACTTCCCGGATTTTCAATTATCAGAATACTATCGTTACTTATTTCCATACCTTCAAAAAACCACCTGTAACCTTCAAAACTGCCGGGGGTCAGATAGCCGGTGGCCTCACTGCAGAGTGTCAGATCATCTCCCAGTTGCGGATATAAAATGCGTTGGTATTCTATCTCATAAGTATCTGTAATGGAACAATTTTTTTCATCCGATACAATTAAAGTATATGAGCCGGCATCTAATCTTTTAAGCGAAGATGTTGTCGGGCCATGTAACCACTCATATCTGTAATCGCCATTCCCACCACGGGCTGTCACATCCAATTGCCCGTCGAAAACACCATAACATAAAGGTTCGGAAATTGAAGCCATTAATGATAAGGGTTCAGGTTCGGCAACGGTAAAACTTCGATGATCGAAACATCCCCGAGAATTCTCAACGCGAACATTGTAATTACCTCCGGAAAGACCGGTAAATGGGTTTTCTCCAGTTCCATCAGGCCAAATAATAGAATAATTCTCGTCGCTTGAATTTATTTCGACGGCTGCATTTCCATCCGAAGCATTGGCACAGGTTACATCATCCACGGTAAGGGCGGTAATTTCCAAGGTGCTCACATCAAGCGAAAGCGTGTCGAATCCCAGGCAGTTGTCGTCATCTTCTACCATCAGATAATAGCTGCCGGGATTATTTATCGTTAACCTGCGGGTTGATGCCAGATTACCATTATCGGTACTCCAGTTGAAACGACTATAATCACCTGCGTCGAGAGTCAGTTCATCGTAATGACAAATGACAGTATCGGAACCGATATACGGATGCAGAGTTCTTTCATAATCCAAATCAAAAGTAAATGTTGACGAACAATTATGGCTGTCTGTAATTGTCACTACATAAGAACCCGGATCAAGATCATCCAGATGAGAAGCTGATGTGCCGTTAGTCCATTGATATGTATACCCGGGTGTTCCACCGGTTCCTTCTATCTCAATATTCCCTTTGCGACCTCCCAGACACAATGGATGATTAAACGACAAAGTATCATAGAAAATACTGTCGGGTGTCCCTATGGTAAACTCGCGGTGAGCTTTACATCCTTTGGCATCGGATACAAGCAAATGATGATCCCCGGCAGGAATGTCACTGGCAAGAGTCCCTGAAGGATTACCTACATTTTCAGACCAGGTATAATAGTAGGGCGGATTGCCTTTGCTGACGTAAGCAACAGCCTCCCCGTTACTGTCGCCACGGCACCATACATCTTTGGTTTTGATGAAATCAATGGTCAAATCAGAAATATCATCCACAAAGAACTCAAACGGGATGCGACATCCGTTTTCATCCGAAACATTTATCTGGTATCGACCGGAAAAAAGACTGTCAATATTATGCGTATTTTCTCCTTCCAACAACACCTGCTCAACAGTACCATCAGCAAAAACAGAATCTTTAAACCATTCATAATTAAATTCTCCGACACCGCCTTCGAAAGAAGTAAAAATGCTTCCCTCATTATTAGAACAGCGTGACCTTACAACAGAATCTTTTACGAGTGAAATTTTGTCGGGTTGACCAATAAAAACAGCATCCAAAACAACCGAGCATCCCAAAGTATCTTTGACATGAGGAACAAACAATCCCTGTGGAAGATTACTCATTCTGTTTCCTTCTACCCAGTTTTCACCATCAACAGAAACCAGGTAAGACAGATTTCCCCCGGAAATATCTAACAAAAACCCTCCGGTACTATCGCCGAAACAAGCAACATCTGTCTTTTCAGTCAATCTCGCCGTTAACATGTCGGGCTCTGATACAGGAATCACCTCCGAAAATTCAACACCGGCACTGTCTCTTACCGTTATTGTATATTCATCTGCATTCAGATTTTTAAAAAGCCCGTTTTCATCAAAGTTTCCCTGATTCATCCGAATCAGATAATGACCCCATCCGCCAACCGGCGTCACTTCTAACACACCATCTTCAAAACCATGGCAGCTCACCGCCCTGTTTTCTTTTATATCGAAATGCAATGCGGTATCGGGTTCAGCAATTGATATCTGACGAACCATCCACTCTTCATCTTCATAAGTACACCCCGCTGTATCTCTGATCATTAGAGTATAATCACCGGCAAAAAGAGAATCAACGCCAATGTTTCCCAAAGTGCGACCTTCAGAGAATGGCACCAAATCACCGGCTTTAAACCATTTGTAATCAAAAACACCATTCCCCCCCGATATTTCGGAATATATTTCTCCCGTATTGTCACCTTTTGCACGGATGTAGTTGTGCCGGTACGAGATAATAGCCGTATCGGGTTCATCAACAGAGAAAGCCTCTGAAGCAAAACAATTATGTGCATCGGTAACAAATAATTCGTAATCACCCTTGGGTAATTCATAAAAATCATATTCCCGGTCATCATATTTCTCACCTAAAATGACAGATCGATCATCAATTTTCTCAATATGATAACGAAGGCCGTTTTCGTCATCAATTCCATTGATCGTAGTTGCCTCTACCCGACCGTTCGCATAGAGTGGACAAGTTGCATCACGTACATTTTCTATCAGGATATTCAAACTATCCGGTTCGGTCACCCGGTAGGATGCATTAATGGAAACACCGGCAGTATCGGTCATCTCTATTGAATATTCTCCTGCCGGAAGACCGTCAAAAATGCCTGAAGAGTTCCTTTTATTTCCATTTATTGAATAAGAATAAGGCCCCCAGCCTCCTTCAGCTTCAACTTCTATCCGGCCATCGTTATACTTGTTACAACTCACATCAATTACATTGTCGGTTGCAACGCTTAAAGCCTTTTCCGGTTCAGCAATCTCAATCTCATGTGTAAACCATGACTCCCCTTCAAAATAAGGACAGTTTGCCGTATCCCGTAAAGCCAACATATACTTACCGGCAGGCAGATTCCCAATAGCAAAAACCGAGTCGGTTATAACGGTGGTATTATCAAAAACATTTTCTCCTGGAACAGGTACCCAGCCAACCTCATACTTGTTATTGCCCCCGCTGATTTTCATACTAAATTCACCGGTGCTTTCATCCTTAACACGAATGTAGTTATGATCAACTCTTACAGTTAAAGAATCCGGATCGAAGAGTTCCACGCCCCCAAAAACATCGAAGCAACCGTCGGAATCTGTCACATTCAGTTCATATTTCCCTTTGCTCAGATTGCCAATTGACAGATTGTTTTCATCAAACGTACCAGCTATTGTATCAACGTACTCAAAACGATCATTCAAAGAAAAGAGAGAATACTCATAACCGGTTATTTCTGGTGTCCATTGCATATCAACATCGAGTACTCCCGAAGCAGCACCGATACATGCAGGATTCGTGCCTTTGACGTTAATTATTTCAGTCGGATTGTTTTTTATCGGGATAGTCTGTAGTTCACCCTCATCCTCACACCCATACTTATCTTCCAGCTTTACCTCAAGAATATCTCCAACGGCAAGCTCTTTTACAATCCAATTCCCGGATACGTTGGACACCCATTCCCCGCTGGAATTCTTTTCGTAAGAAAACTTATACTGTCCACCACCAAAAGGATATCCACCTTCTGCAGAGATATGTAGCTCTCCGTTTCTTACCTCTTCACAGGAAGCCGGCACAGGTTCAAGAAACAGGGAAAGAGAATTATCAATTACAGGCATTTCAAATGGCTCAATGCCAATACATCCTTTCTCATCGGTTACCCTTAATTCATATTCAGGATTGTTGGTAAGACCATCAATAATAAACGAATCTATACCCGAAAACGATCCGATATCAACAGGTTCCTCTTCAGTCCCCGGCTCCTGATACAGTTCATAACTGTAGTCCCCGGCTTGTTCTAAAATGATCGAGATGCGACCGTTGTTTTTTCCATTGCAAGCCACTGCTTCAATAACTGATGTGGTAAAAGAAGGTGTATAACTATTGTGCTGAAGGTTAATTGTCGTATCCAGGGAACAATTATTATCATCACTGAGAGTAATGGTATATTTATCTGATGCAAGATTTGGGATTTTGTAGTCAGCACCATGAGTAACAGGATTTTCTTCAGGAGTGATATTTTCACCTCTTCTCTCACACAAAAGAGTAAGATCAAGTTCTTTTTTATGGGTTATATTCTCAAGCAAAATTGCACCGTCTTCAGACGTTTCGCAAGAAGCATTTTGGAAAATTATTGTTTCAATGCTTATAGGATTTTCATTGTGCAGGACTTTGAAAATATGAGAGTTCTCACAGCCTACGCTATCCTGAATATAAATTTTGTAACTTCCGGAAGATTTTCCCACAAAAACAGAGTCTTCGTTAAATTCATTCTCCCCCTCTAATCTATACTTATATCCCCCACGACCATCTTTCCCTTGAACACGAATAGAACCATTAGACGCAGTTGCACATGAAGAAGGATTAATTTTGGATTCAGATGTATCAATAGACACGGGAGTAATCCCTGATATATTCAGGGTAGTATCATATACACAGCCACGGGATGTGGTTTCTGTTATATTGATATAAGCTGAATTGCTCAAAGCAAGACCTGTAATCTCGTCGTCACTGTTTAAAGAATGTTCTACCCCGCCTATTTCGATTGTGTAGGTCCCATTTATTAAAGCAGTATTATTGACCTGTAAAGTTGCATCATTAATATTACTGCATGATGCCTGCCGTGTTTGAACAATTTCTAAGTCATTTAGGGGATTATACTCATCAACAGTAATGTTTGTCAGGGAAGTTTTACATGAACCACTGTTAGTAACGCTCACTGAATAATCTGTTCCGGCGGGTAGATTGGGAAAAGTAACTGTTTTATCAGTTACACCAGCTCCAATACGCTCAATCTTGTTGCTATTAAGACTTGATCCGGATAATGTGACTTCATAAATCTTGTTATCCCAGCCACCGGAAATTTCAAATGTCAGGGAACCATTGTCTAAGTTGCAGGTATCGGGGGTAGAGTCGATACTGTTTATAGACAGAGATTCCGTCGGTTCGTTAATCACAATATCTTCATTGTTAGTTGCTTTACAGCCATTATTATCGGATACCGAGACATTATATGTACCGGCAGACTGATTTGTTATTGTAGTTGTTTTACTTGAAAAAACTATTTCATCACCATCGTTAAGACTATAAGAATAATCTGCAACTCCGTTATTAACAGTAAGTTCTATTGTTCCATTGTTTCCATCTTTACAACTAACATTTGAAGGAGTAGCTGTTAATGTCATTTCTGCTTTTTCAGAAATAGAAAAAACTTTGGAAAACACCGGTGCTCTTTCCCTTGCTGCATCTCCCTTGTCCCATATTTTAAGGGTATATGACCCCGGTTCTAATCCTGAAAATTCTTGGTTGTCTAATCGCCCAAATTCTTCGATAGCTGAAGTTTCCCTGGTTTCATCATTAACACATTCTGCATAAAAATTTGGAATACCCCCGGATTCAATAAAAAATTCGATTCTCCCTGTAATACTACTTGTTACATTTGAATTTGCACTATTACATTTTGGAGAGAAAGAAGCGGAATTCATAGCAATAGGGTCAGGTTCATTTAATTCCAAAGAAACAGTATTACTTTGACATCCGGCATCATCCACAGCCCAAAAGGTATATTCTCCATCTCCTAATTGTGTGTCGTCAAAAATAAAAGGTTCACCATTTCCATTCTTATTCTTATCCTTATAATAAATAGTGTATCCGCCCTGATTCCCGTTAATTGTTCCACCAATTGTTATACTATGTCCATGTACAGGAATATGATACTCTGTTCCACTTGTACTATGATAGGTTTCAACGTTTAAATTTAAATCCATAGGATCGGGCTCATGGACGGCAAAAAGAGTGGTTGAAGGACATAATTGCGAAACACCATCATAATAAAATACACTTATTTCATATAACCCTTCATCTATCTCAAAGTTATCATCAGTCACTGATTCAGCATCTAAGGTGATGGAATGATTTACTGGATTAATCTCCTCGTCTGTAAGAATAGCTGTTTGCTGGTTTAACCAATAATAATCAACCCCGTTAATTGTAGTATCAGGTATTGCACCTTGATAAGAAGCCTTTGTTCCAAGTTTTGTTATATCAATTCTCAAGGAGGCATCAGTCGCATTATCGGGGAAACCGGAGATCGTCAAGGATTTAACGCTGCCGCCACTACAATGTATTTCAGGGACGGTAACTGTTAAAGGGGGAGGAGGTTCGAGAATGTATAAGCCACTAACGGAAGAAGAATTATTTAAATCAAAATTTGAATTTATAAACAAAATTTCCAATTCTTCACCAAAGAATTCATCCTCTCTACCTTCAATTATTTCCTGTACTGTAAAAACTTGATCAAAATTTGAAGAGAAAGATACATCATTTGAATCCCTCTGTTTGGCATATATTTTAATAGCTCCACGAATAATTCCTCCAGGGACATTACTTGAATAGGCTACTTCTATTTGCCCTTGATCAGAGATACAATTAACAGTAGGAGAAACTGATTGAATAAATCCTTTTTTATATAAATATAAATTAACATAAAATTCATTATCATCATAACGTGAACAATGTCCTGATAATATTTCCGCTTTTGTAAATGTATAGTTTGTAACCGGACCAATCAATCTTTGCGTTCGAATATCGTATGTTTGCATTTCAATCTTAATCGACTCACTTATGTCCTCTGTATAAAAAATTAATTCTTGCCATTTTTGCCTCGACAACGCAGGATAGGTACTCCCTTCAAAATGAACCCATGTATTTACTCCCATATAACCAGAGGAACTACTAACATTTATCTTTAGACAATACTCAGAAGTAAGTTGTTCTTCCTTTAAAACAAGCTTTTCAAAGGCATAAGAAATTGTGGTAGAAAAAATGAGACACACAAACAGAAATAAAACTTTTACCTCTTGAGAATTCAGTTTTAAAGCCAAATTAAATTTAAAATTATTCCTCATCTTCTCTTTATTTTAACAAATTCCGAAAAACCAGATCTTCCCCTATCATTTGATTTAACTACCACCGAATAATAGACATCCTCCTCTTTGGAGGCAAAAGGATCTATAAACGTATTTGCAACAGTAGATGCTGCCAAAACAGTTCTCCCGTTTTTTTTTCGATAGATCATAAAAACAACATCATTCCGCGGGTAAGTCCATTGCAGCTTAACAGCATTCTTCTTAGAATCAAAAACAGCCTTCAAATCCTTTACTACCTCCAACTTTGACGCAGGCATTCTCCCCCCGACCGCCTTTCCCGGCCTCGATTCATTGCCTGCACTGTCCACTGCCAAAACAAGGTAGCGATACAACACCTCGGACGTTACAAGGGAATCTTTAAAAGTTGTAGCTTCGGCAGTCAACTTTTCCGTCAACTCCCAATCGCGGCTTCCCTCCTTGTTTCTGTATATGAGTTGCCACATAACATCGTCACCGGGACTTTGATTCCACTCGATGATAATGCCACTTGGATCATTGTTTACCGAAGTAATCAAAGGAGATGCCGGTGGTACCACATCGGGTCGTTTTACTTCAAGAATTTCAGAAAAACCCGACCAGTTCTGCCGTTGGTCAACTGCCAATATTTTGTAGTAAATTTTTTTCGAAAGCGTTTTAATATTTATTGAGTCGGCATAACTGTTTGTTAAGACTGTATTCCCGGTGAGCTGCGAAAACTCTTCGTGCCGTGCATTGGCGCGAAAGACCCGGTAACCCAAAATATCGGTCTCGGTATTGGACTGCCATTTTATAAAAACATGGCCCAAAGAATCTACCTGTGCTTTAAGACCGGTTGGAATCGCCGGAGGAACCGAATCTATTACCTGAACCATTTTGGGCGTACTGAGCGGGCTGTTTCCATCTTCATTATAGGCCTGCAAGCGATAATAACCAGTCGGAAAGGGCGCTTTATCCATAAAAGAATGTTGAATGACGGGTAAACTGTCGGCAAGTATCTCATAATGGTCTTTAAACTTTCTTGAGCGGTAAATACGAAAACCATCCACGTTACCTGTCTCTTCGATTTCCCAGGTCAGGCTGACACCTTCGGGAGAAGAATCCGTTGCCACGATGCGTGGGGCATACTTAATTTTTTTCTCCCCTTTCACATTAACCACCAATGAAGGCGGCCCCTCTTCGCCAAAAGGAGAAACACCAATAATGCGGTAAAAATAATCGCGATGATTATCTGGTAATGAATCCAGATAGTAATGAAAGTTAACTTCATCATAACCTTCCGGAGTTGTATTTACCAGCAACGATTTATTAAGTCTTTTAAAACCACCATCCTCATCAAGCGACCGCTCTATCCAGAAACCCGTATATATTCCTTCCTGTAAGGATTTTTCCCATGTCAGAGTAACGTTTCTATCAGCCGGATTTGCCATTACATTGGCAGGAGCAGGTAAAGGGCGGTATTCATCGACACCTGTATAATAATAGGCAGTGTCCGGAACTTCGCCCCCTGGCTGATATACCGGCCAAACTTTATAGAGATACTTTTCACCAGTTCTTACCTCCCTGTCGGTAAACCAAAGCCCCGACAACTTAGCTACCAGCGGACTGATATCGGCAGCCAGTAAAGCAAAACCAAATTTCGATTGTTGTTCTGTAGCCTGGTTTAGAATTTTAACCATTCCTGAACCTTCACCGGCGTCCACTTCAAAATCATCGCCATATATTGCCTGTGCAGCCACTCCTGCATAATCGTTATGTTCTGCCGGTTGTTCCCACATCTCAAGAGGAGCTGGTTTCAGGGGTTTTTCAGTTAACAGTTCGGGCACCGGATTGTCTGTAAATTCTCCATCCTTCAATATCAGGGTACGGCTAACCATATAGCCATGATTATTTCCCGAAAGCCAGAGCTGATAAGTCACAGGAGCCCACCGAAGTAGAATGGAATCCGGCATTGGCCGCGCCAATAAACGAAGTTCATCTTTATTGTTTTGAGCCGAAGCCAGAGGACTCAATATCCAAAAAATGGCAATGCCAATGAATGTTTGATAATATTTTTTCAGAAAATTAACGAAAGTCATATATTTTATTATTTCGTAAACGTTTCAACCTGAGGGACGTCAAACGGATTATTCAAATTCACAATTCCGGAACTGGTTACTTTATTTTTACCGGGCAGCACATACTCAAGCTTTATGGGATAAGTTCCCTTATCAACTTGTGGCCATATATCCCGTCTTAATAATTCTTTCATTTTATCTGTTCTGCTGCTCCTGACATGTTGCGCTATATTATTTCGTATTTCCGAAAAATCTGAAGCCCAGACTTTTGGCACAACATATAAAAGATGGGCAAACTCAGCTTCATTGCTTAAAGTGCCGGTTTCAATGTCAGTATCTGTTAAAGTATAATTGAAATCGATCTGCCAAATATCAACAGGATGCTGAGGAGGCATTCCATATTCCGACACATCACGTTCTACCACTGCTTCCCTGTGCCATGGATAGTCTTCATACAATAACGGGAAGATATGTTCCTGATACCAGTCGGCACCCGTCAATTGGGCGGAACGCCTGATCAGGGGATCAAAACCATCCCCTCCGTTAATTTCATAGGCATCAAACAACTCGTTATCATAAATTGTAGTTCCCGGAAAATCGATACCGGCACTGTAATTAAATAAGAAACGAACATTCATCTCATTCCCCGGAATCTTATCCAGAAATTTATTGTATTTACTGGTTCTAAAATTTATATCGTAAAATACTTTCTCTTCCTGTTCTGAAATAACCCCTGTTGCTGTCCTGGTTGTAATATCGGTAAAGGAACTATCACTTTCAGCTAAAGTCCTTTCAGTTTGTTCAGAAACATTTCTGTCAACAGCATTATTCTTAGAAAGAGGCACATTGACCAATTCAAAACGATAAAAGTTTTCGTTTAGGAGGCCGGACGGAATATTTGTTACAACCTCTTTTTTATCAGGAGAGTAAGTAAAGTCGGCATAGACAGGCATACCTCCGTGCACGGGGAACCAACGAACCTTTTGTTCCCATCCGGCAACATCATAAAAGAAAGGAGCAAGATCGGATTTGAAGATAAAATAAGCCTGCGGATGCTCTTTCGAATAGAAGTTCACCATCCGGTCAACCGGATATGTATATTCCACATAACCGGAAGGAATGCGCTCGGGTAATTTCCCCGTTTTAAAAGTAACTTCTTTAGTTTCCACATAGAGTTGTCCGTTTTCATCCTGATATTGTTGCCATCGTCCGTCAACCTTTTCATCAAAGCTGACTTTTGCAACAGCCTTATAATCTGTAGAAGGATCAAAAATCGTACTCGGCGTAAAGGCAAGTGTCGTTTTTTCGGGATTCCACTCTATCTCCCCTTCAATTTTTCGTTCCCCTGCATATATTGAATACTCTCTGAGATTAATCCTGAACTCTCTTGATAAATCTTCATCCTCGGAAATTTTCAGCTCTTTTCCCACGGGCATATTAAATACCGCCTGGGGAAGTGTGAAGATATCCACTTCATCGGCCTCATCGGTGGGTGTTAAACCACTTATGATTGTCATATCAGACAATTCTTCCGGAGCTGTTCTCAATTCACACTTGTCGCCAATGCTCACTTCAAATCTGCAATGACCACTGACCAGGCCCCCCAGAATACGGAATTTTCCTCCCACTACACCCATCATCCAAATAGGATTTGGTGCTTCGAGACGCATTGCAGCAGCCGTTTGGAGATTGATGATATCAAACTTTTTGCGTCTACCGAAAATTTTGACTTTAATACCTATTTTACCGGCAAAATAGGCATAAGCCTGTCCGCGGGCATACCAGCCGTCAATTCCGACAGAACCTGACCGGCCTTTACACCGGGCATAATCCCCATAATCAATAAGCATTATGTCAAAACCACCACCCAAGTCAAGCGACGCGTAAAATATCAGGAAAGTTATATCGCCAGTGCTCAGTTCAAAATTGGTTCCAAACGCAAGTCCGTTACCTTTAATCAACTCATTCTCAACCCGCTGACCGTTAAAATCGGTCTGCGTCATCCCCAAAATTCTGAGAACTTTATCATTCATCAGCATAGCGGCCGGAAGATCGTGACCGGCCATGAAATAACTCCTGGATTTAATCAAACCGACAAATTCCACCCCTACAGGATCCGCGGGAGTTCCGACCAGCAAATGCCACTTGCCCGGTTCATAATGGAAGGATGCCCAACCTGCGCGATTATTAGGTCCCACTCCTTTAAAAACACCTGCAACATTTAACCACACTTCCAAGTCTGCATCAAAAGTATGCTGCCGAGAATCCATCAACATTTTAACAGATGCCTTCATTGGAGTAGTTGATTTAAGGGAGGGCGTTTCTCCATTTGCCACCGCCCCGCTCATTTGTTTCATTTCAGCGGCCGTTAAAGCTTCAACAGTCGCTATCATAGCAGCTTCACCATAAAAACTAATTTGATAAATGCCACCATATTGGTTAAAAATGATTCCAAAATTGATGTTTCCTTTTACCAAAGCTTCATTCACTATGCCGGCCTGGAGTGCAGCACTTATTCCTAATCCAATATTCCTGTCGGGAAGGTAATTAACACCGGAAACAGAGGAAATGGTTTCGGTTCCGGAGACATCCCCCTGAAAAGTTCTTTTCATCCCGTAGCTTAAACCACCTCCAAACCCGCTAATAATAAAAGGAGGAGCAGGCACCGATGCACTGCCCAGGGCTATAAATGCATCAACAAAAAAGTAACGACCAAAGTCAGAATTCCCGAACATGCCGACTACTTTAAGTTTTAAATCCCCGGAGCTGCTGAAAGTGTTGGCAAAACTGGCATCAATATTTCCGTAAAAAGCATCACCATATACAGGATCGTCATTAAATAATTCAAGCCGTCCATTAATGGTAAAAGCGCCTTCCTTTGAAGCATCCACTTCAAAATATCCGATATCGAGTTTTTCGAATCGCCACGAATCAGCAGAAATATTCGCCAGAACAGAAAATTCACCTTCCGCGGTAATTCCGGCACCATCAACAGGCGATAAATTCGCTTTTACATCGAAAGCAAAACCAACAAGGTTTCCTCTTTTTTCCAGGTCGATGCCGGTAATGGTGATAGGGAAATCGACCAGTTTACAACTTTCAATTCCCTCCACGTCAAGATATTCCACATCGAAATATTCGGGGGCAGCAGAAAGTCGCATTCCCTGGAATTCAATATCCGGAATATTAATCAGCTCATCTTCGTTTCCCGACTTAGTTGTCCGGAATGTTATCTGTCCATCCAACAGGGCCGTAGGAACGAATTTCCCATTTTCTACGAAAACTTCTAACCGGGAAGTTGAATAGAGCTCCATCCTTGCAGTAAAAGCATTGAAATCAACATTTTTAACAGGAGAAATGCCAAAATGATAAGTTCCATTTACATCGAAGAAAGCATCATAACTAAGGTCTGAGTTAGTCCCAGGCAGTTTTACATCTCCACTAAACCCTAATGCCTGAAAGGACCTGGTTTCCAAGTAAATGAAGCATGTTCGAATAAATTGGTTTTAATTGACTCTATCAATTCAAGGCGAAAAGATGATATTCCACCAGAGAATGAATAAGTAACATTAGAAGCTTTAAACCGTATTTTTTTACCATCTATCGGATTTGTTATTATCAAAAAGGCATTAAATTCAGCATGATCGGCATGAACAACCGATTCATAAACAACCAGTGAATATGCGCCATCAAAAACCGAAATCCCCACAGGAAGAGTAAAAAAACTTGCCGAATCCAGTTTATCAACGAATCGATCTTCCTCAATTACTTTTTTTAATATCAGGTCGAAAGGATGTGATAAAGTATTGTCATCTGTAACGGAACCTGGTTCAATGTTTGTTGAATTACCAAAAGTATTTTCCGGCAATTCGACATTTTCAAAATGACGGATAGCCCCTTCTTTATATTCGCTTTTATCAAAGGATGACAAACAAAGGAAAACTACACCAAGAATAATTAATCTGACGGATGGTTTTAAAGAATTCATTAACAAGGGTTTGGTTTGGATTAAATGAATTTAGTATATTAGTAATAACATATCTCTACAAAGCAACACATATCTTAACCTTCTTTATTCATCAGTATAAAATTTATCTACATTATATACTGATGAATAAAACTGGTTAAATTCATTAATCAATATTTTTAAGAGAATAATCAAAAGAAATATTCTCAATCCAAAAACGCACTTGTTCGAGTGCTTCATTGTAATCGTTGGTTAATAATTCCCCATCTTCATCTACACTTACGGGAAAATCCACGATAACGGGAGCAACAAATTCAATGAGGCGATAGGCACAATTGATTTTTACATCACTGTCGGGGTTTGGCGATGAACAATTCTTTTCATCGTCCATAATCATTTGCAACAGAAAATCGATGGCCGGTTTGTAACGCATGAAAACAAGATCGGGCACAAGCTCATTGACAACCAGATCGTTCATTCCGATACTCCGCACCTGATCGATACACCAATCTGCTGCCTCGGAGTCGCCAAGTCGTCCGAGAGCAATTTTTATCGTCCATTCCTTTCCCGGGGTAAATTCATTTGATATCAGAAGGTGCCTGAAGTGAGGAACAAGGTCAGTTAATCCCAAACGAGCCGATAAAAGGGTAATTTCCTCAAAAGGTGCATCACCTTCGATGGCGTAGGACGCAATCATATTCTCAACAGCAGGCGTAAAAAACCGGGAATTAAAACCATTTAAGAAAGCACAAACACTTTTTCGATTCCCAATATTGGAATCACTCATTCCTCTGTGCACCAGAAAATAGACAACATGAGTGGCATGTCCGGGAAATTTGATGCCGCTTAAATAAACAAATCTGTAAATCCGCAGGCGAATGGCCGGATCGTTTGTTTCAGATAAAACAGCTGTCAGTCTCCTGATTAATTCACTATGCGCTTCATCCGAAAGATCAGGAATATCCCTGATAGAGAAATTCTTTCCCTTTTTAATTCCTTCAATAATCTCATTAATTGATAACTGAGCATCTTCATTAAACGGAATTAGTTGATAATTTACAGTATCCCCGGCAGAAAATACCGTAATTACCTGTAAATTTTCTCTCAGCTTTGACCTTAGATTTTCTGATTTTGCAAAACATGCCGAAATAGCGAAAAAAAGAAGAGAAACAGCAAAAAAAGAGTAGCGGGGTAGAGTTTGCTTCATAGTTAAGGAATTAAAGGTTTAGCATATTGGTTTGATTAATTAATGATGACAAGTATAATAATTCATTTCTAAAAAACCAAAAAAAATAAAAAAATGTAATTATTTCATATTTCGGACAATCTTGTCTTGATTTTTCCAATTTTTGTCCTTTACTTTGTCATGATTCAAATTAAAAAAATTAAAATATGGGACAACAAAATGCTCAAAACACTTCACCGGGTTACACTTACGCCGGAAATGTACAGGAACACCAATGCAGTTGTGGTGAAAATTGTGGCTGTAAAAACGATGATTCGCATGAGTGCAGTTGCGGTGGTGAGTGTGATTGCAAGTAATGCCAATGACACTTTTTAATCTGTACCCTTGGCATAATGCCGATATATTTATTAATGAATAGTGTAAAGAAACGTAATGAACTTCACACTAATTCATTAAATAATTGGTATAAACGCTTTCTATCTTTGGGTTTTTGAAGGAAGTGAAGTTGCCTGAAGAGAAGCTCCGGCAGGAAAAGTCCTGACCGGGGCTTTTGTTTTTTGGGCCCCATGAATTCCCACGGGGGTCTGAGTTCCGGATTCCCGGGTTTTGAGTTCTGAGTTGGGTTCTGGTTGCTCAACCTCATTTTCAGCCTTAGTCTCAATCGTAATCTTCATTGGCCATTGAACAGATTCTTCGTCGTTCCTCCTCAGAATGACAAATGTGGCTATATGTCATTCTGAGCGAAACAAAGAAGTTACAAATCCTTTGGTATTCTTCGTCGTTTCCCTTTCTTCAACCCTTCAACCTTTCTGCTTTTCCATCTTTCAACCGCATCCGGTATCAACAACGCCTGGAAGGGTTCAGTTCCCTGCCCGATGCTCTTTGCACCCTTCTCCATGCGCTGTAGCCCTGTCGGTCACTCATATTTTCCACAATATCGCCGGTAATGCGCACCAGTTCGACGGGTATCAATAAAGTTACGGATGTAGTGGTAATAATTGAGAATAGCTTTTTGAGGAGCAGTCTAATCTATTAAAAAAGTTTAACAAAGTATTGAATACAATAATCACTGTAAAATTAGTTTCTTTAACGGCTCAAAACGAATAATGTTCATAAATTGAAACAAGATGGAATACATCACAAGTCATCTCGGTGAACTATCGGCCCTTGTTACAGCAATTTGCTGGACCGTTACAAGCATGGCTTTCGAATCGGCCGGGAAAAAAGTTGGCTCATTGTCGGTCAATTTAATCCGATTGGTTATGGCACTGGTACTACTTGGGATGTTTACTACCATAACAAGAGGACATTTCTGGCCTGTAGATGCAGGTTCACATGCCTGGCTGTGGTTAAGTTTGTCGGGACTGGTGGGTTTCGTTATTGGTGATTTGTTGTTGTTTCAGGCTTTTGTGGTAGTCGGCGCCCGCGTGTCGATGCTCATTATGTCACTTACCCCTCCGCTTACAGCCCTTTTCGGATTAATTATTCTGGGAGAACGGATGACGCCCGTCAATATTTTCGGGATGATACTTACAATTAGCGGTATTGCATTGGTTATACTGGCGCGACCGATAAAAGGAAAGCATTTTTCACTAAACTTTCCGGTGGCAGGACTTCTGATGGCCTTTGGCGGTGCAGCCGGTCAGGCTTTAGGTTTGGTGCTGAGCAAACTTGGGATGGGCGATCTGGATGCTTTTATGTCAACTCAGATAAGGGTAATCGCCGGAATAGCAGGCTTTTCGATTGTATTTTTCTTTATCCGTCGTTGGGGTAACCTCCGGAAGGCTTTGAAAAATAAATCGGCTATGGGCAGCATCTCAATCGGCGCCTTCTTCGGTCCGTTTTTAGGGGTTTCATTCAGCCTGCTGGCAGTGAAATACACAACCACAGGAATTGCATCAACGCTGATGGCACTGACTCCGGTAATGATCATTCTGCCTGCACGATACATTTTTAAAGAAAAAATTACCACAAAAGAAGTAATTGGGGCTTTTATCGCTGTTGCAGGAGTTGTGGTGTTTTTTGTATTTTAACCTAATAACAACAATACAATTCCTGTAAGAATGCCTGCCATATATAAAGCCTTCTTCTTCACATTCTTTTCACCGAACATCAAAGCTCCAAAGACGAAGGGAACGATAACACTGACGCGACGAAGGGCCGAGATAACAGATATCAGCGATTCCGGTTCACTAATGGCATAGAAATAGAGAAAATCGGCAATCACGAGGAAAAGACCAATGAGGGGGATCGTCCAACGCCAGTAAAAAGGCGCACGGGAGGGTCGCTTGCGACGAACAAACCACAAAACAGGCAACAACAACACTACCTGATAAAAGGAAAACCAGGCCTGTACTGCAACACGATCTATCTGACGAAGAATGTGCTTGTCGTAAAGGGCACTCACCGAACCGACAAGAGTGCCGACTATAACGAACCACATCCATTTATTATTGCGGAATGACAATCCCTCAAGTTTTCCAACCGTAGAAAAACGGAAGAAGAAAAAGAGCGTCAGCAACAATCCGACCCATCGAAGCCCGCTTAATTGTTCCCCGAAAATGATGATGGCACCAATCAATGTCCATAGGGGTCCGGTAGCTCTCACAGGAGCAACTATAGTAAGGGGCAGATGTTTTAATGCAAAATAGTTGAAGACCCAGGATGTCAGAACGATGAACGTCTTCAGCAATACCATCCGGTGTTCACGGGAAGTAAGACGGGGCACGTAAAGCATATCCCCGCTTTCCAGCACCCCGTATTCCGAAAAAAGTACCAAAGGAATAAATATCAACGTACTCGTCAAAGCGCCGAAAAACAACACCGGCCATACGGCATTGTCGCGTAACGATACTTTTTTGAGTATATCGTAAAAGCCAAGAAAAAATGCTGAAAAAAGTGTTAATACTAACCACATTGGTTTTCATCAGTATAAAATTAGTCTAAGTCATTGGCCTGATGGAACTCGCATGATTGAGTTTTATACATGGTCTTTTGTGACAAACCTTGTCATGCTCGTTTCATCCGTATAAAATAAATCTAAGTCATTGTAATGATGCAACTTATCATACTTTAATTGATCTTAGATTCTTCGTTCCGCTCAGAATGACAGGCAGCTAAGGTTAAGGTTGAGGTTGAGATTGAGGCTGAGGTTGAGGTTGAGGCTGAGGTT
>NZ_AEWI01000093.1 GCF_000191885.1 Anaerophaga thermohalophila DSM 12881
GTTTGAAAAGTCCCTTTTAGGGGATTTAGGAGTCAAAAGGCTTTTTAGACTGCACTCATTATATAAAAAGCATATTTTTGTCAAAATCCAGGCGTTTTATTTTTTGTACCGGAGTTAACTTATTGTTAATGAGGATGCAAAAATTTAAAACAACATTGAGTTTGGCAAAAATATGCCTTTTAAATCGGGCTCATACCTTATACCTTTTTTGCTCTTCACATCATGCCCTATGTGCCATGCTATTCTTCCTCAAGCAATGCCTGAACAGCGTTTGCCAGGTAAATATAGGAACCGCCCACAGTGATCACGTACTCATTTTCGCCCCAAAGAAATGGCCAGTCTTCCTTATTCTCGGGAAAATCAGGATCTAACATGAGCACACCCGGAACTATGCCACCTGCAATAAATGAAAAATCGGCACGGTTCATTCCGTAAGCCACCTTTTTGGAATGCAGACCGACACCCGAAACAAAAGAAATATCAGAATCGGGATGGCATCCAAAAATGTAATTCAGCGATCGGAAAACATGCTCCTTATCGAATATGTCGGGAAATGCACTATAGAGCATGTAATTGGTAATGCCAAAACCGATCACTGACCCGTTGCCTGCCCATCCGCCTTCTGTTATCGGGACTCCAAAAGGATTCATCCGCTCAAAGATTTCAATCTCCCGCGCGTACTGCCTGGCGCGTTGTTCAACTTCAGCGACAAATGTATCATCCATATAAAGTAATGCCGGCAAAAGAGCAGAAGCAAGAAAACCAAATTGTTCACTAACTTCGGGCCACATTTCGCGAATTCTCCAGGCATATTTATCACCGCGGGTGGTGATGAGCAGTTCAACTGCAGCTCTCAACTCCTCAAGAATCATAGGCCCTCCGGTTGTATTTCCAACCTTAAAAATGTCGGGTTCTTTACCCTGCTCCCTGTTCCACACAGCTATAGCTGTCTCAAGACATTCCTGTGACAAATCCGGATTGAAATCTTTAAGCGCACGGGAAGCAGCAGCCAGTCCGGCAGCCGAACCATAATTAAGCGGTGTGGATTTGCTGGTAAAAGCCCAACGATCATCAAATGTACCGCTGTAAGGATAATCAACTTCCAGACTGTCGAGAGCCGGATTATAGATCAGGTTATCGGTCATGGTTAGTCCGTCGCCCAAATGTGTGTACTGCGACAATGATGGCACAATGATACCGGGAATGGCATGCCCTACAGAACGATGCTGGGCAATGAGTCCGATAGCGCCATGTTCAATTTGTTGAAGGATGTCGTTTTTCCCGTCGGGATGATGGAGATCAACATAACGATTCTCCTGCTCTACAAGCGTTTCATCACGGAAAATATTAAAATCCTCCCAGGCATGCACCAGGTTCAAAACCGTATAGTATTGCGACTGAGTTCTAATATCATAATCTCCGGCATCATACCATCCCCCCACATTCAACCCGGGAATATGCTCACCTGGCTCATAAGGTGTATCGGTGGTCGGGCCCTGCGCATACAGATCGAAATGCTCATGATTGACCGGTGCCTGAAGCGCATCGTCGAGATGAGAAGCGCCATGCCAAACCCGGTAAGCCTCGTTGACAAGCATATGATCCATTTGAACGGGCATATAAACATCAAGTGTCGGATGCCAGATATCCTCATAAACAGCCTTGCCTATGCGCAATGGCCGGCTCTCCACCTCCCCGTACTTCACAACATACACACCGGGCTCCCGAACAGATGTAAAATCAAATATTCCGTACTGGTATCGCTGATAATTTCCCCATTGTTTTACTGCTCCGCTATGAATCAGACTACGTTTTCCATCCTCATCAATTTTCAAAAGTTCGGCTTCAGGTAAAAAGCGATCATTTTTATCGAGTTCAATAACGGCCCGTTTGTTTTGATCCGGATGATAACCGACCTGCGAAAAGCTGATTACCGGATCACGTAGCCATCCCGAAACTCTTGATGCTCGAAGTTTCCATTCAATAACTTTTCCGGTTTTTTCGGCAGGTATCAGACTTCGCAACACGAACCAGCCGTTTTGGGCCTTGTTGCGACCATCGAAAAAGAGTAATTCATTATCGGATTCAACGGTAATTCTTCGGTAATCATCTTCTGGTGCAAGGACTATTTTATTTCCCTTTGCAACGGGTAAAGGCTCTGTTTTTCCTGCATCACCCACAGCGGCAGGCCCGGATGGATAAAGTGGGAAAATTCCAGGTTTGCCATCCATCAGAAAGGTCTTCCCGAAATAGGCCGAAGGCAGAAACTCAATATTAAATCCGGCCTTACCTTCCAGGTCATCCGGAATTGGCTCCTCCAGATGAACACTGATAATAATATCATCACCCGATGGTTCGGTACGAATCAAATACCCAAAATCGGGGTATTCCAGCCAGGCTTTAACAACATTATTTTCACGATCGACCTCCTTTCGGATGAATTTTGGAATCGGGTCCCACTGTTCGGGCGTGTGATTTAAACGAACATCGCCGTTGGTCACTGTCCGTTTTCCGTGATGAATGATCTCGATACCACTCATCTTCGAATCACTGAAATTCTCGTTGTACCAGTTGGTGAATACCAAAATATTTACCCCGCCTTTTTCATAGTAGGACGAGTCGTTCAAGGCGATTCCCTGTCCTGCCTCTATCGGCACAAAATAAACCATCAGGACAAAAAAAGTCAGGAACGGTTTCCTGAACGATGAAAATTTGTTTCGATCAATAAATTTCATAAGCCATAGAATTTTTCAGTATAATCATTATCAACATATCTCATGAACTAACTGCAGAAAATAAGGGCCGGGAATCGGATTCAAACCTAAGTTGAGCGATATTTCGCATAACTCGTATAGAAAGCGAAAATGTTTATTGCCGGGAATTAACATACAGCCTGAAATCATGGTCAGGCCCGAATCATTCGTTTCGGGAGGGATATTCTAAAGCAAACACAAACAGATAGTGTTGTCTTTATTTTTATCAAAAATATCCATAAATCTTCATAATGGCAGTAAATACAAGGTGGATATTTTCGGCAAAAAAGTAGAAATTTATGAACAGATTTTATTGAGTGCAGTCTAAAAAGCCTTTTGACCCCTAAATCCCCTAAAGGGGACTTTTTCAAACTGCTGATTTTTAACAGTTCCCCTTTAGGGGTCAGGGGTAAAAATGGTAAAAATCAGCAGTTTGAAGGCTTTTTATACTGGACTCTTTTATTCAAATGGATAAAAGATATCCGCGAAGCTAAAATGATGATCCTCTTCAAGCTGGCGGGCAATATCAGGCATTGAAGAAGCATCGATGTAGCCATTCATCAGGGCGTGACGGGCAGCCTCTTCAGTGCTGTTTATCAACAAAACAGGGATATTCAACTTTGCCATTTCCGTGGCAATTTTCATTGTAGAATGCTTCTTGTGAGATTTTTTCACACAACGAATATAAACAGCTTTTATCCGCCCCGGAAACTCATGTGCCACCCTCATGTAAATATCAGGATCGTTCTGTCCGCTGTCGCCGATGAGTATAAAATCCAGTTCCGGGAAAAAGGACAATAGAATACGAATCTTTTCAAACTTGTGTTCATGATTGCCGCCTCCTGATTTCCAGAACTTGAAAATGCTGTGTTCCAATTCCTGTAAGAGCAATGGCCCTGAAGGGATGGAACGAAATTCAAGAAAATCGACCAGAAGATCGTAAAGATTCCACTCACTACTCGAGACATAAAACAAAGGATTTCGACCATGACCATTCTTCTTCCCTTTATGAAGTGCTCTGTAAAAGGCAGCCACACCCTCGAATGGAGTGCGGGTGCGCGCATTTTTGAAAAGCATCAGCCGAAGTTTTTTAAGTGTGTTGGTGGAATGTGAAACCATAACGGTGTCGTCAATGTCGGAAATAACTCCAAAATCAACCCTTCCGAAGACGACCATTACCTCTCCTTCGGCTTTAATCAGACCCTGATTATCAACAACCTCATCCAAAAGTTCATAATAAACCTTCTCAAGATGAAGCCCTTGTTCCGGTTTCCCGGGAAAACTCAAACAGCAATGGAAAAGCCCCAACTCATTGGTTTCAACAATTTCTTCCTTACCGCGAAATGTCACCCTGACCCTCACACCGCTGATCTCGTCACTCACGTAGCGCTTAAGCATTGCCAACATATTGGTGCGAAGTTTTTGTCCAGGCTTCGGCTTATCCAATCCCTTGTCTTCCATAACGTTTCCGGTAACATACACATCTTTCCCATTGCTGAATCCCATGTAAGGCTCAATAGTGGGGACACCCAGCCAACCCAGTCGTTTTTTTATCCATAAACGGGCTCTTCTTAAGGGGCTTCCGGCTTTGTGAAGTATATATCTGAAAGTTTTGGTAATGACAGGCATATTCCGGGTGGTTTTATTATCTTTAGATAATACTCAAAAGTAATGATTCTTCAATAAAAATATCATGGAGGTCTCTGAAAAAAGAAAGGTACTTTTTGTGATCAATCCTGCTTCGGGAAGTAATGATAAGTCCAATATACGGCAGCAAATTGGTTTTTGCTGCGAAAAATACCACATGGAGCCGTACTTCACCGAAACCACAGGCAATAACGACCACGAAACCTTGCTTGCCGAAGTTAAGAAACAAACCCCCGATATAGTAGTAGCTGTCGGAGGGGATGGCACTGTCAACCTCGCGGCATCGGTTGTGGCAGGGAAAAGTAAAATCAAGCTCGGAATCATACCTACAGGATCGGCAAACGGCATGGCCTTTGAACTCAACATTCCTGCCAACCTTGAACGTGCCATGGGTATCATTGCAAGAAACGTATCGAAGCGTATCGACCTTTTAAAAATTAACGATGAATACCTGACGGTACATCTGAGCGATCTGGGAATGAATGCCCGAATCATTAAACGTTTCGACCAGGAAAAAATCAGGGGACTCTACGGATATGCACGGCAATTTTTTAAAGAGCTGAAAGCACCTTCTCATTTCAGATGTACTGTTCATTGCAGGAGAAAAAGACCCCGAAAATACAAAGCCGTCATGGTCGTCATGCTCAATACGCATTTTTTCGGAACAGGGGCTGTTGTAAATCCAACCGGAGAAATAGATGATGGAAAATTCGAAATTGTTATTATCAAACCTTATCCGTGGCACTATCTTTTCAGGATGATTTTTGCTTTTTTCACGGGTAATATTCATCGCCTCAGACATGTCAGAATTCTCTCGTGTAAACATGCCAGAATATCCCTTCAACCGGCTCAGGACCTCCAGATAGACGGGGAACCTATTGGAGAAATGAAGCATATTGATGTCAAAATTGTCCCTTCGGCCCTCGATATTATCTTTAACGACCAGGAAGAACATCTTCTTTATAATCCATCTAAAACCTAATCCGAACAAGCCGGAACCAAATAAATCTATACATTATCTGTCGCAGCTCCGCAGCTGTTTACTGTTTTATTACATAATTTCTACTGTTCTTTCGCCGCTCCGCGGCTATTAATTGCTGATATTTTATTGACAAAACTAAAACTGCAGAACGGTGTCCGGAACGGTAATCGGAGGAAACATATAGTTTTTGTTGGAATAATTTTTTTATATTTGAACGACACTCAAAATCTAAAAACAATTAATTAACAATGACAGACAACAATCCACTGCCTGTTTTTGGCGAAAACTCAGAATTTTTTAATGAACTTGAAGACAAAAAACCAGCCTTTTTCCTGGACTATGACGGTACACTGACGCCCATTGTCAGCAAGCCCGAACAGGCTCGTATCAGTCAGGAAATGAAAGACATTCTTGCCAGGCTTGCAGAAAAATACACGGTTGCGATCATCACGGGTCGCGATATGGACGATGTTAAACAAATGGTCGGCCTGAAAAACCTTATCTATGCAGGTAGTCATGGTTTTCGTATATCAGGCCCAAACGGTTTATATCGCGAACACGAAAAAACTTCTGTTTTACTGCCTGAATTGAATATCATAGAAAAAGAATTACTGGACATTCAAAAAAAGTATAAAGGAGTACAGGTCGATCGTAAGCGCTACGCCATAGGTCTGCATTACCGGAATGCCAAAGAAGAAGATATTGATAACATTCTTGCCGAATTTGATAAAGTTCTTGAAAATAATCCCGGCTACAAAAAAGGCACCGGGAAAAAAATTGTTGAGATCAAACCCGATCTTGACTGGCATAAAGGCAAGGCTGTTTTGTGGATACTTGAAGAACTCGGCCTTGCCGATGACACTTCGGTCATACCCATCTACATTGGAGACGACGATACCGATGAAGATGCTTTTGAAACATTGGAAGAAAGCGGTATCGGTATAGGAATTATGGTAGAATATAACGGCAAACCAACTTATGCATCGTATACCTTAAAAGATGTGGATGAAGTAGCTAAATTGTTTCAAAAGTTTTTGTAATCCCGGAGCCCACTAAACACAAAGAGCGCGACTAAAGCCCCCTGATACTCTGTGCAATTCATTGTTTCACAACTTGTCCTGGTTTTTTCGGGGGAGTTCCAATGAGTTGACACAGAGTTTCTATTGAGTAAAAATTAGTCCTTTTAGACATCCTCTTTTGCAAATTTTCTATCACGATACTCTACTATCGGCACAAGACAAGTGTCCTCATCAAATTTAAAACAAGTCATAAACCATAACTCCATCATCATAAAGTCTCAGCGTTAAGGCCTTTTTAACGGACTATTGCCATTACGGAAACTTCGGAAACTGTCCAAAATCGGGATCTCTCTTTTCCAGGAAGGCCTTTCTTCCTTCCTGCGACTCGTCCATGAGGTAAAACATCAGAGTGGCATCACCCGCTAACTCCATGATGCCGGTCTGTCCGTCAAGTTCAGCATTCAGTCCTCGCTTGATCATACGCAATGCCATAGGGCTGCGTTTCAACATTATTTTGCACCATTCCATGGTTTCTTCTTCCAGCGATTCGTGTGGTACAACTTTATTAACCAGTCCCATTTTTTCGGCTTCTTCTGCTGAATATTGCTTGCATAAGAACCAAATTTCACGTGCCTTCTTCTGTCCAACATGTCTGGCCAGATAAGAAGACCCGAAACCTGCATCGAAGCTACCCACTTTGGGCCCACTTTGCCCGAAAATGGCTTTATCGCTTGCCACAGTCAGATCACACACCACATGCAGTACATGCCCCCCTCCAATGGCATATCCGTTGACCATGGCCACCACGGGTTTTGGCAACGACCGAATACGTTTGTGCAGGTCTAAAACATTCAGCCGGGGAACACCTTCTTCATCGACATACCCCCCACGGCCTTTGACGTTCTGATCACCTCCCGAACAAAATGCCTTATCACCTTCACCGGTCAGCACTACCACACCAATATCCTGACGTTCCCGGCAGATATCGAAAGCATCAATCATCTCCTTTACAGTTTGCGGCCTAAATGCATTGTAAACCCGTGGCCGGTTAATGGTTACTTTTCCAACGCCTTCGCAAAACTCAAATTTTATGTCTTCGTACTCTTTAATGATTGTCCAGTTATAGTTCATAGTATGTTAGATTGTTAGATTGTTAGGATTGTTAGGGTTGTTAGGTTTAAAATTATTAAATAAAAGGGATATTTTTCAGGATTCCCTCAAATATCTGAAATAATCCCTCAAAATTTCGCCATTTGTGTCTCCGGGAGTAAAAATCTCAAGCAATGCAGGGCTACCCTGAACTTCCCAAAAATGGTCAAGTATCTGTTCCAATTCAAGGGAATTACCGGCAGCATAATACTGCAATCCAAAAGTTTCGGCTATTCCACGGCACTGATGATTTCCCCTTGCTTCGAAAAAGGGTTCCAATTGATCCGTTTCAGACGGTCCGGGAATATAGCGGAAAATACCACCTCCGCCGTTATTGACAACAATCACACGAAATGAATCGGGCAAGTATTTATGCCATAAACCATTGGAATCATATAAAAACGCCAGATCGCCAACAATAAGAGTTACCGGACGGCTACCTGCAAAAGCTGCCCCTGCGGCCGTACTCACACATCCGTCAATGCCACTGGTGCCACGATTGGCATAAAAAGTCTGATGCTTATTCCATTCAAAGAGCTGGGCATAACGTACTGGTGTACTGTTGGCTAAATGAACTTCCATACGGTCGGGCATGGCTTTCGAAATCTGATTGAAAACCATGAAATCACTCCACGACACCTCATCCAAGAACGTTTCATGCCTTATTTTTGCAGCATTACGGGCTTCTTCCCACAATTCAACATAACCGGATGAAAACCGTGGCAATTGCTTTTCAACTTCTGTCATGATCTGAACAGCATCCCCTTTGATCTGACGTGTCAAACATTGGTATGTATCTACGATAATCTCCTGATTGGAAAAATGCCAGTGTGCTTTTGGCGGATACTTGCGAATCCATTGCTTCAGTCGTTTGGACAAGACCGGTACATCAAGAGTTATTAGTAAATCGGGTTGAATGGATTCCGTATTTTCAGCAAAATATTCCAAAAGACGGTCGGTATTCCCAAATATTCCGTTACCCGAAAGATTCGAAAGCGTTTCGGTCATCACCACTACACCTTTTTCGGCCAATGACCGGGTAAGTAACTTCAAACGATTGTCGGGATTCAAGGCACCGGACAGGGAACAATACTCTGTCGTATTCCGACATTTCGGCAAGCAGTTCATCAACCAGTTTATTGTCAACAGAAGTGAATTGTCTGACAGGTACTATCCTTGAAATCAAAGAATCGGTTGATTCAACGGTTCCATATAGCGGTTCACGGAAAGGTACATTGATATGAACAGGCCCCCGAACATTTCCCAGTGCATTTTGAAACGCCTCATTGAGCAAACGGTCGGTCAGCCGGTGGTCTTCCCCGGATAGTTCCACAAAAGGCAACTGACAGGAGTATCGTACAAAATTTCTGAACACACCGGTTTGCCGGATGGTTTGACCGTCAGCCTGATCGATATATTCCGGCGGACGATCGGCCGTTATGGCAATAAGGGGTATTTGCTGATAATAGGCTTCCGCGAGTGCGGGAGAATAATTCAACACAGCCGTACCACTGGTACAAACCAGCGCTACAGGTGAGTTATCACGCCTTGCAAGCCCCAATGCAAAATAAGCGGCCGAACGCTCATCCACAATGGTTAAACATTTAAACTTCTGACTTGCAGGAAACGATAGAATCATAGGAGCATTGCGTGAACCCGGCGAAATAACCACATGTTTCACACCATGTGCATAACAATGGTCCACGATATGTCTGACCACCGGTTTATCGGAGATGGATAGACTCATTACACTGGTTTTGTTTTACAGAATGCAACACCGACAAAAGAGTGTGAGCTTTCAACCGGGTCTCTTCCCATTCGGTTTCTTCTTTTGAATCACGGGTAATACCGCCGCCAAGATACAAAACGGCATTATCATTCCTCAATTCCATTGATCTGATATTAACAAAAAAACTAAAGCCGTTGGGAAAAACAGGCCCCAAAAAACCACTGTACAAAAGCCGATTAAACTGCTCGGAATTTCGGATTAGTTCTAAGGCCTTGTCTTTGGGATAGCCGCCTACTGCGGGAGTCGGATGTAACGATTTAAGAAGCTGTCCCAACCGCTCTTCAACGATGCCTGCATCAAAGCGATAAAACGTTCTCAAATGAACCATTTGACCTGCAATAACCGGTTCGGGCCCTGTTTTCTGATAATCCGAAATCCCAAAATCATTTAAAACCTCATCAACAAAAGTCGAAACAAAACCCTGCTCTTCCAGTTCTTTCAGGTTCCAGTCTTCGCTTAGATGTTCACTTTTTCGTGTTGCAGCGAGAGCAACTGTGGTTATTTCATCATCGACTTTATTGAGGAAAGTTTCGGGACTGGCTCCCATCCATCGGCCCACCTCCGGATGATCAAAAAAATAAACGAAAGCATTTGGATAGGCCTGACACAAGGCTACAAAAACTTCAGGTAATATCTGCTTCGGAACATCCGAAACTTCCATCCTACGGGCAAGTACCACTTTATCGGCAACACCCTTATCCAATGCATTCTTTATCATTCCAAACGAACGCGCATATTCATTCCTTACCTGAGTTGCCTCTTCATACCGCCGGAAAGATTGTAACCGTGAATACCCAACGTTTACATCCGAAACCGGGAACTTTTTTTGCCCTGCATCCGGCCAAAGTGCAAAAGCACCGTCCGATAAGATGAATGGGGCAACAATAAAAGAGCCTTCATACCGGGCAGGAGAAAAGTCAGATATATCAATTTTTGAGACGTTTCCAACACCGAAGGCATGCCCCCCCTCTTCTCCTGGAAGCCGGTAAGCCACAAAAGAGTCCCCCTCAGCCAAAAGCCTGGTCATCCATTCCTTTGCACTATTTATGTTTACAGTATTGTTCAAGTTTATTACCTTTCGAGAGAAACGCAAAGATAACCAAAAAGGTTTACTTTTTTTTCACGCCACTACTGAGAAAAAGTCCTTCGATGTAATTACGACGCGAAAAATTAATGGTGAGTGCAGTATAAAAAGCATATTTTTGTCAAAATCCAGGCGTTTTAAATTTTTGTACCGGAATTAACTCGTTGTTAATGAGGATTCAAAAATTTAAAACAACAACGAGTTTGACAACAAAGATGCTTTTTAGACCGGGCTCAATAGTAATATCCACACTGTGCAACAGCGCTCCCTGCTCTATGCTTTCTTCAACAAATGCGCTTTTAACTCACCAACATCGTTCTGAATATTGTTAATGGATCGCAACAAATGCTCAATTTCGATTTTTCCCTGAGGCAATTCGGGACTGATATAATGAACAAAACGCCAAATTTCCCTGATCTCATCTACTGGAAGATCGTAAGGCTCATAAAGCGGATTCAGGCTGATGCATTTCAGAGTTCCATTTTCGGATATATTGTTCTGAATAATCTTAAAAGAAATGCCTTCGTCGCGTGTCAGGATGATACAGGCCTCACCGGATTTTATGGTGTGCCAGTCGAGCACAAACTCGCCTGTTACCCAGGCTCCTTCGGGAACTGGTAACATGGAATCTCCGCTAATCTGAAAAGTGCGGTATTTCTTTTCCCTGTCGAGAAACGGCAATCGGAAAACAGGCAGAGAACTGATGTATTCGGGATCAGCAAAACCTGTGAGATACCCGGCTTTTGCTTTTTCAGGCACCAATTCAATATTTTCTTCGTTATCGGGGCCTACCGTCGATGTTAAGACACGTAGTCGTGAACCTCTCACATAAACGTCATTTCCCTGTTCCAGTTCTTTCAGCTGAAAGCCGGTCAGTTTCGTTAAGTCGACCCTGACAAGTGTATCCATCGAAAGCCCGAAATAATCGGCAATGGAAACCAGCACGTCCAGCGGCGGGCCGGATATTTTGTTCTCATAATTGTTCAGCGTCGGGCGCTTTATTCCGAGAGCCTGAGCCAGGTCTCCCTGGGTAAGGCCTCGCCTTTTTCGCAATAGCCGGAGATTAGATGCAAAATACATGATTATATAATAAGTTTATTTTGGATTATTTTATAAGCAAATGTATGAACAGGTAATTAATTTGCCAAATTTTTTTGTCTTTAGTAAAAACCAAATAAGACACAATAGGTTACATAGAAATGATTGAAAGAAACGAGCATGGCAAAGATTGTTTCAAAAGAACATGTATAGACACCATCTACTCTAATCATCTAAGAAACCAAAAACAAGGAACAGATTCTTCGTCGTTACCTCCTCAGAATGACAAGAGGCCCTTTGTCATTCTGAACGAAGTGAAGAATCTAACCCCTAATCATCTGACATCAATTAAAGTATGATAAGATGAATTATTCCAATAACTTAGACTAATTTTATACGGATGATAAAATTAATATTGAGTACGGTACAAAAAGCATATTTTTGTCAAAATCCAGGCGTTTTAAATTTTTGTACCGGAGTTAACTAGTCGTTAATGAGGATTCAAAAATTTAAAACAACAACGAGTTTGGCAACAAAGATGCTTTTTAGACTTTACTCATCTTTAAAAGATAAAATCCCCAAAGAGATACTGATAAACTTTAATTCAACAAATATTTTTAAATTCGGACAAAAAACTTTTGTCAATGACCTTTACAGAAAATTACCCTAATTTTTTATGTATCTTATGTGTTTCAATCCAATAAAATGACAAAAGATTCTCACCCCAAAGGTTTCGAACAGATATTTTTTGCTGACGGTAACAGTCTGGCCAAAACCCATGCGGTAGAAAAAGACCTGTCAAAACTGAAAATAAGCATCCGGCAGTTGCACCACAATGTCGATTTATTGATTGACGCCTTCACGCAAAGGTGTGAAACTGAAACCATACCGGTTGAGTGCCACATGGGTTGTCAATGGTGCTGCCATCAGGCCGTTTTCGCCTCAACGCATGAAATGATTGTAGTGGTGGATTATTTGAAAAGACGATTCACTGAAGAAGTAATCGAAAACATAAAAGATAAAGCCAGGGAAAAAGACGACCGCTTAAAAAGGTTAAGTCCGGGCGACACCCTCAAAACTTCTCACCCCTGCCCGCTTTTGCGCAAGGGCAGCTGCATGGTTTACCCTGTACGACCCATGGCATGCCGCATTTATCTTTCATCCAGTGAAAAAAGCTGCAAAGCCAAATTCGACCGGCCTGATGATCCGAACGTCATACCCGCGCTCTTTGACTTCACCCTGAAAGCCGGACGACAGCTAAATGAAGGATTTGCTTCGGCCTTGCGCGAAGAGGGACTCGCAATTGAGGAACACCGGATTGAGCATATCCTTCTTTGTCTGCTTGAAGCTCCGGAAAAAACAAGAGAATGGTTACAGGGCGCAACCATTCATGATGGTTTTCCATTTGACGAACTGCCGGATGATTGATCTGGCATTTTTCGGACACCAAAATAATAAAATCGGCAAAATCCACTGATTTATAATCGTGTTGGTGTTCTCAGATAACATTGTCCTGGCAAAATTTTCCCGATTTGGTTTAATCTTTTACTTTCGCCAAAAAAATGTACTTTTAAGGTAAGTTTTGGAAAAACAATTTTAACCGGCAAACACCCAATCATCTAATAATCAAACAATCTATTTGTCAGAGTATGAGCGAAGAAATTGAAAAAGTAGAACTGCGACAATTAAATATAGACGACTATCTTTGGATAGGCCTGACACAAGGCTACAAAAACTTCAGGTAATATCTGCT
>NZ_AEWI01000092.1 GCF_000191885.1 Anaerophaga thermohalophila DSM 12881
GTGCCAGGTATTATGACCCGAGGATTAGTATGTTTTATGGTGTTGACCCATTAGCAGACGTTGCACCTGGTTGGTCACCCTACCGAGCTTTCTATAATAATCCTAACAGATATATCGACCCAACTGGAATGTTAGAAGATGATTACGGTTTGGACAAAGATGGAAACATTGCTTTACTTCGAGAAACTGACGATAAAACAGATAAGCTCATTGCATTGGATAATAAGGGACAAGAAACAGATGAATCAGTAGAAGTAGAAAAAGGTGTACTCAATAATGTAAAAACTGACAAGGATAGTAGAGGAACAAGTTATGACTATATGAAAGTTGGTAATAACAAAACCGCAACTAAGCTATTTGAATTTGTCGCAGAAAATAGTCAGGTTGAGTGGTCTCAAGTTAAATATGGCTCAAAATCAAATTATATCTCTACAAGCCATAATCCCACATCAGAATCGGGCGGTGTAGATTTAATGTATAACTTATTAACTACAGGCTATACCGTTCGTGAGCATATTCACAGCCACCCTAACAGAAAATCAAGTTATTACGGACCTTCTGGATTCCACCCAAGAGATAAGAATAGTGGAGATAGGGAGCTTGGAGAATGGATAAATAAATATTATCCAAGTAAAGGGATAAAACTAAAAGTTTATGAAGTTCCTTTAAAGAAATATATCCAATATAACCACAAAGGAATAGTAAAATAGTATGGAAATCAACAGGTTGCTAATATGGTCTTTTGTCTTTATTTGGAGTTTTCCCGGTTGTAAGGCAAATCAAAGTAATGAACTTAATATGCTAAGAGTAAAAGACACGCAGATAAATGAGGCTCTTAAAGTATTTGTAAAAGAAGAGGCTGAATACGGAAGCCTTGAAAAGAGTGTCATTATCATAAAATTTGAAAAGGATGATAATGGTAACGAGATACGAATAGGAGCTTTGTATAAAGAAAGTATGAGCTTGTATTTGACGGGAAAGAAAGACAAACCATTTGGTTTTTTTGATTATGAAGGAATTACAGTCATAGTATTTGGAGAAAACGAAAACTTACTTTTTGAAAAAACTAACATCAAAAAAGTCATACCTTTTCTTGAAGCAAAACCTGAATTAAAAACTAAAGAAGGAAAAGTTCCGCCACCACCTGTGGTTTATGAGCCTATTATTTGGATTTATCTTTATAACAATGGAAAACTTGAATTAGTTGACAAAGGTAGATTTACACTACTAATATAAATTTATTTTATAAATACAAAGCCTCACAGAAATGTGAGGCTTTTTTCATTTATAAGCTGTTCTTGTTTTTGCATCTCTTAACCCAACTTGCAGTTAATCCGAATGAAATTGTTGCTTTTCAATATAATACTCCCAAAAAACAGGACCACTCGTTAAGTTAAATTTAGTCCT
>NZ_AEWI01000091.1 GCF_000191885.1 Anaerophaga thermohalophila DSM 12881
ATGATTAGAGGTTAATTATACATGTTCTTTTGTGACAAACCTTGTCATGTTCGTTTCATGGGATACCCTCTTTTAATTGGTTCAGTATCTTTATTATTTTGTTATTGGTCAAATTAATATAATGAGAATTTTTCAGGATATCATCCTTTTTGAATGAATGGTGCATTAATAATTTCATTTTCTGCTCCGGAAAGCATTTGGATCAGACGTTCTGTGGTTATTTCTATATGGAACAGTATTTTGTATATGACGAAGAACTGATCCCGGAAGACAGCGTTGTGTCATTATACCATTTGAGAATCTTAGGCGCTTAGCGCATAAAACTAACCAACATGTTGTTTAAGTTGACTAAATCCCGCCGAACAGGGACTTTTTTCAGGCTTGTCCTGAAAAAACGTAGTACCTTATCTCTAATTTTGTTGTATTTCTTAGCAAAATATTTATAAATGGCTGCGCCATTTGAACTTTGGATCACCGAATTTGCGCGAATTAGTTATTTTTGGCTCTGGCTTGTCCAGGTTAGGTATAAGTATGATTATATAACAGAGTCCGGTATTTCGCAGGAATGCAAAATACCGGACCATATACTATGTTACGCTTGTCCGAAAATTACTCATTTACGATAAGTCAACGGCGTATTTTCGTACTTCGCAAGTCTTTTAGATGACACTTGCCGAACAGACACATAATTTGTTACAACTTTTCCCGACTTTATAGAAGAGTACTATTGATTACCTGTCTATAAACTATTTATTTTAATGAATCTTTCTGAACTGGTCATTGAAATACCACAACGTTCAGGTGGTGTTTGGTCGTAGGTGTTTCCACAAGTGGGACATATATAATATGCTTTCGGAAGCTCTTGTACCGAGTTATTATTAAGCGCTGCCAGCGCATTTGTGTACATTACCTTATGTTTTTTCTCCACTTCAACCGCATAATTAAAACTTATTTGAGCCAATTGACTTTTAGAGTTACCAGCATCTTTCAAAAATTCAGGGTACATAGTATCTATCTCATACGATTCCCCGTCAATGGCATCCTGCAAATTCTCGGCAGTCGATTTAACGGTAAATTCAGGGGTAAATTCCGGAATGGCCACGCCGTATTCTGTCATAACCGATTTGTGATTGTTAGCATGCATCTTTTCGGCTGTTGATACAGCTTTAAACAGTAAGGCGATGTTATGTAATCCCTCTTCCTCTGCTTTTTTAGAATAGGCTGCATATTTTGCGGATGCAGTTGTTTCACCTTTAAATGCTTCCTGCAGGTCGGACATGGTTTTTTCTTTGGCTTCTTCGGGAGCCATTTGTTTTTCATCACTTACTTTGGCTGCCGGGGTCTGAAGTTTGGCATTTTTGCTGTTGTTGCCATTTCCCGTGTTACATGCAGTAAGAATGCTAAGAATTATGGCTAATGCCGATAAGGAAAATAAATTTTTCATTTTCTTTTTTATTTAGTTAATAAATTACACTACAAATATACTTCTGATGCCATTAAAATTTCCTTTATCCTTTCTTAAGATTTCCTTAAGATTTTTGAGCCTGGTCTAAAAAGCATCTTTGTTGCCAAACTCGTTGTTGTTTTAAATTTTTGCATCCTCATTAACAATAAGTTAACTTCAGTACAAAAATTTAAAACGCCTTGATTTTGACAAAAATATGCTTTTTATACTGCACTCATTTTTATGTTTTAAAATAAAGAAAAAATTGAGTTCCCTCATTAACCCGACTGTTTACCTCTATTTGTATTCCCTGAATATCTGTCAGCATTTTAACAATATAAAGTCCTAATCCGGTACTTTGCACCGAAGAACTTCCGGGAACATCAGCCCGGTAGAAACGTTCGAAAATATGTGCTAAATGTTGTGGTGGAATACCGGGACCATTATCGCTAATCGTCAATATGTTGGTGTTGTTTTGCCAACGGCAATGCAATTTTCCGTTTACATTTCCGTATTTTACCGCATTGCTAACCAAGTTCTCCAATATCATTTCAAGCAAACCAAAATCGACCTGAACCATGGTATTTTCAGGAATGTCCACTTGCATGCTCATGTTTTTCTCTAAGAACCTGCTTTGCCATTTGTTCCGGATTGATTGCAACATATCGTGTAAAGGAACAGGCTTATTTACAATCGATATGTTTCCTGAATCTAAGCGTGCCAAATACAGCAACTGACTAATAATATGGTTTATCGAATCTACTTCCTGGATCACTTGTTTTGCCTTTTCTTCGTAATGATGCGGCTCGCGGGGTTTCCGAATGAGTACTTCCAGGGTTCCTTTAATACCGGTAAGCGGGGTACGCAATTCATGCGATATATCCGCAGTTATCTGTTTCTCGCGGTTGCGTCCTGTTTCTATTCTTTCAAGCAGGGCATTGATGGTAGTGGTAAGCTGGTAAATCTCATCATGATGTTCCGGTAATGGTAGTTTTGGATTGATATTGTTGTAATTCATCTTTTCTGCATAACCTATTAATTGCTTTATGGGAGCTATACTACGTGATGCCACCAAAGAAGTAACGAAATAAAAGAATAAGAGCATAAGCGGAAAGGCGGCAAAAAAAGTATTGCGCAGGTTACGGAGGATGACAATGGAATCGACCTGAGATATACCTATATCAAGCTGTCCGATAATTTTCCCCGTTTCGGTTTTGATGGGAAATTGTCCTTGTCGTATTTTTTTCCCGTTGAACTCCACATTAAAAAAAGTATTCGAGTTCAGTGAATCGGCATACTGTAGCTGGTCGTTTTGTAAATTGCGCGAATGGAAAATGACAGTTCCCTTCTCATCTACTATTTGTAAAAAGATAGGATCTACTTCTGCATTATTGTGCTCCAATTCTTCCCACTCAGCATTTAAACTAAACACCAGAGAATCGCCTTCGGTAGATATCTGGGAAAATAATTCTTCCTTTTCTTCCAGAATACTATGGTCAAGATGACGAAACGTAGTAGTATAAATTACAGAATACATTGCAGCAAACATCACCAACATGGTAATGGCAGCAGCAATGGTACTAAAAAGTGCTATACGGTTCTTAAAACGTAGCTTCATGCGTCATCGTTTATTCGGTAACCTACTCCCCGAATGGTTTCAATGAATGATTCGCTGTTTTTATCATTAAGTTTTTTACGGAGTGCATTGATGTACACATCAATTACCGAGGTGTCGTAATCGAAATGGATATCCCACACTTTTTCAATAATGTGGGTGCGCCGACTTACTTTCCCCTTGTTGCGCAATAAAAACTCAAGCAAGGCAAATTCTTTTTGGGTAAGTTCAACATTCTTCCCGGCTTTGCTTACCCGGTGAGAAGCTACATCCAGCGAAATATTGCCGTAGTGAAATACCGAGTTCTCACTGCTTTTTGTGCGCATCAGTACACGAATGCGGGCCAGCAATTCTTCAAAAGCAAAGGGTTTGCGAATGTAGTCGTTGGCTCCTGTTTCCAGTCCGAAAACGGCATCGTCGGTAGTGTCTCGGGCGGTAAGGAAAATGACCGGTACTGCCGGATCTTCTTTTCGGATATTACGGAGTATTTCAATGCCGCTCATTCCGGGCAACATCCAGTCGAGCAGAATAATATCGTATTCTTCCAAATAATCAAGGGCCAATTGTAAACCCTGTTTTCCGTTATCGGCTGTATCAACAGCGAAACCCTCCTCTTCCAGACCTTCTTTAAGGAAATTGGAAATGGAGGGCTCGTCTTCAACAATTAAAATTCGCATGTTTTATATCTATAGTGGTTTCCTGAAGCTTGTTTTTTCGTTATTCTGATGAACAACAATAGCTTAATCTTCAACATTATTGTTTTGAATAGTTTCAGAATTACCAAAGCCCAATTCAACGCCGGCAGCGTGTTTAAATACCAACTGACCGCCCAAATTACCAGTATATGCCACGCTTCCGGCGGCAGCCAGCAACAAGACAAAAGCTACTATTTTTAGCCAAAGAATTTCTTTTTTTAATATATACAAGGCACTTTTAGCTCCTGCAGCAGCTATGGTCAACAACAGGGTTAAAAGAGCTGCTTCTTCGTGTGCTTCCACGGCCTGAAGTAAAGAACCTCCTTCCATTCCACCGCCTGCAACATCACCGGTTATATATGCGGCAATAGTACCAAGAGCAGCCAGAATTAAAATATAAAAGGTAGCTTGCTGATAAAACTTTTTCTTAAATATTAAGCCGAGTACTTCCGTAAAAAAGGCCACCAATACCAGGGCAACCGGAAAATGAACAATCATTGCATGTAGGTGTGTTGCTGTCAACATAGTTTTTTGTTTTAAAGTTTGTACTAAGATTGTACTATTCAGGTTTTAATTAGCTTAAGCAAAACTTAAAATTAGCTTAAATTATCGTTCTGTTAGCGAAAAGTAATAAAATAATTAGTTTAACTCAAATTCTTGAAAATAAACACTTGATCGGAGGCTGAGTGTTTGTCCCGCGCTTTATTATTCTTTCATGTATTATGGGCTGTATCTCAATCATTTTCATGTTTAAAACCTTTCGGTTCGATATGGATGGTTGCAATAATATACAATTCTTTTTTAATCATATCTTCTATATTAGTTGCTATAGCATGAGCAGAAAAAACATCCATCTTGTTGTCCACCTTAATGTGAAAAGTAAGTTCCTTGTTATTGATATAGTTATGGATATGATAATGATGTGGATATACGTTTCCATCAAAATTTGATTCAACAAGCGTTTCAATTTTCTCAATCAGTTCTTTGCTTGGTTTTTCTCCCAATATTTTATTGATTGCATCCTTAATTATTTCATAGGCTGCATAAAAAAGCATGAAAGCTATAATTATGCCCAATACACTGTCAATCCACCAAAAACGGTTCGAAAAGAATATACCGATTAGTACTATTACAGAAGATAGAGCATCGGTTCTGTGATGCCAGCCGTCTGCTTTTACAGAAAGATTCCCTGTTTTTTTACCTATGTAAAAAGCATACTGCGCTAATCCTTCTTTTACCAAAATAGATATAATAGTAACTACAATAGCTATAGTTCCAAAATCAGCAGTCTCCCTGGTTTTAAATTGTAGTATTGCATCCTTTATGAAATCATAAGCAATTAATGTTAACAGAAAACCAATAAAAATGGATGCAATTTGTTCCCATCGTCCATGACCGAACGGGTGTTCTTTATCCGGCTTTTTTGACGATAGTTTTACTCCAAATATTACGATTATAGAACTTAATGAATCCGATAGAGTATGCCATGCATCAGCGGTTAAGGCAATTGAACCTGAAACTATACCAGCCCATAGTTTTAATCCAAATAAACCTGTATTTACCAGAATAGAAACAAATCCTTCTGTATATCCTGCTCTATTTTTATCCATGTTATTATTTCTTTGATACAATAATAAATGATAATGGTATTTTATCTTTAATAAATTGTTACGGCTGTTAGAATTGTTAAAGTTGTTAGTTCTACTTTAACAGATTTAACGCTTTGAATAACAGCAATCTATGTCGCGCTGTCGTTTTTTGTGACGCTGCTGTAGTTTCTCCAACATCAATTCATCGGTCATTTCACGATAAAATTTGTATACCATGAAATCCATAATGTCCCTTGCCGACAGTAGTGGTACTGCGTCTTGGTTCAATAGTTTTTCTTTCAGCATAAAACTGCCTACCAGCATGTTGAGTGCTACTTGGTGATGCCATGACAACCATTTGCGGGTTTGGAACTGGTCCATGCCCACAATCTGTTTTTGCTCTTTGAAGCTATGCTCAATGAAAAAGCGTTGTGCCTGCATGTAGGCAAGCGCCTGATGTGTGTATTGAGCTAGTTCTGCGTTTGTGAACGAATATTTTATTTCTACCCCCTGCTTTGTTTTCCTTTTTGAGATGACCAGCAACCTTTTTTCAACTGCATCGCTGGTCTTGTCCCAAATGTAAACAGTCTTGAAATGGAATAGGCCCTTCAACCTTCCCTTGGCAGAATCACGGATATCAAGCTTCTTCCAGTCTTTGGTTGTGAGCGTCTTCATATATTCATTGGCGTTTACCGACGGTGTGCTTGCCTTGGGCCTTTTGGGAGGCCGCCCACGATTGCTTTTTCGTTGGGGGACATATAGCTCGGGTTTTTCAAGATGAATTTTTTGATCGCTATGGATGTCGAGCATGTAAACTAACCCCATATCCTCTATCGAACGGGTAAACGCAAGATCGTTGCCATAAAGTCCATCTCCACCAACGTAATCGAACTCGATGCCCATTTCCAGTTGGTGCTTCACTATATCTGTAGCCAGCTCGGGTTTTGTCTTGAAAACCCTGTCCTGTCTGGGGATACCAGCAGTTTCACACCTGGCGCTGTTGTTGGTCCATGACTTTGGAAGGTACAGCCTCGTGTCGACCAGCGCTGCATATTTGTCGGTGCACAAGCAACCAAAAACTGCTACCTGTGAGTTTGCAGTCTTCCCAACGTTGCCGCAATACTGGTGGTCAACACCTATACTTTTGTCGCCTTTTTTTACCCATCCGCTTTCGTCTATGAGCAACCCTTTTAATTTCTGTTTTGGGAGAGATTTGTCTACCTGATTTGCTATTTGATCGATGACAGCCCTCGCGTCCCAATTGGATTCCGTAATGAAATGCTGCATCTTGTGGTAGTCTGCGTTCAATGTCTCGGTGATGCGCTCGATGTTTTTCAAATCGCTCAAGGCTAAACCTTCGACGTATTGCGTGGCTTTGTCGAAGTTAGATTTTGTTTTGTTTTTGAAATAGCACTGGAATTCAGATAGATACACATCAAGACGGTCGTTAACCGCGAGCAGTGTTTTACCATTATCCGTAAATTTTTTTAAGTTTTTCGCCCGTTACACATTGCAAACTTGAATTTTGTTCTTAATTTCAATGCAAGATACTAAAATACTGCAAATTATAAAACAATAACGACACTTAATTTAGAGTTTTTTTAGTGATTATTTTAATCTGTTAAAGTAGAATTAGAATGTTATAAGTTTTATTACATTAGCTAACAATCTAATAATCTAACAATCTAATAATCTAATGACCTAATGATCTATTATGACAATTTTGCCATGCTCGTTTCATAGTTTTTAAATTATGTTGGTTAGATATATCTAACTATGTATTTAAATTTTTTTATTGTATTGACCTTATTGCTTTGTTTAGAAGAACTATTAGAATATCCCTTTCTGAATCTGTTAATTCTTTTGTCAGGAGCGTAGCAAACTGTTTATGTACATCGGTATGTAAATGAGCTGCTTTATCACCCTTTTCCGTTAGATGTACATGAGCCGAGCGTCTGTCATTATCTGATTTTACCTTGTGAATAAAACCATGTTCTTCGAGTCTGTCAAGCATTACAGAAGTTGATGCTTTGGTAATTTTCAATTTTTCGGTCAGTTCCGATAATGTTGGATTTTCCATAGAATGAATTAATTCAATACAATTCAATTGCTTTGTTGTCAGGTTTTTTAAATCAGTCCTTTGCTTTGCCTGCTCTTCAATCTGTTCACTTTTACTGAGGATAATATTTATTAATTCTTCAATGTTATACATAGACCTCTTTTACACAAATATATTAATATAGTTTGGTATATCTAACTATATCTTCCCTTTTTTATTTGGATATTTTGGTGTTCCGGTAAAGTTTCTTTTTCTGAGATTTCAGGGATATCCGTCATCTTATTTTTAATGATATTCTGTATCAATCTTTTTTACCTGGAATAGGGGGCAGCTTACTCCGGATTATCCAGATAGTACATTTCTTTCCATGGAACATCAGGATACTTTTCTTTAATTTTATCATCTAATTTTTTCGAAGCTTCTCCAATAATCTCAAAATTCCTGATAACCGCGTCAACTGTTTTATAATCTCTTATAAAATGCTCAAAATCGTAACCTTCTATATATTCAGCAATACGGCTCATAGCAGTCTGAATATCATCAAGGAACATTTTATAGCTATGCTCTCCCTTTTTCACATTACACGTATTTAACTTGATTTAAAATCCTATCTTTGATTTGTTCCTTTAATGCATTTTTAGTCACTAAGTCAATTTTTCGACCGAAAATATTCTCAAGATAAATCTCTAATGAAAAATATTTCCATCCGATAGGTCTTTCAAATTCAACGAGTAAATCTATATCACTATCATCCGTATAGGAATCATCCGAAAAGGAACCAAATAATCCAATCTGCTTAACAGAGTAATCTCTGTATAAAATTGGCTTTAAATCTTTCAACCTATTCAATATATCGTTCTTCGTAATCATAAATCCAAAGATACAAATTTTTAATTTACAGACGAATCTGTCTTTTTAACATGCGCTAACCGGGTAGGTCAGGAGGAGTAAAATCCTCCTCCCTTCCCCCGCTAAGAAGCGTACGTGATAGTTTATGCATTCATAATTGATGGACCAGGGAATGCATGATTTCCAATTCCCATCATACGGCTCAAGCACTTTTAAGGCAGTCTCATTTCTGAGTTCACCCGGTAACTTAACGGTGTTACCTTAGCAACTTCCACTTTATAGCCAATTGACACATTGTCTTGAGAGGCACACGATGGAAAGAATCCTCGTTCATTTGCTTTTTCTCAATTCATCGGTTCTATAAAAACTTTTGCCATAAAGCACCAGTTGAAGGTCAGCGGGCTTTCGCCCCGTGATGATGTTTCAATCACTATCCGATTCGTTACAAACCGGCCTTCGCTTCGTTCAACCTCTCTGTCCGACGCTTCCCAATGCCTTGCGGTTATGGTTTTATCCCGTTTGTTTACCCGAAACAGGTGGGAGAGAGCGCCGGGCTTCCGCGTTCCGCTCTAATAACAGCTAATGTGAATCGAGTGTCGTATCATGCATAAAATACCGCACCAAGCATCACTGATTTTCGTTTTTTCTTCATGATAAAAAGTTCACGTAGCTATGGCTATGCTCGCTTTTTCTCATCTTGAAAAAAGCAAAAATCAGTTTCAACTTATACGTCATTTTATACATGACACGACACTGGGCCCATCCTGTCTGCCGGCTGAACAACATCTTCGTATGAGCTGCGTTAAACGCTCATAACCTGTCAGCTTACCATTTTGGTAGGGAGCGTATCAGTCTTAGTTTTCGCTCTTACGCCTTCACGACAGTTACGGAATATTCATGTATTTTAGCCATGCTCACGCATCCATGCCCTTAATCGGTCTAAGACCCCGATGACAGTCCGCCTCGCGGTTTCGTGCCACGCCTATAGGATACGAAATCCGGGCGATTGGTACACTTATCCCGGGAGCTTCAACCCGCAGTGGCTGCACCACACGCCAGTTGTCCCGGTAGGATACTATTGGAAGAACAATAGGTTTTATCAGAGGTGTAAGTCTCTGTAAAACAATTATATAGAGCGACTTTGTGTCGCAACAACGACACGGCTATGAAGCGTAGGCTTGTGTTGTGCCTGCGGCAAGCCTATGCTTTATCAGCCATTGTTAGCGGGCGTTATTCCTTATGTTCTTTACACGATAAACACTATCGAAATACAAATATTAAACTAACTACATGGTTATATTTATTATTCTTAACCAAATCAGGTACTATAGTGTTTATAGATTCTAAATTGTCAATTGTATTACATTCATATTTTATAGCTAAATACATCTTCCATGAACCATATAAAATACCTCCTCCCAAACCGTATGCAAACTGGCTTGAATATGGCGCTTTATATTCTTCACCAGCTCCTGATTTATACTTGCGATTTAAATGAGGATTGAAATATGCATTTATTTCTGGGAAAATGCCAAACCGCCTATATTGCCATGGGCTTTTTCCTTTGGTAAAAGTCTTTAAATTCAATGAATGATGAATGCCTGCTTGTAAAAGAAAAGAAGTAAGATGTTCTGTTTTATTCTCTTCCCATCTTGCATCTTCATCTTCTGCTTCAAAAGAAAAAACGTAACTACTCTGAGAGAACATATTAATACCCCCAAAAACAGTCAACTCTTCAAAAAAACAATACCCAACAGCCCCACTTACCGTTTTAGCGATATTATGGTCAAAATAAGGACTTCCTCCCACTCCGAGCTCAAACCTGTAGGTCAATTGAGCAAAACTAGTACTTATAAATCCTAAACAAAAGAATAAAAAAGCTGAAATTGTCTTTACCATTGTTTTATATTAATTCCAACACAAAACCGTGCTAAAGGTGCAACACCTTTTATTTCTGTCCTACTATGGTAACCCAAACCTAACTCAAATTGGTAATAAAACGTTTTATGATATCGTTGAAGCCCCCACACAGGACCCACAGCATAATTAAAATGTTCACCTTTAGAGTCGTTACTTACATTTCCATTATACCCTAACCACCTCATACCATAGTAATTGCCAGAATGAAACAATAAACTATTATTTCTACTTAATACCTTTGATGAATTGTATATATTTTTAACTGTAACATTCGAAAATGTGGATATATATGTTTCAAATTTATCTTCACTATTATAACTCATGTTAATTAAGCCAAAACCTAAATCAATAGATGCCAACAAGTTATTTTTAATACTAAATTGATATTCAATTCCAGGTTGTATAAGCTTTAAATGAATTTTATTCTTTTCTTGAGCAGATACATGTATCATTGTCAGTATACAAAGACTCAATAATATTAATTTTTTCATGAAATATGGTTTTAAGCCAGATAAGGCAAGTTTACCTTATCTGACTTTTGTTATAAATTAAAGTTTCCCACTTTTCTACGCCCCATATAATGTGGTATGTTAAA
>NZ_AEWI01000090.1 GCF_000191885.1 Anaerophaga thermohalophila DSM 12881
GAATTTATTTTACCACCATCTTCCAATCGTACCATGGTGGAATTGAAATACTGCAACTCAATGCCTACGGCTGCAAGTTCACTATCTTCCAATCGTACCATGGTGGAATTGAAATTGAAATAGTTGAAGTTGTTCAGCTATTCCAGCTCCGGCTTTCAATCGTACCATGGTGGAATTGAAATGCATATAAACTTTTTTTAATTGTGCTGTCATTGAACTTCCAATCGTACCATGGTGGAATTGAAATACATTAAATAAAGTTGGTAATTTCATGACTAAAAAACTTCCAATCGTACCATGGTGGAATTGAAATCAATGGTATGGCGTTTTGACCAGCCACGTGCTCGTGCTTCCAATCGTACCATGGTGGAATTGAAATGGAAATGGAACTGTGGTCCAGGGTATTGGACTTGCTTCCAATCGTACCATGGTGGAATTGAAATTCGTTGTTTTTCCATGCGACCAATACAGTATATCATCTTCCAATCGTACCATGGTGGAATTGAAATGGTTGAAAAGACACGTTCACGGATGAAAGATGAACTGCTTCCAATCGTACCATGGTGGAATTGAAATATCTAACCTACACGGTTGGACTGCCTGTATTTAGTCTTCCAATCGTACCATGGTGGAATTGAAATTATTTAAAATAATAATTTTTAAATTTCGGATGAACTTCCAATCGTACCATGGTGGAATTGAAATCGGGGATGATGGATCTTATCGTTTCCAGGGATTCCTTCCAATCGTACCATGGTGGAATTGAAATAGCTGACGGGACAATAAAAAAAGTCAGCGTATTCAAGCTTCCAATCGTACCATGGTGGAATTGAAATACGAAACCGGCGAAGAAGTTTATTCAGAAATTATTCTTCCAATCGTACCATGGTGGAATTGAAATACCGATAACGGGCAATATCTTTAAAAAGAACGTTTAAACTTCCAATCGTACCATGGTGGAATTGAAATACGAAAGGTTTGTTATTTGCCTCGACCCACAAATGTCTTCCAATCGTACCATGGTGGAATTGAAATAAAAACATTCTTATAGAAGCTGGTCTCACAACTGTCGCTTCCAATCGTACCATGGTGGAATTGAAATAAGAAGCCGGTTGTTGCTACATTCCGTAAGGGTGCCCTTCCAATCGTACCATGGTGGAATTGAAATCCTCAAATTGAGCGAACACCGGAAAGGCCATAAGGCTTCCAATCGTACCATGGTGGAATTGAAATATTAGTTTCATACTTCTGGAAATATCAGCCACCTCTTCCAATCGTACCATGGTGGAATTGAAATACATCAACAGCGAATGCCAAAGTTAAGACATCATAATCTTCCAATCGTACCATGGTGGAATTGAAATATTTATGAAGTAGCAAAGTAAGCCTTCGGCCTCGCACATATTGCAATCTCCGTGCTAACAGCC
>NZ_AEWI01000089.1 GCF_000191885.1 Anaerophaga thermohalophila DSM 12881
GATAGTGAAGTAGCTCCGAAATCCCCAACGTTTCATACCGCCATCCGTTAGCATTCATTGTAAAGAGACCAACGAACTATGATTGAAATTAGTCAAAATATATTTGAAATTGTTCTTTCAGGATTTAACAAACTCTGGACAGAAAAAATTGATGAAAGCAAAATTGATTTTAAAAGTCATCCGATAGTTGCAAAACACGAAAATTACAAATATGAAATTATCGAAGATGCAAAAAATGAATTACTCCTAAAAACTTGGAGAGAAACTGATATTGGCTCTGGGACAATCCTTAAAAATGTAAAGAATGCAATAAACGTAAAATCAAACAACTTAATTGACTGGAGAAAAAAAGACGATTTTAAGAAATTAAAAGCAAATAGAGAAAATGAAAAATTTCTTTATGACTTCTTTAAATCAAAAATTAAGGACGAAATAGCCTTTGATAATTTTGTGGAGATAGGATTTTCATACCAGCTAATTGCGTATCTATTTTTTATTAAAAATCATCAAAAATACATGCCAATCTCACAGGAGAAATTTGATGAAATTTTTAGTTCAATAAACATTGACTTTAAAACAAGTCATAATTGCTCTTGGAAAAACTATTTAGAATTCAATGAGATAATAAAACTTTTCAGAAAACAACTTTCTCAAAGGTTTAAGAACGCTTCACTCCTTGATGCTCACTCATTTTTGTGGATTTATGGTTTTCAACTTGACGAGACAAAAGAAAAAGTTAAACAAGAAAAACCGACTCAAAAATCCGAGACAAAAGCAACTGATAAACCGAAAGAAAAGCCGAAACCAGAATTAGAAACTTATACACCAAAAAAAGTTGTTGACCTTGACGATTTGACTGAAACAGCAAATGAAATTGACTACATCGAAAATCATCGCAAATTGATGGAAATTGGAGATTTAGCAGAAAAAATTGTTTTGGAAAGTGAAATCGAATTTTTAACGGCTGAATATCCTGAGTTGGCGGAAAAAGTTAGACTTGTTTCAAACGACCCGAAACTTGGATTTGATGTTTTATCCTTTGAACCAGACGGAAAACAAAAACAAATTGAAGTTAAAGCTATTTCCGTTAATCGTAACGCAAAAAGTTTTATTATCACTCGCAACGAATTTATAAAATCAAAGACTTACTCGAATTACTATGTTTATTGCGTGACAGAATTAAATTCTGAAAACCCAAAAATATTGAGAATAAAAAATCCTGACTTTGAGAATAATAATGACTTTTCAATTGAACCATTGACTTATAAAATAACATTTGAATAGAAACAACGAAATGCTAACATCGTATATAAAACATTTGGCAGTCAGTGCGTTATCGAGCGTCTCAGCCAGTATCGAAAGTTCTTGTAACTTGACAGGAAAGTGCTTCGAAATGCCAAACGTTTCATATACGTAACCGTTGCCGGCAAGGCTAATGACCCCAGATGCGGAGAAAAATGCCTTTAA
>NZ_AEWI01000088.1 GCF_000191885.1 Anaerophaga thermohalophila DSM 12881
AAATTTGCGCATTTTTTGGTTTTTTTGGTGGCATTTTTCACAAGTTGGGCTAAGTGGAACAAGCCCACGATGGGGTTTTTTATTTTCTTCCTTCCCGATTCATACATTCTGAAAGACCAGGTAACATTTCTTTACTTCCTCCAATTACAGAAATCAAATCAGTAATTATTTTGCTTGTCTGCAAGAAAACGGACTTTATTTTCTGAAGTACGGGAGTTTTTTTCTGAATCGTTAACTTCAGCTAACGAAGCGTATTTTTTGAAATAGAAAGTTGCAAAAATGATGTGCTGGAGGCCGCATTTTTTCGTTGAGACCGGAAGTGCCAACGGAATAGCCTGGAGTACTGTTTTGTGATCAATTGAATTTTTTTGTTATATTGAAGCTGTTTTTTTGCAGGCACTTCTTTGAAAGTGAGAATTCTGTAAAAAGGAAAAAGGGAACCCGCCGGCTGGTCATCGACCGGTAAATTGACAGACACTGGAAAAGGAGGCCGGCGGGCATTGCAATATTAACCAAAATTTGTTGTTATGTCAATAAAAGAATTTATTGTCGGTATCCTTCACTATAAAGATGTCGGTATTTTTAAATGTCTACGCGAGGTATCTTTTTAAACTTGTGATAGTCAATATTTCGAAGTGAACCCCACAATATAAACCTTGGTCTAATTATTAAATTGATGTAAAATGGCAATTAAATATGTTTTAGCTGAACGTTTGAATCCTCAGAAACCTGAGGAACCAAAAAAGTGGTATGCTCTTGCCAAAAGTACAGGCGATATTACATTACGCAAGCTGGGAGAAGACATTGCTCAGCGTAGTACAGTAAATCATGCCGATACATTGGCTGTTCTTGAATCGTTAACTCAGGTCTTAACGATGAGACTTAGTGAAGGCCTGATTGTGAGATTCGGTGATTTTGGATCCTTTCAGGTCACTTTGGGAAGCAGTGGCGCTGAAACGGAAGATGATTTCCATTCTTCCCTGATTACCCGCAAAAAAGTGACTTTCAGACCTGGAAGCGAGCTGAAAGAGATGCTTAATAATTTGAAGTTTGAAAAAGCATAAGCATTTGTGACAGTGGGGTTCAACAGAGGGTTATACATGTGTAGAACCCTCTGCTTTTATGAAGCACCAGGGTAAGCTAAAAAGAATGGATACTTTTGCCTAAAAGAATGGATACTTTTGTTCAAAAGAATGGATACTTTTTACTAAAAGAATGGATACTTTTTAGTGCAAGAGAAGATGCTTAGAAATAAAGAGCTTTCTGATCCAAAGTGGGTTTGTGTGAATGGGGAATGATACAATGTTTATCCGCCTCTTACGTTGGTGGGGATTTTTATTTTGGGGTGATCAAAAGGTGCATTTAGGTAATATTTTTCCGGCTATTACTTCCCGTAATAGTTTTATGGGGGGCGGTGCTTTCGGGCGCTGCTCCTTTTTTGTTGCAGTAGCTGGAAGCATTGCGGATTCAGAAGGGCATCATTCATCCCTTGTCATAATCAGCAACGGGTAGCCCATCAAATTCTGGTAGATTGGCCGGTAGCGATTGGTATCATAAAATTTTGCTACATTGACTTTCTTGATGCTTTCTCCTTTTTTGTCTTTTCTCACTGCTTCAATGGAGACATGGTCGTATTTTCCATCCCGGAATGCATACCATTTGTCCCGAAATGCCCTGGGCGATCAGATCGAGGGCAAGGTTGCCATAGGCTGTGGGGACAATAGAGTCGAGGGCATCGGGTTGACCTGAGCGCACGAGGTAACCCAGTTTTTGATTGATGATGTTGATTTCTTTTCCGTTGTTGAACTTTGGGGACAGTTTTTTAAGCCGGCTGCCAACAACTTCTCCGATTCCTCCCAGTTTTTTATGACCGAAGCTGTCTGTTTCCTCATTTTCGAATACTTCAGTGCCACCAATCATTTTGGCGCCTTCGGAAACAAGTACTACTGAATATTTGCTGGGGTTGTTGTTTCTGTCTTCCACCATGAGGGCTGTCAGGTGTTCCATATCGAACGGATGTTCGGGGATCACGCAACGATCGGCCGCACCTCCTACGGTGGGGAGCAGGGCCGAGAAACCTGCATTTCTGCCGAATACCTCGAGTACCAGGAAACGCTCGTGCGAACCGGCACAGGTTCTGAGTTCATGTGTCAGTTCGATGGTGCGGGTTATACAGGTACTGAAGCCGATGCAATATTCCGTTCCGGGAACATCTCCGTCCATGGTTTTCGGGATGGCAATTATTTTTACGCCTTCTTTGTGCAGCCGAAAGCCATAGCTCAAAGTGTCGTCGCCACCAATGGGAATGAGGTAATCCAGTCCCAGGTATTTGATGTTTTCAAGGGCTGCCGGCGTGAGATCGTTTATTTCGTCTTTGTATTCGCCTTTCAGATGGTCGGGAACATCTTTAAGCGGCACTTTATCGGCCTTTGTCCGGCTTGAGTGGAGGAAAGTGCCTCCTGTGCGCCCGATTCGTGTCACCGCTTTTTCGTTGAGTTCTATGCAATATTCCTGTTCTTCGAAGGGCTTTGACGGATCAATGGATATCACTCCTTTCCATCCGTTTTTGATCCCGATAACGTGATAACCTTCCCTGACTGCTCTTAACGTGGTTGCTCTTATTGCCGGGTTGAGTCCCGGAACATCACCGCCTCCGGTGAGTATTCCTATGGTTTTCCTGGTGTTGTTTTGTTGTGCCATATAACTGATGTTTATATTGGTTTTATTTTCGGGTCTCTCATTAGTCTAAGTTATTGGTCAGATGGAACTTGCATGAAAGATTTATACATATCCTTACACTAATGACCGAGTAAAATAAAATGGATCTAATGAAGTCCTGTATTTATGCGCGTTCTGAATACTTTTACACAGTTCAGAGGTAGGTTCGCATTAAAGAAATTCCGTTAAGAAAATCAGATTGTTTTTCGTAAAGAAACGAGCTTGCGAGTTCACCGAATGCCTTTGAAAGCAAACACGATAATGAGGTAAATCCGAATTGTTTGAGCGAAGCGAGTTTTCGGATTTTAGAAAAACAATCTGATTTTTAGGAATTTCTTTGCGCGACGGCATTTTTTAGCATAGCTGAATTTTGCTGCGTTCGGCATTGACACAAACAAGTTTGGTGTAGTATATTGCTGTTTAATTGGATGTCATTTTCGGCACTGATCAACCAATCATTTGTTGTTTTTTTCATAGAGGATTTTCCCTTTTTGACTGATTTCACGGGCAAACAGGCTGTTTGAATCAAGAAATGATTTATGCATTCCTTTGGTATGAACAATAAGGTCTATAGGAAACTGTTGTTTCAGATCACTTATAGTTTTGGAAACGTTTAGATATATTTGGCTTTTTTCTTTATAATTTGATGGTGTTTTCTCATTATTAGTAATAACGAGAATGTCAATATCACTATTTTCATTAGGTATTCCATAGGCATGAGACCCGAAAAGGATAATTTTTTCAGGATCGGTCATTTTTAATCTTTGGACCAGGTTTGCGAGAATTTTGTGGTTAATCATAGGTTTTTTTAAAGTTTGTTCTCCAAATTTACAAAAAACTATTTTAAGCTTCCGAAGGAGCAAAAATAAATTTCCTTTGATTCTATAGCCTAAGGATTAAAGTACGTATTATTATGCAGGACCATTCGCTCCATGCCAAACACCATGCAAGCCTTTTACCTTTTGCCGTTCCACCACTTTATGGGCCAGAGAGCACCGAAAGGGTTTTTCAACCATATGCTTATTCATCCCTTGTCATAATCAGCAACGGGTAGCCCATCAAATTCTGGTAGATTGGCCGGTAGCGATTGGTATCATAAAATTTTGCTACATTGACTTTCTTGATGCTTTCTCCTTTTTTGTCTTTTCTCACTGCTTCAATGGAGACATGGTCGTATTTTCCATCACGAATGCATACCATTTGTCCCGAAATGCCCTGGGCGATCAGATCGAGGGCAA
>NZ_AEWI01000087.1 GCF_000191885.1 Anaerophaga thermohalophila DSM 12881
GGGAAAATTTTTTTACTTTTACAATACGTAGGAGGCCGAAGGCTTACGCCGTTTCGTTGTTTCTTTCTTCGTTATTTTTCCTTTTTAATCTTTTCTCATGGTGCAATTGGTGCAATTAATGGTGCAATTCGTAAAAGGAACCAGCACCTTTTATGCTAGATGCTTTTAACAATCCTTTATCTACCAAATCTGATAAATCTCTACTTGCTGTATTTCGCGAAACTTTAAAAATGGTTTGGTAATCACTATTCGTTATTTTCCCTTTATTCTTGAGATGTTCAATAGCATTTATTTGTCTTTCATTTAAACCTAAAGTTTTTAAATATTCGGGATTCAGATTTTCTTTTCTAAATTCCACCCAAAATCCTGACATATCGTAAAAATAGATTGGTTTTGGAATGCCAAAATTGACGCATTCATTAATCATTTTAATTGTTCCACGGCCCCAAGACTCGATATATCCACTTCTAAAAAGAGCGTTTGCAATGTCTGGATTAAAAGGTTTTGATGGGTGTTTCGTTAACAGCTTTTCAATAGTCCAGTTGTCTGGTAGTTTTCCCTCATTCCAGAAAACGATTTTATCTTGGTAGACGCTAATTTGAATTGGAACACCTTCTGAGTAATCTTTATGTGATACAGCATTTAGAAGAGCTTCGCGTACTGCGTCTTTTGGATATTCATATTTCTCAACCCGATTTAATCCTTCATAACTGATTGACGAATTGATATATTTGGAGAAGAGCAAATCCATAGTCTTTTCAACTTGCTCAAAAATATTTCCGTGAACTTCATCCTGGAACTTTAAATTTTCATCGGACAAAAAGTACCCAATCTTAATGTATGCTCCAGTAACAAATTTTTCCGGATTTGGGTGAAAAAGAAGAATTGCAGCTCTTTTTATATAATCATTTTCCTTTAGCTGCAAGTTTTCAATTAAATGGTCATTCGTATCTGAAAGAACTTCTTCATCAAGTCGTTGGGCTTTTACTGCTTTTTTACGGAAAAAGTCAAAAGTATCTGATTTTAAGTCTTGAGTTGTAATATTGGGAATTGGTACACCGTCCCAGCGCTTTCCCTTTTTTTGAAGCATAAACTTGTCAAGTGCAGCTCCTTTTAATTCCTGTTTAGTGCTGCCACTTCGGTAATGATATTGTCCTTTGTAATTTACAGGGTAAGGATATGCTTCTATGATAATTTCAATAAAACTTCCATTTGGGCTTTCATGTAAGTTTACATCAACGATAATTCCTAAGATGTCTCTTACTTTATTGGGAATGTCTTCAAGTAGCTTTTTAGGATTCTTTACTCCAACAATATTGCCTTTGTCATTTTTGCCAATAATGATTTTTCCGCCGTCTGCATTTGCAAAGCCACAAATCCATTTTAAATATTCATCTCTCCAAGATTCTTTCCATTCGATATTTTGATTCTCCGGCATATTAATTTTTTTGTTTTAGCTTTTCAAATATAGCTAAAATGGATGTTCTTGGTGTCGGTTTTCCTTACAATGAACGGCAACGTCCCGGCTATATGCGCCTGGGCGTGGTTTCAGACCAGCTATGG
>NZ_AEWI01000086.1 GCF_000191885.1 Anaerophaga thermohalophila DSM 12881
GCATTTTTTGGTTTTTTGGGTGGCATTTTTCACAAGTTGGGTTAAAGCACCACTTGGTGTTAATTGGGAATAGAATTCTGATCCGGTTGCGAAATTAACTCCTGTTATTGAATATCCTCCAGGCGATTGATAAGTAGAGGAAACTCCACAGTACCGTCGCTAAATTCCACTTTTAACAGCTTAATGATTTCTACAATGAATAGAAATTCTTAAATTTGTAAAAGGTAACATCAGAAAATAGAACCATTCAAAAGAATTGCTGATTTGCTAGACCCGGCTTAGAGATATTTGTTTAACCTGGTTTATTCATAAGTTTTCGTCATGAGATGTTCAAATATCAAAAAACACAAGCAACCGCAGGCAAATTTGATGCAGATAATAGTGAACTATTTTCAAATCAAATTTAATGAGGACGCTTGTGTTTTGCCGATAGTTGAGCATCGTAATAGATAATTTATGAATAATCCAGGTTAAAAAAGAGATGGGCTTCTGGTGTAAAATAATTGATTATGAACCTACAGTATATTTCAGACAACAAGGGTAAAACAACAGGTGTTTTCATTCCTATTCAGGAATGGGAAGGGCTTAAAGAAAAATTCAAAGGCTTGGAAGAAGAAGAACTCGGAGAACAATCAAAAGAGGAGATTCTCTCGGGATTTAAACAAGCCGTTGAAGAAATGAACCTTATAAAGCAAGGTAAACTTAAAGCCCGTGATGCAAAAGACCTGTTAGATGAGCTATAAAGTTAAAACCATCCCGTATTTTGACAGGCAGGCTAAACGGCTTACCCGTAAATATGCATCTTTTAGAAAAGAACTTTCTGAACTTTTCGATTCTTTAGAGGCTGACCCGGCTCAAGGCATAGCTTTGGGCAATGATTGTTACAAAATATGTATGCCATAAAATTCAAAGGAAAAGGCAAAAGTGGTGGAGCAAGGATTGTTACCCATGTAATTGCGGTCAGAAAACATGTCTATTTGCTTACCGTTTTTGATAAATCTGAAAAGGAAAATATTTCTGATAAAGAACTTCAGGAACTTTTAAAAATGATAGAATAGCCAGTAGAGTTAGAACGTTAATTTATCGCTCTATCTTCTTGGCAATCATTTTTCCATCTTTGAAGGTTAATTCCCAACTTTCCGGGGCCCATGTGGATGGGACGGGCAAAGCATCTCTTAATTGAAATTTGTTTTTATAATAACTGGTATCTCGTTTATAATGCTGAATAGCACTTTTATAGTATTGATAATCTTCCGGGAAATTATTCTTCATAAATTTAATAAGGGATTCATCAGAAAGTTTAAAATCATTCATGAAAGGATCTTCTCTTCCAAATGATATGCATACTTTTTTACCTTCAATCTCTGTGATAATATGAACCTGCCCAATTAAAATGACTGATATTTCTCCGGCATAAACCAAGTTATAGTTAACAAAAGGAGGGTTGTCTATTACTTTAATCCATAACACATTTCCAAGAAAGTTAGAAGAATCAACCGTGTTAAAATATTCCTTAATTTGCTCTTTTAGTTCCTTATTCTTTATATCCCATGAATAACAAACAGGTTGTTCTACAGTGAAACAGCCCCTTAAACCATCGGACTAAGTTATAGAATAAAAACTATA
>NZ_AEWI01000085.1 GCF_000191885.1 Anaerophaga thermohalophila DSM 12881
GAGCGAAGCGAAGAATCTAATATTAAGCTAATAACCTAAAATTGATCTTTGATTTTTGTTAATTAAAATAATCTGTGCTCATCTGTGTCATCTGTGGTAAACTCTCAACCTCAACCTCAACCTTAGCCTTAACCTTAACCTCAACCTTAACCTTAACCTCAACCTCAACCTTAGCCCCAGCCTCAGCCTCAGCCTCAGCCTAATTGGTTGTCGTATCGGAGTTCCTCACTCCTATTGCCCTGAAAATCTCATCTCTGCTACAATCAACATCAATAACCGGTTTTCCAACACCGGCCAGCAAAGTAAAGTTTATTCTCTCTCCTTTATTCTTTTTATCGTGTTTCATCAAAGCATACAAATCATCAAAATCGGACTCATTAAAATTATGATGTCCATACATATCTGTAATATATCTTTCTACTTTTTCACGAACAGCCGAAGGGAACTTCAGCTTTTCCCCGGCCAGTTGCAACTCCGCCACAATTCCCCAGGCTACGGCATAACCATGAAGAACCGGTTTTCCCTTTTTCATAGAGAGACTCTCGAATGCATGGCCGATGGTATGACCCAGATTCAGAGCTTTTCTAATACCACTTTCCCGGGGATCGTTCTCAACGTATCGGTCTTTCACCAAAACCGATTCTGCCACCAATCCTGAAAGTCCCTTTGCAGTAATATCCGAAGGGCCCATGATCATAAGTTTTTCAAGTGTTTCGGACTTATCGATAAGGGCATGCTTCAGCATCTCGGCATATCCCGACAAAAGGTTTTCCCGGTCGAGCGTTTCAAGAAACTGAATATGAATCAGAACCATTTCGGCCAGACGAAAAACCCCGATTTCATTTTTAAACCCATTAAAGTTGATCCCCGTCTTGCCCCCCACAGAGGCATCCACCATTGCCAGTAAAGTGGTAGGCAGGTTAACAAACGGGATGCCTCTTTTATAGGTAGCGGCAGCGAATCCTCCCAAATCGCAAGGCATTCCCCCGCCGAGATTTATCAACAAAGAATGCCGTGATGCCCCTTTATCGGACAAAAAGCGCCAAACAGACGACAACGCTTCTATATTTTTAAAATCATCGCCCGACCGGATAGTCATTGTACGGTCATCTGTAATGGATGGTACATCCTTAATTAGCGGCAAACAATAGCGGTAGGTCTGTTCATCTGTCAGCACAAACACCTTATCGGGTGATATTTTTTTTATCAGCAACTCCAAATCCGTTACAGGATCGTCACAAAGCGAAACAGAGGCAGATTTTGCAGGTAATGGTTGCATGCTCAAGTATATTATCAGACAATTATTCCTGAGGTCACTCCTAAAAAGACTCTTTTAGGACCAGACGCATTGATGCAAAAATAAGATTTTTTATTGAGTCTGAATTTTTATCTTTGTTCAGCATAACAACAGATGCTTAACTGGAAGATGTTTAAAAGTAAGCGACAGGCAGAAGGCAGAAGGCAGAAGGCAGAAGGCAGAAGGCAGAAGTTTGACAGGCAGAAGGCAGAAGGCAGAAGGCAGGCCCGAAAAATTGGTCTGATACACATATATCCAATCCTTTAAAACAAATGATGAGTGCAGTCTAAAAAGCCTTTTGACCCCTGAATCCCCTAAAGGGGACTTTTTCAAACTGCTGATT
>NZ_AEWI01000084.1 GCF_000191885.1 Anaerophaga thermohalophila DSM 12881
AAGGCTTTTTATACTGCACTCACTCATAAAAACACTAAACATTGTCCTGCTTCAGAAACGCAGAAAACGGGAATGAACTTAGTATAAAATTTATTTATTAAGGCCGGATGGAACTCGCATGATTGAGTTTTATACATGAACATTGTGGCAATCTTTGTCATACTCGTTTCATCTTACACTTAATAAGTTGTTACGGCTGTTAGAATTGTTACAGTTGTTAAAGTTGTTGATGTGTTAGTTATCAGAATATTATAAGTTTTATTGCATTAGCTAACAATCCTAACAATTTTATAACAGTCTTAGCAATGCTCGTTTCATTAGCATAATTTATCTAAGTTAGTGGTCAAATGAAATTCATCCCGAGTAATCGGAGCTCGTTTTATCTGTGTTTACTAAAATTAAGGATCTAAAATTCAATAACTATGAAAAGAAAACAACGGGTTTTTTTTGCTGCCCTGACACTTAGCTTTGGGCTTCTCAGCTGCCAGTCACCCGCAAAACAACCGGGTATCGAACAACAGAACTGGGGTAAACTTCCCGACGGCAGAACGGTTGAATTGTACAAGCTGACCAGTACGACCGGACTGGAAGTAGAGATTTCAAATTTTGGAGGTCTTATCAAGTCAATCAACGCACCCGACAAAAAAGGAGAAAAGAAAAATGTGGTTTTGGGATTTGATTCCATTGAACCGTACCTGAAAGAACGAAACTTTTTTGGTGCCCTGATCGGACGCTATGGAAATCGCATCGCCAAAGGACAGTTTACACTCAACGACAGTACCTTTCAGCTGTCGGTTAACGATGGGGCTAATCATCTCCATGGCGGAACAAATGGCTTCGACCAGAAACTCTGGAAGGCAGAGCCGATTAACACCCCCGGAGCGCCTGCATTAAAGCTGACTTATTTTAGTGAAGACGGAGAAGAAGGGTATCCCGGAAACCTCAACGTAACAGTTGTTTATACTCTTGAGAAAGATAGCCTGAAAATAGAATATACCGCCACAACCGATAAAGCAACACCAATCAACCTCACCAACCATTCATTCTACAACCTGGGTGGAGAAGGGTTAATACTGGACCATATTCTGACCATAAATGCCGGCCACTATACGCCGGTAAATTCAGAGCTGATTCCCACCGGAGAAATTTTACCTGTTGAAGGAACACCTTTTGATTTCACCGAGCCTCATGAAATTGGTGCGCGCATCGACCAGGTACCCGGCGGATACGACCACAACTTTGTATTGAATGAAAACGAAGGTGAAGGTTTGAATTTTGCTGCCAGACTGGAAGACCCGCAATCGGGACGTACTATGGAAATTTATACAGAAGAACCGGGATTACAATTTTATTCGGGTAATTTCCTCGACGGACATTTAAGATCAGGCGACTTTGTGTTTGAAAAATATGCCGGACTCTGTCTGGAAACACAACATTTCCCCGATTCGCCGAACCACAATAATTTTCCCTCAACCATTCTGGAGCCTGGTGAAACTTACAACACAAAAACGGTTATGGTTTTTGGAGTGAATAAATAAGAAAAAGAAGACGTACAAAATAACTTTGTTCATCACAAAATTCCATTTATAAGTCCAGGCTTATCATGGAGTTTTGTGATGATTTTTTTTTAATAATCTGATCTGCTTTATTCATCAGTATATTAGTCTAAGTTATTGGTCTGATTGAACTCATCCCGACTTATCGGGACTCATCTTATCATACTTTAACCCAACTTGTCATCTTACTATCATAAAATTCTGTATTCCAGTCAGA
>NZ_AEWI01000083.1 GCF_000191885.1 Anaerophaga thermohalophila DSM 12881
TGCGCATTTTTTTGTTTTTTGGGTGGCATTTTTCACAAGTTGGGTTAATAATTAAATTTTATGCGGATGAACAGTTTACTATGTTGCGTAATATGGCACAAAAAAAAGGAGCTGCCTTCCCGGTCAGCTCCTTTATGACTTTACGCTAAATGTAATCTGGTATTGAAATATATATTCTAAACCAACTTAACATCTACAGCATTGAGGCCTTTTCTGCCTTCTACGAGTTCGAAAGTCACTTCGTCGTCCTCTTTAACCTTGTCGATGAGGCCGGTGGCGTGAACAAAAAATTCTTTTTCCGACTCGTCTTCCTTAATGAATCCGAATCCTTTTGATTCATTAAAGAACTTAACTTTACCTGTTTTCATTTTAACTTAAATTTGTTTGTTAATCTTTCCATGCATCAATCATGACGGGCCGTATGCTTTTATCCGGCTGATGGCCATTAATCTCTGCATGATTAAATATTCACAATACAAATAAAACAACATTATTTGGATTTTGCATTATAAAAAGCAATAAAATATTGGATTTTTTACAAAATCCTTTGATTTTCAGGTTTTGGATATAAGTTATTTTGGAGGAACAGAGCGGAAAAGACTGCAATTGTGATTGCTCAAATCCGTCATTACTTTTAACGGACTATTGCTTTACCATGTTTGGTAAAAAATAATCCTGCATGCGATGTTTTTACCGATGCTTTTGTTATTTTTAACAAACTTTTGATCAAACACACACACTAAAAACCTTTTAAAAACTTTAGAAAGATGAAAAGAGCAATGTTTCCGATGGTGTTGTTATTTTTGACAACAACATTAACCATGTGTACAACGAAAGAAAAAAAAGAAATCGGACTTCAACTGTATTCCGTTCGGGATGCCATGAAAGAGGCACCGGTTGAAACCGTTAAAAAAGTCGGTGAAATGGGCTATACGTTTGTAGAGGCTGCCGGTTATGCCGACGGTAAATTCTATGGGATGGACCCTGAAGCATTTAAAAGTCTGACAGAAGAAAGCGGAATGAAGTTTATCAGCTCCCATACCGGACAGGCTCTTCCTGATTCTGCCTCTTGGGACGAAACCATGCAATGGTGGGACCGGTGTATTGATGCACATAAGAGGGCAGGTGTGAAATACATTGTTCAACCATCGATGGATGAAGTGGGATACAATTCATTGGACGGGTTGAAACGTTATTGTGAGTATTTTAATGCCGTAGGAGAGAAATGTCGTGAAAACGGGATATTATTTGGCTATCATAATCACTCTGGTGAATTTGCAGAACTCGAAGGCCAAGTGATTTACGACTTTATGCTGCAAAATACCGATCCCGATAAAGTTTTCTTTCAGATTGATTTGTATTGGATAAAGGAAGGTGGAAAGAATCCGGTCGATTATTTCAATAACTACCCTGGCAGGTTCCTTCTCTGGCATGTTAAAGATGAGAAAGAACTGGGCGCAAGCGGTGAAATGGATTTTGAATCCTCGTTCGCTCTTGCCGACAAAGCTGGTGTTGATTACATTATTGTAGAAGTTGAAAAGTACAATTTTGATCCGCTCGAAAGTGTTAAGAAAAGTCTTGAGTTCCTCCAAAATGCCGATTTTGTAAGAAACACCTACAAGGAATAATCGAACATTGTTGAAACGAGCATGACAAAGATTGCCTTAATAGATTATCAGATTTTTAG
>NZ_AEWI01000082.1 GCF_000191885.1 Anaerophaga thermohalophila DSM 12881
CCTTGTATATATGTGAATGCCGTTTCCTTTAATCGAAAGTCTCAGTTTTACAGGATGTTTCACCCTAAAAGCAAAGATAGGTCGTCTTCAGAACCTGTCAAGGGTATATAAACGGCTTCGCATCCTCAGCCGCCCTTGACAGAACCTGAAGACTTCCCAAACAAGCTTTTAAGAATTGGATGAAAGAAAAAATATGAGTTATTTTGATTTACTGAAAATGCAACCAGACAGAGTTAAATTTACATTCCCTGTCCGCCACTTACCAGGAAGATAAATTCCCGTATGAATACATTGATTACTGGCATATCAGGTTCAGTGTTACAGCCCGTTCTATCGAGGAAAAGTATAAACTAAAATTATTGGAAAGGTTCGGGATAATGAGCAATTAAAACTCGTATTCCCCTTTCTGTTCTTCTTTTATTATCTCAAAATAGCCGTCTTCGTTTAACTTGTAAGTCCTGAACGTTTCTAAACCATCTGCATTTTCATGCCACTTGATAAGCCCCTCTTTTGTTATTTTAGAATCGACTATTGTATAAGTCACTTCTTCACTTTTTGGCCCATCATCTCTTAATCCCCAGAACAAACAAATAACCGAAAGCGCTTTCCCGTCTTTGGAGAAATTCCATAAATCGTAAAAGGTGGTTTCAAAGCCTACAACTTTTATTATTAATGAGATATAGTCTTCATTAAGGTCTAACTGGCCGATTGGCGATATTTTAGGATAAAAGTATAATCGCTTCCCCCTATGACCATATTCAAATGGCTCTTCAGGGTACAAGCCATAATACTGCTTAACAGCTTTCGTATTGCCATTAATATCTACATATTGTGGGTTATTTTTTTGACTACGGATTATTATATCATTTATCAACTTGCCACCAAGAGTATCTTCAGTTGTAATATCCTGCATGTGTTCTATAGGCAGTGAAATTATTTCAAAATCATGAATGAACTCTTCAAATCTGCTTTGGCTAGAGCAAGCAGAAAATTGGAGCAGTACCAATAGAGAAAAAATTATTCTTTCCATATCTATTATTTTATTCACATTTACAATATACTTCTACATATTTGATTGTAACATTCTTTATATCGTCCCATTTCCAAAGGTTATCATTTCCTTTCGAATTTTCCTCTGTTTTTGAGTTTGAGTCATAACCGCCACTATTACATTCCTCTCTTGTATCAAAGTCAGTTACCTTGCCATAAGGGTCATCAACTATCAAACCATCATCTGTAATGCTTTGTAATCGCACAAGATGCCCCTTGCATGTTGGCCATACTGAAATCATGATTGCACATCCCGTTTTTAATTTTTTTGAAACAAACTTTTTAAATTCCTCCTTTTCTTCAGAAAATGTACCACCATAGGTCTCATTAGAATAACACGCATCTAAATGTTCCGCTACCTTTTTCCTTGCTCTTTGTGTTATTCTGTCACCATAATTATTATCCTTTCTAACTTGCTCTAAATAATCCTCAAACTGCATATCGATTTCCGGACAGCTAATTCCCAGATATTCAAAACAAGCTGCTTCAGAGGTCAAATTACACATCCTGTCTGATACATCCTGTGTCTGGACGTTGTTTCTTTGGTTATGGTAAGGTACTTTCTCCTGTAGCGTAAGATAATGCTCTTCTTTATTTTCTCCATCTTCAAGTTGCTCTATTTGCTCCCTTACCTGGCTGATTTCTGCAGGGGTTAATATATCGTATTCTTCAAAAATTTCTTCTATGGATTTTCCATCAATGGGTTCCCTTAATATTCCAAGATACTTGAGCCACATATCTTTCGTGTCCTGACCTCGGCTGATATCAAACTTTTCAACCTGCATTATCATAGAAGGATTGTCTTTACCGTCTTCATAAAATGCAATTATCAGGTATTTGGTATAAGTTTCATCGCAATAGATATGTTCTTTCTTTTCTTTATCTTCCAGCTCTTTGGAATCGGCAACCTGTATTTTTGTGAACGCATTGGTCATTACCGTTTTATCGCCATTTCCATAAATGGCTACCGGATATTCTACATCCTCGTATTTGTATTTGCCAATATAAATATGCTTTGGCCGTAAAACGATTTTTTCTATCTTTTCATTTTTATCGGTTTCTTTAATGGATTTAATTATATCAGTAAATACTTCATCAGAATTCATCACCCGGATTTTCCATCCATCGATCCACTGTTTCTGTTCTTCTGTCCATTTTTCAGCTTCATCTTCGGTATAAACCAGGCCTAAAGTATCGTTATTCCCTTTGGCAATCGCATCTTCTATTGCTTTCAGGTAATTCATTGAACCAATGTGATTATTGTCGTAAACATGATTGAAGAGTAATGCGTGTTGTTTGTCGACAGGTGTCCATGTGTAAGCCCCCTCCTCTTCCCCCTGCCCCCACGCAAACAGCACATTTTCCGGGTCATGTATTGCATCCCATTGGTACTTCCACAGACCCGTGCCCTGG
>NZ_AEWI01000081.1 GCF_000191885.1 Anaerophaga thermohalophila DSM 12881
TTGTGGAAAACCTATCTATGTTCATTTCATCTTAAATCTTATATCTAAAAATCTGATAATCTATTACGGCAATCTTTGCCATGCTCGTTTCATTTTACAAGTTACTTCATTAACACGGAAATTTCAAGTGACTTGTTAAGCTATTAGGCGAGTAGAGAATAATTGCGAAGCGGAGAAAGAGTGGTAGAAGTAGTTTTCGGATTTATAGTTTCTTGTTCCTGGTTTTGGTTTTGGAGTTGCGTGTTCGGTTGAGGCTAAGGTTAAGGCTAAGGTTAAGGTTAAGGCTAAGGTTAAGGTTAAGGCTGAGGCTGAGGCTGAGGCTGAGGATAAGGATAAGGATAAGGATAAGGATAAGGCTAAGGCTAAGGCTAAGGCTAAGGCTGAGGATAAGGATAAGGCTAAGGCTGAGGATAAGCCTTTCGCCCTTCAGCCTACGGCTTCCGGGCGGAAGGCATTGAAAAAGGAGATGACACAGTTTTTTGAACACTCCCCCTCAGCCTCAACCTCAACCTCAACCTCGACCTCAACCTCAACCTCAACCTCAGCCTCAATCTCAGCCTCAATCTCAGCCTCAATCTCAGCCTCAACCTTTTCTGCCATTGATCATTCTATATTTTTATTTTGATAGAATACAAATCTGTTTGATTATACCAAACAAATTTGTATTTTTACAGGCTATAAATTTAAGAATAATTTTTTGAGTCAGGTATTTGTATTATATGGGCATTTTGTGTAAAAAATAAATTCAGTGTTTTAAGAGCCCGGTTTAAAAAGCATCTTTGTTGCCAAACTCGTTGTTGTTTTTAATTTTTGCATCCTCATTAACAATAAGTTAACTCCGGTGCAAAAATTTAAAACGCCTTGATTTTGACAAAAATAGGCTTTTTATACTGCACTCATCGATCTGTTAAATAAATAATTTATTAGGATGATACTTCAAAGCACATTGGAACAAGTTATAAAACAGCAGGAAACACGCCTCAGAAATCTTGACGGAGGGCTCCCAAGGGAGGTATTACCTGAGATGAAGAGTTTATCGTCACATGCCCTTATAATTTCAGGGATTAGACGGTGTGGAAAAAGTACCCTGATGTTACAGATGATAAACAAAATGAATGATGACAAAATCCTGTATCTCAACTTTGAATCCCCGTTACTTTATGGCTTTTCTTTGAATGATTTTTCAAGATTGGATGCAATTATTGGCAAAAGGAAAGCTGAAATGCTTTTCCTCGATGAGATTCAGCTTGTTGATAAATGGGAAATATTTGTACGCCAAAAGCTTGACGAAGGATTGAAAGTTATTGTTACCGGATCTAATGCAGCGCTTCTTAGTCTGGAATCGGGGACTAAACTGACGGGCCGGCATATTACAAGGGAGCTTTTCCCCTTCTCTTATCAAGAGTTTCTGAGGTTTAAAAAAACGGGTCCTACTGTAAATAGTTTGAACCAGTATTTGTTAAATGGTGGTTTTCCTGAATATTTAAAAACAGAAGATGAAGAGCAGCTCATAACACTTTTTGATGACATCATCATGCGTGATATTGTTGCCCGTTATGGAATTAAAGATATAAGGAGCTTGCAGCGGCTGGCGGCTTTTCTGATTGCCAATGTAGGTAACCGGATAACTGCAACAAAACTTAAACAACCACTATCGATAGGAGCTACCAGCACAATTCTGACGTGGTTTTCGCATCTTGAGCTATCGTATTTGTTTTTCTTTGTCCCGATGTTCAGCCATTCAGAAAAAGCACAACTCATTAATCCCAAAAAAGTGTATGCAATTGATCCGGGAATGCCGGAATATGTTTCGCAGAAGCCGGAGCAGGACAGGGGACGGAGACTTGAAAACTTGATATTTCTGCATTTGCGACGAAAATATAAAGAAATATACTATCTGGATCATAAAGGAAAAGGAGAATGTGATTTTCTGGCCTTTAAGGGAGGTGTTGTTCAGGAGATCATTCAGGTTTGTTATGAATTAACGCCTGACAATTTGGACAGAGAAGTAAAAGGCATTGTGGAGGCAATGCGTTATTTCAATTTTTCTAAAGGGACTATTGTTACATTTTCTCAAAAGGACAAAATAATTGTCAATACGTACGAAATTGAAGTTGTGCCGGCGTGGGAGAAATTAGTCGAATAGACAATCAGGTCATCAGGCGGGTAGAGAATAATCGCGAAGCGGAGAAAGAGTGGTAGAAGTAGTTTTCGGATTTATAGTTTCTTGTTCCTGGTTTTGGTTTTGGTTTTGGAGTTGGGTGTTCTGAGTTCTGAGTTCGGGGTTCGGTTGAGGCTAAGGCTGTTCAAAAAAGTGTGTCATTCTGGGTAAAGCGAAGAATCTAATCATCTACTGTTAAAAAGGTTAATTGGGAACGCTTTTTGCGGGAATTTTGCGATATTGTTAAGCGTAATGAAAGTAATAAAGGAGAAATGCAATTATGGGTGAATTGACTGTATTGCTGATTGTGGTGAGTGGAGTTGTGATACTGATGTCATCATTATTGAAGGGGATGACGGGGTTTGGTTTTGCATTATTGGCGATCCCTTTTCTCTCTCTGATTTATCCCGTGAAGGTTTTGGTTCCGGCTATGACCATATTCAACCTGATAACAAGTGTAATTCTTTTGCTGAAAATAAGGGAACGTATCTCGTGGTATTATTTTATCCCGATGTTTGTGGCCAGTCTTGGCGGCATACCGCTTGGAATTTACCTTCTGGACTATCTGGATGAAGAGGTTTTGCGCATAATAATCGGCGTAACATTGATTTTTTTGTCTTTAAAGATGCTGTCAGGCATTCCTTTGGCCAGGCGGTTTCGGGATAAGCCGGTTTTCTTCGCGGGTTTTCTGAGTGGCATATTATCGGGAAGCGTTTCACTTGGCGGTCCACCGTTAGTGATCGCGATGAGCCGGAAGAATTACAATAAGGATCTTTTCAGGGGGATTTTTGCATGGTTCAGTGTGTTTAGTTCGTTTTTTGCATTGGCAGGATTTTATGCGAAGGGGATGATTCCTGGCGATTCACTTCGACTATCATTGTATTACACACCGTTGTTGTTTTTGGGCTCTTCACTCGGGAATAAACTTGCAGCATTGGTTAATGCAGAAAAATTTAAACGTGTTATTGTAGTGGTTAATGTTTTTACCGGTGTAATTACCGTGATATCGGCGATAATAAGTTTATGAGAACCTATTATGGTACCCATCAAAAAGGAGGAACTGCGAGGCCACTCTGAATCCCGCCCAGGGGGTGTGACTTTGAGAATAACCTTTTCGTGGTTCCGGGCTCTGACGTTTGTAAAAAGGGACGTTTATAGCAAATATTACCAAATATTACCAAATTCAAATGTATGGTATGACACTATCAAAATTTTTTAAAGGCAAACAGCTACCAGCTGAAAATTTGGGTGATGGATTATCCCGTAAGATATTGGGACACGACAGGGCAATAATGATGGTTCAGGTAGATTTTGAGGATGGTGCAATTGGTCAGGCACACCATCATCCGCACCGGCAAACGTCATATATTGTTTCGGGGCGTTTCGAGGTATCGGTTGGAAATGAAACTCAAACAATGGGTGCGGGAGATGCCTTTTATGTTGAGCCTGATGAAGTTCATGGCGTGGTTTGCCTGGAAGCCGGTACTCTGATTGATGTTTTTAATCCGGCGAGGGAAGATTTCGCTTAACAATCCTAACCTGTACATGCCAGTGCCAAAAATAACTAAAAAGCTAAAGTCATAATTTGTCGGATTAGCTAAGTGCTACGCAATTATTTTTTGTTGTCAACAAATGAGACGAATGACACGAATGACTGTCGCATCAAAGATGCGACTAAATTCGCGTTAATTCGCGTAAATTCGGTGATACAAACTACAAATGGCGCAGCCATTTATAAATATTTGTGCCAAAAAAATACAACAAAATTAGAGATAAGATACTGACAACACTAATAATATGAAATTACCTCTTTTACAGGTGGATGCTTTCACCAATCAGGTTTTTGGCGGCAATCCTGCTGCTGTGGTGCCTCTTCACGAGTGGCTTCCGGATGATGTGCTGCAACAGATAGCCATGGAAAACAATCTGTCGGAGACGGCTTTTTTTATTCCCGAAGATGACGGTTATCACATTCGCTGGTTTACGCCTTCGGTAGAAGTTAATCTTTGTGGACATGCCACTTTGGCTACCTCTCATGTGCTGTACAATCATCTCGACTATTCGGGGAAAATGATTCGTTTTCGTTCCCGGAGTGGTGATCTTTCTGTTCGGACAGAAGGCGATTACTATCTTCTGGATTTCCCGTCTGATAAGCCGGAAACGGTGGAAAGAGATGAACGTTTATTAAAAGCATTTGATCGTAATCCTGTTGAAGTTTTGAAAGGGAAGGCCGATTTCCTGGTCGTTTTTGACGATGAGAACTATGTGAGAGAAGTTGTTCCTGATATGGATATGATTAAGAAGCTCGATGCCGAGGGGGTCATTATCACTTCCCGCTCGGATGGCGAATTCGATTTTGTATCCCGTTTTTTTGCTCCCCGGCTTGGGATTCCCGAAGACCCTGTCACCGGCTCGGCGCATACCGTTCTGATCCCATACTGGAGCGATCGGCTTGGAAATGATACACTGGCTGCCAGGCAGGTGTCGAAGAGGGGAGGAGACCTGAAGTGCAGGTACCTTGGCGACCGGGTTGAAATAGGAGGCAGGGCCCGCACCTATCTGGAGGGAATTATTTATCTCTGAATTTAATGATGATGCGCGCCCACGCGTTTCGCGGCGCTCCCGGGTAATAATATCTTGGCGCTGCGTTGCCAAACGAAGGCGCGTTGACCAACACCATGGAGGCGTAATGCCGATCAATTCACATCATTCCCTTCAAGGTCTGTCCTGACAACGTAGCGGAAGCTAAGTGATCTATTTTTAAACACTTATATGCCGGATTTGTTTATAAGAACATTATGGTTAAACTTCCGGCGATGCTGGTTGGTGGCATCACCATACCGTCTACCTCTATGTTTTATTATTAAAGAGGTGCGGCTTCGAAAGTTGTGTAACCGGCACTTTCTGAACAGACACACATATTGTGAAAATTTTTTCGAGTTTATAGACGAGCACTAATTATCAGAGTGTTATTTAGCAAACCCTGTATAAAAGTAAAAATTTATGAGCAAATCAGAGAAAATAGCAGTATTATGGACCAGCGGGGACAAAGAGGTTGCAGAAAAGGTGGTTTTGATGTATACTCAGGGCGCCAAAATGCAGAGGTGGTTCGATGATGTTGTTTTGGTGGTATGGGGCCCATCCACTAAACTATTGGCCTCGGATGATTCGTTGCAGGAGAAAGTAAAAGGACTGATGGAAGCCGGCGTCAAAGTTCAGGCATGCAGTGTATGTGCCGGAGAATATGGCGTAACACGCGAACTTGAAAAGCTGGGAATTGAGGTTATTCCCATGGGACAGCCGCTTACCGGTTATTTGAAGGAGGACTGGAAGGTCTTGAGTTTTTGATATGAGTAGGGACGCGCGACTGCGCGTCCCAGTTGATTACAATTCATCTAACTTCAGATTCCGGAATAATATTTTGATATCGGCATTGTCATGGATTTGCAGGGCTATTCGACCTTGTGCCTGGCCTATTTTTTCATCTTTCAGTTCTACCATTTGTTCACCATTAAGCCAGGTGGTGACTTTTGAGCCTTCCAGACGAACCCTGAGGGTATTCCATTCACCATATTGGAGTACATCCTCTTTTTCTTGTGGTATTTGGACAAGCCAGCCACGACCGTACGATTCATATATACCCCCGGTGTCTTTGCCCGGAGGAGCAATTTCCACTTGCCAGCCACTAATTTTGGTGTCTTCCAGCATACTTCTGAAGAACAGTCCGCTATTGCCATTCCTGATCTGCTTAAATTCCAGTGTCAGGTCGAAGTCATCGAAATACCGGCGGGTTGCCAGGTAACCATATTTTTTTTCGGGGCCGTTTTCTGCTACTATAACGCCATCCTCCACGTACCATTTTTCATCGCCGTATTGTTTCCATCCATGGAGGTCAGTCCCGTTGAAAAGATCAAAAGATTGTGGCTTGTCGGGAAGTTCTCTGATTTTCACATTTCTGAACCAGGTTTTGCTGCCATGATCCTGCAGGCAGATAAGTCCCTTCCGTGCCTGACCGTATTCAGGTGCATTTTCCCACTTACCGCTGTTTTTGAGCTTGAACCATTCATCATTCCATGCTTCAAACTCTACAATTTTTGCACCGTTGAGCCAGTGTTCCACGTGACCATTGTCAAAGACGATGCGTGATGTATTCCATTCGGCCGCCGGCTTTATGATTTTTGCTTCGGGGTCGGCCGGGTACATGGCATAATCGGCACCTGTGAGCTGCCAGTCGGCCAGTTCCTGGGGGAAGTCAAGATCGTCAATCATCTGGTATTCGGGACCTGTCAGGTATGGCGCTCCAAACCGTTCATCTTCAATAACATGGTACATTACACCACTGTTACCCTGTGGCGAGATTTTCCAATCCCACTTGAGTTCAAAGTTTTTGTATTGGCGGTCGGTAACAATATCTCCGCCAATATCACCACCTTTGCCCAGGGCAATAAGACATTGGTCTTCGACAATCCACCCGGTAATCGTATCCGGCCCGTTGAACATGTGCCATCCATTGGTTGTGGAACCGTCAAAAAGGAGCTGCCAACCTTCGCTTTTTTCTTCCTGCGTAAGCTGATTTTGTGGTTGGTTGCATGCCATCAGCAGAGGAATTAACAAAATGAGTGTGAATGCGTTGTTTTTCATTAGTATATAATTTGTTTTTAAGATCGGATGGTGCTTTTTCCCGGTTTCGGCTATGCCTATTATATGAATATTTTTTGAAATTCCCGGGATTAAGTTTAAATTTTCATTATTAGTAACAGGCTTGCAAGATAAAAGGTAAAATTAGAATTGTTTGGTTTTTTTGTTGTCAGGAAGTAGTCATTGGTTTTTAATATGCTTCGAAACGAGTATAGCAAGGTATTCTACTATTAAAAATATGTAGAAATTCATGCATGCGAATTACATCCAACTTTTAACAAATTAGTTTTTTTGGATGAAACGAACATGAATTTTGGAGGGCCAAATTTTCAAAAGGGAATGACCAAAATTGGCTGACGCCGATGTTACGATTCATCATGAGTTCCATTCGACCAATAACTGAAGTAAATTTTGTGCGAATAAAAAATATGGATTAATATTATATTTTGAATATCAGTGTTCTACAACCAGAACTTTGTTCATTTTTATATTTTCATTTTCAATAACAAAAATGTAACTTCCATTTGGTAAGTTAGATACGTTGAGTTTAGTTCCGGCAAATTCTACAATTAATTTTTTGGAAAGCATTTTCCGACCCTTAAGTGAATATATTTTTGCGATGACTTCAGTACCAGATAATAAATTGGAGTGGAACCAGACAAAATTATCGGCCGGATTGGGGAATAATGACAAATCTTGCTCGTATTTTTTCGAAATGTTAACTGCTGTTGCATCCCCTAATTCTGTGAAAATTACGACTTCACCTCCGTTATCGTCTAATGACATCGACAATTCATCAGAGGTTACTGTTCCGTTTTCTTTTAATTCATCAAGGGTACTTATAATTTTTTCAATGGTTGCAGGAGCTTTATCCCGGTAGATAGTTACTTCATAGTTTTTATTTGGTTCCAGAAAATCAATTGGGATCACAACATCTTTTGCTAGAGAGTTATTCAAGGTGCCCAAAAACCATTTATCATCTTTTTTCCTCGCGTAGGAAACAAATTCGCCCATTCTACCGGCAGTAAGCCTCGAGTTATCCCAAGTGACAGGAAGAAATGAAAAAAGTTCAATTTCTAAAGGAACCTTGTAATTTGCAGGGTGTCCGTACCACATTATATGTTGAAGTGGGCTGAAGTTTACCACACTTAAGGCTAACTGGTGACCTCTGGTAGTTATTAATTTTGATGGATAATCGACTTCACTTTCCTTGTAGCAAATCGTGTAATCTGTTGCACCCGTCAACATGCGTGTAAAGGGGATTAGAGTAGTATGATTCCCTGAATGTGTTGACGTATATTCATTTCCCCTGACGCCTTCAGCTGTTAAAAGATTCGGGTATTTTCGTATCATTCCTGTTGGACGAAAGTTATCATGGACATTCACGACCATTTTTCTCTGGCCTGCCTCTGTGATTATGTCATAAATTTTTTTGATACCATTGGCTGAATAACCGTCCATAAACCCCAGTTTTAGTCCTTTGATTCCCCAGCTTTCGTAAAGATCGAACATCGCTTGATTGTCATAGTTATACCAGGCAACTTTATTAATATAAAGAATGATTCCTACTTTCTTTTCCCGGGCATATCCTGAAACTGTAGGCATATCAATTTCGTCAATAACATTCATTGGATCAGAAGCCGGGTTATTTTCATTTGATTGCCCGTAGCCCAAACCGTACCAGCCGGCATCAAACATCATATAATCAATGTTTAAATCATGGCAAAAATCAATAGCTTCAAGTGCTCCTTCTGTTGTTAGCGTGACACATCGAAATACAGTACCCGGTTTTACCCAGTTATAGGCAGAAGGGTCATAGTCATTGTTGTTTAAGCCGTAAAGCATCATCTTATTTGCAATCAATCCTCCGGGATTTTCGGCAATCTGAACGTACCTCCATGGTGTTTGAAACGGCAGTGTATGGTTACGGGTGCTTCCTATGAAGTAGGATTGAAGTACATTGCCTGTTCCCTGCAGGGCTATTCTGGCATAACCGTCATTTCCGGCCTCATTGATTACCAGAGCGAAATTATCGGATGTCAATGTTAAAGGGATTAGTGATTGCAGATCGTTGACTGGCGAAGGCGTATATCCTCTTTCATTATATGTTTCCCTCCAGGCAGTATATTGATGATTCAAATTGAATTGTGTGTATTCATTGTTCAGCCTGATTTCTGACGTGGCATTATTCTCAGGGAAATGATATCTGAACCCCACGCCATAGTCGTAGATTCTGAAAATAAGATCAAACTTCAGGTTTGATGCATTTTTAAAATTCAAAATTAGTTCAATGTAATGGTTTAAAACTTCATTTTTTTCACCACTTGGAAGTGTCAGAATTTCACTTGTTTCGTCAATAAGATAATTTTCAAGTGTCAGGCCTTTTATCAGATTACCTGTAGTCAAAGCAATGTCCAATCCTGATTGGGAAATAATCTCAATATTGTCTTTGTTTATCGAGTAACTTATCTTATCTGTTGAAACCGTTACATTCAGCTCTATTGTTTCGTTGGGTGATAGTACTGATTGAGTGAAAAAAGGTTCTTGTTCTGCTTTTAGCGGAGCCAGTTTAAAGGGAGCATTATAGATATCAACAGAATCGATCCGGAATGAGCTTAATTTATTTGGAGACCCGAATGTATGATTTGTTAATCCGATGATTATTAAAAAGAATGAGATTAGAATGGTAAATCTTTGCTGCATAGAAATTGGCTTATTATTTATTCAATTAGTGCGTTGGTTTTTTCAGAATTCACGGTGTCGGATATTTTATCTTTAAGAGATTTGAGCGCGGTCTAAAAAGCATCTTTGTTGCCAAACTCGTTGTTGTTTTAAATTTTTGCATCCTCATTAACAATAAGTTAACTCCGGTACAAAAATTTAAAACGCCTTGATTTTGACAAAAATATGCTTTTTATACTGCACTCAACCATTCATCATTTCATGCTAGTTTCATCCGTATATAATTTTTTTATTAAGGTCGGATGGAACTCGCATGCAAGAACTTATACATGTTCTGTTGTTGAAAACGTTGCCATGCTCGTTTCATCTGTATAAAATTAGTCTAAGTTATTGTACCAATGAAGCTTATCATACTTTAACTGGTATTGGATAATTAGCGGTTAGATTCTTCGCTCCGCTCAGAATAATAGACTGTCTAATGTCATTCTGAGGAGGCAACGACGAAGAATCTGTTCCCTGTTTTTGGTTTTTTTGATTATTAGAGGTTAGATGGTGTTTATACATGTTCTTTTGTGACAATCTTTGTCATGCTCGGTTCATCAGTATAAAATTTATTTTTAAAGTCGGATGGTGCTTTTTCCCGGTTTCGGGTAAGTCTAATATATGAATATTTTTTGAAATTCCCGGGGTTTAGTTAACTGATAAATTTATGGGAGGCGGTAATGTAATGTATAAAAAAAACCACCCTTAAAAAAGGATGGTTTCTTTTTTGCGGAGAGGGAGGGATTCGAACCCCCGGACCCGTGAAGGTCAACGGTTTTCAAGACCGCCGCATTCGACCACTCTGCCACCTCTCCGATAATTGATTGATTGCTTTCTTTTTTTGGAAACCGTGTGTTTCCTGATGAAACGAGCATGACAAGGTTTGTTACAAAAGAACATGTATAAAACTCAATCATGCGAGTTCCATCCGACCTTAATAAATAAATTATATATGGGTGAAAGCGGTTGCAAAATTAGGTGTTTTATTGAAATCACAAAAGCTTTTGTATAAAAAATGTTCAGAGTAGAGATGCCCCGCTGTGAATTTCTACTCAATTGATTTGTTTTTCAGGTTATTGATGGTTCTTCTTTTTTTGCATACAGTTCGTTTAATTCCCTTGCTATGGTAAAGCCCTGGCGGATTCTGTCGGCCATTCCGATGCCGTCACGCAGGTTGCCACCCACTATCAGACCGGGAAATTGTTTTTGGATGTTATTAACAACTTCCAGTCGTTCTCCTGTGCTTGTGCTGTATTGCGGAATGGCGTGATTATGCCTGAAGATGCGCATCAGGTCAGGTTGGCTGTCGGGTGTCATCAACATTCTTTGCAGTTCCGGGAGGACGAGTTTCCTGATATCTTCGTCCTTAAGATCAACTATGTCCTGATTGCGAACGCCTCCCAGGAAAACCGAGAGCAATGCACCACCTTTGGGCGCTCTGTTTTTCAGGAATGACGAAAGGAAGAGTATTCCGAGAACGTCGCGATGCTCTTTAGAAGGTACCAAACCACCAAAGGCCCGCAACGGGATGCCGCGCCATTCATTGTAACCTACCGAAACCTGCACAACACGGGCATACAACAAGTTGTTGATTTTTTGTTTTTCGTCATCTCTTAAAAAAGGCAGTATTGAAGGTATTTCGTGGGCGCCTGTGGTAGTTATTACTGCCTGGCTTGTCATCGTTTTAATTTCTCCATGCTGTTCGAATTTTACCGTGTAATGGTCTTCCGCCGGGCATACAGTTAATTTGTGACAACCAAGCTGAATTTCGTCATCGGTAAACTTGTTGGTAAGTGCTTTGATGAGGGTATCCAGGCCTCCCGACATGGAGAACATCTCATTGGTAGCCTTTTGGTGATATTTATAGAGTTGCGGATCGTGCTTTTTTTCCTGCATCTTTTCGGCTTGTTTTTTTAAACTGCCTTTGATGAAGCTGCCGTAGTTTTGCTCAAGATTGTAGAGTTTTGGTAAAGCATAGCGGGTCACCAAAAGTGACGGATCGCCGGCGTAAATGCCAAGAATAAAAGGGTCGACAGCATAATCGAGAAATGTTTTTCCCATTCGCCGTTTCACCAGCTTGTCGAGCGTTTCATCGGGATCCTTTCCTGGTTTTCTGAAGGGTTCTGTAAGCAGACGAAATTTGTCTTTCCATGAAAAGAGGGGAGTAGTGATACCACCTTTCAGACCTGACGGGAGATCGTGCCAGCGCCCGTTTTTCCATATCAGCCGCCGTTTGGCATCTTCATTGGCCGGTTCTATCTCAATGTCCGGGCCCAGTTCTTCAAAGAGTTCGGCAACTTCCGGATGGGAAATCATACCTGTGTTGGGGCCGCTTTCAAAAATAAAATCCTTTTCGCGATAAGTACGAATGGCACCTCCGGTTCTAAGGTCCCGTTCCAGAAGAGTAACCTGCCATCCCGTTTTTTTCAGGTTCCAGGCTGTTGAAAGTCCGGTAAGTCCTGCTCCTATAATTATTGCCTTCTTCATCATTATAAAATTGTCTTATGTTGTTTGTCCGATGCCTGCCTGCCGGTGGGTATAGATTTCGCTTGAATGCCTGAAGACAGTGCAGTCGGTGAATTTTATTCTAACCAACAAATAGATCATTAGATTTATGGATGGGTCCAGTCTAAAAAGCATCTTTGTTGTTTTAAATTTATGAAACGAGCATGGCAAAGATTTGCCACAATCAGAATATGTATAAGTTCTTGGATGCGAGTTCCATCCGACCTTAAAAATAAATTTTATACGGATGAATCCTCATTGACAACGGGTTAACTCCGGTACAAAATTTAAAATGCCTTGATTTTGACAAAAATATGCTTTTTATACTGCA
>NZ_AEWI01000080.1 GCF_000191885.1 Anaerophaga thermohalophila DSM 12881
TGGAAAAAACGGTCGATGCCCACCCAGTGAAAACGGCCATATCCGTTCACTTTTTTTCTAATTCAGCCATGAAAATACAAAAATATATTAATTGTTTGGTTTTCTCATTGTATCCCCTTTCAATTCAAAACGATATGCTGTGTGAACCATTCTATCCAGTATAGCATCGGCTGCTGTGGTGTTTGACAGCATAACATCATACCAATCTGTGACGGGCAATTGGCTCATAATAATTGTTGCCTTTCTGGCATGCCTGTCTTCCATCAGCTCCATAAAATCTAAAAGTTGTTGACCATCCATCGCTTTTACGCCAAAGTCATCAATAATAAGCAAATCCATTCTGGCCATCTTCTCAAAGAACTTTGGCAATGTGGCTTCTATCCGATGCAAGGTTATTTTTTCAAACAGTTTTTGGATGTTGAAATAGGCCACTTTAAAGCCCATCAGACATGCATGATAGCCAAGTGCTGTTCCCAACCAGCTCTTGCCGGTTCCGGTGGCTCCGGTAATCAGGATGGGGGCTCCTTGTTTTATATATTCACAAGTGGCCATTTGCATTATTTTTCCGCGTTCCAGGCCTCGTGCCGCATCAAAATTAAGTTCTTCAATGGTCACCTGATAACGGAAGCGAGCGGCTGATATTAAGCGTGCATTGCGGTTTTCTTTGCGTTGATCTTTTTCTGCCTGCAGAAGCATTTGGATACCTTCATAAAATGAAAGACTATCGATTTTACGTGTTTCCAGAAGCGATGTCCAGCACCCGGCCATGCCCGGCATTCTTAAACTTTTAAATTCATTTGCAATTTCATTCATTGTACTTGTTTTTTGATGGTTATTAATGATTTATTCAAAACGACTCTTCCCTCTGATATTCTTGTGGGAAGGGAAAATTTGTGGTAGATGTTGGGTGTTAATTTCACTAACGCCCCTGCATTTGGACTTTATCAGGCGCTCAATAAAACCGTAACGGTACCTTCGGTATAAAAGCGCAGTTTCACAGGCCTTTTTAAACAGATTAGGGTCTGTGGTGCGTTGCAGTTTTAACAGCCCGTCACACCCTCTATAGAATGTCTCCACTGGTACTTTCGCCGTTGAGAACATACATTCTATGACCTCTCCAAGTTCGGGAAGTACACTTCGGCCCCGGTTGATGTAATACTGGGGCGAGCGTTCTCGGTAGGCCATTGTATTAGATGCCATGTGGCTCTTTTGAAGGGTATATCCTCCTTGTTTGTAATTCCTTGGATGCTTAGCAATACATTCGCCTTTAATATAAATTTTAACCAGGTTACGAGTGTAGATGACATGCGCTTGCTCGCCGATATGGATATGAGGCACTGAGTAGTGGTGTTTGTCACGCCCCAGATATATACATCCATTAAGACCTACTTTTAAATTGGCATAATGACGCACTTCAAATTTCTCTATTGGAAGCGGCTGTAATTTCTCCTTTTCTGTAGCAAAAAAATGCTCTTCTCGCGTGTATGGGTGTTGTTGCATACGCTTGCGATTATGAGCCAGCATTTTCTCAGCAATGGCATGATTAAGCTCTTCCAGGGAAAAGAACTTCCTGTTGCGCAGTTGAGCATACACCCGGTTATAGACTATTTTTACATGGTTTTCAACCAACCCTTTATCCTTTGGTCGTCTGGGACGGGCCGGGATTACTACACAACCGTAATGATTGGCCATGTCTTCCATAATGCGGTTGATTTGTGGCTCGTAAGGATCGGTTTTGGTAACGGCTGATTTTAAATTGTCGCTTACAACAATTTTAGGAACACCACCCAATGCCTGAAAACAAGAAGTAAGTGCATAGATAAAATCTTCGCTCTTTTGGGAAGGAACACCTATGGCAAAGCCATAATCTGTTGCAGGCATACAAGCCACAAATATCTGTACTTTATTAATCTCGCCGGTTGCTCTGTCAATATATTCCATTGTGTCCCCGGCAAAATCGATGAAAAGTTTTTCGCCAGGCACGTATAAA
>NZ_AEWI01000079.1 GCF_000191885.1 Anaerophaga thermohalophila DSM 12881
ATTTCAATTCCACCATGGTACGATTGGAAGAAAGCCCGAAAGGCCCCGCGACGCAACCGACGGCACCAATTTCAATTCCACCATGGTACGATTGGAAGTCTACTTCCTCTGGCTTCTGAACCTGAACGTCTTTATTTCAATTCCACCATGGTACGATTGGAAGTGATGTTAAATCAATTGAAGAACCTGAAATTAGATGATTTCAATTCCACCATGGTACGATTGGAAGTGAAACAATGGGAGGAGTTATGTTAGCTCCCGATGTATTTCAATTCCACCATGGTACGATTGGAAGCAAAGTACACTAATATACACCTGTCTTATTAATAATTTCAATTCCACCATGGTACGATTGGAAGTTTCATAGAGACAACGCAGTTGAACGACACTATGAAATTTCAATTCCACCATGGTACGATTGGAAGTCTTGTATTAGTAGACTTGTCACAATATAAGACAGATTTCAATTCCACCATGGTACGATTGGAAGACATCATAACCTGCTTGATATTCTGTTAAATAAAATCATTTCAATTCCACCATGGTACGATTGGAAGATTCTGATCGTACTTAATCAAGCGTTGACCTGTTGTATTTCAATTCCACCATGGTACGATTGGAAGTTCAGACGCTCTTTGACGCCGCCAGGAACAATATCCATTTCAATTCCACCATGGTACGATTGGAAGCTTTAATATCTGAATTTGACAAGAACCATCGTTCCATTTCAATTCCACCATGGTACGATTGGAAGCTTTATTGCCAATCTCAAATATTTTATCTTTTGATTTCAATTCCACCATGGTACGATTGGAAGGAGGAGGAACTTCAAGAAGCGTTTGAAGATATTCAGAATTTCAATTCCACCATGGTACGATTGGAAGCTCAAGGGTACCATAAGGGTACCTTTTAAGGGTATAATTTCAATTCCACCATGGTACGATTGGAAGAAAAATGGGGGAGAAATAAAAATCGAATAACATAAATTTCAATTCCACCATGGTACGATTGGAAGGAGAAAGAGCTACGTTAAGAACGTCGCTTATTGAATTTCAATTCCACCATGGTACGATTGGAAGTTTACCAGGAAGGGAATGGTTATGTTGATTTTAAAGTATTTCAATTCCACCATGGTACGATTGGAAGTTATTACTAATATTTTAGACAAGTAATTAAAACAGATTTCAATTCCACCATGGTACGATTGGAAGCGTCGAATTCGACACGTTTAAACGGCTATCAAATATTTCAATTCCACCATGGTACGATTGGGAGTATACGTAAACAAAATAAAAATAACCACAACCAGCACATTTCAATTCCACCATGGTACGATTGGAAGATAGATAATATCTATACAAACTACACCATTATAAAATTTCAATTCCACCATGGTACGATTGGAAGCAACCCCTAATTTATAATGAGTATAAATAAGGGGTATTTCAATTCCACCATGGTACGATTGGAAGTAATCAGAAAAACTTTCCCAACTTTCTTAAAAGAATTTCAATTCCACCATGGTACGATTGGAAGTTAAACTTTACGACTATGAAAAAAGAAATAAAAACAATTTCAATTCCACCATGGTACGATTGGAAGATCATCAGACCAAAACCTCGTATGCTTTGAATTACAATGATTTCAATTCCACCATGGTACGATTGGAAGCTAAATCAATTAACATTCTTGTATAGGTGTGAATAATTTCAATTCCACCATGGTACGATTGGAAGCGATATTCCCAGTTGACAGAATCAGGATCATTCCACCATTTCAATTCCACCATGGTACGATTGGAAGTTTTTAGTTCCTCTTCGTGAATAAGGTAAAAAGAATTTCAATTCCACCATGGTACGATTGGAAGTGACTCAAAATCACCTTCATTTTCACCATCATTATGATTTCAATTCCACCATGGTACGATTGGAAGAAAGCGTAAATAAAAAGTAAGCCTTCGGCCTCGCACATATTGCAATCTCCGTGCTAACAGCC
>NZ_AEWI01000078.1 GCF_000191885.1 Anaerophaga thermohalophila DSM 12881
AGGTAACGACGAAGAATCTGTTACCTGTTTTTGGTTTCTTAGATGATTAGAGGTTAATTATACATGTTCTTTTGTGACAAACCTTGTCATGCTCGCTTCATTCGTATAAAATTAGTCGAAGTTATTGGTCGAATGGAACTCGTCCCGATTACTCGGGACTCGTTTCATTCAATAAAATTGAAGTATCTTTGTTTAACAGGCCGTTGGATTTTTAAATAATGCCAGTTTTTATAAAGTCGGGAAAGTTTCTTTATGTGTCTGTTCAGGAAGTGCCGGTTGCAAGGCTTGCGAAGCCGCCAAAACGGAGTTTACTTATCGTAAATGGGTAATTTCCGGACAAGCGTAACGCAGTAAATAACAGATTCTTCGTCGTTACCTCCTCGGAATGACATTAGACAGGTGTCATTCTGAGCGGAGCGAAGAATCTAACCTATAATCATATAGCATCAGTTAAATCATCATAAATTGCATCATACCAATAACTTATACTAATTTTATACGGATAAAAATGATTGGAAGTTAACAGTGGATTAGAAAGCCCCGCTGGTGCGGATTTCTATATATCTAAAAATCTCATGACCCGACAATCTGTTTTTTTACCTGGATACGATCTGATAATTAATGCATTATGGAATTCACAATATTCAAAGACATACTCATCATCTTTGCTCTTTCCACCCTGGTCAACTATGTTTTTACGAAAATAAAAGTTCCTTCTATTGTTGGCTATCTTATTACAGGAATATTGGCTGGTCCCCACCTGACGGGGATCATTAACAATGTTGAAAACATTGAAGTATTGGCTGAAGTTGGCATTGTACTGTTACTTTTCACAATCGGACTGGAATTTTCACTCCAACATTTGATAAAAATCCGGAAAACAGTCTTTTGGGGAGGTCTCCTTCAATTTGCCGCGACAACACTAATTGTTTTAGCCATAGCCAGGTTTTTTGATCTCGACTTCAGAGGGGCTTTGTTCGTGGGTTTTCTGACAGCATTAAGCAGTACGGCAGTGGTTTTAAAGATTCTTCAGGACCGATCGGAAATTACCTCCAACTACGGAAGAACCGTGTTGGGAATCCTCATCTTCCAGGACCTGGTACTTGTTCCTTTACTACTTTTCATACCCATCATCGGTGGCGAATCAACAAACATAATGAACGAACTATTCTGGATGGGTCTGAAATCCTTGGGAATTATTCTCTTTGTCGTTTTTGGGAATAAATGGTTTATGAACAGAATACTTCATGCCATCGCCATGACAAAAAACCAGGAACTGTTCCTGATGAGTATCCTGCTGATCTGTCTTTCGGTTGCTTTTCTTACCGCCGAACTGGGTATGTCACTTGCCTTTGGGGCTTTTCTCGCCGGCTTGATGATATCCGAATCGGAATACAGTCATAATGCTTTCGGACACATAATTCCTTTCAAAGATACTTTTTCATCCTTTTTCTTTGTCTCCATAGGAATGCTTCTCGACCTGCATTTTGTGGTCGACAATATTAGCATTGTGCTGATGACAGTGACTATGGTGATCTTAATAAAGATAATAATTGCCAGTGGCACTGCCTTTTTGCTTGGGCATACGTTCCGGGGGGTAGTTCTGGTGGGTCTCGCCCTGGCACAGGTTGGAGAATTCTCATTTATTCTTGTCAAAATGGGACAGAACTACCAGATCATATCCAATTATTATTATCAGCTTTTTCTTGCTGTAGCCGTCATCACCATGTCAATATCACCACTTCTGATATCAGTGGCTCGTCCATTAGCGAATGCAGCAATGAAACTACCTTTACCCCGGAAACTCAAAGAAGGTATTTTCCCACTTGAACAAATTGATGTTCCCGAGCTGAAAAACCATCTTGTTCTCATAGGGAAAGACCCCAGAATTCTTAGTATGTCGGTCATGGCTCGTCATGTTAAAATTCCCTATATCTCAATAATCTTCGATCCGGTCATTGTTAAAGAACGACAGCAAAAAGGTGAAACAGTTATTTACGGGGATGCCCAAAACACGCCGATACTTGAAAAAGCACATGTAAGAACTGCCGGTGTTATCGTCATATCAATCGGCGATGTTGTAACAGCCATGGCGGTCACTGAAAAAGTAAGAAACCTTAACCAGCATGCTTCCATTATTGTCCGTGCACGTCAAATCGATGATGTAGAAGATCTTTACAAAGTTGGAGCCACCCAGGTAATTCCCGAAGAATTTGAAACAGCCATTGAATTATTCGAACGTGTACTCAACAAATTCCTGATGCCACGTGATGAAATAGAAGTAACCATTGGTCACATCCGTAAAAACAATTACGGATTGGTACGGGATGTAAAAAAACGGCCGCGTAAATCTATCCTCAGCCAGTTGCCAAATCTTGAAATTTCAGCGCTTAAAGTAGACAAAGATTCCCCCATAGCAGGTCATTCCCTCTCCGAAATCGCTTTCAGAAGTACTTATGGTGTTACAGTAGTGGCCATCAACCGTAAAGAAAAGATCATAGACCATCCCGGCCCCGACACAATTTTATGCAAAAACGATATTGTTTATGTTTTAGGGAAAGAAGACCAAATTGCCCATGCAGTAAGTCTCTTTAAAAGACAGACCGAAAAAGAAGACAAACAAAATTAAAACAGAGAAGGCCGGTTTCGAAATATTAGAAAACCAGCCTTCCAAATAATGTAATATCTATGCAACCATAGTGAACGGACACTATTTAGTGCCCGTCTGTAAAGTCAGGAAAAGTTGTACCAAATCATGTGTCTGTTCAGAAAGTGCCGGTTGCAAGGCTTGCGAAGCCGCCAAAAACGGAGATTACTCACGTAAATGAGTATTTTAGCGGCAAGCGTAACACTGCAAATGGTACTTTATGGACAGACATTATTTAACTTCCCATACTTCACCCGAAGTAACCAGATCATGAAAAGTTTTGATTTTCGATTTATTCCTGATCTCTTCAATCTGCTCAGCCGCACACTGATCGTATACCGGAGCCTCAGCATCTCTGATTACGCCCAGGGCCACAGGAAAATCGGGATACTCCATATCGGCAAGTTTGAGATGAATGGTGGGGTCTTCTGAATGGGCATCGTGAACCAGAATATCCTTTTCGGTAATTCCGCCTTCCCCGATGGTTACCACGCGAAGCTTTGTCCCATCCAGGACAAGTCCCTTGTTACGTTCTTTCCCAAAGATCATTGGCTTTCCATGTTCCAGGACAATTGTTCTGTCATCTTTGAAACGCTTATCGGTGATTTCCTGATGCGTATTATCATTATAAATAACACAGTTTTGCAACACTTCAACAATTGATGTTCCCTCATGCCGTGCTGCAGCTTTCATCACCTCCACCGACAATTTAATCTCCTTATCGATGGTGCGGGCAAAGAAATAGCCTCTGGCACCAATGGTTAATTCACCAGGCCGGAACGGATATTCAATGGTCCCGTAAGGTGAAGTTTTGGAAATAAACCCCCGCTTTGAAGTGGGTGAATACTGTCCTTTAGTCAGGCCATATATTTGGTTGTTAAACAGAATAACATTAATGTCCACATTTCTGCGGATAGCGTGAATGAAATGGTTCCCACCTATGGCAAGGGCATCTCCGTCACCTGTAATTTGCCAGACACTAAGCCGGGGATTGGCTACCTTTACACCGGATGCAACAGCCGAAGCCCGCCCGTGAATGGTGTGAAACCCATAAGTATCCATATAATAAGGCAGACGGGAAGAACAACCAATACCGGAAATCACAGCCACTTTTTCCTTCGGTAGTTCCAGTTCCGCAAGTGTCTTCTGTAAAGCATTCAGAATGGCATGATCACCACAACCGGGACACCACCTGACATGCTGGTCACTTTTATAGTCAAGAAAAGCAAGTTTTTTATTATCAGCCATAGCTTATTTTTCTAAAATTTTTTCAAAATGATTTTTCAGTTCGGCAACGGTAAAAGGCAAACCTTCGACTTTGTTATATTGGCCGAACGTAATATCAGGAAATTTACTCCTTAAATAGCCGGCAAATTGTCCAAGGTTAAGCTCGCAGACAACAACTTTGGGATACCGCTTCAATACCTCATAGCTGTTTTCAGGAAGTGGACTTATATAGCTGAAATGTACCAGGGCTGCCTTCTTTCCTTCTTTCTGAATTTCCTCAAGCGCAGTATACAAATGACCAAATGTTCCACCCCATCCCACGATAAGTAATTCAGCATCTTCATCACCATGAATTTCCAGAGGGGGAATAAAATCGGCAATCCGGTCAATCTTTTGCTGTCTGATACGCACCATTTTATCATGATTATGGTGATCGTAGGAAACTTCCCCCGTAAGAAAATCTTTTTCAAGACCTCCGATCCGGTGCTGATAACCGGGTGTACCCGGAAGTGCCCAATAGCGGTTCAATTTTTCGGGATCGCGTTCGTACACATTCCACTTTTCGGGAGGTTTTTCAACAAAGGGAGGTATGATGTCCGGGAATTCACCATCTTCGGGGATACGCCACGGCTGGGTTCCGTTAGCCAGAAAACCGTCCGATAACAAAATCACAGGAGTCATATACTCAATAGCCACTTTTGCGGCATAAAAAGCATAGTCGAAACAGTTAACGGGTGAACTGGCAGCCATAACAACCAGCGGACTTTCGCCATTACGTCCGTAAAGTGCCTGAAGAAGGTCTGCCTGCTCAGTTTTGGTTGGCAACCCTGTACTCGGACCTCCCCTTTGAACATCAACGACAACCAAAGGAAGTTCGGCCATAACGGCCAGTCCAAGGGCTTCACTTTTCAGAGCCAAACCCGGTCCTGAGGTTGATGTAATTCCCAAATTGCCGGCAAAACTGGCTCCAATAGCGGTTGAAATGCCGGCTATTTCATCCTCGGCTTGAAAAACTTTAACGCCCAGGTCTTTTCTGGCCGATAATTCCTGAAGTATTTCGGTAGCCGGAGTAATCGGATAGGATCCCAGGAAAAGCTCCAGACCGCTTTTTTCAGCTGCCAGTAAAAACCCCCATGCTATGGCACGGTTACCGTTAATATTCCTGTAAACACCCGGCTTTAATTCTGCCGGTGAAATATGATATGAAGGCGTTCCTGCCTGGATAATAACACCATAATTATAACCATCCTCAAGCACACGAATATTGGCTTCTGCCACCCGCTCATCCTTCGAAAATTTCTCACGGATTATTTGTTCAGTATCCTTCAATGGCCTGTTAAACAGCCAGAAAACCAATCCAAGCGCATACATATTTTTACTCCTCAGAATGGTCTTGTTATCAAGCTCCATGCTTTTTAAACTCTCTTTTGTCAGGGTGGTAATCGGAGCTTTAATGATATTATAACTTCCAAGATTGTCTTCTTCTATTGGATCATTAGACTTGTAACCTGCTTTGGCAAGATTTTTATCATCAAAACTATCTATATCAATAATGATGGTAGCTCCCGGCTTAAGCCATTCGAGATTGGCCTTTAAAGCGGCAGGATTCATGGCTACAAGCACATCTGCCTTGTCACCCGGAGTATAAACCTCACTGTGTCCAAAATGAACCTGAAATCCCGAAACACCCCCGACCGTTCCCTGCGGGGCTCTTATTTCTGCAGGAAAATCCGGAAACGTTGATATATCATTCCCATAAACGGCAGATGAAAAAGAAAAAAGTGAGCCGGTTAACTGCATCCCATCGCCGGAATCGCCCGAAAACCTGACAACAACTTCATCTCTCTCAATAACTTTCGATTTTTTAGCCATAATTTAGCTGATTGTTGATTATTGTCCTGTGTAAAAATGAATTGTTAAATAAAAAAACACCAGAACCTTTTCATTGATTCCGGGGTTTAACCATAAATCCAATACTAAAAGTCTCTTTTTGCTAATCTCATTGTTGACAAAAGTAGCTCTTTCACGAGCAAACTCAACCATAAAATTTTAAGTAAAGTTAGATACTAATTAATAACATGAAGTTGACATTCGTCAGATTTTACAACATTAAAAGGTGCTTTTCAACAGTTACTTTATATTTGTATCCTGAATTAGCCTTATCTATTCATCCGTATAAAATAAGTCTAAGTCATTGGCCTGATGAAACGGACATGACAAAGATAGCCTTAATAGATTATCAGATTTTTAGATATAAGATTTAAGATGAAATGAGCATAGATAGGTTCGCCACAATAAGAATAGGTATAAGTTCTTGCATGCGAGTTCCATCCGACCTTGATAAATAAATTATATACGGATGAATGGATCAGGTAATAAACAAATGCAAAATTAACAATTTTTTACGGAGTTTAATTTAATTTTATGAGTGCAGTATAAAAAGCATATTTTTGTCAAAATCAAGGCGTTTTAAATTCTTGTAACGGAGTTAACTTGTTGCTAATGAGGATGCAAAAATTTAAAACAACAACGAGTTTGGCAACAAAGATGCTTTTTAGACCGGGCTCATCTTATTATTAAAAAAGAATAATGGCTTTAATAAAATCAGTCAGGGGATTTACCCCGAAAATAGGGAAAAACGTATTTCTGGCAGATAATGCCACGGTAATAGGCGACACAGAAATTGGCGATGATTGCAGTATATGGTTCAATACTGTTCTTCGGGGCGATGTAAACAGCATTCGTATAGGAAATAAAGTCAATATCCAGGACGGAACGGTTTTACATACGCTCTATCAGAAATCGACCATCAACATTGGCAATAATGTATCCATCGGGCACAATGCTACCATCCACGGGGCAACAATTGAAGATAATGTATTAATTGGGATCGGAGCAACAGTACTCGATCACGCAGTTGTTGGTTCCAACTCTATTGTTGCAGCCAATGCTTTGGTTCTCACAGGAACTAAAATTGAACCCAACAGTGTTTATGCGGGTGTTCCGGCCAAAAAAGTAAAAGATATTGAGCCGCAACAAACGAAAGAGATGATAGACAAAATAGCCAACAATTACCTGATGTATGCCGGTTGGTATAAAGAATAATATCTAAAAGTGCAGCCGTTCCGATTTAACCGGAAAATCAAGAAATACGCTGGACGCTTCATCAAATTTTTCGGGACTTTCGGTTGTAAAAAACCGGCAGGTCCCGTTTTTTGTACATTTTTTATCTATTTCAGGATGACGTAACAAATAGTCTTTCAAACTTGCCGAAACAATTTCACCCTGTGGCAGAACTTTAACGTGTGCAGGAGTATATTTTTGAATCAGCGGCATTAACAACGGATAATGGGTACAGCCAAGAATCAGGGTATCTATTTCGGCGTCACGGGAAAATAATAAATTCAAATCACGCCTGACAAAAAAATCGGCACCTTCGGAGTCAGTCTCATTATTCTCGACCAATGGCACCCACATAGGGCATGCCTGCTGAGTAACAACGGCATCGGGAAGAAATTTACATATTTCCAGGATATAAGACATAGATTGAACCGTTCCGGTTGTGCCTAAAACACCTATATGCCGGTTCTGAGTAAAATTTACCGTCTGTTCAGCACTGGGACGCACAACGCCAAGTACTCTCCGGGCTGCATCATAGCGTGGAAGATCACGCTGCTGAATGGTCCGTAAGGCCTTCGCCGAAGCGGTATTGCAAGCAAGAATCACGAGGTGTACCCCCATGTCAAACAGTTTAAGTACCGATTGTAATGTATACCGATAGACCATTTCAAATGAGCGGGTCCCATAAGGAGTGCGTGCATTATCACCCAGATAAATAAAATCGTAATCCGGAAAATCATTCAGAAATTCATTCAAAATGGTCAGTCCGCCATAACCGGAATCAAAAACTCCAATAGGGCCTTTTGACGAAGCATTCTTTACAGGTTCCATTTAATGCATGCTGACATTATATAAACGAAGATACAAATTTATCGACAACAATATAAAAAGCCGGGGAAATATATCCCCGGCTCTTTATATTGTGATGTCGAATGAGCCCGGTCGAAAAAGCATCTCTTTTATCATCCCTACCTACTGGGGAGCATTGTTCATCTCTTTAAGTTTCGCCTTCACCATATCCTGACAATCAACACTTTGATCGGAATTATACAAGATAACCTGCGAACTGGTATCAAAAATATAAATAAAATCCTGTTCTTCGCCAACAGCGTTAATGGCTTTCTCAACCTTTTCGATAATGGGCTGTAATAATTGCTGTTCTTTTTGGCTCAGCGATTGTTGAGCCAGCTTGTTAAAATTCTGGATTCTCTGGTCATAATCCTGAATCTCTTTTTCCCTGGTTGATCTGATAAGATCGGAAAGGGAATCACGCTGAGTCATATAATTCTTATATTTTTCATCAAGTTCCTGGCTCATAACCTGCAATTGATTTTGCAACTTTTGAGCTTCGGATTGCAATTCTTTGTCGGCTGCCTGTTTTTCCGGCAATTCCGAAATCAATTGCTGAACATTCAAATGCCCGAATTTAAGTTCCTGAGCAACAGAAACAGATGCAGCTGCCAGGGAAACCATAAATACAATAGCAAAAACCTTAAAAACTTTCATATTCATTAGTATATAATTTATTTAAGTGATTGGTCTGATGGAACTCGCATGCAAGAGTTTTACACATGTTCTTTTGTGGCAAACCTTGCCATGCTCGTTTCATTCGTGTATAATTAATTTATACCAAGTTTACTTTTCACTTGCTCTGTAACATCAATACTTTGGTCGGAATGATATACAGTAGCTCCTGAATTCTCAGCAAATATATAAATAAATCCGCCTTCCTCACCCACCTGTTCAATAGCACCTCTCAATTTTTCCATGATAGGTTGGCGCAATTGCTGTTGTTTCCGGGACAGATTTTCCTGAGAAGATTGATAAAACGTTTGAATTTTTTGGGAAGTCTCCATTAGTTGCTGCTCTTTTTGCTGGCGTTCAAGAGCTCCAAGCGTTTCGGCATTCTGCAGATAATCCTGTTCCATTTTTTGATATTCTTCCTGCATAGTGGCCAACTGGTTTTCGAGTTTATCATACTCTGCCCCCATTGTCTCTTGCATCTCTTTAAATTCGGGCATGGCCCTCATTATTTCCTGTATATTGGCATGGCCAAATTTAAATTCCTGAGCTTCTGTGCTCCCGGAAAGAATTAAAAACAGGCTTATAATTGTAATGGATGTAATTCTTCTCATAACTATATGTTTTTCTATTTCACAAATTTATTTAGCGTCTGTGTCCATAAAGTATCACTTGCCGTATTACGCCTGCCTCCAAAATGCTCATTTACGTGAGTAAACTGCGCTTTTGACAAATTCGCAAACCTTGCAACCGGCATTTTCTGAACAGACACATTTAGTAAGTAAGAAATTTTTCCGACTTTATAGACGGTCTGTATTTAATTCAAAAACCCGAGGTACTTTAAAACATCGTCGCTAATGTTTTGCCGGGGTTTTACATAAATGACACCTGAATTGCCAGCCATATCAAAAACGGCATCCAGATTATCACGGTCTGCAATTTCGCGAATGGCTGTAAAAACCTTTTCCTGAATAGGATTAATCAGGGCTTCCTGACGTTTCATCAGTTCTCCTTCAGGTCCGAAATACTGCCGTTGCAATTTTTTAGCACTGTTTTCAAGTTGAATAATCTCTTCTTCACGCTGCGTTTTCATATCGGCAGAAAGAAATACGCTCTCTTTCTGATATGTTTTATACAATTGTTCAACCTCGGCATAAATATCCTGTATCTCCTTCTCCCACTTTTGTGAAAGCTGGTTCAATTGTTCCTGTGCTGCTTCGTAGGCCGGAATATTTGACATAATATATTGCATATCTACGAAGGCATATCGTTGTGCAGTAGCACTTTGTGTACTCATAAAAATACCGCCAACTGCCAGTAATAAAATTAAAAACTTCTTCATCCGCATAAAATTTATTTATTAAGGCCTGATTGCCTGGCCCCTTTTATCAGGGAAACCCGTCCCGCGCAATCGGGACTCGTTTCATCTTCAATCAATTTAAAGTTTCCAAACCAATTTAGATAAACTTCTTACAAAAACCAAACCACGCTTAACGGTTTATTTATTCGTATAAAATTTATCTAAGTCATTGGCCAGGTGGAACTCGCATGAAAGAACTTATACATGTTCTATTGTGACAAACTTTGCCATGCTCGTTTCATCAGAAATTTTGTCCGATAACAAAGTGGAAATTACTTCCGTTGGCATTGGGGCTGCCTGGTACCTCATCGAAACCATATCCCCAGTCGATGCCCATAAGTCCGAAAATGGGTAAGAAAATTCTCACTCCTACCCCGGCTGAACGTTTCAACCCAAACGGGTTATAATCCCTGAATTCAGACCATGAATTTCCGGCTTCTGCAAATACCAGTCCGTAAACAGTTGCTGATGGTTGCAAAGTTAATGGATAACGCATTTCCAATGTCAGCTTATTATAGATATTTCCATCCTGTCGTCCGTTGGTAAGCGGTGTCAATGAAGCATTCTCATATCCGCGAAGACCGATGGTCTCGCTTCCATAATAACTATAGCCCGACATACCGTCGCCACCCAACACAAATTTTTCGAAAGGCGATTTTTTATTTTTATCAAAATAGCCCAGAAAACCACCTTCTACTTTAGTCATCAACACCAGCTTATTGGCATTATCCAGAGGTTTAAAAGTACTTCCTTTAAATATCCATTTATGATATTCAATCCATTTGTACCTCTCTGAATCAGGCATATCCGGATCGGAATAATCCAGGTCATCAAAATAACTGTAGGGTGGAGTAAATTCAAGCCCCAGTGTGAAATTGGAACCATTTCTGGTATACAACGGGTTATCCATCGAATTTCTGGAAAGCATCACCTTGAAATTAAGGTTATTGCTATTTCCGTTCTGCATCAGGAAATAGACCCAGTTTTTAAGATCGTAACGCTGATAGCTGGCCTGGGTATAAAGCTGAAAATAGTCGTCGGGCCAACTCAAACGTTTTCCGAATCCAACGGATATACCCGTCACTTTCATGTGTTCATCGGGATCTTCCTCGAGCGGCGGATAATAGCCGCCATAGCCGCCATAGCCATAGCCGCTATAGCCGTAACCGCCACCATAGATATTGCTGTAAGGATTTCCGTAATAATAACCGCTGCTGGTACCAGTCTGAATAGACCTGTAAACCGAGAAACTGAAAGAATTCGGTTTCTTACCGCCCAGCCAGGGTTCTGTAAACGAAAAACTGTATGACTGATAATATTTCCCGTTGGTTTGGGCTCTCAACGACAAGGTTTGTCCGTCTCCTGTAGGCAAAGGACGCCAGGCTTCCTTGTTAAAGATATTACGAACAGAGAAGTTGGTAAACTTCAGTCCCAGGGAGCCGACAAACATTCCGCCACCCCATCCGCCGGAGAGTTCGATCTGGTCATTGGCTTTTTCAACCAGGTTATATTCAAGATCAACCGTCCCTTTTTCAGGGTCGGGAATTGGAACGGGATTAATATTTTCGGGATCAAAATGTCCCAATTGTTGCAATTCCCGAACTGAACGAATCAGCTCGGATTTATCGAACAACTCTCCGGGTTTTGTCCGTAACTCCCGTCTTACAACGTGTTCATGAGTTTTTGTATTTCCTTTAATGATCACTTCATTAATGGTAGCCGGTTCACCCTCGTAAACCCGCATCTCAAGATCAACCGTATCATTATAGATTCTGACATCTACCGGTTCAATGTTACTGAAAAGGTATCCATTGTTCATATAAAGGTTATGAACAGCATCATCATCGGTATATAAGCGTTCCTCCAGCAAGGTTTGATTAAAAACGTCGCCCTTTCGGATTCGGAGTTTTTCTGACAAGTACGGACCGGGATATACAGTATTTCCTACCCAGCTGATATCTCCGAAATAGTATTTGTTGCCCTCGCTGATTCCGATTTCTATATCTACGGTATTGTCAGGATTCCTGGAAATGGAGTCATATTCAATATAAGCATCACGATAACCCTTTTCATTGTACTTTTCAATTACCGTTTTCAGGTCGTTTTCATACTCTTCCTGAACGAATTTCTTAGTCCGGAAAAAATTCTGGATTTTTCCTTTCTCATTGGTCTTTTTCATGAAACGATTCAGCTTCCGATCCGAAAACACTTCATTTCCTTCAAATTCAAGGCTGTTAACCTTAACCTTATCTTTTTTGTCGACCTCAATATCAAGAAAAACATGATTGGGCTTACTTGGATCGTCCCGTTGGACAATGGTGACTTCGGTATTATAAAAACCTTTTTGAACGAAATGTTGTTGGATATAACGTTTGGCTCTGTCGATCAGATAAGGCGTCACCTGTGAGCCCTTCATCATGGATATTTTACTTGTAACATCCTCAATCTCGGATTTTTTCAAGCCTGAAAAATTTATTTCGGACAACCGGGGACGTTCCTGCAGATAAATGTTGAGATATATATTATTTCCTTCAATCTTTTCAGCGGTAATTCTCACATCGGAAAACAGACCGTATTCCCAGTACTTTTTAACTGCATTTGAAATGTCTTCACCAGGAACGGTTATTTTTTGACCTACTTTCAACCCGGAAAGATTAGCCAGAATTTTGGGGTCATTGTTTAGATCACCCGTTACTGTTATGTCAGCAATTATGTATTCTTTGGGTTTTCCTGAATAAGAAATCTCCGGTATTTCGTCCTGAGCATAAAGAGTTGTAATAGAAAAGATTAAAAATAAGTATGCTACAAATCTGCGTTTCAACATTACTAATAATTTATTTTTTTACCTGATCACTAATTTTACCGAAACGTCTTTCCCGACCCTGATAATCGAGTAGTGCTTCAAAGAAATTTTCCTTGCGAAAATCGGGCCATAATACGTTGCAAAAATATAATTCTGAGTAAGCAATTTGCCAAAGCAGGAAATTACTGATACGTAATTCACCGCTGGTTCTAATCAGCAATTCGGGATCAGGCATATCTGCAGTTTCAAGATACCGGCTAAAAATTTCAGCATTAATTTGGGATGAATCAAGTTTTCCATCCCGGACGTCGTTGGCGATATGTTTCACACCTTCAACGATTTCCCAGCGAGAGCTGTAGCTTAACGCCAGAACCAGGGTAAGTCCGTCATTATTTTTCGTTTGTTCAATACAGGCAGCAAGTTTATTTTGAACATCCTGAGGCAAAGTTTCTTTACACCCGATAGACTTTAGTTTCACATTATTGTCCATAAGTGTTTTGGTTTCCGAAGAAATGGTAGAAACCAGCAACGACATCAAAGCATCAACCTCATTCTTGGGTCTGTTCCAGTTTTCTGTTGAGAAAGCATAAAGTGTAAGGAATTTCATTCCCAGTTCGGCAGCAGCCTCCGTCACTTCACGAACAGATTTCACCCCCTGTTGATGTCCAAACACCCTTGCATTACCCCTTTTCCTCGCCCAGCGACCATTGCCGTCCATTATTATGGCCACATGCTTCGGTAATTTTTCCTTATCCAGCTGTTCTTTGACTGACATATAGTATTATTAAGTATAAAATATCAGCAAAAAGTGATTTGAGAAACTTTGAAAAATCAGAGCTTCAACACCTTCAACTTCGCATCAGACTTTAATATCCGGCATTACATGAAACCTTTCTGTGGAAAAGATCGAACGTAACTAATACGCCTGCAAACGAATACCAATCATTGTTGTGCAGAGAAGACGGCTGGTCAAATCCATAAGGGTCGGACGGATCTATGGCTCCACGTCCCATTTTATCCAGATCGTCAACAAATGTTTTTCTGAAATTCCATTCCAGTCCAAGATGCACCCAATCAGAAAGTTTCCACTTTATTCCTATACCGAACGGCAAAGATAATATAAAATGTGGGTTTTCAGAACTACCTCCGGCATCAGAATAATATCGACGATAGAACGTCGATGCTATACCGGCAGTTATGTAGGGAGAAAAACGGGTTTCATCTCTTCGAAAAGGATGATCGTATTCAAAAAAATTTATCTCAATCTGGGCTGCCATATCGGCCATGGTTCTCTCGAAGCTGTATTGAGGTGATGAGTTCCCCGAAACAGAGGGATACTGAATGTCCTCACCAGGGTAGTCGCCCTGAATATTTACAATCGTAAATGTTCCTTTAAAAGCGATGCGACTGTTGGAGACAACCCTGAAAACACCGCCAAAAGAGGGTTGGATGCTATAAAATTGTTTCCCGGGATTCAAATCCCCATTGTAATAAGAACCTCCGAGGAAAAATCCGGCTTCAATTCTCTCCTGGCTCCACCCATCAGTGCAAGACAAAAGAAAAAAAGCAAAAACAATAACAAAAAAAGTCCGGAATTTGAATATCATTAATATGCTGAATTTACTTTTCAATACTTGAGCCCATTCCAAAAGTCTCTTTTGGGAGCAGATTCAATAATCTATTATGGCAACTTTTACCATGCCCGTTTCTTCAGAAACTCTTTACTTTTTGGAAACGTGAAATAGTATGGTTTATTGCTAAGTGAGCACATCCGGAGTACGAAGTTCAAATCTGCGTCGGACATTCATGGCAATCTTGTTGCGGTTTTTTATTTAACAGACTTTAAATTTGTATAGAACTTTTTTATTAAGGTTGAATTGAACTCACACGCAAAAACTTATACATTTTCTTATTGCTGCAATCCCTGCGATGCTCGTTTCATCAGTATAAAATAAGTCTAAGTTATTGGTCTGATGGAACTCGCATGCAAGAGTTTTATACATGTCCTTTTGTGGCAATCTTTGCCATGCTCGTTTCATTTGTGCCCGTCTACAAACCCGCAAGAATTTTTACAATATGTGTGTCTGTTCAGAAAGTACCGGTTGTAAGACTTGCGAAGCCGCCAAAAGCGCAGTTTGGTTACGTAAATGAGAATTTTAGCGGCCAGCGTAACACAACACTAATTACGCTTATCTGCACCCCACATAAGTTTATTTCGCAGCGTGGCATAGAAACTTTGAGTGGACCTTTCTACCATATTGATGGTGAAGGCTGCCTTTCGTATTCTAAGCTCTGTACTCTCGTCAACCACAGCGCTTCTGGAATCAAGTGACGCCAGGAATTTACCCCCTCTGCCCTCAATTTTAAGCATCAGTTCCATGTCGTCGGGAACAACCAGAGGCCTTACCGTTAAATTGTGCGGAGCTATCGGAGTAATAATAATTCCCTGAGAAGAAGGGTGCATTATAGGCCCCCCGACACTCAACGAATAAGCAGTAGAGCCTGTGGGAGTGCTCACTATAAGTCCGTCGGCCCAGTAGGAATTTAAAAATTCATTGTTCAAATACACATGAATAGTGATCATAGAGGAACTGTCCTGTTTATGCACAGCCAGCTCATTCAAGGCATAATTAAAATCACCGATCAGATTATGGGGAGAAACGAGTTCAAGCAATGCAAGCTCCTTAACTTTGTACCGGCCGCTTTCGATTTCCTGAAGGGCAGCCGGAAGCTCATGACGTGAAATGTCAGCCAGAAAACCAAGCCTGCCGCTGTTAATGCCAACAACAGGAATTCCGGAGTCACGCACAAACGTTACAGCTTTCAAAAAAGTGCCGTCGCCACCAATACTGAAAAGCATATCTACAGGCGGCAGATCGTCAGGCCCGTAGAAAAAACCTGCAACATTGGGTTTTAGTTTTACCTTTTCCAGCAAAAAATCATAAAAAGGCTTGTAGATATGTATTTTAATGGATTTTTGATGAAGATAATTAAACAACTGATGACAATTGTCGAAAAATACATCACCAAAACTCTTTCCGAATATGGCAATTTCCATTTCTTTTTTGATAGCGAAGATAACAAAACGAAGCGGAATCGATGTCAGACATTCAGGTATTTCATCAGGGATTCATAATTACGCCTTGTCGTATCATCAATCTGCGACTCCCCGACATACGTGGCCTTTACGTTATAACCATACCTTTCGAAAGCATTCACCACAGTATTTACGTCGACACGATTCAGTTTTATTGTGATTTTTAAATAATCGGTTGATTGATTTTGAGAAACATACAAGCTCAATATTTTGGCATCGGCATCTTCAACAATGCGTGCAATTTCAGAGAGGGCATAGTCATGCGGGCCGACCTCAATCTCAATGATCCCGCCCGGAGTATGTGCAGCGATCAATTCCGAGAACCTCAGTAACAAATCGGTTTGAGTGATCACCCCTTTATATTCCTTGTCAATATTCAGAACAGGCACCAGGGTCAGCCTGAGTCGGGCTGCAATTTCTATCACTTCATAGATATGCTGATGTTCGAAAACATAAGGTTTCATCAGCGATAGCCGATGGTTTCCCAATGGTTCCTCCGCTGCATTCAGATCATAAATATCGGCATCAGAAATAAGCCCCAAAAAAACTTTGTTGTTTACTATGGGAAGATGGGAGACCCTGAAGGCTTCCATCCAGCCCAATGCATCCGCACCCGTATCCGAGGTCTTCAAAGAAGGAACAATATCCGATACTAAATCTTTTGCCAACATAATAAATGCGCTTTCGGGAAATACTTTGTAACTTTACCGTTTTGAAAAAACATCAATACCTATGCCAAAACATCTCTTTGGGTGAAAAATACATCCAAAAATTTAAACATACAAACCATTCAGGTGTTTAATTTACCGTTGGTTTTAATTTAATTTCATTTAGTTTCATTCATATCATGACAAAACTAAGCGTTAATATTAACAAAATTGCAACATTACGCAATTCCAGAGGAGGAAACATTCCTGACGTTTTAAAAGCAGCCATCGATGTTCAGGAATTCGGAGCCGATGGTGTCACCGTTCACCCCCGTCCCGATGAACGCCATATTAAATATAAAGATGTTTATGAAATACGGCCGGTCATTAAAACCGAATTCAACATTGAAGGTTATCCCTCCCCAAAATTCATGGAGCTGGTTAAATCGGTCAGGCCTCATCAGGTAACACTGGTTCCAGATCCTCCCGATGCCATAACATCCAACTCGGGTTGGGACACCATTACCAACCTGTCTTTTTTGCAAGACATTATTGGGGAGTTAAAAGAATGCGGCATTCGTACTTCCATTTTTATCGATGCCAATCCCGATTTTATTGTAAATGCTGCAAAAACCAATACCGACAGAGTAGAACTTTATACGGAGCCTTATGCAACCCAATTTCCCAAAGACCCGGAAAAGGCTATCGCACCATTTGTCGAGGCAGCCAATATTGCCAATAAGACAGGATTAAGAATTAATGCCGGTCACGACCTCAATCTTCAAAATCTGAAATTCTTTAACGAACGAATTCCTTTTATCAAGGAAGTTTCTATTGGACATGCTCTTATCTCTGATGCCTTATATTATGGCCTGGAACTAACCATTAATATGTACAAAAAATTACTTATCAAGGAAAAATAAAATGGAACTCTTCTTCCGTGAAAAAGGACAGGGCGATAAAACCATAATAATCGTGCACGGATTATATGGATCTTCAGATAACTGGATATCGGTGGCCGGAGAATTCGAAGACCAATATAGAGTGATTCTAATCGACCAACGCAACCATGGCCGATCTCCGCACAACGACGTTCATACTTACGAAGCAATGGCTGAAGACCTGCATTCACTGATGGAAAAACTTAGTATCCACAAAGCCATCCTTATCGGGCACAGTATGGGCGGGAAAACCATCATGCGATTCAGTATGAAGTATCCCGAAATGGTAGAAAAAATGATTGTTGTTGATATTGCGCCCAAATCGTACCGTTCTTTCGCTAATTATGCCGAGATAACTACCAACCACAAAAAAATCATTGATGAACTAATGGCTGTCGACCCGTCGAAATTTAAAAGCCGGAATGAAATTGACCAGGCTCTGAAAGATGCTTTTCCTGAAAAGAGATTAAGAGCATTTCTGATGAAAAATCTTAAACGAAAAAACAATGGCCGGTACTCATGGCAAATAAATTTTGAGGCATTAAAGAACAATATGGGAGAGATCATGGATGGTTTTTCAGAGCTGAATAGACCTGACGGTAAAATGCCTGAGAGCATTTTTATCAGAGGTGAAAAGTCTCCTTACATACAGGATGATGATACGCTGGTGATAAACAAATTCTTTCCGGGCTCGCAGGTGGTTACCATACCGGAAGCTGGACACTGGGTACATGCAGAAAAGCAGAATATCTTCGTGAAGACGGTTAATTATTTCCTCGATTCATGAGTTCAATACTCCGTTAAACTTATACGGATGCCTGGTAATTAATAGTTTACACAATTAACGGCACAAATCATAACTCTCTCATAATAAAAACTTTGCGTCATTGCGTTCCTGCGTTCAGGCCTTTTTAACTGACTATTGTAAGTTGTTTCAAACCGATTTTACTTTTTCCGGGTCCAACAACGGTTCTCCCTTGAGCCTTAAGAACAACTGCGCTGTAGCCAACACATCTTTTTCGCAATAACGGGCAATTCGCTCCACATCATTCTCTTCATAGTAAACCCGTGCCACTTCGCTTCCGTCAATATCATCCTTCGGCGACGGTATCCCAAGAATATGCGTCAGGAGATTGAGCGATGTATAATGCTTATAATCACCAAATTTCCACAAATCAAGGGTATCGATAAATTTCACTTCCCATGGCTTCTTACCTGCCACATCAAGAATATCGGGTAATGGCAGACTGTTCACAATCATCCGCCGCGCTATATATGGAAAATCAAATTCTTTGACATTATGTCCGCAAATATTGGTGCCCGGAATAGCAGTAAAACTGTTAAGCGCTGAAGCAAATTCCTGAAGAAGCTTTTGCTCGTCATGACCAAAAAAGGATTTAACCCGAAATGTACGGGTTCCGTTTTCGGGTTTAATGAAACCGGCAGAGATACACACAATCTTCCCGAATTCGGCATATATACCGGCCCGTGCATAATCCTCAGCCGGCGTTACCTCCCCCCTGGCTGTTTTGGCCGATTTATTCTCCCACAGAGCCTGCATAGTTTCGTCGAGGTTCTCAAAATCACGATGCTGAGGTACTGTTTCAATGTCAATAAACATTATCTTTTCGGAGGAAATTTGGTTAAGCATAGATTGTTAGATTGTTAAGTTGTTAAGTTGTCAGATTGTTAGGGTTGTTAAGTTGTTAGATTGTTAGGGTTGTTAAGTTGTTAGATTGTTAGGGTTGTTAGGGTTGTTAGGGTTGTTGGGGTTGTTGGGGTTGTTGGGGTTGTTAAAATCTAATCATTTAATGATGTTACACAATTCTGTTTTTATATATTTACAGACTGAACTGTCATGATTAGTGCCCCGTCTATAAAGTCGGGAAAAGTTGTAACAAATCATGTGTCTGTTCAGAAAGTGCCGGTTGTAAGGCTTGCGAAGCCGCCAAAAACGGAGTTTACTTTTTCGTAAACGAGCATTTTGGCGGCAAGCTTAACACAGCAAATGGTATTTTATGGACAGGCACTCATTAATCCATGAGCCCGGTCTAAAAAGCATATTTGTTGCCAAACTCAGTGTTGTTTTAATTTTTTGCATCCTCATTAACAATGAGTTAACTCAGGTGCAAAAATATAAAACGCCTTCATTTTGACAAAAATATGCTTTTTATACCGCACTCAATCATTAAATTTTTACCGTATGATCAAACACATTGTACTTTTCAAATTTAAAGAAAATTTAAGAAGTGAGGAAAAACTGGCATCCATTAAAGAGGGCCTGGAAGGACTACCGGGAAAAATAGAAAGCCTGAAAAAGATAGAGGTTGGCTTCAATTGTAATCCGGAGGAAAAATATGATCTGGCGCTCACGGCCGAATTAGAAGATATGGAAGGATTAAAGGCCTATGCGGTTCACCCGGAGCATTTGAAAGTGAGCGCCGTTATCAGAGAAATACTTGAAGAAAGGGCTTGTGTAGATTATGAACTCTAATAACTGAGTCTGTTTCCAAAAGAGCTGTTTTTGTCAATCTCATTGTTGCAGATATTCTTAAACTCTCATTAACAACCGGTTAATTTTGGTTCAAAAAAATGAAGTCTATAATCAGGTAGCGATTCGAAAGCAAAAAATGCTATTCAAGGGTATCAGACACCCTAAACGCATCGGCCATGCAAAAACATCTCTTTGGGGAACAGACTCATTGTATTAAATGAGTGTAGTATAAAAAGCCTTCAAACTGCTGATTTTCACCATTTTTACTCCTGACCCTTAAAGAGGAACTGCTAAAAATCAGCAGTTTGAAAAAGTCCCCTTTAGGGGATTTAGGGGTCAAAAGGCTTTTTAGACTGCACTCATTAAATTGTATCTGAATAATAAGCTTTGGGCTCTTCCCTGAGATTGTAACGCGAAACCATAACTTCGCCATAAGCACCGGCACTACGAATGGCAACAAAATCTCCTCTTTTCATTTCTGGGAGATCAAGCGCTTTGCCAAAACTATCAGATGATTCACATATCGGTCCGACCACATCATATTTCTTTTTTTCTCCTCCAGGATTCGTCAAATTCTGAACTTTATGACTGGCCTGATAAAGTGCAGGACGTATTAAATCTGTCATGCCGGCGTCGATAATTGCAAACCTTGTCTTCACACCTTCTTTCACGTATAAAACCCGCGAAATAAGATTACCACACTGTGCAACGACTGACCGCCCAAGTTCAAAGTGCACTTCCTGTCCTGATTTTAAGTCAAGAAAATCTTTGAATACCTTAAAATAAGAAGAAAAATCGGGAACAGGATGACTTTCCGGATCTTCATAATCAATGCCGAAACCACCGCCGACGTTAATGATTCGGGGGAATAAATGTCTGGAAATAAACCAATCCTGCAACTCATTAATTCTCAAACACAAATCTTTAAAATTATCAAGATCAGTTATCTGCGAGCCTATATGAAAATGCATGCCTTCAAATTCCACATGGTTCAACTCCTTCATCCTGTCAATCACCTTTTCCAGGTCTGTCATGCTGATGCCAAACTTATTCTCGTCAAGCCCGGTAGTAATGTAATGATGCGTATTGGCATTCACATTGGGGTTGATGCGAAAAGCCACTCGTGCCTTTTTCCCGGCATTTTGTGCCAGTTCGTTGATTATCTCCAGTTCGGGTAACGACTCTACGTTAAAGCAGGCAATATCATGTTTCAGACCTAACTCTATTTCCCAATCGGCCTTTCCAACACCGGCAAAAACAATTCCATCGGGGGTGAACCCTATTTCCAGCGCTTTTTTTATTTCGTAACCACTAACACAGTCTATTCCAAAACCTTTCTGACGTATCTTCTCCAAAATGCGATCATTGGCATTGGCCTTTATGGCATAATGAACATTAAAATCATATTTTTCAGACTCCTCATTAACCAACGAGAGGGTTTTTTCCAACAAATCCATATCATAATAATAAAAAGGCGTCTGAAGTTTTTTAAACTTTTCAATTGGGAATACAGTCATACTCTTTACAAAATTTTTAAAACAGTTTAGCACTTAATGCCCTGAGGGCATCTTTTTTATCTTTAGCATTAATAAGCAACGAAATATTGTGCTCGCTGCCACCATACGATATCATTCTTATCGGGATTTCCTTCAGGGCTTCAAAAATCCGATTGGCGTAACCTTTGTTTTCGGCCACAAGATCGCCAACGACACACACGATAACCTGATCGCGGTCAATCTCGACGGTACTGAATTTTCTCAAATCGTCGGCAATTTCGTCAAGATGACGGTCATTATCGATGGTAACCGAAACCCCCACTTCCGAAGTAGTAATCATATCAATGGAGGTTTTGTAACTTTCAAATATTTCGAACACTTTACGCAAAAAACCATAGGCCAGAAGCATTCTTCCCGATTTGATCTTTATTGCAGTAATATTGTCTTTTGCTGCAACAGCGGTAAGCCGGTTTTTGTGTTGTGATGAAGAAATGGTTGTACCAGGGGCTTCGGGTTGCATGGTATTCAGTATCTTCACGGGAATATTGGCAAGTTTTGCCGGTAACACACTGGTAGGATGAAGAATTTTGGCACCAAAATAAGCCAGCTCTGCTGCTTCATCAAAAGACATCTCGGCAATAGACTGCGTATTTTCAACATATCGCGGATCGTTGTTATGCATGCCGTCAATATCGGTCCAAATCTGTATTTCTTCGGCATCCACAGCGGCCCCTATCAGGGAAGCAGTGTAATCGCTCCCTCCCCGTTGCAGGTTATCAACTTCTCCAAAAGCGTTGCGGCAAATATATCCCTGGGTAATAAACAATTGGGTTTCGGAATATTCGCTTAAAATGCGTTCAAGGTTTTCCTTAATATAACCAGTATCGGGTTCATTGTTTTTGTTCGTCCGCATAAAATCGAGGGCGGGAAGCAACACAGAATCATGTCCGTTTTCCTGAAGATAAAAGTTAAACAATGCTGTGGTAATCAACTCTCCCTGGGCAAGAATAGCTTTCTCCTCAAACACGGTGAAAACATCCCTGGTAAATGACTTAATATAGTCGAAATGCGATTTAACAAGCTCTAATCCTTTAGTTCGAAATTCCTCTCCCGAAAAAAGCGCATCGACAGTATCGAGATACCCACGTTCCAAGCGGTTTATCACTTCATTGGCGCCATCGTAGTTCTTTTTGTACAAATAGTTGGCAATCTCTACAAGGTTGTTGGTAGTTCCCGACATGGCCGACAGAACAACAATTTTACGTCCCGGTGTTGTAACAAGCTTTGCAACATTTTGCATATTTTGAGCAGAGCCTACTGATGTACCACCAAATTTTAATACTTTCATTATGCTATTGTTTTTTTAGTGTCCGTCCATAAAATACCATTTGCTGTGTTACGCTCGCTGAGCACTATTCAAGCAATTGGTTCATGCCAATACTCTGTTAAACCCTTACAGAAATCAGATAATTAATTGTTTACAAAATAATGGTATGAAACACAACCATCTCATAATAAAAAACTTTGCGTCATTGCGCCTCTGCGTTCAGGCTTTTTAACTGACTATTGCCATGCAATACGCCTCAAAAAATAATAATTTGACGCATTTTACAGCCTGCAAAGTTATAAATTTAAACTAACCTCATATAATTATTGCTTTTTGTCTTCAACATCGGGCATATGAACTTGCAATAATTTGCACTTTCCTGCTGATTTAATGGTAAACTCCTTCAACTCCGCCGGTATCAGAACCGTCTCACCCATCGAAATCGGCTCTTTTTGATGTCCATGATATGTAATCTCAGCATTTCCCTCAACACACATCAGTATTATGAATGAATCGAGATTGTAAAAATCTTTTTGCAGTTCATGGCCATCTAAATAAATGAGACTGGTCACAAAATAGGGGGATTTAATAATGGGGCTTACATCGTTCGGTCTGACCTCATAGTTGGTTTTATAATTATCGCCACCGGAAAAATCGATGGCATCCAGAGCCAGTTCAGTGTGTAATTCACGCGCGTTACCCTGAGCATCGCGGCGATCGAAATCATAAATCCGGTATGTTACATCCGATGTTTGTTGAATTTCGGCAAGCAGTATACCTTTTCCAATGGCATGAACTCTGCCCGCGGGAATAAAAAACACATCGCCCGCAGATACTTCATGACTGGCCAGCAAATCTTCAAGCCTTTTTTCTTTCAAAGCTTTCAGATACTCCTGTTTGCTGGTATCTTTTTTAAATCCGCTAATCAGACAGGCGCCCGGATCAGCTTGCATGACATACCACATTTCTGTTTTCCCGAAGGAATTGTGACGTTTTCGCGCCAATTCATCATCAGGGTGTACCTGAATGGACAAAACATCGTTGGCGTCTATAAATTTAATTAACAGAGGGAACTCCGTTCCGTATTTTTCAAACACCTTATCACCAACAAGTTCCGACATATATATTTCCAACAACTCATTCAAAGAGTTACCCTTCAAAAAACCGTTGCTTACTACCGAAACATCACCGGGTACACCGCTCAGTTCCCAGCTCTCTCCTATATCTTTGGCAGTTCCAGTGTTTTTGTTTAATACTGTGTGTAATTTTTCACCTCCCCAAATTCTTTGTTTCAGAATGGGTTCGAACTTCAGGGGATATAACTTTCTCTCCATAACATTAACTCGTTAAATTTATTTTTTAGTACCTGTCTATAAAATGCCATTTGCTGTGTTGCGCTCTTCCGGAAATTACCCATTTACGATGAGCAATCTCTTATTTTAGGACTTCACGAGCCCCCGATGAATATCCGGGCAGGCATTGTAAATGACACTCTCTGAACAGACTCACATATTGTGAAATTTTTTACAAATTTATTGATGAGCACTATTTAACCTGCTTGAAACAAAAAAACAAAGATAAGGACTTCCTTTTAATCCTCTCTTTGTTTTTGCCGGGCAAATAAATTTGAAATTCTTCGTGTTTGTCCTGAAAAGTGTACCGGTAATCCGTTAAAACGACCTATTTTTGCAAACAAATAAAAATGAAACGAGCATGACAAAGTTTGTTTTAATAGATTTTTAGATTTAAGATGGTAAGATGTAAGATAAAACGGGCCTGACAAGGCATACCACAACAAGAATATGTATAAGTTCTTGCATGCGAGTTCCATCCGACCAATAACTTAGACTAATTTTATACTGATGAAATGAGTCCCGATTACCCGGGAAGAGTGCTATTAGACCTTAAAAATCAATTTTTATACGAATGATAATTACCGATGCTCACTTTGTTACAAGCAGCACACATCCCAATGATTGTCCTGCCCCGGATAAACCCGAATATGCATTTATCGGACGTTCAAATGTGGGCAAATCTTCGCTTCTGAACATGCTTTGTAATCGGCACAAACTGGCCAAAACATCGGGTACACCTGGAAAAACCAGGCTTATTAACCATTTTCTTATCAACAACAAGTGGTATATGGTTGACTTGCCCGGGTATGGCTATGCGAAACTTCCAAAAGCGCAAAAAGGAACATTCACAAAAATGATCGACAGCTATTTATTTGGTCGACCGAATCTTGTGAATCTATTTGTTTTGATCGACAGCCGACACTCACCTATGAAGCAGGATTTGGATTTTATTTTCAACCTGGGGACAAATAGTATTCCTTTTTCAATTGTATTTACAAAAACGGACAAACTTAAACCCGGAGTGTTGGAAAAAAACACCAATATCTATAAAGAACGATTGCTTGAGGATTGGGAAATTCTGCCGCCCATATTTTTCACCTCAGCGATAAATAATAGAGGACGTGAAGAAATACTGAATTACATTGAAAATCTAAACAATTCATAACCCGGCCTTTTAACAAAACCTGATTTTTCTTATATTTGCAAGAAAGCAATCCTAATAAAATAACTGATAAACAGGATATTAAATGCCACCCAAAGCACCAATTAAACTTTTTTCGGGAACAAATACCCGGTATCTGGCGGAAAAAATAAGCCTTTGCAATGGAAGAGAACTTGGAAACATAAACCTGACACGCTTCAGTGACGGGGAATTCACCACCGCCTACGAAGAAACCATCAGGGGGGCACATGTTTTCCTTATCCAGTCAACCTTTCCCCCGTCGGACAATCTTTTTGAATTGTTAATGATGATCGATGCCGCCAAAAGAGCATCGGCCTACAAACTGGTGGCCGTTATTCCCTATTTTGGTTTTGCACGACAGGATCGCAAAGACAAACCCAGGGTCGCTATCGGGGCAAAGCTGGTGGCCGATCTTCTTACAACCGCCGGTGTGGACAGAATAATTACCATGGACCTTCATGCCGATCAAATACAGGGCTTTTTTGATATTCCGGTTGATCATCTTTACGCATCCAGTATATTTGTTCCTTATATCCGAAAATTGAATCTGAACGATTTGGTAGTGGCATCACCCGATGTTGGAGGCACCAAAAGAGCAAATACCTACGCCAAATTTCTTGATGCGCCAATGGTAATCTGCCATAAGCATCGCGCCAAAGCCAATGTCGTGGATGAAATGCGTATCATCGGAGATGTTGCCGGGAAAAATGTGGTGATACTCGATGATATGGTAGACACGGCAGGAACGCTTACCAAAGCGGCTGATATGATGATTGAACAAGGGGCAAAAAGTGTCAGAGCCTTCGCAACACACCCTGTACTAAGCGGTCCGGCATACGAGAATATTGAAAAATCAAAAATTTCTGAAATTTACGTGACAGATTCCATCCCCCTCCGGAAAAAATCAGATAAAATCAAAATTCTCTCTGCAGCTCAGTTGTTTGCCGATACCATCGACAAAGTATACAATTACCAGTCAATAAGCACACAATTTGTAATTTAAATTATTATCTTTGCGGCCGCCAAAAGGGCCTCGTGTGATGGGAAATTAAGGTTTCACATTACGATCTTAATTTTGAGTAACACATTTAAAACTAACAAAATGCAAACAATTGAACTGAAAGCGTCCAAGCGTGACAATCTTGGAAAAACAGCCACTAAACAACTAAGGAGAGAAGGCAAAGTGCCCTGTGTTATTTATGGTGACAAAGAAACCATTCATGCTTCTGCTCTCCTGAAAGAATTCAACAAACTGGTTTATACCCCAAAAGTACACCTTGTTAACCTGAATGTTGATGGCAAAAAATATAATGTTGTTATTCAGGACATACAGTATCATCCGGTATCAGATGATGCCATGCACGTAGATTTTCTTCAGGTATTTGATGATAAACCCATTACTATGGAAATCCCGGTGAAACTCAAGGGTCTGGCTGCCGGAGTAAAGGCTGGTGGTAAGTTAAGTCTCGAGAAAAGAAAACTTAAAGTCAAAGGACTGGCCAAAGACATGCCCGACATGCTTGAAGTTGACATCACCAATCTCGGTCTGGGTAAAGGTATTCAGGTTGGACAACTCAATTTCGACAATCTGGAGCTTCTTAATAACAAAAATCAGGTTGTTGTTTCGGTTAAACTTACCAGGGGTGCACGTGCTGCCGGCCAAACCGGTGAAGAAGAAGGAGAAGAATAGCTTTTTATAATGTATTTAAAACCTCCATATAACGAAAATATGGAGGTTTTTGTGTTTATTAGCAGCAGGCCTGTTTTTGCGATTTATCATCTCTTCTATGACCAATATATTCAAAATAATAAAAAAGGCTTTGCCTCTTGCAGAGCAACAACCAGATAACACCGTGAAATATTTAGTTGCAGGACTGGGAAACGTCGGAAAAAAATACGAGCATACCCGTCACAACATTGGTTTCGATATTCTTGACTCACTGGCCGAAAAAGAAGGCATTGAATTTGACGACAGAAGATACGGATCGGTTGCGGAATACAAATTTAAAGGTCGTAACTTTGTTTTACTGAAACCCTCGACCTATGTTAATCTCAGCGGAAGGGCAGTCAATTACTGGATGAAGAAAGAAAAAATACCGACAGATCGCCTCCTGGTTGTTGTTGATGATCTGGCTCTTCCTTTCGGTACCCTGCGTCTGAAAGCCAGCGGAAGTGATGGCGGTCATAACGGACTGAAAAGCATCAATCAGGTACTGGGACATAATCAATACGCACGTCTGAGATTTGGAATCGGAGATAACTACCCCAGGGGCCACCAGGTCGAATATGTTTTGGGTAAATGGTCGCCCGGGGAACAGGCTGCTCTTCCCGAACGCATCGATAAGGCCATCGACATCATCAGAGCGTTCGGAACCATTGGACTGGCACAAACCATGAGCCAATACAACAACAGATAAGTTTATGAAACGAGCATAACAAAGATTATCACAATCAGAATATGTATAAGTTCTTACATGCGAGATCCCTCCGACCTTAATAAATAAATTTTATACGGATGAAACGAGCATGACAAAGTTTGTCACAATAAGAATATGTATAAGTTCTTGCATGCGAGTTCCATCCGACCTTAATAAATAAATTTTATACGGATGAATACAGATGAAAGCGTACGCATCGATAAGTTTTTATGGGCAGTCAGGCTGTTCAAAACCAGAAGCGTAGCAGCCGAAGCCTGTAAAAAAGGGCGGATTACCATTGACGGCCAGCCGGTGAAGTCGTCACGCCTTGTCAGACGCGGGGACGAGATATCCATTAAAGTTCCACCTGCAATAAAAACCTATAAGGTGCTTGATCTTTCAGAAAAACGAATGGGCGCAAAACTTGTACCCGGATTTCTTGAAGACATTACACCCCGCGAAGAACAAGACTTGCTGGAGATGGCGCGCATGACACAAAAAATGAACCGTCCCAAAGGCTCCGGGCGACCTACAAAAAAAGACCGAAGAGACCTGGACAACCTGAACAGCAAGAGGCGGGACTTTTTTGACTGACCTGCGACGGAATTTATCTTATGAGGTCGCACCTGAAAGTCTCTTTACGCCGATATCATTGTTGCAGGAAATTTTCAATACACTTATTAATAATTAGTTAACTCAGATTCGGGATTTCCTGCACCTCAACTTTGACAAAAACAGCTCTTTGGGGGGGGCAATTTCATATTACAAAAATTCAGATTTAATCAGAAGAAGATGATTGTTTCCAAACATAAAAAACAAAACGATATTGCCGGGTATGTTCTTTACATGTGGCAGATAGAAGACCTCATCAGGGCCAATGATCTTGATATGGGCAAAATTGAAAAAACCGTGATTTCGCAATATGAACAACCCGAAGATGTAAAACAGGCGCTTCGGGAATGGTACGGAAACCTGGTGGCCATGATGAAGAACGAGAAAAAAGAAAAAACAGGTCATCTGCAAGTCATCACCAACACGGTGAATGACATGAATAACCTTCATATCCGGTTAATGCACGAACCTAAAGAAGTTGCCTATCAGCATCAGTTTATGAAGGCGGTTCCTCTCATTAAAGAACTGGAGCAAAAAATGAAACCCGCTCCGAAACACGACATCGAACTCATGCTGGCTGCTATGTATAATGCTTTTGTCCTGAAACTGAAAGGCCGGGAGATTTCGAAGGATACCAATGAAGCATTGAAAATATTTGGGAAAACGCTCTCACTGTTATCTGCCAAATACCGTGAAGAACAGAAAGGAAGTCTCAATCCTGAATAATTGTACAGGTATCGCGCTTCCCGAACCAGCTGTAACGATTGTCGGCAATAATTCTGTAACACCATCTCACCAATGAGGAAGGAAGTATCTTCAAAATATGAAAGTAAAAACGACCGGTTCTTCCGGCATGAGCCAGGATAAATAAAATTGCAGAAGGACCTGTGAGAAAATTCTCTCCCTCTGTAATTACAACCACCTCATCAAAAGTGTCTAAAGTATATCCTGTCCGTTCTAAAACATGAGCGCCCATTTCGGACTGCGCTGAGATCAATTCTAAAGAATTTCCTGCCTTCCTCTTAAGCCATCGGGCAAAGCCGCTACACAACACACAATAACCGTCAAAAAGCACCCTCGCCTGATTCATACACCTCATACCTGATTAAACACAAAAAGAAGGCCCGTCTTCAGCCGGACCGTCACATCCATTCTCTTCTCCATCCTGCTCCCTGAAGGGAAACTGCTCCGGAATATTACCGAGATCCTCTGCTCTTTTACCTACTCCCTTCTCACGAAATATTCCAAAAAGGAAATCCCTGTCACTCAGCCTTTTCTTACAATACACCTTTATCTTTCCTTCCATAGGCAAAAAATTTTTCAGGGTTCGACAATTTTCTCAGGTATTCCACAACTCAACTTGCTTTTTCTCGCGGGCATCTGAGTATTACTTGTAGAAAGGGGTTTGAATAAAACAACGAAGTATAAAGAAAAGTTCAGACCCAATCATTTGACCAGCAGGTCCACCCTCCGGTTAACCATCTGCAAACCGCGGGGAGACAATTCTTCAACCGGAGAAAGCGGGTCTTTTTCTCCTTTAGGAACGATCTCGATTCGGGAAGATTCAATGCCCAGTTCTCTGACCAGAAAGTTTTTTACTGCAAGACATCGCTGCCTGCTCAGCTCAAAATTATCATCTTCATTTCCGACGGTATCGGAATAACCATAAAGCCAGACTTTCTTTTCGGGATACTGATGTAACTCTATTGCCACCTTCCCCATCAAAAGCTGGTCGGCCGGATTAAAATCACGTGGCACTCCGGGAGGGAAAAATATGGTTCGAACGTTATAATTGCCGTAAACAACCTTCAGTGTCTCTGTTATTACTACAGAATCTTTGTGAACAGGCCGGTTGGCCTCATATTCAGCAATATCCTCCGAAAGGCGCCGAATTTCTTCTTCAATTCTGCTTTTTTGTTTACGTCCAAACATATCCATTCCCTCGGCACGGTATGTCCAGCGCATGTGGCGCCGTTCCTTATCTCCAAACTTATAGCTCAGGTTCAATGCGGTAAATAAATAACGGTCGTTTGTTGCCCCGGTCAGGATATTGTCAAGGTTGTCTGCAGCAGAAAAACGGAGTATGCTTTCAAGTCCGACATCAAAGCTGTGATTGATTCTGTACATTATACCGACACCAAACGGGACAACAATCTCCTTTTGACGGGAACTTGTCTGCCCGGCATCACTCTTGTCATACCCAAGCACAACATAATCAGAATTTTCCGTATCGTATATTTCGTTCCTCCGAACCACATCGCCTGTTTCCCGATGTAGCAGGCGACTACGAAACAAGGTAGAGCCAACACCAATTTTCAGATAAAAATTCCAATGATCGTTAACAGGTCCCGGATCTGGTAACATCTGATTAATAATGGCAATTCCGTTGACAGAAAGGTCTATCAGGTCGCCTTCAAATCCATATATTCCTTCTACCCCCGACATATCGCTTTGCAGATACTGAAGTTCTACGGCGAACGCAGGCACAAGGTGCTTTGTTACCCAAACCGATGACCCGAAATGAACATCCCGGTCAGGAAAAAGTGTGTACTCTCTCAGGTCGGAATACATAAAAACAGGACCAATCCCGGCAGCAACCGACCAGGAATTATACTTCTGTCCGAAAGAGTAGATCATTTCCGGGGTTTGGACAAATGGCGATCCCTGACTCATTTGTCCATGAACCGGTATAGTGAGAATTAGTAACGTGATTACTATAATCGAAAATCTCATTCCTCAGTTTTTTGACCTTTCAAAAGAAAAATATCGACACGGCGGTTGACCCTATGAACCCCTCTTGGAGCCAACTCTTTAGTATCTGACAATAAATCGGTTTCTCCCATTGGTTCCGTTTCAAACCGGTTCCTGTCAATGCCATAATCATTGACCAGAACATCAATAACGGCATCACACCTGCGTTGACTTAACTTTACATTATAATCGTCAGAACCTCTTTCATCGCAATACCCCTGAACAAGTACTCTCTCATCCCCATTTTCTTTCATAAACCTGGCAACCACAGCAAGGGTTTTGTGGGAAGCAGCCGTTATCCTTGCCTTGTCAAACTCAAAAAATACCGAAGCTGTTAGGTCATCCTTTTGTATCACACTTTCCTTGTAAACAAAGCTGGTATCAGTAACGGAAGAATCATTGGCCGCTATGTAATCCAACCGACGGCGCAGAGAATCCAGTTCCCGTGCCAACGGATCAGTCTCCCTTTCACGCTGATAAGCCAGATTAAAATCTTTATAGGTCCATAAGGAGTGACGCTTATTCTTCTTTCCGATTTTATAGGTGAATGTCAATAAGGCTGCCATATAGGAGTCATTATCGGCACCTGTCAGATTGACATCAAGATTGTCCTGGGTAACATTTCTCAAAGTTAGTTCAAAACCGACATCAAAATTTTTATTGATCCTGTAATCAATACCTACACCAATTGGCACAATGACCTCACTTCCCCTGCTGGTCTTATCTTCGGGATTCTGCCTGTCATATCCAATGGCCAGGTAGTCGGTATCTGCCCATCCATAGGGACGGGGATAACCGGGCGTCCCACTGTGAACCTCTCCCACCGTTATCCAATCCCCTGTTTCCAGACTTCGTTGTCGTGATCTGAAATAATTAACGCCCAGGCCAAGCTTTCCGTAAATATTGAGCTTATCACGAATGGGCCCAAACAATACCAACTGATTAATACTGAAATTCAGATTTAAAGATAAATCGTAAAAACTACCGGAGAAATAGCGGATGTTTTTCTCCCCGTACATATCGGCAGTAAGGAATTGGGCATCCAGCGACCATGGTCTTCCAAACTGTTTACTGACCAGAACGGAAGGACCAAAACGCCAATGTGATGAGGGCAACAAGGCATAATTATTAACGTCGGTATAATAAATGACCGGTCCAATACCGGCAGTAACCGACCATGTGTTATATTTCCTGTCCGGATTGTAAAGCTGCTCTTCTTCGAGATTATAAAAATCAATCTGCTGGGCTGTCAATGCTGAATTTCCTGCATATAAAAAAATTACGAACAAAACCGTTATAGAGTGTCTCATGCTTCTGATTTGGTTAAGTTACTACAAAGACCCATTAAATGGAAATTGTATATTATGTTTTCTATGAGCTATCCTGACTTTTACCAACCAATAGTTGATTTTTGTAAAATCCTTAAAGTCAACCCTCTATGCCTTGATATTTATTCAGCATAAAATTTAGATTTTCAGCATCATAGGATTTATCTTATATCTAAAAACCTAACCTGGGCAAGCCTGAACCAAAGCAGGTTTTTATACTCAGTAAAAAATATTTCCTTCTGTAATTCTTATTAATAAAGAGATACAGAAGGACTTTTAAATATTATGCAAAAAAACGAATATCAAAAATAAGGTAAGTACAATGTTTTTTCAGGCTTGTCCTGAAAAAAGGCGCCCACGTGGGATTTAGTAAAATTTTAGTTCCATGCCCTAAGCGCATAATGATATAACCCAATGCCGAATGTGAATCAAATCTAAAATTAAAAACGACCAGCGTAAAGAATATTTTTACGAATTGATGATTAGCTTAGACAAACGGAAGAAAAAAAATAAAAAAGCTTACTATTCCGATGCTTTATAATCCGGGAAAATCACCAATAATTTGATTGTTTTCCAGGCAGCAAAGTAAAGACTTCTCTCAGTAAAAGTAAGTAATTGTGGCATCGTCAGACGTACAGCATGGAAAATGCAGTACACGTTCAGGAGGACTTTGTCCCTGGAAGTGGAGAACAATTCAGACCGTCTAAATTCCACGAAGGAGGAACTTTGGGGCCCCGTCGATATCCTGGGAAGAAAGAAATCACTATTTTCCCCTTTCTTCAAAGGCTCTCAATCCCCTTTTGAGCCAATCGATATAAGCCTCGATATCGGTATTATACCCACGATCCTCAACCAGCTTTTCTTCATCATGTCCCAGTATTACGTAATGAGGTTGGCTGTTTCGCTGAAACCGGGAAATTTGAAAATCGCTCCATTTGTTTCCAACAGTTCTGATCTTCTTTCCGGTAACCGGCGAAACATATTTTTCATCTTCTGGTAGCTGCTGTCTGAAATCAACATACAATGAAGTCAGCACGAAATCGTTTGCCAACATTTCCCTGACCGTGGGATCAGACCATACGGCATCCTCCATCTTTCGGCAATTGGTACAGCCTTTTCCGGTAAAATCAAGCAGTAACGGTTTGTTAACCTGTTGTGCATAAGCCAGGGCCTTATCATAATCATCGAAAGCCGGAATACCCTGTGGGCCCAGATGCATATCTTCCGAAAGAGAGGCCGTACTACCTCTTCCAGCCCCGGAAGCCCGGTTTCCAACACCATGAGGCGATTCGGCATAATTGCTCGGCGGCGGAAATCCGCTTATCAAATTGACTGGTGCACCCCAAAGACCGGGAATCATATAAATTGTAAAAGCAAAAACAAGCAATCCCAGCATCATTCGCGATACCGGAAGGTATTCCATTGGGGAGTCGTGTGGCAATCTGATTTTTCCCATCAAATAAAAGCCGAGCGCCCCGAAAATAGTGATCCAGATAGCGATAAATACTTCACGCTCCAGAATGTGCAATCCCAAAACCATGTCGGTTATACTCAAAAACTTGAAGGCAAAAGCAAGTTCAAGAAAACCCAGAAAAACCTTGACCGAATTAAGCCAGCCTCCCGATTTGGGAAGTGAATTAAGCCATCCCGGGAAAGCAGCGAACAGGGCAAATGGGAGTGCCAACGCCAGGGAAAACCCCAACATCCCAATAACCGGGGCTATGCCACCAACCGATGCTGCCTGAACGATGAGCGTTCCTACAATAGGCCCGGTGCATGAAAAAGAAACCAACGCCAGGGTAAAAGCCATAAAAAATATTCCCAGCAAACCTCCTTTATCTGCACCTTTATCAGCTGCGCTAATCCAGGCGTTTGGCAAAATAATTTCAAATGCGCCAAAGAATGAAACGGCAAAAGTGATCAAAAGAGCCGCAAAGAACAGATTAAACCAGGGATCGGTAGACAGCCTGTTAAGCACATCCGCACCAAAAATCGCGGTAACTACGGTGCCAAGCACAACATAAATTACAATGATTGAGATACCATAGAAAAAGGCACTCCTTATGCCGGTAGCTTTTGTTTTACTTTGCTTGGTGAAAAAACTGACGGTCATTGGTATCATAGGAAATACACAAGGCGTAAGCAATGCTGCAAAGCCACCAAGAAAGGACATCCAGAAAATACCCCAGTTTCCCCGCTTCTCTTCATCGCCGGTTTCAGAGCCATCTTCTACCGGTTCTACTTTCCCTTCATCACCCTGCGATACCACTTCAACAGGTGGTGCGGCTTCCTCTTCTTTTAGGTCAGTTACCTCATCACTACCTGCCACTACGTCATCTTCCAAAGGCAATGAAAAATCAAGCCTGTCGGGTGGTAAGCATTGTTCATCATCGCAAACCATAAACTCAACGTATCCTTCAACAACCTTCACATCAGATGATTTTATACGCACCGGAAGAGTTAACGTAGCGGAATTAGAAAACCATGACAATTCCATATTGAAGGCCTGATCGTATTGTTTCTCCGGTTGCGGTTCCTGCTTTATTTCTCCTGCAGCTTCATATTTTCCGGATTCGATGAGACTGATGGATGTCGGCACTGGTCCTCCTCCAGGAAGGTTGACTGAATAAAGATGCCAGCCTTCATCAATAGCAGCTTCGGCAACAATTTCAACTTCCGTATCTGAAACCGAATTCAAAGAAAATTGCCATTTCACTGGCTCCAGCACCTGGGACTTCAAAGAAAAAACACCCAGAAAAAAAGCAAAAAAAAGTAATAAATTTTGTTTTCTCATATCAATACATAAGTAACCCGTGACTGCTCCTGAAGTACAGTTTACTTCATTATGCTTACCATGTAAATGGGTCTCTCGGAACAGACACATGATTTGATACAACTTTTCCCGACTTTATAGACAACCACAATTTATAGTACTTTCTCAAACAATAGATGAGCCCGGTCTAAAAAGCATCTTTGTTGTCAAACTCGTTGTTGTTTTAAATTTTTGCATCCTCTTTAACAACAAGTTAACTCCGGTACAACATTTAAAATGCCTTGATTTTTACAAAAAAATGCTTTTTATACTGCACTTATAAATATTCTGATTCCTGATTACAATTTCAATAAAACATACCTAAGAGCATTTCTGTTCGAAACAAGTTCAAATATATCTTACTTCTAAATATATACATTTTTCGATGCGTCAAAGAAAAAGAAAAAGCCTTAACCTTTCCAAAGGCCGAAAGCAATTTTCACCGGCAATTGTGGAAGAGTTATGCAACAAAAACCGAACCATTCCGAAGTGAAATATCCCTAAACATTAGAGACCAATACAAAGATTCATCAGTATAAAATAAGTATAAGTTATTGGTCTGATGGAACTCGCATGATTGATTTTATACATCAACTTTTGAGACAAAACTTGTCATGCTCATTTTATCTTACTTTTAATAAATTGTTACGGCTGTTAGAATTGTTAAAGTTGTTAATATTGTTAATGTATTAGTTGTTAGAATGTTATAAGTTTTGTTACATTAGCTAACAATCCTAACAATCCTAACAATCTAACAGTCCTAACAATTTTATAACAATTTTTCATCCGTATAAATTAGTCTAAGTTATTGGAATGATGCATTTTATCATACTTTAACTGATTTTAGATTCTTCGCTTCGCTCAGAATGACAAACAGCTAAGGTTGAGGTTGAGGTTGAGATTGAAGTTAAGGTTGAGAGTTCACCACAGTTGACGCAGATGAACACA
>NZ_AEWI01000077.1 GCF_000191885.1 Anaerophaga thermohalophila DSM 12881
TATAAAAAGCCTTCAAACTGCTGATTTTTACCATTTTTACCCCTGACCCCTAAAGGGGAACTGATAAAAATCAGCAGTTTGAAAAAGTCCCCTTTAGGGGATTTAGGGGTCAAAAGGCTTTTTAGACTGCACTCAAGCTTGAATTGCAAAAGTAATAAATCCCTTACTTCTTTTATATGCCGCACTCAATCATGGCTAAATATTATTTTGAGGTGCTATGAGATTTGGCTGTTTTATTCCATCCTGAAAACGAAAGCTAAAGGAACGCTAAAATCGTGAAATTTTTGTCGCCGCTCCGCGACTTTTTACTTTTCCATCAAATTTTTCTACCGTTCTATCGCCGCTCCGCTGCTATTAACCGCTGATGAACAGTCAAAGTTACTCATTTACGAAAAGTAAACTCCGTTTTTCCCGACTTCGCAAGCCTTGTAAATGACACTTTCTGAACAGACACATGATTTGATACAATTTTTGCCGACTTTATAGACGGGCACTAAATTATTACAACTTTTTTTAAAGTTACACGTATTAAAAAAATAGAAATTTTTACCCAAATATTGAATACCACTTCACATTGATGGCCCTCACTCCCGTAATGATTATCCTGCCGGCACGCTATATTTTTAAAGAGAAAGTCACCACCAAAGAGGTGATTGGAGCATTTATAGCTGTGACTGGATTTGTGGTGTTTTTTGTGTTTTAAAACTCCACCAGCCATTTTACAGATGGAAACAATGGAAAAATACTTAATTGTTGCCATCGCCCGTCTTCATGAAAAACAAGATAAGGATTCTTGCGATTCAATACATTGTAAATGCCCAAAGTCAGACTTCGGGTATATTTTTCCTTTTTCTTCTGAAAAGTATATCCCACATCAAGTCTGACATAAGAAGGAAGGAGATAGCCATTTTCTTCTCCGATTTTCTGCCGGTACAGAGCATTTTCCATTTTCCGGGGAGAAACATATAAACCTCTGTCGCGCTGACTCCAGTATGGCGGTTCAACTCCTTTATACATAGACACCGGAATAGTTACCCTGTTTCCGGAAGTCATTGAAAAAGCAATATTAAAAAACTGATTTCTCGTACTGGAGGTCTTTGGTGTTATTGAGGCATTGGTGTTAAAAATGTGACGCCTGTCAAACCTGAAGGGAAAGGAAACTCCATCATTGATTTCCGCGAATGTACGGTCACTTTTGGAAAGTGTATAGGAAAAAGCCCCATCCCAATATTCTCCTTTTCGTTCACCTCGTACTTCAATGCCATAAGAGGTTCCTTTCCCGGTTATTACATCCGAATACCAGTCACTGTTTTGCCCACCCAAAACAGTCGATGGATTTTCATACCTGACAAGATTATTCATTTTTTTATAATAAGCACCTCCCGAAAAAATCCATTTTTTAACAGCAACCAGATCAGGAAAAACATTTTATTCTTCATCAGGAGCTGCTTATCTGTTAAACTGAATAACCTGGCTGGTATCTCTAAGTACTTTCCCTTTGTCCGTTTCCATCTCCACAACAAACCGAATGGATTCAGGCAAGTCGTCCGGCACCTCACGAAAAGCCACGTACATAAGTGCAGGTGCCAAAGGAGATAGATTCAGCCACTCATCAATATCTTCCGGCTTGTCTTTGTCAGAAAATCCATACAGGAGATTGTGAGTATCGGACGACGCAATAAAATCAGGATCGTAACGGATAATTTTGAAATACTCATTCAAAGAGGTGCCCGGTTCATGATCAAACAACTTATCCAAGGCTGATATTTTGAAATTCCTGACCCCGTCAATTCGGTATTCCATCTCAATCATAGCAGTATAATCTAAAGCACTTTTCAAGTCACTGGAAGTGGCACTTTTTTTTCGATAATTGAGTTCAATCTGTGTTTCAAGATCGGGAATAGGCTCATCCAGATTTAAGGACACTTCGCTATAAGCATCTTCCAATTCGGAAAACAATTTTTCGATATTCATATTGTGAGTTTCAACATTTAGAAAGAAACTCTGTGGCGGAAAAGAATTAGTTTCCGAATAAAACTTATAATCAGAATAGGTGTTCCCCTGATAAACTGTTTTTTCTATATAACCAGGAACGGCGAAGATAAAATTGCATTCCCTAGGTCTAAATTCTAAAAAATAATTACCTTCAGGTTCCTTCTTTCTATCACAAGATATAGCACCTACGAAAAATAGCACAATAAATAAACTTTTAATGCTTGTAACGGAACTTCCTATCTTAAAGAAAATAAATATCCCTTAAACCCCTTT
>NZ_AEWI01000076.1 GCF_000191885.1 Anaerophaga thermohalophila DSM 12881
GACGCTTTTTTTGGCCGTTTTTCAGACCTTGGCTAGGCCGTTTTTTGGGTGGGTATGCTCCGTTTTATCCATCCAAAAACACTTCTATCTAATTGATAATAATCACCTATCAAATTTCCTATGACAAAATAGTATTCAGGGTCTTCAAAATCCTCTATAACTTTTTCATGAAAATTTGATTCTTGAACCCAAAAAACTCCCTTGATTTTAAATGGTTTTTTACTTTCAAGGCGTCCATCAATCCAGTCTGGTGCCCCATAATCTGAATAGTATTTTAATAATAGAAGCTTTTCTTCTTTTACTATTTCAATCATTGTATAAATTTGGTCTGTTGGGTTCAATTTAATAACCGCTCCGTTAGTTATGATTGTTCTTGAAAGCATGTCAAACAAGTTGGTTCATCACCATAATCATGGATGACGTTTCCCTTGCAATCAGGGTCATTACAATCTTCACGTTTTACGATAAACTCTGAAGAACAAACTACACATTGTAATTTTTCCGATTCTGGCTTATTGGGTTTTAAAAATGCCCACTTGCTTTCATGATAATCAATTTCCTCCATTTCTCTTTTGCAAGATGGACAGTAGTAACCTCGTCCTTGAATATTTAATGAAATATAATTGTTAAGTCTTTTTCTGCCAATAATATCCAAGGCCACATCTAATAAAGTATGGATTTTGAACTCTTCAAGGCCATCACCGCTAAAACCAAAAATCGGGTCAACTAAATTATATTCGCGTGCAAATACAAACCACGAATCTTTGCCGAAAAAGAAGGTAAATGCCTTTAAAATATTCTCAAATAGCTCTTCTGCTGTTGTTTTGATTTCACTGATACCGTGAATGGCATTATTTCTTTTTTTACGGACATCTTCTATGAAAGCGATTAAATCATTATCGATTGTAATTTTGTTTTCAACCGCACAATAAGTTGTAAGCAATGCTTCGCCTGAAATTGTGAATAAATCTCCAAATTCTTTGTCACTTTTGGAAGGTAAAGTTGGCCAGTCAGCTCTATTTTTTTCAAGGAGAAGAAATGGTGAAGTTTTACATATTGTTCCTTTCATAATTGTTTCAATGCCTTGGTGCAATAAGATTAGAGAAGTTCTTATTGTACCTGCGTTATGAGACCATATTTCATCTTTATCTACATATTCTTTGACTTCATAAATGTCTTCATACACCTTAAACAATAGATTTAAGGCCTGTGTTAAGCATTGTTTTGAAATATCTTCAAATTCTTTGGGTGTAGGAATATTCGTAATCATAAATTTCTGTTTATTTAATAACCGCTAACGCCCCGGCTATATGCGCCTGGGCGTGGCTTCAGACCAGCTATGGATTTATCAGCTTGAACGCGTGGTTGAAGGTAAAACGAAACCTTCAATATGCTGTGGATGCCACGGCTGGCGTATGATAGCTTTGTTGCCTGCTGGGCTTTTTTTTATTTATCATTTGTTGTATCTGGTAATGTTTTTAGAAAATAAATCACAGATTCGCTTGGGTCTTTCAGGTTGGTCTCGAAATCTTTTTGTATTGAACGTCCTATTCCATCTAAGTCAGGGTAAATACTTTCATGGTCAATGCCTAAAATTTTTAATTCTTTCAATATGCGTTTCTTTTGGGTTTTGTTAATGATGATGCTATCAAGAATTTCTTTCTTATTTTCAATTAATTTCAGACCGTTTAGTTGATTTCCAAATATTGTAAAACACGTTTTTTGAGAAGTCATACGTTCGTCAAGAAAGGTTGGATTTATGGCTAAAGGGTAATAACAGTCTTTGTCATTTTCTTCTTGGTCCAACTCATTAAAATCCATGATTAAATATCTTCTAGTTAATTCTTTTAGCCTTAGCAATCCAACTTGGCTAAATAATTCTGTTTTTGTATCATTTGAAATTCCTTGGGGTATTATTTTATAGGAATTATTGATAATTGGAGGAGTATTACCTATTTTTTTTATGGTATAGTCATTTAGTCTAAAGGGATTTAGAATCCATATTATTGAGTCATCCTTTTCAAAACTATTATCATGTATTGCAAAGAATAAAGCTAATAATGCATTTTCGGTCCAATCCAGAAGTCTAGTGTTTATACCATAGTGTTGCATCAAGAAATAGCGATTCCATAAAGTATTATCAATTCCTTTTAAAGAAATATATCTTTGAGAACGTCTTTTAAATTCAGAGCTAATGTTTCGTTCTATTGTCCTGATTTTATTTGATGTGTAATTTGGATTGCCTGCCTTGCCTGATGATTCAATTATATTTCTATATATATTTGGTACTAAAGGTGTTTTGAATTTTGTACTCCCTTCCCCTCTAAACCAAAATATTTCGGTATCAGTTGGTTCCGTTGTTGAAATTGTCTTTTCTACAATTCTTTCAACATATTCTGAAACTGAATTAATTTTATTCATGGCTATTTGGTTTTTGGTTTGCCTTGCAGGCAACGGTCAAGTATAAGAGCAGTAGCGGATTTTAAGGCGATTACCTGTCCGCCACCACAAAAGTTTTTTAAATGCACAGACCTTGATTTTACTACTTCACCCGCTATTGCTCTTATACAATGTTGTAAACTGGCTATTTTAGTTGTCGGACTTGGACAGATTTTCCTTCTACCATTAACCTATAATTATATCCATCGTGATAAATAATTGCATCTGGTCGATAGGAATAATTATAATCGTAATCATAAGCGTCTTGTTTCCAAATTTGACCATTATCTAATTCAAACAATGTGTCACCTGACCAACCATTAAAGTCATTTACTATTGTAGATTTAATCACGTTGTTTAATAACTCAACTTCTACAAATTTTTCTTTCCCGTCTTTAGTTAGGTAAAATCTATTTTGATATTTGTAGATTGTGATTTTAGCCATATAGGAATAATGGTACCAATATTTGTATCTTTTTTGCAGCCAGTATTGGCCATTATAAAGTGGAAAAAGTTTTCCGTCATCAAAACCTTCAAAGTCACCATCAATTTTTGATTTGACAAATGGCTGTCCGTTTGATATTAATTCTTGATAATCCATAAATTCAAAGTTTTTTAGGAACTATTCGTCCGCTTTTATTTTCTTTATTTGTATAACCAGAGGAAGGAAATGAAACTACACGTCCATCTTTCCCTTCTCGATAAGTATATACACTTGATGGGAATGCGACTACTCGACCATCTTTGCCTACTCTATAGGTGTAACCTGAGGAAGGGAATGCAACAACTTGTCCATCCTTTCCTTCTCGATAAGTATAACCACTAGAAGGAAACGCAACTATTCGTCCATTTTTACCTTCTCTATAGGTGTAGCCAGAGGAAGGAAATGCAACTATACGTCCATCTTTTCCTTCCCGATATGTGTATCCACTTGATGGAAAGGTAACTTTTTTTCCATCCTTACCTATTCTATATGTGTCTGCCATATTATTGATGTTTTGATGTTATTTTAGCTTGTTTAACCGGGTAGGTCAGGAGGAGTAAAATCCTCCCTTCCCCCCTAAGAAC
>NZ_AEWI01000075.1 GCF_000191885.1 Anaerophaga thermohalophila DSM 12881
AGTGGTGAACTCTCAACCTCAACCTCAACCTTAATCTCAACCTCAACCTTACTTTGCTGTTTGTCATTCTGAGCAGAGCGAAGAATCTAACATCAATTAAAGCATGATAAATTGCATAATTCCAATAATTTAGATAAATTTTATACGAATGAAGCTGTTTTTGATAAACTAAAAAACAGTTCCTAATTCATTCCTCTATACTCACCCGGAGAAACCCCCACACTCTTCTTGAACATGCGGGCAAAGTGTTGCGGATATTTAAACCCCAACTCTGAAGCTATTTCATGCACCGTTTTTTCAGTATTAAATATTTTGCTTTTAGCTAAATCAATAATTTTGTATTGAATATATTCTTTTGCTGATTTGCCGGTTTCTTTTTTAATTAAATCACCAAAATAATTGGCCGACAAATGCAGCTTTTCTGCGAAATAAGCCACTGATGGCAGGCCAATTGTCTGTGGCTTGCCCGACGAGAAAAAGTCATTCAGAAGATATTCAAATTTTTCCAGAATCCCCTTGTTGACACTTTCCCTGGTAATAAACTGTCGGTCGTAAAAGCGATCACAGTAATGTAAAAACAAGTCAATATTGGAAGTAATCACCTTTTTACTATGCTTATCTATACTTTGCTGTAACTCATATTTTATATTGGAAAAGCAGTCCAGCACTATTTGCCTTTCACGTTCTGAAATATGCAAGGCCTCATGCGTATTATAACTGAAAAAGCTGTAATCATGAATGCTTTTTGCTAAATTGGTTCCCAGAAGCAGGTCGGGATGAAATACCAGGGCGTAACCTTTGGGCTGGTAAACTTTTTCATTGTTTTCTATTTCCAGCACCTGACCAGGAGCTACAAACACCAATGTACCCTCCTGGTAGTCATAATAATTACGGCCATACTTTAAATCACCGCATTTTACATCTTTCAGGAATATGCAATACAGCCCAAAATTTAGTCTGACATTTTTCCTTTCTCCCCAGTTTATTGGATTTGCCTTTGAAAAATCAATGATGTTCACCAACGGGTGAAGTGTTTCATGATTGTTCAGGTCATTGTATTCGCTTACCGTATCATATTTAAATATTCCTTCCATAAAATATTTTTTTACCCAAAACAAAATTAAGTATTCCTGAGACGAAAATCACATAATCATATTAAAATCAGTAAAAGTGGTACGATAAACCGTAATTTGTATACTGATTTTTAGTTTGGTTTCCTGATATTTGTTAAGTTTAATGAGCCCGGTCTAAAAAGCATTTTTGTTGCCAGACTCATTGTTGTTTTAATTTTTTAAGCCCTTATTAACAAGGAGTTGACTCCGTCACAAAAATTTAAAGCGCCTTGATTTTGACAAAAATATGCTTCTTATATCGCACTCTTTAATTCTTAAAGAATTGAAAATCTTTGATATTGATATAATGAAGAAACGAAAATTAGGCACACAAGGTTTAGAAGTCTTCGCTTTGGGATTGGATGTATGGGGCTTAACTTCGGTTATGGACAAGTTACAGACAAAAAAGAAGCCATAAAGCTTATCAGGAAAGCTTATGAACTGGGGGTCAACCTTTTTGACACGGCAGAAGTTTATGGCCCATTCACCAATGAAGAAATGGTGGGTGAGGCCATAGCCCCTTTTCGGAAGGATGTTGTTGTGGCGACAAAATTTGGATTTCATATTCAGGACGGTAAAATGGCCGGTTTAAACAGCAGACCGGAAAGATGCAACCCCGGCACAAATTGCCCTTGCCTGGTTGCAGGCCCAAAAATCCTGGATTGTTCCCATTCCCGGTACTACAAAAATACATCGCCTTGAAGAAAATATAGGTTCAACCGTTATAGAATTCACTCCTGAAGAATTGGAGGAAATCCAAAAAGAAGTTTCGAAAATTGAGCCCAGTGGGGACAGATATTCAGAGGGTTCGGCAAAAACGATTGATCGATAAAATAGGCCCGGGCATTCTTGTGACACATTCACACTCCGGAGGAATGGGCTGGCTTACCGCCATCAGGAATCAAAACATTAAAGCCATTGTCTCTTATGAACCGGGAAGTGGATTTTTGTTCCCTGAAGGTGAAGTCCCGGCCCCCAAACCGAGTTCTGGAGGAATACTTGAAGCTGAAGGTGTACCCATGGAAGAATTTATGCAGTTAACAAAAATCCCTATCGTAATTTATTATGGCGATTTCATCCCCGATGAACCGGTCGAAAATCCCGGTCAGGATGGCTGGCGCGTACGGCTCTCAATGGCCAGGTTGTGGCGTGATGTCGTCAATAAATATGGCGGGGATGTAACTGTGGTACATCTGCCGGAAACAGGAATTGAAGGCAACACCCATTTCCCTTTCTCTGATTTGAATAATGTTGAAATTGCCGATTTAATGTCGAAATGGTTGAAAGAAACAGGATTGGATAAATCTAAATAATTGTAAAAATGGAAAATTTAAAAGAAAAAGTAATCGTAATTACAGGAGCCAGCAGTGGCTTTGGAAAAATTACTGCACAATACCTCTCGGAAAGAGGTGCAATTGTGGTTTTAGGTGCCAGGAGTACCGATAAAATTGAGACTTTAGCCCGGGAAATAAAAGATAAAGGGGGTAAGGCTTTGGCTGTAACAACAGATGTGACGAAAGCTGAGCAGGTTAAAAACCTTGTGGATTCAGCGGTGAATGAATTTGGCAAAATTGACGTTTTGCTGAACAACGCAGGTATTATGCCATTGTCTCCACTGGAATACTTAAAAATAGAAGACTGGGATGCCTGTATTGATATAAATATCAAAGGAGTCCTTTATGGTATTGCGGCAGCGTTACCACACATGAAGAAGCAAAAATCAGGACAGATTATCAGTGTTTCTTCCGTTGCCGGACATACAATTAGCCCTGGTGGTGCGGTTTATTCAGCCTCCAAATATTCGGTAAGGGTGATTTCGGAAGCATTAAGACAAGAAGTAAAACCATACAACATCCGTACTTCGGTTATCTCTCCGGGAGCTGTCGATACAGGCCTTCCGGATAGCGTTACTGATCCTGACATAGCCAAAGGAATCAAAGAATTTTATGAAAAAAATGCCATCCCTGCTGATTCTTTCGCCCGTTCAGTCGCTTTTGTAATAAGTCAACCGGAGGATGTAGATGTGAATGAGGTGCTTTTTCGCCCAACAAAACAAACGCTTTAATAAAAAACAAACGAATTATGCAAACAGTAAAATTAAACAATGGTGTTGAAATGCCCATTCTGGGTTTTGGTGTTTTTCAAATACCAGACTTAAGTGAGTGCGAAAGAAGTGTGCTTTCAGCAATAGAAACCGGTTACCGATTGATAGATACTGCAGCGGTTTATATGAACGAAACTGCTGTTGGCAATGCCATAAAAAAGAGTGGAATTGCAAGGGAGGAATTATTCATCACCACGAAGCTTTGGTTACAAGACACCGGCTACGAAAACACGAGAAAAGCTTTTGAAAAATCCTTGAATAAATTACAACTCGATTATCTGGATTTATACTTAATCCATCAGCCTTACGGGGATGTACATTGTTCCTGGCGGGCAATGGAAGAGCTCTACAAAGAAGGAAAAATAAGAGCGATTGGCGTAAGCAATTTCCATCCCGACCGGGTAATGGATTTGATCACTTTCAATGAAATTGTTCCCGCGGTTAACCAGATTGAAACGCATCCTTTTAACCAGCAGGTTGAAACACAGAAATTTTTGACAGAAAATGGTGTTCAGCATGAATCCTGGGGCCCCTTTGCCGAAGGCAAAAACAACCTCTTCACCAATGAGGTGCTTACCGAAATCGGGGAGAAATACAACAAATCAGTAGCCCAGGTTGTCCTTCGGTGGTTAACGCAGCGGGGAGTAGTGGCTATTCCAAAATCCGTTCATAAAGAGAGAATTCAGCAAAATTTCAACAGTCTCGATTTTGAATTAACACCTGAGGATATGGAAGCTATTTTAACTCTGGATACCAAAACCTCATCCTTTTTGGACCATCGCGATCCGGAAATAGTAAAATGGCTGGGATCAAGGAAAGTTGACTTATAGCATCATTCAGGAATACTACGGAACAGATGAAAAAGAACTGTTCCTTATTCCGGGTGCCACCCACATTCAAACATACTATGTCCCTCAATATGTCGATCAGGCAATGAATAAAGAGTGCAGTCTAAAAAGTCTTTTGACCCCTAAATCCCCTAAAGGGAACTTTTTCAAACTGCTGATTTTTAGCAGTTCCCCTTTAGGGGTCAGGGGTAAAAATGGTAAAAATCAGCAGTTTGAAGGCTTTTTATACTGCACTCAATAAACTTAATGAATTCTTCGGTAAGTATTTGTAAATTAAACTGGAAACTATATGAAAACAACAATTCTCGGACTGTTTTTGATGCTATGCACATCATGGTCCTTTGCACAAAATTCTGCCGCTGAGCAGGAAGTCATTGATCTCTCGAAACAGAAGTGGCAGTGGATGTCAGACAAAAATGTAGATAAATTGGACAACCTCTTCCACGAAAAAGCGGTGTTTGTTCACATGGGAGGTTCATGGGGAAAAGAGCGTGAGCTGAATATTATAGAAAGCGGTGGTATCTGGTATAAAAAAGCAGATATTCATGAAGTATCGGTGAAAATTATTGACCATACAGCCATTCTTTTAAACCGAATTACTTTGTTAGCAGAAGTTGGTGGGAATGAAGTTTCCAACCCGTTTGAGGTGACTGAAGTATATGTTAAACAAGACGGAATTTGGAAATTGGGCTCACTTTCGTTCACCAAATTGATGGCTCCGGGCGGTGATTAATGCTTTTTATTATTAAAACTAACAGATATGAAATAATCAAAAAAAGGAAACAGCCAATTATGGAACAAAACATATCCTTATCATCACCGTTAAAACGAATTACGATATTAGATGCTCTTCGGGGATTTGCGTTGTTGGGCGTTATTCTGATGCACATGATCCAGCATTTTGGAATATTTTCCATGCCTTCGCAACAGGAAACATTTCAATTCCCTGCATGGGATGAAACCATTCAAAAAGAAACCCCAACAACAATAAAAAAATGAGACAATTAAAGACTTTAGGATCAATTGTGCTGATGGTTTGCGCTTCAGCTTTCACAAACAATGCAATGGCACAGTCAGGCAATAGCGACCAGCATCTTAGTCAGAAAGAAAAAAGCATTATTGCCATAGCTTCTACAACAGGAATGGGCCATTTGTCAGATTTAAAGATGCAGTTGCATGAGGGGCTGGATGCCGGATTGACCATCAATGAAATAAAAGAAGTAATGGTGCATCTTTATGCCTATTGCGGATTTCCCAGAAGTATCAGGGGATTGCAAACATTCATGGAAGTGGTTGAAGAACGAAAAGCAAAAGGTATTGAAGATGAATTGGGACCCCCGGCTTCGCCAATAAATGATAAACGTAGCAAATACGAACGGGGAAGGGATAATCTTGAAAAACTCACCGGCGTGCCCCAAACCGGTACCCAAAAAGGTTATGCCGCTTTTGCACCTGTTATTGAAGTTTTTCTGAAAGAACACCTGTTCGCAGATATTTTTGACCGGGATGTACTGACTTTTGCCGAACGGGAATTGGTCACCATATCGGTACTCAGCAGCATAGGAGGCGTTGAACCGATGTTATATTCTCATTTAACAATTTGTCTGAACCTGGGCTTAACTCCCGGACAGCTTAATGAATTTGTAGAAATCATAAAGGCAACGGCAGGAGATAAAGCTGCCAAAAATGCGCAGACAGTCTTGAATGAAGTACTCAAAAATAAATAATGAGCCCGGTCTAAAAAGCATCTTTGTTGCCAAATTGGTTGTTGTTTTAAATTTTTGAAACGAGCATGAATTCACTATCCATCAGGGAATCACGCACTCCTTTTATTTTCTTTCCCAAAGGACTGAGAACCGGACTCAAACATGTCACCCCCTGATATTGCCGATTTTGTCAGTATTGACTGGCAAATGCCATTGCCCATGCCCGTGAACTGGTACATCCCGATGTGGGGCTTCAGGGGAATATAGATCCCCGGTTGTTATACTCTAAACCTGCCGATATTGAGGCCGCTCTGGAAGAACTGATGCCTTTTTATTGTGAACATTCTGATTACATATTGAATCTGGGACATGGACTTCTTCCTGATATTCCCTTTAAAATGTGAAGCTTGTAGTTGACAGGGTAAAGAGTATGAAATGGGAGTGATGATGACAACGTTTATCATTTCCGACGCGGAAAATTATTTCTAAATTTATGTTTTGTCGGGGCCTGTTTTGTAGAAAATAAAAAACAGGCCCCGGTTTTATTGTTCAATAACTTGATTGACCAAATATTCCTGTGTCGGCAAAAAAATCCTGTGGTATCTGGCTTACTTCCCTGAAAGAGTGGTACGGATAAAATAAATGCCTTCTCCCTGTTTGGGTTTCACAGGGTTTTTAACCCAGGTTATGTCTGTGGCTT
>NZ_AEWI01000074.1 GCF_000191885.1 Anaerophaga thermohalophila DSM 12881
GCGCATTTTTTTGTTTTTTGGGTGGCATTTTTCACAAGTTGGGTTAAATCTAATAATCTAACGATCTATTGAAGGGTAGTACCATTAAATATAGAGGCGGCTGAAAAAGTCAGCCGCCTGTTTCTGTTTCAAATTTATTTTCCATTATTCTTTTTGTCATTGCCCCAAACGGAACCAAAAAAGTCTGGTGTTCGATACTGAAAACCGTAAACTCACTGTCTTTCATTCCGAAAAGACCCCTGAAATAGAACAACGCTTGAAAGAACTCAATTTGGGCACGGAACACAAAGAAACAGTTTTTGTCCAACAGGATGAATTTATTGACCATACATCGGTACAATCGAAACTTCTTTGGACGGTACTGATTATCAATTTTGCTTTTTTTATCATTGAAATTACAACAGGTCTCATTTCAAAATCCATGGGTTTGGTTGCCGATTCGCTGGATATGCTGGCAGACGCGTTGGTTTATGGGCTTAGCCTTTGGGCAGTCGGTTCAACAGTAATTCGCAAGAAAAAAGTAGCGAAACTAAGCGGATATTTTCAACTGGCATTAGCCCTTCCGGGTCTTTCGGAGGTGATACATCGGTTTATCAGTTTTGTAGAAGTGCCGGACTTTCAAACCATGATTATCGTTTCGGTATTGGCATTGATCGCCAATTCAGTTTGCCTCTATTTATTGCAAAGATCAAAGAGCAACGAAGCACACATGAAAGCCACCATGATTTTTACATCTAACGATATAATTATCAATACAGGTGTAATTGTGGCTGGTGTTTTGGTCTTAATGACGCAATCAAAATATCCCGATTTAATCATTGGGGCAATTGTATTTTTAATCGTGGTAAGAGGGGCTTTCAGAATATTAAAACTTGGGAAACAAAACGTTATAGCACATTCGCATAAATATAATAATCAAAACGTTACGGAAAAATTTTTGCCATTGGCATTGGTTTAAACATCGTCTTTGTAGCTGTTGAAGTATTTTATTGCTTGGTAGCCAACTCATCAGCATTATTATTGATAAATCCGTATAAAAATGTATTTTTGACTTTTAATCCTTGCAACTAATATAATTTCACACTATTTTGGTAGCAGGATAATGAATATCGAATATCCATAGTCATTTTAAAATATCTAAAATCCACAAAACCTTTAATGCTATGAAGAAAATACTTTTAGTTCTGGCGTTGATCTATACAATCTCCGGCAATTTCGTCCATGGGCAACATGATATAAAAGTAGATATTGACCATCCAAAAGCAACTATTCAACCCTACATGTGGGGCATCTTCTTTGAAGACATCAACTTTAGTGCCGACGGGGGAATATATGCCGAGCTGGTAAAAAACCGCTCTTTCGAATTTTACGAACCCATGATGGGGTGGCAGGAAACTTCCAAAAAAGACGGGAACGGAAAGATTTTCATCCTGAAACAGGAACAGAATAAACCTGAAAACCCGACGTACATCCGCATCGACAGCCGTAATGATGACGGCATGTTCGGCGTCGTGAACGAAGGTTTTCGCGGAATGGGTGTGCGAGCCGGCAATCGGTACAATTTCTTGGTCATTGCCCGTAAAGTAGGCAACAACAATCCTGAAATATCAGTAGAATTGCTCAGCACAGACGGGCAAGTTATCGGGCAGACTTCCATCTCCGGCTTCCGGGAAGACTGGCAAAAGATGGAGGGTTCCTTTACATCTTCCCAAACCGATGCGAAAGCCAAACTACGGGTGATGGTCAATGGAACAGGAATCGTTGAAATGGATATGATTTCGCTGTTCCCTGAAGACACCTGGAACAAGCGGAAAAACGGGCTCCGTGCCGATCTCGTGCAAATGCTGTACGATCTTCATCCCGGTTTCCTGCGTTTCCCCGGCGGTTGCATTGTTGAAGGCCATGACCTGAGTCTTCGCTACCAGTGGAAAAAGACAGTCGGTCCGGTTGAAGACCGCGAAGTGATCGTCAACCGGTGGAATACTGAATTTATGCATCGCCATACACCCGATTACTATCAATCTTTCGGCCTTGGATTTTATGAATATTTCCTTCTGGCTGAAGACCTGGGTGCCGAACCCCTTCCCATCCTGAATTGCGGAATGGCCTGCCAGTATAATACAGGTGAGCTGGTTCCCATGGATGAACTCGACCCCTACATTCAGGATGCTCTGGATTTGATTGAATTTGCCAATGGTGACACCACTACCAAATGGGGAAAATTGCGTGCCGAAATGGGCCATCCCGAACCTTTCAATATGAAATTCATTGGAATTGGCAACGAACAATGGGGAGAACAGTATGTGGAACGCTATCAAAAATTTGCTGAAGTCATCAGCAACAAACATCCCGGGATCATGCTTGTTGGCGGTTCAGGCCCCAGGCCTGAAGACGACCGTTTCCACTATCTCTGGAAGGAAATGAAGGATGAAAAAGTTGATCTGATTGACGAACATTATTACATGAACCCCGAATGGTTTTTCGAAAATGCCGACCGCTACGACGACTATGACCGCAACGGTCCTAAAGTGTTTGCAGGCGAATATGCAGCCCATGGTCCGGATAATGAAGACCCTGCCTCAAAAAATTCATGGTTAAGCGCCCTGAGCGAAGCAGCCTTCATGACCGGTCTGGTTCGCAATGCCGATGTAGTAAACATGGCATCTTACGCCCCCCTGATGGCACACATTGAAGCCTGGCAATGGCGTCCAGACCTCATCTGGTTCGACAACCTGACCGTGATGGGAACACCCAATTATTACGTGCAGAAACTTTACTCAAACCATACCGGCAGTGAAGTATTAAACATCACCATGGACGGCAAACCTCTCACAGGACAGGATAAATTGTATGCCAGCGCTTCAGTAGATAAAAAAGCCGGAAAGGTTTACGTAAAACTGGTCAATGCTTCAGAAGAAGCACAGGAAGTGAATGTTGATCTAAGCGGTAAAGCCAAAATCAGAAAAAAAGCAACGGCTTACCTCATGACTGCCGACAATCCTCTGGCATATAACACCCTGAAAAATCCCAAAAACGTAGCCCCGGTTAAAACAGAAATAAAACTAAGAGGACAAAGCATTAGTGAGACATTAACCCAACTTGTGAAAAATGCCACCCAAAAAACAAAAAAATGCGCA
>NZ_AEWI01000073.1 GCF_000191885.1 Anaerophaga thermohalophila DSM 12881
TTACCATGGTGGAATTGAAATCTCCCTGTCAGTTATATTCCCGAAATCCTGTCTGACTTCCAATCGTACCATGGTGGAATTGAAATAGTTTTTTGTAACGTTCTTCAGGTAGCAGCTGAGCTACTTCCAATCGTACCATGGTGGAATTGAAATGATAGACGCTGAAGTTTTAGACGTCACAGAAGGCGCTTCCAATCGTACCATGGTGGAATTGAAATAGACAACGACTGCGAGTAATTTGGGCAGTGTCACCGCTTCCAATCGTACCATGGTGGAATTGAAATCTAACAAAAGAATATATCAATAAAAAATGGCTCGATCTTCCAATCGTACCATGGTGGAATTGAAATATGTCCGTTTTGTTGAAGCAATTCAGCTCTTAGAACTTCCAATCGTACCATGGTGGAATTGAAATGATGGCACCGGCACACGGCCGCTCGATGGCACTTGGGCTTCCAATCGTACCATGGTGGAATTGAAATTTTCTGAAGGACAATTTCTATATCCTGTCCTGAACTTCCAATCGTACCATGGTGGAATTGAAATATCACAGGGATGACAGTTAAACAGTCAGAAGAGGCTTCCAATCGTACCATGGTGGAATTGAAATATCGAAAATTGGGATGGATTCCGAATTATCGATGCTTCCAATCGTACCATGGTGGAATTGAAATGTCAATTCAAAGACGTCTTCGGAGCAATTTCGGGAATCTTCCAATCGTACCATGGTGGAATTGAAATAAATTAAGTGTCAACGAAAAAACAACTTGTTGGTCACTTCCAATCGTACCATGGTGGAATTGAAATCAAGGCACAGGGCAAATCAAGCACTTTAAATGGCCTTCCAATCGTACCATGGTGGAATTGAAATCTCGGCTGACATTTACGGAACGCTTGAACTTCGTCTTCCAATCGTACCATGGTGGAATTGAAATTCGTTGACGGAAATCTTTTTTTCTTTTCCGCCAAGTCTTCCAATCGTACCATGGTGGAATTGAAATGCGGAATATTTTGAGTTTATTTGTGCTCTTTTCATGGCTTCCAATCGTACCATGGTGGAATTGAAATGATAATTGAGCATCGAAACGTCGATTATCAAATTTCTTCCAATCGTACCATGGTGGAATTGAAATTTAAATTATTTGCATTCAATCCCGAGGAGCTTATTTCCTTCCAATCGTACCATGGTGGAATTGAAATCCGAGGAGGAAATGGAATCAGCGTTTGAAGATATTCTTCCAATCGTACCATGGTGGAATTGAAATGGCATACATATATAAATGCATTTAATGATTTAGTTGACTTCCAATCGTACCATGGTGGAATTGAAATCAATTTAGGATATGAACCGACTTATGTTGTACTTTCTTCCAATCGTACCATGGTGGAATTGAAATACTTCGATGTTGGTCTTCTGTTTAGTACGGTATAACTTCCAATCGTACCATGGTGGAATTGAAATTCCGAAGTATATTTTTAGCTGCTAATAAATCTCTACTTCCAATCGTACCATGGTGGAATTGAAATTCAATACTAATACTCCAACGACAACAACGAGGTAATATCTTCCAATCGTACCATGGTGGAATTGAAATAACCATTACCAGACCTGGTTTGAATTCAAGATGTCTTCCAATCGTACCATGGTGGAATTGAAATATATTTGAAGGGAGTAATGATGACGGTAGAGAAGGTCTTCCAATCGTACCATGGTGGAATTGAAATTCTTGTGTAGTAATACTCACATTATCATACGAAGCCTTCCAATCGTACCATGGTGGAATTGAAATGATGATGAAGGAATTATGCTTGGTGCCGGTTATGTCCTTCCAATCGTACCATGGTGGAATTGAAATGTAATTCTTCAATTTCAGAATAATCTGGAATATACTTCCAATCGTACCATGGTGGAATTGAAATTACTTCAACTCGGGATTTTTGTTTTTCGGAATAACTACTTCCAATCGTACCATGGTGGAATTGAAATAACAATATCCTCAAAATTTATGGCAACGGGGATATACTTCCAATCGTACCATGGTGGAATTGAAATAGCTGTCATCGGATATTAAAAAGGGCGGCATTCCCTGCTTCCAATCGTACCATGGTGGAATTGAAATAGTCATGGACGCCTTCAAAAGACCAGATAATTGAGCTTCCAATCGTACCATGGTGGAATTGAAATTCAGTTATATGGTTTAAACCTTTGTCATCCTGATTTCTTCCAATCGTACCATGGTGGAATTGAAATTGCTAAAATTACCCTTTCAGGCAATACAACAATAACTTCCAATCGTACCATGGTGGAATTGAAATAAACGCAGGGTTGGGCGTTCTTTTGCGAGGCGCTTTCTTCCAATCGTACCATGGTGGAATTGAAATATAATCAAGGGCTATCTTTTCGATCTTGCCCCTTAAACTTCCAATCGTACCATGGTGGAATTGAAAT
>NZ_AEWI01000072.1 GCF_000191885.1 Anaerophaga thermohalophila DSM 12881
CACTTTTTCAGCCCTGAGTGCAGTATAAAAAGCATATTTTTATCAAAATCAAGGCGTTTTAACGGAGTTAACTTGTACCTGTTAATGAGGATGCAAAAATTTAAAACAACAAAGAGTTTGGCAACAAAGATGCTTTTTAGATTGGGCTCAGTTTATAAATGAGAAATATCCACGCCGAAAAGCACATGAAACGGGCATGACAATGATTGACATAATGGATCGTCAGATTTTCAGATAATAGTAACCTATAGACAGAAGTTTAACAGGCAGAAGTAATAAATTTTGTTGAAAAGGATTTTTCAGCTTATAGTGAAAGGATTTATATTGCTTTGTCGTCAGGGAGGACAGATTGTAAGATGAGAGAAGGAAAATTTCCACACGACAAAGCAGGTAACACACTTAAGTATCTGGATTACAATTTTTTTGTTTTGCGCAAGATTAACAAAAAAAGTCAAATTCCCGGCGGGAACAACTCCATCAGGGGCTGAAGAATATTGGGGGTTTGCTGCAGGTGCACCGGGGGAACAATAACTTTAAGAGCAAGTGGTAATATTTGAATATGAGCTTCTTTGCCCAAATGGACGGGTTCGCCATCGACATGCCCGAGCAACGGCTTGTCGTGTTGTATGGTGATGTCGCGTGCTTTTATTATTTTGTCGTATTTGCTTTTATCGATAGATTGGTCAACAAGGCTGATCAGCAGAGCTGGTGCTGTATATTTCGGAAAATCTTTGATGAGACAAACATCGATGAGACCATCGTCGATAAGTGCACCGGGGGCAATATGAAAATTATTTCCATACTGACTTGAATTGGCAAAACTGATGAGGAACGCGTTAACATCAATTTTGTGACGATCAATGTCCAGAGAATAATTTTCCGATTTGTATTTGGGAAACTCTTTGGAAATTAATTGCATATAAGCCAGTGGGCCCCGTTTTTTTTTGCCGGCAAATTTATGACTGATATAGGCATCAAAGCCAATGCCGGCAACATTCAGTGAGAAAAACTCATTAATTTTGATGACATCAATGGATTTGACAGCGCCCTCCCGTATTACTTCGAGCGCTTTGTTGACCTTGAAAGGCATTTGAAGAAAACGCGCCAGTCCGTTACCTGAACCGGTGGGGATAATTCCGAGGGCTGTAGAGGAATGAATCAGGCCACGACCTACCTCGTTGACGGTTCCGTCACCACCAACGGCAACTACAATATCATATTTTCCTGCGGCGTCTGCGCTTATTTTAAATGCATCTCCGGATTTCCCTGAGTATGCAATTTCAAAATTCAAACCTGAAGGCTTTGTTTCCTGCCTCAGTACTTTCTCAATGTCCTTCTGCCGGCCAATACCCGACACAGGGTTTATGATATATAAAACACTTCTGCTCATCCTCCTCGGTTATTTAAAAACATGTAAAGTTACACATATATTTTTTGCAGCGATATATTTTGCCGACTTTAGGGACAGACCCTGATTAACTCTTTAGCTGTAGATGTGAGGGCACATTAGTGCTTCAAATTGTAAAATTTTTATTTTCTTTGAAGAAAAAACCATGAAGCCATGGAAACGTTAATACAACTCGATCAGGAATTATTATTATATCTCAACTCATTTACATCACCGCTATTCGATAACTTTTTCTGGGTGGTGACCAGCAAAAGTATCTGGTTCCCGATGTATGCCTTCTTCCTTTATGTCATATTCCGTAACCAGGGGGTTAAGGGAATTATTACTGTTCTTGCCCTGGCATTGATGGTATTACTCTGCGATCAGATTTCTACAAATATTTTTAAAGAAGGTTTTGAACGTCTTCGTCCGTCACACGATCCGTCAATCCAGGGACTGGTTGACCTGATAAACGGGAAACGTGGCGGGAAATATGGTTTTGTATCGTCGCATGCTACCAACTCTTTTGGTCTTGCAGTTTTTTCTATATTGCTGTTCAGATATCGCTGGTATACTGTTTTTATTCTTTTTTGGGCTGCATTGAACAGTTATTCCAGGATATATATGGGTGTTCATTATCCCGGCGACATCCTGGGTGGAATGATTCTTGGGTCTCTCATCGGTTGGTTTGTTTACTGGCTGTATAAAAAGGTTTCGGCACGTTTTTCTCCTGGCAGTGAGGCTATATATCCGCTTTCAAAGCATCAGGATTTTTCGGTTGCTTCGGTTCAGACCATTATTATATCCGGAATCCTCACGATTATCGTTGTCTATATTTCTTCGGTTTTATTGCTTGATCTTATGTAGCCGGAGTTTAGCCTTTCGTAATTTCTAATCTACTGACAAACAGTATATTATCGGTGGTTATTCATGTAGAAGTATAATAATTGTTAAAACCTATAGTTTTGTTGTTAATTCTGTTTTAAATCTGTGGTTTTTTCATTATTTTTATATCACATGAGTGCGGTATACAAAGCATATTTTTGTCAAAATCAACGTGTTTTAAATTTTTGTACCGGAGTTGACTCGTTGTTAATGAGAATTCATCCGTATAAAATTTATTATTAAGGTCGGATGGAACTCGCATGCAAGAACTTATACATATTCTTATTGTGGCAATCTTTGCCATGCTCGTTTCATCACTATCTTTATACGGGCAAACTGTTGTGTTGCAA
>NZ_AEWI01000071.1 GCF_000191885.1 Anaerophaga thermohalophila DSM 12881
AAGCGAAGAATCTAAAAAAAGCAAACATATTAAAATGTGATTTTTATTGATGCCAATAAATAATCTGTGTTCATCTGTGTCATCTGTGGTGAATTCTCAACCTCAACCTTAACCTCAACCTCAACCTTAGCTGTTTGTCATTCTGAGCGGAGCGAATAATTTAACATCAATTAAAGTATGATAAGTTGGATCATTCCAATAACGTAGATAAATTTTATACAGATGCATAATAATAAAAAAGGCCACCCTTAAGGGGCAGCCTTTTCCTATTGGAAATTCAACATTAGCTCGGTTTAATACAGGTCATCGTCAGCATCGCTGTACAAGTCATCGAATCCACTGTATTCTCTTTCGCTTAACACAAATTCATCCATTTCTTCCAGATCGTCGTAAATGGATGGTTTTCTTGCTCTTTTGCCCTTTTTTACTTTAACTCCCGATTTTTTTGGTTTTTCGAGAGCATCGAAATCTTCTCTGTGCTTTTTAGGCAGCTTCTTGGATTTCATGATTTAAATCAACATTAATTTGATTAATAAATTTTTGATAATTAATCTCATGGTGTTTGTTTACACCGGTAAGAACGTCCGAAAAGAGGATAACACTTTTTTAGTACAAAATTTGTTTTCAAGGCCTGATGAAACTCGCATGCAAGAACTTATAAATGTTCTTCCTTGAAAATTTTTACCATGCACGTTTCACCATTTGTTCGTCTTTTCATCTACCAAAATAGTGATTTTTGATATGTCAAAACAGTTGTGTCAAAAAAAACAGAGAAAAAATGAGTTTTTTTAATCAGTTTTTATCTTGCTGACATACAATATTTTGCATTGTTTTTCGAAGGGGTTTTCATGGTTTAATAGACAAAAATGGCACATAATTGTCAATTATAGATTACAATTTTCATCCGTATAAAAATTATCTAATCTAAGTTAGAGATCGAATGGAAGTCGCATGAATGAGTTTTATACATGTCCTTTTGTGACAAACCTTGTCATGCTCGTTTCATCCGTATATAATTTTTTATTAAGGTCGGATGGAACTCGCATGCAAGAACTTATACATGTTCTTTTGTGACAAACTTTGTCATGCTCGTTTCATTTATCCCGTATATTAACCTTAACCTTAGTCTCAACCTTAGCCTCAGCCTCATTTGGCCAGTGAAGGGATTCTTCGTCGTTCCTCCTCAGAATGACACTGATGCTGTCTGTCATTCTGAGAAAAGCGAAGAATCTACCCTCTCAACCTCAGTCTCAACCTCTATTTGATTATTGTTAAATCTGTGTAAATCTGCGATATCTGTGGTGCATTCTCAACCTCAACCTCAACCTTAGCCTTAGCCTCAGCCTCAACCTTAGCCTCTAATACGTTAACCAATTGACTCAAACCACCTTCCTTCCATCCCACCGGACAACTCTGCCTTCGCGGTACGCCATGGTAGCCATCATTGCCGTAACCCCTTCTTCGAATGCTTCGTCAATACCGCAACTGACAGGAGCACCGGTACGGATACCATTCAGCCATTCTTCCAGGTGCAGGTGGGCAGTATCAATAATTCTTCCCCCCTGCGATGTATACAACAGCCCTCTTGATGCAAAGTATTTTTCCGTAGCCGAGCTAATGGCATCCACCTGAGCCTGCATATCGGTGGTAAGACCGATGGGCTGATTGGGTACCACCTCTTCATTCATAATGTAATCCTCATACATTTCAGAACCAGAATCGACAAACATTTTAAGAGTACCGCCTACCTCAATGGATGCTTCGTCACCCATTACCTTTTTGGGCCGGTACATATTGCTGGCCAGAGAGGCCGAGTAGAGCAGAGAAAAATGACGCGACGGATATTCCATCACGGTTTGTTGCACATCGGGAACTTCACGACTGTCTTTCCAATGGTAAATACCCCCTGTAGTCGTTACAATCTCAGGGATACCCATTTTCAACATTTGATTGATACTGTCGAATTCATGCGTCATCAGGTCGCCATTCAAGCCGGTTCCGTAATCCCAGAACAAACGCCATCTGAAAAAATGCTCGTTATTAAATGGGGTATTGGTATCTCTCAGAAAATTATTCCAATCTACATTGTGTGGGCCGGCTTCTTCAGGAATATCATAGAGCCACGCTCCATTGGGCGAATTCCGGTTGGTTGTTGTTTCAACAAGATTGATGTTCCCCAACAGACCCGCCTGAACCACCTTCGCTGCCATCACATTGCTCTCGGATTGACGGTTCTGATGCCCCAACTGAAAAACCACCCGGTTCGATTTCACCGCATCTCTGACTTTAAAAACATCTTCCAGTTTATTGGAAAGCGCTTTCTCACAATAAATATGCTTTCCCGTATTGGCTGCAGCGATGGAAACAGGTGCATGCCAGTGATCACTTGTTGCTATAACCACAGCATCCACGTCGGGTGCTGCCACCAGATCACGAAAATGACCATACTGTTTCACCGGTCGTTCAGTAAAACCGGCAACCCCTTTCCGTTCAATATTAGCAGCTGCTCTTGCCGCTTCTTTTAACCGCGGCCGGTACAAATCGCAAACACCAGTGACTTCAATGTTTAAATCGGGCTGATCAAGGAAAATCTTACGGGCCTTCTCAGACATAGCGTCTATATCCTCAGGCGTCATAAACCCCATGGATTTCATCAATTGCTTTCCTCTGATGCCGAAACCAACCAGCCCGACACGCACTTTCTGCCCGTCCGAACGACCTGAAATCTTAGCAGTGGAAGGCATTATTTTGGACTGAATGAATTTTTGAAATCCACTGGCTTCCTTGCCTTTCTCTGCCACAGTTTTTCGGGCAAAAAGGTAACCGTAAGCACCAAGAACAGGTACTCCTGCCAATCCTTTTAATAAATCTCGTCTGTTCATAAAATAAATCGTTGACTACAAATCTCAAAACTTACTGCAAATAAACCGGTTAAGACCTAAAAACTGACCGGGACGAAACTGCCAAACCACCCAAAGGGCGAGAAATATTATCAGGTTTTTATCGATAACCAGATAATTGCCTTCGGCCAATACATTACTAAGATCGCCAAAAGGCGGATAGGAGAGATAAAATAACACCAGCAGTACCATCCCGGCCACTGAAGCTATACGCTCAAACAGACCGAGCATCAAAAATAAACCGGTAAAAATCAGTAAAAATATAACGCCATAATTGGAGACGGAGGTAAGAAACTCACTATTTATTATCCACTGAAAAAAGCCCTGAAGAGGGCCGTCCGACTGTGACAGATAATATTGGGCCGTCCATCCCGGGGTAACGAGTTTGTATAATCCTTCATGCAGAAAAAGCCAACCGATAGCTGTACGAAGCAGAAACAAGGGAACAGCTTCCTTACTATTTTTTAATTCCATTTCAGATTATTTTGTCTTTCCATTGGCAAAAATATCTTTTCCAATTGAAAAAACAGAACATGAAAGGAATTTTGTCGAAAAAAGAATTACAAACACCCTGCTTCTACTTTCCAATCAGCCCTGCAATCCGGTTGTCCAGCTCTTTCTGGTCTTTGGTGAAAGCGGCCAGTCCTGCAAGATTCAGCAAGGTATCAATAGCTGTTTCACCCTTTGAAATAGCATCGGCCCATCTTTCGTGTTTCGGAATTTTCCCGTCGTCGGCTATGTAAAGTTCTTCCATTGGAGTAATATGAGGAAATATGTCGGGAATACCGGCTTCTCGCAGGTAATCGACGAGTTCCCAGGCGTCATCCGGAATATTGTCGGCCAGCTCATGGAAAACCCGCCTCTCCGCTTCCGTGACATGCCACAGCTTATCAATCTGTATTTCAGAGGTGGCAACACCGGGCTCGTAGACAATCTTAAAATCATGGTCGGTCATCGGGTGGTAAGGCCCCTTCAGTTTTTCGATGGCATCAGCGGCCACCTTCGGTGGTATGGTCAGGACGTCAATGCCGCACAACAAGGGTAATTGATTATAGTCTCTGATACTGGCAGCAATGAGTCTGGTAGTGGCCCCGGTTTCTTCTCTTAAAGTATTCATGCACCGCTGTGTACAATGAACTGTTTTCTCACCCGGACCTTCAGCTTCTCCCAGATGGTTTTGTTTCATATAGGCGCCAATACGTCCCAAAAAGACATTGGAGAAAGCAGGACGTGCCAGGAGCGTCACCAACATATTTTGCCGGGTACTGAAAAGCAGTGTAAAGTTAACAGGTATGCCCTTCTCATGAAGTTTCCTGGCGCCCAAAAGACCTGAAGGAGTCAGTGGTACTTTAATCAGAAAATGGTCAGGCTCTATATTGTGAAACCGCTGACCGTAATGAAGAATACCGTCAACGTCGTGAGCCACATCGGTATGAAGCTCCACACTTACCTTACCTCCGTATCGTTTTACCAAACGGAGACCGTGCAAGGCATTCAGCAAAAAAGCCATCTCTATAATGCGCTTTTCACCAGGCAATGCATCAAAGCGAGGTGCAATATCCTTTATCAGACCATCATAAATTCCCTTCTGTACCTCCTTGTTAAGCAACGTATTGTTGGTAGTCAGTGCGCTTACCTCAGGGGTGATCAAACGATCCACCGCCTCCATATCACCGGTGTCAAGCCATATTTCACTGCCCGTTTTACTGCAGGCTTTAAACAGGGGTTGCGAAGGATTTGTGACAGGCTCATCCTTAAATCTTTCCAGCAGTTCCGGTAAAAGTTGTTCGGGAATATTCTGTGTAGCCATATTTTGAAGTTTTTTATGTACTAATATAATCAACTATTTATTGAATAACAAGTTTTGATAGATACCGGGTCTCAAAAGCTTAGTGTTCCGGGGTTTGGGTTTTCGGGTTTTGAGTTTTCGGGTTTTGAGTTTCGGGTTCTGAATTAAGTATTGGGGTGTCAACCTCATTTTCAACCTTATCCTCATCCTCAATCTCATTTGAATTGGTTATTGAAATAATCTGTGTAAATCTGTGCCATCTGTGGTGCACTCTCAACCTCAGCCTCAACCTCAACCTTAGCCTCAACCTCATTTTGCCAGTAAAGAGATTCTTCGTCGTTCCTCCTCAGAATGACACACAGCATCAGTCTGAGTCATTCTGAGCGAAGCGAAGAATCTACCCTCTTAAATCTAAAAATCCAATCATCTTTTTTGACCTTTTAAATCTGTGCTCATCTGTGTTATCTGTGGTGCACCCTCTCAACCTCAACCTCAACCTTAACCTCAGTCTCACCCTTAGCCTCAGTTGCTCATTGTAACTTTTATCCCCATCCCATTATATTTGCATCAAAATTCAATAAATTTGTCGTCAACAAAACACCAGGTAACCAAAAGCTACAAGACATGCATACCCGATATATTACCCTGTTTGTCATCATTGGTTTGCTGACAGGTTGTGGACCGTCGCGAAAAGAAATAGTCTCCCAAAAGCTGAATGAAGCCATTCAATTGCGCGACAGTGGACAATACAACCTGGCCAAACTAAAACTCGACACCATCATCAACAATTTTAACGACCTGACCGAAGAAGCGGCTTTTGCCATTCGCATGCTGGACGAAATAAAACTGATGGAACAACAGCGGAATCTTCAATATCTCGACAGCATGATAGCGGTCAAAGAAAAAGAGCTGAAACCGCTGCTGAAAAATTTTATCCGCTCCGATGAATACGGTTCACAACCCATCCTCATTCATAAACGACAAAGACCGGAAAACAGCTATAACCGCACGTTTATCCGTGCGCACCTCGACACAAAAGGCGAATTCTATATCTCCAGCCGTTACTACGGTACGTCGTGGATAAAACACAATCAGATCAAAGTTTACCATGCCGGGGAATCGGTTACCTCGGAGGTAGTGCCTCAGGACGGTTTCAATAACCGGCGATTTCAGGACGGTGACAGCAAATGGGAAATTGTGAACTATAAAGATGGCGCTGACAACGGCATCATCAATTTTATTGCGTCCAACGTAGATAAGCCCCTGAAGGTACAGTTCATCGGCGAAAAATATTACTACATCGTGATGGAACAATTCGACAAAGAAGCCATCCGCGATGGTTACGAAACATCATTCGTCCTGCAGGAACTGGCCGGCTTGCGTGAACAAAGAAGGCAGGTAATACAACAGATTGAGAAGCTGAAAAAAATTACCCGTTCAACGGAAAAAAGCAGTTAAAGTTTTGGAAAAGAAGAGTCAACCACGATGGTATGCGCTTTATACCCGGTCAAGAGCCGAAAAAAAAGTTTATGAGCAGTTAAAGGCTCTTGGAATTAACACCTATCTCCCACTTCGTAAAGAGTTGCGGCAATGGAGCGACCGGAAAAAATGGGTGGAAGTGCCCGTTATCAGCTCCTATATATTTGTTAACATTACCCCGTCGCAATACAGGGATGTCTTCAATGCTCAAGGCGTGATAGCTTATGTCTCCCACAAAGGACAAGCAGTGCCAATCCCCGACCATGAAATAGAAGCCATGCGCCGTACCGTAGAAAATAAACTCGCTTTTTCCGTCGAGTCCGACACCCTCCGCAAAGGCGAAAAAGTAACCATCACCAGTGGCCCTCTTAAGGGTATTGAAGGCGAAGTGGAAGAAATACAAGGCAAAAAGAAACTGTACCTGCGTATCAGCAACATCGGCTATATGCTCGTGCTTAACCTGGATGATGTGGTGAGAAAAGAGAAGGGGGCAGAGTGAGGTTGAGGTTGAGGCTAAGGTTAAGGATGTGCACCACAGATAACACAGATGAGCACAGATTATTTTAAGAGGCTGAGGCTGAGGTTGAGGTTAAGGTTGAGGTTGAGGATGAGGTTGAGAATAACAGACACATTCTTTGGGCATTTTGAGGAGGAACGACGAAGAATCTGTCACAATCTGTAAATTTTTTTCAGGGACTCAGAATAACACACATCATCAGTGTCATTCTGAGGAGGTTACGACGAAGAATCTTTTCAATGACCAAGTGAGGTTGAGGTTGAGATTGAGGTTGAGGTTGAGGTTAAGGTTAAGGATGAGAATAACAGACACACTCTTTTGGCATTTTGAAGAGGTACGACGAAGAATCTTACTTAACCCAAAACACGGAACCAGAACCCTGTCGCACACCCCCTGACCCCCTAAAGGGGGAACGGTCAGCCCGCAAAACACGAAACACAGAACCCAAAACATTGTCGAACAACACCTTACATCCTGAATGGGCGGATGGGAACGGTCAACCCACAAAACCCGGAACTCGGAAACCCGAAACACAGAACGCATAACCCTGGCGCGCACCCCCTGACCCCCTAAAGGGGGAACGGTCAGCCCGCAAAACACGGAACACGCAAAACGGAACTCGAAAACACGAAACTTGAAACCCTATCGCGCACCCCCTGACCCCCTAAAGGGGGAACGGCCAACCCGCAAAACCCAAAACTCTGAACTCGAAACCCGAAACCCTGGAACTCAGAACCCTGTCACACACCCCCTGACCCCCTAAAGGGGGAACGGCCAACCTGCAAAACCCAACCCCAAAACTCAGAACACAAAAGCGGAAACTCGGAACACGAAAACCCTGGAACCCAGAACCCTGGCGCACACCCCCTGACCCCCTAAAGGGGGAACGGTCAGCCCGCAAACCCAACCCCCCGACTCAGAACACGAAACATGAAACTCGGAACACGAAACACAGAACACAGAACCCTGGCGCACACCCCCTAACCCCCTAAAGGGGGAACGTCAGCCCGCAAAACACGGAACTCTGAACTCGAAACCCGAAACCCTGGAACTCAGAACCCTGTCACACACCCCCTGACCCCCTAAAGGGGGAACGGCCAACCTGCAAAACCCAACCCCAAAACTCAGAACACAAAAGCGGAAACTCGGAACACGAAAACCCTGGAACCCAGAACCCTGGCGCACACCCCCTGACCCCCTAAAGGGGGAACGGTCAGCCCGCAAACCCAACCCCCCGACTCAGAACACGAAACATGAAACTCGGAACACGAAACACAGAACACAGAACCCTGGCGCACACCCCCTAACCCCCTAAAGGGGGAACGTCAGCCCGCAAAACACGGAACTCTGAACTCGAAACCCGAAACCCTGGAACTCAGAACCCTGTCACACACCCCCTGACCCCCTAAAGGGGGAACGGCCAACCCGTAAAACCCAACCCCCAACTCAGAACACAAAACACAGAACCCTGAACCCGGAACTCGGAAACCCGGAACCCGAAACCCGGAAACCCAATAAATCAATCAACCAATTGACGAATTTCCCCCTTCCCTCGCCATAAAATTTCCTTTCGATATTACTCCTTTCACCGAAACTTCTGTATTTTTGCATCGTAATAAAATGATGACTTTTTTCAGGCATGGGTGGTCAACTGTGGGTCACCGTGCCGAAGGCGTGGAATGAAGCAATTCATTATTTCACAGAGTTTTCATCCGCATAAAATTAACTTAAGTTATTGGTCTGATGGAACTCGCATGATTGAG
>NZ_AEWI01000070.1 GCF_000191885.1 Anaerophaga thermohalophila DSM 12881
CCAGGGCACGGGTCTGTGGAAGTACCAATGGGATGCAATACATGACCCGCAAAATGTGCTGTTTGCGTGGGGGCAGGGGGAAGAGGAAGGGGCGTTTGACCCTAGAATCCATGAAGAGATATTAAAGGAATCATTTAGCATGGCTGGTATAAGTTACGATGCACAAATTGCCGCACCAATGTTATGGGGTGTTGGATATGGGGCAGATGGAATTTCTATATCCTGTGATGCAGAAGCATGGTGGAAAATTCCATTTGATTTGGACTATGATGACGTAGCAGATATGGCAAAGGATTATGTAATTAAAAAGAAAGATGAATACAAGAAGAAAGTAGAGGATATTTACGACTTTATTACAGACCCGGTTCGCAGAAAAGAAATTATCGATGAAGAAATTGAAGATTTTAACAATAGTATTGATAATATTGAAAGGACAGTCGAATCCATGGGGAATTATGCAACTAGTGAATTTAAAATAAAGAAAGCCGTGTTTGTTGCGTCAGTTATTGAAAACTATGATTTATTGGAGGATGATGAGCTCGATGTTCTTTGGGTAATTCACGACCCAATCTTAAGAATGGAACTTAATTTGCCTTCATTACTTAATGAGGAAGAGAAGGCTGCAAAGTGTGTAGTTACAATTAAAAATACAAATCACAAGATTTATATTCACGACAAAGAATCATATCTAAAATTTGAATACTTAATGCAACAATACCGAGCCAGGTATGGAGCTTTTGATATTGAAAAGTTTTTTGATTATGCTGATGTGCTAGAATCTTCAGAAAACCCAGAAGATGAATATTATTTTGATGTTGACATAGAGCGATATAATGAAAACACAGCAGAAGAAAATCTTGTGTATTTTGAATACAGGACACTTACTGGAAAACCATCAATTTTAATCAGGGTATTACCTGAATCTAAAGTTGATGTAGCAAGGCTTGAGGAAAACACAGAACCAACCTCGAAGGATATAACAAGTGAACTTTTAATGGTTGTTGATTTTAATGGACAGGAATATGAGATACGTTTTCAATGTGATGATAAATCAACGGATATCCACTTTGATAATAAATTAGATATTACCCAGGTAAACCAAGGCTGGGAAGAAGTTAAGACAAGAATTAACGAACATGATAAAATTGATAAGCTTAGTGCCTTTTCATTCGGTATAGCCTTGCATAACCTGATGGATTTTTATTCTCATTCAAACTATGTTGAAATGTACCTAAAGTATTGGGAAAATGACCTAGGTAAAAACTTAGCTGATTTTACTTTGAACGATATACCACATTGGGATGAAGCTGTTTCTGGTGGCTTTGGTCAAAGCAAGTGGTATAACCAGGTGCGTACCGGAGAATTTAAACTTGGAGAGATGATGGAAGGATCAAACACTCATGCTGAAATAAATAAGGATAAGCCAAGCACAGAGCAAGGAGCAAAGAAAATAGGCGATTGTCAGTATACTCTTTATGAAATTGCATATACCGCAGCAGCAAAACACACAGCAAAATTTCTGAAAAATGATTAATAGAATATTTTCATTCTTTTTATTATTCGGACTGTCTATATCTTGTAAGGGCGAAGATGTAGTTGAGAAGAATATTTTTTTAACGGATTTTAGTTGGTTTATAAAAATTAGTCGGAATTCAATGAATTTCAACTCAATAGAAATTATTAATAATTATTTGTATGTATCAAATTTTCAATTAGACAGCATCTATACATTTAATATTGATGGTGATACAATAGCAAAAAAGGCTAACACCGATTCCTGCAAACAAGATAGATTTATTTGGGATTATCAAGATGCTCAAACTTTTATTCTTGACTCAATAAAAGGAGAAACAAGTACTTATTATCCAATAACCCTGAAAGATAGTTCCGTGATAACAGAACTGAAATTAGAAGCTTACAGACAAAAAAATAGAGGGGTCAATAATGAATATGCTTTGTGTTTTAAAGATGCTAAAGGAATCGAATATAAACTAATGTTTCCAACAGATGACAATAAGGGAGCTATAACTATTTATGATGTCGTACCTTATGATGCCACAAGGCTGGTAATATCATTTTGGTACTATGAAAGGTTCGGAGTAAACAATACCCAACTAGGCGTGCTGGATTTATCTCAATTTATAAAAGAGTAGGTTTATTTTTTAATGATTAAAAGCCTGCTTTGCTTTAACGTTTTGTAATAAACCATCCAAAGTATAAAGAATACAATGTTTATCTTCTTCCGGCAGTTCGCTGATTTGGTTTAATCGGCGTAACATGTCGGGGTCTTTAAGTACATTGGTTTCGTTTGTTTCACCTAATAGGTAGCCAACTGTGGTATTAATCAGTTTGGCTATTTTCTTTGCCGCTTCCACAGAAGGGGTCATTTCATCACGCTCGTATTTACCAACAACAGAATAAGAAGTATTTAAAAGCTTTGCCAACTCTCTTTGCGAAAATCCTGTTGCTTCCCTGCATTCTCTTAACCCAACTTGTGAAAAATGCCACCCAAAAAACCAAAAAATGCGCAA
>NZ_AEWI01000069.1 GCF_000191885.1 Anaerophaga thermohalophila DSM 12881
CAATCTAACAATCTAATGACCTAACAATCTAATGACCTAATGACCTAATGACCTAATGACCTAATGACCTATTAAGGCAAACCTTGTCATGCTCGTTTCATAGTCTGATAGAGATTCTTCGCAAGGGATTAGATAGACAGTTAGCATCAGTGTCATAACTAAAACTGCTGAACGGTGACGGAGCGGTAAACTTTTTACCAAACAAACATGAATATCCAATATAAGGCACTAATTGCCGGTTCTTTTTCGCTTTATTTTCAGAAGAAGAACCAACCATTTGAAAGAATTATGTATTTGTTATTTAATTAACTACAAATCAATTAGTTGATGCATTAAAAAAATAAAAAATAGTCTGGGTTTTTGACTGTCAATATCGCTTATTTTGTTATCTTTGTATGGCATTTTTGATACTTTAAAAATGTATTCAGGCAGCAATTAGATTATCCGTCTGCAAAGTAAGGAAAGTGTTTGCAATATATTCTTGTGTCTGGTCAGATAGTTGCCTGTTGTTTTGCCTGCATGCAGGTACTTGAAGAACAGGAGATTGAGCTTTAAGAACAGTCACTAAAATAATAAAGGAAAAAATGAGTGATAAGGTAAATGAAAATAACCCTATACCTGTTGAAAATGGATATAAAGCCAGTAGTATTCAGGTTCTTGAGGGACTGGAAGCAGTTCGGAAGAGACCCGCGATGTACATTGGTGATCTTGGTCAGAAAGGACTGCATCATCTGGTATACGAAGTTGTTGATAACTCTATTGACGAGGCCCTTGCAGGTTATTGTACTTCCATTGTGGTTACCATTAATGAAGACGGCAGCATTACCGTTGTAGATAACGGCCGCGGAATTCCCGTCGATTTTCATGAAAAGGAAGGACGGTCGGCTCTTGAAGTGGTAATGACAGTGCTTCACGCTGGTGGAAAATTCGACAAGGATAGTTATAAAGTTTCCGGTGGCCTTCACGGAGTTGGTGTTTCCTGTGTCAATGCACTATCATCGAACCTTAAAGCTGAAGTACACCGTGATGGTAAGATATACCGCCAGGAATATCAAAAGGGGAAACCGCTTGCTCCAATAGAAGAAGTTGGGACTACGGATAAAACCGGTACATGGATCACTTTTATGCCCGATTCTTCTATTTTCAATAATATCGAATTCAAATACAGTATTTTGGCGAGCCGGATGCGCGAACTGGCTTTTTTGAATTCCGGACTTGAAATTATCCTTACCGACAAGAGAGAAAAAGACGAAGAAGGAAATTTTAAATCGGAGCGCTTCTATTCGGAAAACGGACTCATCGAATTTGTAAATTTTATTGACGGCAACCGGGAAAAGCTTATTGATGAGCCCATTCATATTTCCACCGAAAAAAATGATATTCCTGTAGATATCGCCATCGTTTACAATACCTCTTTCAATGAAAATGTATATTCCTATGTCAACAATATCAATACGATAGAAGGTGGAACGCATTTGACAGGATTTCGGCGTGGACTTACCCGTACCTTGAAGAACTGGGCAGAGAAATCCGGAATGCTTTCCAAACTTAAGTTTGATATTAATGGCGATGATTTCAGAGAGGGTTTGACCGCTGTAATTTCTGTTAAGGTCGCTGAGCCTCAGTTTGAAGGGCAGACTAAAACCAAACTTGGAAACAGTGAGGTGAGTCTGGCTGTCGATCAGGCTGTGAGCACCATGCTCTCAAATTATCTTGAGGAAAATCCTAAGGAAGCCAAAGCTATTGCAAACAAAGTGATTCTTGCGGCAACTGCCCGTCATGCTGCCCGGAAAGCCCGGGAACTGGTTCAACGAAAGAGTGTTTTGTCGGGAGGTGGTTTGCCCGGTAAACTGGCCGATTGCTCAGAGCGCGATCCTGAACAGGCTGAAATATTCCTGGTCGAGGGTGACTCTGCCGGTGGTACCGCGAAGCAGGGACGTGACAGGCGTTTTCAGGCCATACTTCCTTTGAGGGGTAAAATCCTGAATGTTGAAAAGGCCCTTCAACACAAAGTCTTTGAAAACGATGAGATTAAGAATATTTTTACTGCTCTTGGTGTAAATATTGGAACTGAGGAGGATAGTAAAGCCCTTAATATTGAGAAGCTGCGTTATCACAAGATTGTGATAATGACGGATGCCGATGTGGATGGTAGTCATATTGCTACCCTCATAATGACTTTCTTCTTCAGGTATATGAAAGAGCTTATCAAAAAAGGCTACCTCTACATTGCTACTCCTCCGCTGTATTTTTTGAAGAAAGGGAAATTTGAAGAATATTGCTGGACAGATGCTCAAAGGCGTGAATTCGTGGAAAAATATGCCGACGGGAAAGAAGATTCCGTTCACATCCAACGATATAAAGGTCTTGGTGAGATGAATTCGGAACAATTATGGCATACTACCATGAATCCTGAGAACCGGATGTTAAGACAGGTTACTTACGAAAATGCTGCCGAGGCCGACCGTATTTTCAGTATGCTGATGGGAGATGATGTTCCGCCACGTCGCGAATTTATTGAGAAAAATGCAACTTATGCAAATATTGATGCATAATATCTTATCTCTAATTTTGTTGTATTTTTTGGCAAAATATTTATAAAAATGG
>NZ_AEWI01000068.1 GCF_000191885.1 Anaerophaga thermohalophila DSM 12881
CTGACTGAAATACAGAATTTTATGATAGCAAGATGACAAGTTGGGTTAATTCAGACCATGAGTTAAGTTGAAAAAATGTAACTTTACAATTGGTATGAAAACAAGCAGAAGAAAATTTAAGGCGGCTTTTAAAGCCCAAGTAGCTATTGAAGCGCTCAAGGAGCGAGAAACAATAGCTGAACTATCAAAACGTTTTGAAATTCACCCCACGATGATATCCAAATGGAAACAAGAGTTCTTGGATCGCTCATCTGAAATTTTCACAACCAAGGCACCTATGGAAAATTTTGAAGCCGAAAAAGATCGTTTATTTGCCAAGATTGGGCAACTTGAAATGGAAAAAGAATGGCTAAAAAAAATTTCAAAAAGGGGCGGTCTATGAAAGAAATAGAGGGATATGTAAAAGAGAATGAGCATTTAAGCATACGGGCACAATGTGACTTATTAGGTATAACCAGGAGCAATTTATACTATAAAGGCAAGGGTGAAAGTGAAGAAAATCTTAAAATCATGCGTCTTATAGATGAAGAGTATCTCAGGTATCCCACACATGGAGTTTTACAAATACAGGATTTTCTTTTTGCATCGGGGTGTGTTGAAAATGTCAAGCGAGTTCGTCGTTTATTGCGAAAGATGAATATTATGGCCATTTATCCAAAGCGTAATCTGAGCAAATTTGGGGCTGCCCAATACATTCATCCATATTTATTGCGAGGGCTCAAAATACTCAGACCAAATCAAGTATGGGCCATCGACATCACCTACATCCCGATGGAAAAAGGATTTATGTACCTTACCGCCATTATAGATATTTATAGCCGCTATGTTGTTGGCTGGGGTGTCTTTAATAATTTGAATGCAGAAAACAGCCTTACAGTGCTAAAAACAGTTATTAAAAAACACGGAAAACCAGAGATCATTAATTCAGACCAGGGAAGTCAGTTTATATGTCCAATATGGATCGATTTTTTACAAGACGCAGGCATACGTATAAGTATGGATGGGAAAAATAGAGCCATCGACAATATTTTCATCGAACGTTTATGGCGTACTGTAAAACGGGATTATGTGTATCTTAGGCCTCCGGAAAATGGTTCACAACTTTACACCGGGTTAAAGAATTTTTTTTATTATTACAATCATGAGAAAACTCATCAGGGTATTCAAAGACAAATTCCGGCTCAATTATATAAGAAAATTGCCTGATGTGGCGCTACCCGCGCCATGCGTTTTCTTAGGCATTGGCTGATTGAATGTTAAAAAGCCCCGACGCAAGGCCAGGGCTTATTCATTCAGCACAGGTTATTCCTAAAAGGTTGATCGCCAGCAGAGCCTCTTTGCGTTTCACCTGATAAAACAAAGATATGAAGGCTTTTTGAATTTCAACTAAAAAAGTCGGTTTAGTGGTCTGACAAATGGGGAGTAGAATAGGATTCCTGGTATTCCTGGAATAGCTTCTTGAATGTTGATAAGGTCATCCTCATTTTTTGACATCAAAGTAAGGCCGTTAGCACGGAGTTTGCAATATGTGCGAGGCCGAAGGCTTACGCTTATTATCGGTGATCGAAGAGTTGTGGAAAGATTTGGATTTTATAATTGCGAGCTTACGGTTTTCTGAAAAGCAGATATATAGTCAATAACTAAGACGAGCTTTATGTGAATAAAATTTGTATATTTATTGGTTTCGGAAGATAATGAAAATAATTATTGAGCCCGGCTCAAAAGCATCTTTGTTGCCAAACTCATTGTTGTTTTAAATTTTTGAAACGAGCATGACAAAGATTGCCTTAATAGATTATCAGATTTTTAGATATAAGTAATTTAGTCAGTAGTTTTTAGTCAGTAGCCAGTAGTGTGAATTATAAACACAACATACGTCTTTGCGTTTTAGCTTTTTTTACCAACCCCTGCAACACCACAGTTTGCCCGTATAAAGAAAAAATATTTATATTGATGAAACGAGCATGGCAAGGTTTGCCACATAAGAACATGTATAAAACTCAATCATGCGCGTTCCATCCGACCTTAATAATTAAATTTTATGCGGATGAAATGAACATAGATAGGTTTTCTACAATAAGAATATGTATAAATCTTTCATGCGCGTTCCATCAGACCAATAACTTAGACTAATTTTATACTGATGAATATTTTAATTGTTGATGAGAATGGATTGATTCCAGTTAGTACTTATGGAGGTACCCAGAGAGTGATTTGGGCATTGGGAAAAGAGTTATCAAGGATGGGACATAAGGTTGCCTTTTTGGTAGCAAAAGGCTCTGAATGTAATTTTGCTGAGGTTATTGAGCGAAATCCAAGAATTCCGTTGACTATGCAAATTCCGGGCAGAACAGATTTAATTCATTTTAATTCTTCTGTTCCCAAAGAAGTTAAAAAACCTTATGTAGCTACTGTACATTGGTCTGACAGTCCGTACTTGGATAAAAATTCTATTTTTATAAGTCAACATCATGCAGGAAAATTTGGGAGTAGCTGCTTTGTATATAATGGATTGGATTGGGATGAGTATGGCAAAGTCGAACTTAGTGTTAAAAGAAACTACTACCATTTTTTAGGGAAGGCAGCATGGAGTGTAAAAAATGTTCGTGGAGCAATTGCTGTGACCAAAAAAATGCCTCATGAAATACTGCATGTTTTAGGAGGGTATCGATTTAATTTCAAGATGGGATTGCGTTTTACCTTTCATCCCAGGATCAAATTTCATGGTATGGTTGGAGGAGTTGAAAAGAATCATTTACTTCAGGGTTCCAAAGGATTAATCTTCCCGGTGAAATGGCATGAGCCCTTTGGGTTAGCAATAATTGAAAGTTTATTTTTCGGAGCTCCGGTTTTTGGAACACCATTCGGTTCTTTACCTGAGTTGGTGCATAATGATGTTGGCTTTTTATCTACTTCTGCTGGAGAATTAGCAGAACATATAATGCATACTCAATACGATACACGAATATGTCATGAATATGCTCGTGACTTGTTCAACTCACAAGTTATGGCAAAAGCATATTTAAAAAAATATGAAATTGTTTTGTCAGGTAAAACCTTACATGAAAAAAAACCCGAGTTAAAAGCTGACATAGATAAACCCCAATGGAATAATAAATAGTGCCGTGTCATGTATAAATAACGCTCATAGCATCACTGATTTTCGTTTTTTCTGCATGATAAAAACAAAAAAATCAGTTTCAAGTTATACATCATTTTATACATGACATGACACTGGTTGTTTGTGAGAATATTTTTATGGTGATATGTTTATATCACCTCAAAAAGATGCTTACCGATTAACATTAGTTAGTGTTTATGTGTAAATTCGGTAATGATTGGTAGTTTGTAAGAGAGAAAAGTTTCCTTTTCCTGTGTCTGGATGATCTTCATCTCTTATTTGCTGTCAAGAAGTTTGTTCAGCTTCTCAACCATTTTTTGGACGGCAAAATTTTGTGAAACAAAGTGTCGTGCATTGGCACCGACCCTTTTGATTTTTTCCTTGTCCCTGATAACGTTATCCAATGCCGTTGTCAGTTCATCAGTTTTTCCTGGTTTTACCATGTATCCGTTTACACCATTTTCAATAAGCTCCGATATGCCATTCACATTGGTTGAAACAACCGGCAAACCATGTGCCATGGCTTCCAATATTGAATTGGGCATGCCTTCGTAGAGTGAAGAGAAAACAAAAATATCGGCACTTTTGAGAAGTGGATGGATGTTCTCAATAAATCCTAAAAGAATAAATCTTTTTTCAAGCCCAAGCTGTTTTATCTGTTTTCTTAGTTCCGATTGCAATTTCCCGTGACCTGCCAGGAAAAAATAAACGTTCGGATGCGTCTTAACTATTTCTGCTGCAGCAGAGATGAGGTATTTGAAACCTTTTTGTCGAGCCAGCCGGCCTGTTGATAAAATAATTACCGGGTTTTTTTCTTCATTGGGAAGGTACTTTGAATAGTCAAATGCTTCAATATTATCCGGAATTTCTTCGACGCCATTGAATACAACCTTTACAAAATCTTTCCCCACGGGAACAAAAGAGTCGTAATATTCTTTTATGGTATTGGTATTGGTAATTATACCATCGCTGTACAAACGAATGGTCCACTTATACCACCAGTTGTTTTTAAGAAGTTGCAGCCCTTGCCTTGAGTACACTTTGGCTTTGGAGCCGGTCAGTTTCAGGGCCATTGATGCCACGCGCCAGTCTTTATTCTGGCAGCCAATTATTACATCGGGTTCAAATGATTTAAAGAAGCGACAAAATTTAAAGCCCGCGAAGGCATCAAAATCCGAATTGACCCCGATTTCTTTAACAGGAATATTTTCTGCTTTTGCTTTGCGGGCAAGTTTCGAATTTTTCCTGCAAATGGCTACCACATTGTGTCCAACCGACATCAGCCCGGAAGCGGCCATGATCATCCACTTTTCACCGCCACCCCATTTGTTTTTACCTATTGAATTGATTAATACAATATTCATCAGTATGAAATAAGTCTAAGTCATTGGTCTGGTGGAACTCGCGTGATTGAGCTTTATACATGTTCTTTTGTGACAATCTTTGCTGCTCGTTTCATCCGGGCTTTATTGTTTTCTTATTTTGCTTTTATTTTATGTAGTATCATTTCGGGAGTTATGTTCATCATGCATGCAAAATCGCCTCTATGACAGGGTTTATTCCCGAAAACCGAACAGGGCCGACATTCAAGATCAATCTGAACAGCATCATCGGGCGATTGTCCGTATCCGTAAAAACCGGCAAAAGGATGGGTAGCTCCCCAAATGCTGATGACACGGGTTCCTGCCAGACTGGCCAGGTGCATATTGGCCGAGTCCATGGATATCATCACATCGAGCTGCGACATTAGTTGCAACTCTTCCCGCATGCTCAACTGACCTGCAAATGTACTTGCTTTTTTAAAATTGGCTGCCCATTCTTCCAGTTTTTCCTGTTCCTCGCCTCTGCCGCCAAACAAAATTATCCTGTTGTCCTCTTTATCTAAAATGCATAAAAGGTTCCACATCTTTTCTTCAGGCCACATTTTCCAATTATGTTTCGCAAAGGGAGCAACGCCGATGGTAAAACCGGCCGGATTTTCCCGGGAGGGGGCTGACGCTGCTTCCTGTTGTTTATCAGACGCAAAAAGATCATTTGGTTGCTTGGTTCCAAATAATTCTTTACCGGGAAAAGGGACCATTTCAAATGGGAATCCTGCTTTTTTGAATGTTGTCTGGTACCGGGAAATCGTCGATTGCAGTGGTTTAAATATCTTATTACTTTTTCGTGTCAGCGCCTTTTTTTCTTTACGTCCCTTGTTAATCCTTGCAACCCTGGTGCCGGAAATCCTGAAAAGAGTTGTTAGTACGTGCGTACGGAGAACGCTGTGCAAATCGACAACGACTTCCCATGGGCCATTGTTCCTGAGTTCACGATAAAGCCTGAAAAGGCCGGCCAGGCCCTTGTGTCTCTCTTTTAAACTTAGCGGGAAAAAGTGGATGTTTGGCAGCGGGGCTACCATATCTTTTGCAAAAGGGCGGGAAACAAACCAAACTTCATATTCGTGATAGCGCTGCGAAAACGACCAAAGCACCGGAACTGTCATGGCAACATCTCCCAGGGCACTGAAGCGAAAAACGAGGATTTTTTTTATATGAGTCACATCCTCTGACATAAAAAGGATTTTAAAGGTTGAGTGCAGTATAAAAAGCATATTTTTGTCAAAATCAAGGCGTTTTAAATTCTTGTAACGGAGTTAACTTGTTGTTAATGAGGATGCAAAAATTTAAAACAACAACGAGTTTGGCAACAAAGATGCTTTTTAGACCGGGCTCAAGGTTATTTTTTATTTTTATATAGCACAGGATTCAGCGACGGGTCGTTGTACATCTTCATTTGCTTGTAGGTTTTCATGTATTTTCGTCCCGCTTCGATATCGGCAATCAACTGGTCAATAGCAGTGCTGAGGTCTTCTCTCTGCTGAAGAAGTACCGAAAGTTTCAGATTACATTTTTCGAGATGTTCAGGTGACGCATCCGGGCGTTTTACTTCCTGCTGCATGTGGTAAATTTTCAAGCCGAGAATTGAAAGACGGTCGATGGCCCAGGCCGGACTTTCGGTGTTTATGGTAGCATCGGGAGCTACTTTTACATCTTTGTATTTATCCAGGAAATAGTCATCAATTGATTCGACCAGGTCGGTACGATCCTGGTTGGATTTATCGATGCGCCGCTTGATTTTTAATGCTTCTTGGGGTTGAATTTCCGGATCGCGAATGATGTCCTCGAGGTGCCATTGAACAGCATCAATCCAGTTTTTCCTGAAAAGCAGGTTTTCGATAGTGCCTTGGTCATAAGGATTTTCGGGGGTGGCATCCACGTTGTCAAACTCGTGATAGTATTCCGTGGTTTCGTTGAAAATCTTGTTGCAGAGTTTGCTAAATGTCATATTAACAGTTTTTTGGATAGAGGCAGAGCAAAAAGTTTTTGCGTGAAATACTGCTTCCCGGTTATCATTTCACAAAAATAGGGAAACCCCGGACAAAATACAGAAAAACTGTCATCAAAATCGAATCGACAAGTCAAGATGGGCATCTAACCCCGACCGGATTATTTTCTGCAGAGTTGAAAGACATGATTTTAGAGGTCTGCTTTATTTTCACCAGGCAGTTCATTCATCAGAACAACGGTATGATTGTCGTGACATTCAAGAACACCTTCTTTACACTCGAAATGGTGTTCGTATCCGTCTTTTCCGATAACCCTGATTTTACCTTTGGTGAGCGTTGAAATAATTGGTGCATGATCGCGAAGTAGGACAAAACGTCCCATGGAACCGGGGACTTCAACCAATCCGACCGGGCCGTCAAAAAGAATTTTTTCGGGCGTAATTATTTCGAGATAGAGATCGTCCATTTATTTTTGTTTGGATTCTTTCAACATTTTTTCTCCTTTTTCGATGGCTTGTTCAATGGTACCCACCAGGTTGAATGCTGCCTCGGGGTATTTATCGGTTTCTCCGTCCATGATCATGTTAAAGCCCTTGATGGTATCTTCGATGGAAACGAGTTCTCCTTTGATCCCTGTAAATTGTTCGGCCACATGAAAAGGTTGTGAGAGGAACCGCTGTACGCGTCTTGCCCGTGAAACAACAAGTTTGTCTTCTTCCGACAGTTCTTCCATTCCAAGGATAGCGATAATGTCCTGCAATTCTTTGTATCGCTGAAGAATTTCTTTGACTCGTTGGGCTGTTTTATAATGGTTTTCTCCAACAATGTCGGGAGAAAGGATCCGTGAAGTCGAATCCAGAGGGTCTACCGCGGGATAAATCCCTAACTCGGTAATTTTCCGGCTCAGGACGGTTGTGGCGTCAAGATGAGTGAACGTTGTGGCCGGCGCCGGGTCGGTAAGGTCGTCAGCCGGCACGTAGACTGCCTGTACGGAAGTAATAGAGCCCGACTTGGTAGATGTGATCCTTTCCTGAAGGGCGCCCATTTCTGATGATAAGGTGGGCTGATAACCCACTGCCGACGGCATACGCCCCAGTAGTGCCGATACTTCTGAGCCGGCCTGTGTAAAACGGAATATGTTGTCGATGAAAAGTAATATGTCGCTTCCACCGCCTTCTTTTTTGCCGCTGTCGCGAAATGTTTCGGCGATGGTCAGCGCTGAAAGAGCTACGCGGGCACGGGCTCCAGGGGGTTCATTCATTTGTCCGAAGACCATCGATACCTGAGATTTTTTCAATGCTTCGGCATCTACCTTTTCCAGGTCCCAATGGCCGGCCTCCATGCTCTTTTTGAATTCATCGCCGTAGTTTACGATCCCGGCCTCCACCATTTCTCTCAGAAGGTCGTTTCCTTCGCGGGTACGTTCGCCCACGCCTCCGAAAACGGAATAGCCGCTGTATCCTTTGGCAATATTGTTGATTAGTTCCTGAATAAGAACGGTCTTGCCGACTCCTGCGCCTCCAAATAAGCCGATTTTTCCTCCTTTGGCATAAGGTTCGATGAGGTCGATCACCTTAATACCGGTAAACAGAATCTCAGTTTCAGTAGATAGTGAATCATAGTCGGGTGCCGGTTTATGGATGGGGCTCCTTTCGCTGGTTTCAATAGCAGGAAGTCCGTCGATGGGACGTCCAATGACATTCATCAGCCGGCCCTTTACATTTTCTCCTGAGGGCATAGTGATGGCATTACCAGTTGCTATAACTTCCATACCTCTTTTTAACCCGTCGGTAGAATCCATGGCAATACACCGGATGGTATGTTCCCCGATGTGTTGTTCACACTCAAGGATCAATATGCTATTGTCTTCCCTTTGTATTTCAAGGGCTTCGTTTATTTTTGGAAGGTGCTCGTCCTTAAGGTCAAAACTGACATCAACGACAGGGCCGATTACCTGCGATATAGTGCCTTTTAATTGAGTCATGATATAAAAATTTTTTTTCGAATTAAATCAGGATAAGTAAAAACGAACATTTATCTTGCCCGTGCCATCAGTTTATGGGCAAAGTTTTCTATTTCCTTCTTAATCTCCTGGTCACCGTTTATTTTTTCGAAATTTTCCAGGGAACGAAAAAAGAAATCATCTCTTTTCCTGGTGACAATTTCGGAAACACCTGCTTCGTTATAGAGCTGTGTCACGGCAGCAATTTTTTCATCCGCATTGTAGTCTTTACGTTCCAGCCAGTCCAAAAGTTGCTTCCTTGGTTCTTTTTCAAGTCTGTTAAGGGTTGAGATCAAAAGAAACGTTTTTTTATTGTTCAGGATATCACTTCCGATCTGTTTTCCAAAGGTTTCCTGATTGCCAAATACATCCAGCCAGTCATCCTGCAGCTGGAAGGCCATTCCAATGTCCTGGCCGAATTTGTAAAGGAGGCTGCAATCCCGTAGGCTTCCTCCGCCCAGAATGCCTCCGATTTTCATGCTTGCCCCGATCAGAACAGCCGTTTTCAGGCGTATCATGTCCAGATAACCTTCTTCGGTGACATCGGTGGTTTTTTCAAACTCCATATCAAACTGCTGACCTTCACATACCTCGATGGCTGTTTTGTTGAAGACTTCCAAAACCTGGGGCAACACTCCTACCGGACTTTTACTGATAAGCTCATAAGATTTTATAAGCATAAGGTCGCCGGAGAGGATTGCGGTATTATCGTCCCATCTTTTGTGTACTGTCTCATGATTGCGGCGGACATCCGAGCGATCCATAATATCATCATGGAGGAGCGTGAAATTGTGAAATACTTCAAGGCCGAGGGCAGGCATCAGTGCCGGTGAATAATCTCCGAAGAGACCGGCCGAAGCCAGGCATAGTACAGGCCTTAGCCGCTTCCCTCCAAGCGAAAGAATATATTTTACCGGTTCATATAGTCCTTCCGGACGTTTCATGCCGCCAATCATCTGAAGCTGATCTTCAATGATACTGCGATATTCATCAATTCTCAACATGCGCTTTTATTTTTTTGTGTCCGGCTCTTTTTCCTTGCTTTCTGCAGTTTTCCCTATTTTCAATTCTTCAAAGTCTATGTCTTCATCCTCATTGTAGATGGTCAACAAAGGCTCCCTGAATGTCTCGTTGGTAATGAGCCTTTCCAGTCCGAGCAGCAACGATGGTAACAATATCAGATTTGAGAACAGTGCCACCAGTAAAGTCAAAGCAACCAGTGCTCCCAACGCGACGGTTCCTCCAAAACTTGATACCGTAAATATACCAAATCCAAAGAAAAGAATAACAGAAGTATAGATCATACTTCGTCCGGTTTCTTTCAATGCCAGAACTGTGGCGGCCTGTATGCTCCAGTTGGTGGCACCGAGTTCCTGACGGTATTTGGCAAGAAAATGAATGGTATCATCAACCGAAATACCAAAAGCTATGCTAAATACCAATATTGTCGATGGCTTTATGGGGATGTTAAAAACGCCCATTAGTGCAGCCGTTGTAATGAGTGGGATCAGATTGGGGATCAGTGAAACAATTACCATTCTTTTTGATCGGAACATCCAGGCCATAAAAGAGGCAATCAGTAACACAGCCAGGCCAAGGCTGATAAAAAGATTGCGTACAAGATAGTCTGTTCCTTTAAAGAAAACAATGCTGGATCCGGTTATTGACGTGTTGTAGTCCGGCTTTGGAAAAATGGAATCTGCCAGCGACTTGATTTTTGTATTCAGAACCTGCATTTTGGTTGTCCCGACATCTTTCATACGAAAACTGATTCTCGCTTTTTGACGGGTAGAATCTACAAATGAAGTTGTAACTGCGGAACCGTTACCCATTTCACGCGGAATATACGACATGATAAAATTTCGCTCCATGGCGTTTGGAAGTGAATAGTATGCCGGATTGCCATTGTAGAATGCCTGTTTTGCAAATTTCATCAGTTGTATCACTGAAAGGCCCTGGGAAATTTCAGGGAATGCTTTCATCTTTTCCTGAAAACTTTCCATTTTTTGCAGGTTTTTCTGAGCCATGATGCCCCCGGGATTTTTTGTGTCTATCATTACTTCGAGGGGCATCAGGCCGCTGAAATGATGTTCAAAAAAATTCAGGTCTTTATATAAGCGATGATTGTGGGGGATATCATCAAGCATATAACCGGTCGTTTTCATTTGAGAGATGCCGAATCCGCCGAAAATCAGCAATCCAAGTGTCGCGGCATAAACTATTTTTTTGTGATTTAGGGAGATATGAACCAGGCGGTTAATAATTTTCTGGAAAAACCGGCTGTTCAGGTGTCGTACATGTCGCTCTTTTGGGTCGGGTAAAAAACTGAAAATCGAAGGGATGAGCAAAATTGACAGCACAAATACCACCATAATATTAATGGCTGCCATGATGCCAAATTCGACAAGAAGCCTGCTGCTGGTAAAAATAAAGGTAGCAAAACCACTTGCGGTGGTGAGATTGGTCAGGAATGTGGCATTTCCGATTTTTTGGATGACGCGCTGTAATGATTTTATTTTATTGCCATGATTGCGAAATTCATGATGAAACTTATTAAGCAGAAAAACCGAATTAGGAATGCCGATCACGATTATGAGAGGCGGGATCATTCCTGTCAGGATGGTTACTTTATATCCCATTATCCCTTGTAATCCAAGCGCCCAGATTACTGCCATTCCCACAACAAGCATGGAGAATAGCACCACTTTAAACGACCTGAAGAACAGGAAAATTATAATTGCAGTAATGCCCAGTGCCAACCAGATGAACATGTTTAACTCTCTTTTGATCATCTCGGCTGTTTCAACGCGGATGTAGGGCAATCCGGATAGGCGGATATTGTTTCCTGTCACGGAAGAATATTTTTCTGCCTGGTTTTCTATTTTTCTGATCAGCGGGACTCTTTTCGGACTTTCAAGCACCTTCTTGTCAAGGATGACAGCCATTAGAAAAGTGCTGGTTTCCGGATTGTAGACAAGGTTTTTGTAAAATTTCAGGTCGGTAAATGTGTGTTTTAAGGAGTCGAGCTGTTGCTGGTTGTCCGTTTCTTCGAAAACCGGTGTAATTTCAAATTTTTTTATTTCCGGATTTCGCTTGAGATTGTATGCATCGGAGACCGAAAAGACCGAGGTAATGCCGTTAATCATTTCCAGTGATTGCGATAATTGTTGCCATTGCTTAAAGTGCTGAATGTCGAAAAATAACGAATCCTGCACACCGAGAACTATTAAGTTGCCCTCGTTACCAAATTCTTCAACAAACTTTTCGTATTCAAGATTGGCCGGGTCATCCTTCGGCAAAAGGGGAGCATATTCATAAGACATCTCTATTTTGCGCGACTGAAACCCCATGAAAGCAGTTGCCAGGGCCAGAACAATCAGAATAGAAAGCCGGTTTCGGAGAATAAAACTGGCAATACGAATCCACATAAATCAACAGGTTACCACAAAAATCCAAACAAAAACGCTGCGAATTTAGGAAAAAATCGGGAGTTTGTAGTTGTTTTTAAAACATCTGTTGTTCGAAGAGTCCGCGTTTACGCCCCTGTTTTTTCCCGAAATAGAATGAAATATCAAAGAACGGAAGTATGCTCAAAGACTTGTTATCAATGGTCCCAATGCCAATTATGTATCCTCCGGAGACTGAAAAGTCTGAAACCGGGAAGTATTCTACCGATGATTGTTGCTCAACAGAGATTTCACCGGGGAAATTACCGCCAAGCATCCTGATTTCGCCACGTGCGTATAAGTAGGGTTGTATTTGCCAGTCGCCCATTAATCCAAGCGTTATCAGCCATCCTTCGCCTAAATAGGACATACTTCTGGGCGTTTTAAACTGATCTTCCTTCAGATAAACAGAATCGTTGTCGAAAGAAATTCCATAATCAAAGGCCAGTGCAGCCGAAAGTATCAGATAGGGCTGATGTGGATTACAATGCAGGCTGCTGAAAAACGGCCTGCTGAAGATTAACTGGTTCTTCAGTGACAGGATAAAAGGAACATCTGAAACGGAATCGGCAAGAAAATTACCGTTGTTTTCACTGGCATTATTTAGCCCGGGCCATGACGAATAGACACCATGAAGCGAAGAAACCCATAACTTACCACGCGATATTTCATTTTTCAGGAAGAGGTTCGGTACCCGGTAATCAATTCCCAGCCATGTTGATAATTCAAGTCCTTCTTTTAACCCGTAGCGTGACGGGGTTGTAACACTTATGTTGCCTGCTTTATGGTATGATGTTGCAGCTGTTTTGGCCGACCAGATGTAATCGTCGCGTAATTCGCTCACAGAAGAACCTGACGGTTGAAAAGGATTGAACAGATTGCCTTCTCCTGCCCCCCTTTTTCTTGTTCCCGGATCCCTGGTTGCTTTTTCTTCCTGACTGCTCTTTTTGAACGGCCATATCTGGGCTTCCATGCGAACAGAAACAGAAAAAAACAATAGCACTAATAATATGGTAGCCCGTCTTAACATTATAATATTTGTATGGTGACGGCGCCTGTCATCTACAACCTGGCCTGATGGTCCTGAATATCTGACCACCTCTATTTTTAGATACATGAAACGAGCATGGCAAAGATTACCACAAAAGAACATGTATAAGTTCTTGCATGCGAGTTCCATCAGACCAATAACTTAGACTAATATATACTGATGAAACAGCATTATGCCATTACCTTTTAATTCAGGCCTTTTTTAAACGAACTATTGCCCTTACCTGTTATCAGAACGGGAAATCTTCTTCACTGTCTACTTTCTGTTTTGCGCCCTCCTGTGGTTTATCAGCTTTTTGTTGAACCGCATTGCCGTTTACATAAATGGCTTTAAATGGTTCGGGTACCGGACATGGATGCTCACAGGCTCCGCAGCCAATACAAATGGATTGATCTACTTCCGGAATGCGTAAACCGTTTTTATATGGCACCATCTGAACGGCCTTCGTCGGGCAATGTTCCGAGCAGGCCCCGCAAACTGTCTCATCTGTGTAAACCACGCAGTTCTGTTTCACAAAAACGGCCTTGCCCATCTGGGTAATTTGTTTTTCTTCTAAAGGCAGAGGCAGAATAGCGCCTGTTGGACAAACCTCACCGCATTTGTTGCAATCGTAATTGCAAAAGTAGGTCGTATAATCCATGTGCGGCTGCATAAAACCGTTGAGCCCGTATTCGGTGAGAGCCGGTTGCAAAACGCCGGTAGGACAGGCTGCTACACATAGGGAGCAGCCGGTACAAATATCGTTAAAACGCTTTATGTTTCCTGCACCGGGGGGTGCTACAGGATGGTCTTTCTTATTTTTGATCAGGTTTTTCTGATTTTCCGGGAGCTTTTCCTTTTTCAGGGCATATATTCTGCTGCCTGTCAAGAGGGCAAGCCCTGTGATCAACAATTTTCTGCGTGTGTTCTGCCTGGTTGCGGTATTGTTGACTTCTTCGGTTGAAGGTCGGACATTCTCAAACCCCTGTGCCTTTTTTACCGGCCGCAGAGAGAGGGCCGACTCGGGACAAATATCCAGACAGTTGAAGCACGAAACGCATCTGGTATGGTCTACCGTATAATTCCTGAGGTCAATACACTCGCTTTTGCAGACAGCGGCACAATCGGCACATCTGGTACAGGTGTCCTGATCAAATTGCACTTTAAGAAATGAAAAACGTGAAACTTCTCCAAGCAACGTACCTACAGGACAGATGGTGTTACAGAAGAGTCGGCCGCGTTTCCATGCAAAATAACCAATGGCCGCGATGACGGCAAAGGCCAGAATGGCCGGCAGAATGTGAGCAACCATCAGGTTTTTGTGGTATACGGAATAAATTTCGAAGTTCTGAAGAACAGGCGCAAGAATGCCATTATTAAACCAGACGGCCAAAGGTTTAAACAGATAAGTAAAAACCCTGGCTGCAATGCTGTAGGGATCAAGCCAGGTAACAATCCACCCGGCGCCAAAGGCGACAGCCAGCACCATGATGCCCAGAAACGTGTACCGGGTTACGGGATGCGGCTTTTTGTATTTGAAGAAACGTTTCTTCTTTGAACGCCATCTCGAAATACGAGTAATGACATCCTGCATTATACCAAGCGGACAAATGGCCGAACAATAGAGGCGTCCGGTCAGAAGTGTCAGCAACAATACGAAAACAAAGCCACCTGCTGTTGCCAAAGAAAAGACGACCAGGAAATGCAAAAAAGAAGGAACAAACTGCACATAAAGTATGGTATCGAATGTTTTATCCGGTAGCCATTCGTAAATATCAATAAATAAAATAAAAGTCAGTAACAGCACAGCTATGGCTATGATGATCCGACCTTTCCTTAACAATTTGTATAAGGTCATAGTGCTAATCAAATTACAGGTGAGTCCGGTTTAAAAAGCATATTTTTTTTGTCAAAACCGAGACGGTTTAAAATTTTGTACCAGAGTTAACTCGTTGTTAATGAGGATGCAAAAATTTAAAACAGCAATGAGTTTGGCAGCAAAGATGCTTTTTAGACCGGGCTCACAGGTTAAATGAGAAACCGGTATTTGTTATATATACCCGAAAGGGCAGCTTAAGAGATAAGTATTCCTGAACATTCGTAGGAATAGGATTTATCCCATTTTGATCCTTTTAATGGCAAGTTGATCCAGGGCCATTGAGCCTAATCCCATTTCATTTGCAAGCCTGATGTGCTTTATATTTTCGGGTTTTTCGCCGAACATCAGGGTGGCTGCAGCATCTACTGCAACGATGTCTTTACCTGCTATAAGTGCTTTGAGGTCAACAACGTCTGATACGGATACACCACGAGGTCCGTTCCGGGTCAGCATCCTGTAACCGTCGACTATATTCAGGTCGGGTTTGCGATAGGTCAGGAAATCTGCAATGCATTGGCTCAGATCATTGCCATGGTAAAAACCCCTATCCCAAACTACTCCCATCAGGTTTTTCATGCCCAGCGTTACTGTGGTAGAACCATGATGTTTGAGAATCGGGACATTGATAAAAACATCGGCCTCCAATAGTTCGCGATGAACTTTTGTATTTTTCAATCGCCGGCCGTTGGGGACTGATACTTCACGGTAGAACGATTCATTGTTGCCGGGAAATACTTTAGCTCCGGCAGCTCTTGCTGTTTCTTCAAGCTTACTGTTCTTGTAGCAACGGTCCCACTGATCGCAGGTGTGATCAAAGACGACCACTTCTGCTGCGCCGGCATCGAAACAGCTTTTAATAATTCAAGTTTCCCACTTCTGTAAGCCTTGAAAAAAGGGGATA
>NZ_AEWI01000067.1 GCF_000191885.1 Anaerophaga thermohalophila DSM 12881
CATTGAAAAGCAACAATTTCATTCGGATTAACTGCAAGTTGGGTTAAAACACGGAGTTCCTACATGTTAGGGGTGAGTAATTTCCGGACAATTGTTACAAAGTAAATAGCACTTTTGAACAGACACTAATCTAAAAAATCCCTTCACTCAATAATTGAGCAAAGGGATTAAATGAAAGAAATAATGATCGGTGTTTGACTTTAATTGCTATGCAATTTTTATGAAATTTCCTATTTCATTACCTTCTTAAAAAACTGCCCCGCACGGGTTGGTGTATAATTCCAGTCTTTAATAAGCTGGGGTGCCCAGTCGGGGTCGAAAACCCAAACGACGTAAGATATTCCTTTCTCAGAAAAATAACCGGTCAATGTTTCTCCGTACGCTTCATCTCCAATGCACGGGATATGAGCCCCTTTCTGATCGGGATACATATAGCCCACTTCGGTTGCTATGACCGGATAATTATCTGCCACAAAGCCAAAATCACGTTCCCACTGGGGAACCCAGGGCTTTTCACGTTTCTGCGGATAGGGGTGACTGACATAAGCGATACCTTCGACTGGTAACGGATCATTCTTGACGGGAGTAAGATCATAGGCCCAGTTGAATCCGGCAACAAGAGGTACTGCATGAGGATTATTGGCACGCACCACGGCAATGATATCCACCAGAATATCGCTCCACTGCTCCCATGTCAATATTCCCAGTTCCCCACTGTAAGTAGTGGGCTCATTGAATATTTCATAAAGTGCAACAGCAGGTTCGTCTTTATATCTTCGACTAATGGTGTACCAGAAACGGTAGGTTTCGCGGATGCAAGTATCATACATCTCATTCTGAAACAGTCCGGTACGCAGATTACCAATGGAATGCCAGTCGATAATTACGTACAACCCGGCATCTTTAGCCCATTTAATGCCCTGATCCAGCAGTTGCAGGTATTCATCCTGTCCCCTTTCACGCCAGGCAGCAGGATGCACAGGCAAACGCACAATATTGGCACCCCAGGCGGCCACTTCATTAAAAATATCAGCTTTCCACTGCCCTGCTTTTACAAGGCGATCGGGGTCTGCAATATTCAGACCCTTGAAAATAACAGTTTCGCCTGCTTCATTTACAAACTTATTGCCATCGACAGAGATGCGGGAGAATTCATTTTCCTGAGCCGACACCGAGGCGAATAACATCAGGAAAAAGACATTCAGAAAAAAGAGCTTGGTTTTCATCAGTATATAATTTACTTAAGTTATTGGTCTGAAAGAACCCCCTCCCGAGAATCGGGACTCGTTTCTTTGCGATCATAGCGTTCCTTTAATTTTGCGTTCTTAGCGTGGAATATTTTTCCAACACCTCAAAATAATAAATGGAACTCGCATCAATGAATTTTATACATGTTCTTTTGTGACAAACCTTGTCATGCTCGTTTCATAGTATAAAATTTGTTTTTTAAAGGTCGAATGCTGGCCGGAACGCAGGACAGACAGGGAACTCGTCGCGATCTATCAGCACTCGTCTCATAATTATAATTTGATAGATTTGATAAACAACTATTGAGATGATTCATATAATCTTAATATAATTTTGATAAACACCGCCTTGTAACCACAAGCAATTGGTTTACTACGTATTGTAAAAGTTTAACGAACTTTTGACAAACAAAGTGTATCAAAAACACTTTATCAAATATAAACATTTTCTATCATAAATGCGATAACCTTTTCAAAAAACAAATCTTTAACTAAGAAAATTTGGCTAACTATTATTTTGAGGTGCTTTGAAAATTTTCCACGCAAAAGGCGCAAAAGACTATAAATTGTTAACAAGGCTATGAATAATTATCTTTCAAAGCTTTGCAATTAAATTATTTTTTTAAGGTCGAAAAGCCTGCCCCGATTTATTGGGGAAACTCACCCAGGGTAATCGGGGCCGGGTTCATTCATCAAATTCTTTCTTTGCGAATTTAGCGTTCCTTAAATTTTGTGTTCCTGGCGTGGAATATACAGAAGACAAGACTCATATCACCTCAAAATAATATTTAGCCAGAAAATCAATAGTCAATTTTTATTTTTCAAAAGAGAACAACCACTTCAGCAATTCCGGTTCACTGAAGGCAGCATCCCAGCTGTTATGATTGGCATAGGGATAAAAAGTGTACCTGGTATCCACATTGCATTTCTTCAACACATTATATACCTGTCTTGAATAAACCGGGGGAACCACATCATCCATCCCGCCATGAAAAAACCATACAGGCACATGACAATAGGTTGGAGCCAAATCAGGGGTATGCCCTCCACAAACAGAAATAGCTGCAGCATATTTTTCGGGCCAGCGATAAAGAAACTCAAGAGTTCCTATCCCGCCCATTGAAAGTCCCATAATATACATCCGTCCGGCATCCACCTGCCCGGATGCCATGAACTCTTCAACCAACTGATTCACCAGCAGAGAAGGCCACGGGGCAGAATCGCCCAGAGGGAACGAAAATTCCCAAACCCCTTCGCTGTTTTGTTTTTTAACCCGGTTGGTCCACATAACATCGGGCGGACACTGCGGAAAAATAACGATCGCATTCTGCGTGGGAGTTCCGTTTTCATCAACAAACAAGTCGGCCCCGTGGATAAGTTGCCTTTCATTATCAAGTCCCCTTTCGCCAGCCCCGTGCAAAAACAGCACCAGCGGATACTTTTTGTCCGGTTTCATGTCTTTGGGATAGAGCATCCTGTATTTCAAGGTGTCACCATCCCGGATATACTCTTTTCTTTGGTATTCGCTGTAAATATCCTGAGCTGAGGCAGCCCCAGTGCCGGACAAAAGGGAAAGAACAATAAATAAAGTTTTTGTTAGTCGTAGCATATTCTATTCTATTAAATCCTAATTTTACTCCTTAATCAGACCACTATCCTTATACTTCCGGATATAGTATTGATCCAGTTCTTTCGAGTCTTTATACTTCTCCCTGAGTTCCTGAAGTTTCGCTTTTAGTTCTATTACCACCTCCTCATAAGCCGGATCGTCATAAACGTTATTCAGCTCCAGGGGATCGTTCTTACGATCGTACAACTCCCACTCATCAATGTCGTAATAAAAATGAGCCAGTTTATAATCTTTGGTAACGACACCATAATGCCGCTTTACCATGTGGAAGCCGGGATATTCATAATAATGGTAATATACGGCATCGCGATCCCATTCTTCGTAGTTTCCTTCAAGCAAAGGCATGAGACTTTCTCCTTGCATGTCGTCGGGTGCCTCAATGCCGGCAGCTTCCAGGAATGTCTGAGCAAAGTCAAGGTTTTGCACCATTTCATCAGTCACAGAGCCAGGCTTTATTTTTTCGGGCCACCTGATCAAGAGAGGGGTTTTAAAGGATTCATCATAGATAAAACGCTTGTCGAACCAGCCATGCTCACCCAGGTAAAATCCCTGGTCGGATGTATAAACCACAATCGTGTTTTCACGAAGACCCTTTTCATCGAGGTAATCGAGCACACGTCCAACATTCTCGTCAACAGCAGCAATACATGCCAGGTAATCCTGCATATAGCGCTGATATTTCCAACGCATGAGAGCAGAGTCGTTCATGTTGGGATACATCTCCTTAAACTCCTCATTTACGGGACCATACACAGCATCCCACTGTTCTCTTTGTGCTTCGGTAAAACGGTCATATTTTCTATTAAAAACATTAAATCCCCATTCGCTCATTTCATTCATTCCGAGGTCTTTTGCCACCTCAGGATAAATTTTGTTGTCAGAAGAAATGTGCATGTGTTTCAGCAGATTCATTTCAGCTTCGCGGGCGGCAGTTCCTCTTCCTTCATAATCGTCGAAAAGGGTCTCGGGTTCGGGGAATGTGCGCCCGGTAAATTCTTTATAATGACGTGGGGCCGGAAACCATTCACGATGCGGAGCTTTGTGCAGATAAAACAAAATGAACGGGTCTTCTTCCCTGCGACGGTTTTCAAGCCAATCAAGTGTCAGATCAGTAATAATATCGGTCACATATCCCTGAATGGTCGTATCGCCTTTATCTGTTATGAATTCCGGATTATAGTAATCTCCCTGTCCGGGAAGAATTTTAAATTCGTCAAAACCTTTGGGGTTGTTCCCAAAATGAAGCTTGCCGAACATGGCTGTTTGATAACCTTGCTCGTGCAAAATTTGCGGAAAGGTTATATTGGTGGTATCAAAAGGAAAGTTGTTATCAATCTTCCCGTGAATGTGTGCATGCTTACCTGTAAGGATAGTCGCTCTGGAAGGCGCACAAATAGAATTGGTCACACATGCATTGGTAAAGAGCATACCTTCCCGGGCAAGCCGGTCAATATTAGGCGTTTCAATCAACTTATTGCTGTAAGCACTAATGGCCTGATAGGCATGATCGTCGCTCATTATGAAGACGATATTAGGCCTTTCGTTCTGTTTTTCAGCTTCGGTACAGGAAACAGCCAGAGAACATAATATCCCTGTTGAAGCCATGATACCTGCTCGCGATAAAGAATGTATTTTCATCGTATCACTCATTTATTTAATTTTTAGAATGTCCGTTTTTTCAGAAATCCCGTTCTCATTAAAGGCCTCTATGGAAAAATAATATTCCGTATCCCGATCCAAACACCTCATGAGATGTTCATTGACATCATAAACGAGCCATGAGTGGTACAGTTTATGGGGTGCAATGCCCCAGCGGATGTTGTAGCCCTGAGCCCCGGCTACAGGCTCCCACGATAAAGAGACATTTCTCCGGTCTTCCTGGCGGTTCACTTTAAAATTCTTCACTTGTGCGGGTTTTTCACCGTAACCTTTACCAAATACCCGTATCTCGGACAGGCCGAGGTTTTTTCCCGGAACTTTCACGTTGTTGTAGCGGACAAACTTTGCCCGAACCGGCTGGTTGAGGACAATATAGGCATTCGGGGCATCCTTGTAACTGTCACTCCGGTCGACCACGGTTTCCCAGTTCCTGCCGTTTTCAGACACTTCGATGGTAAAACGGTGCCGCAAACCATCTACACGGGTATAGATACCTGTATTATGATCGTGGAAATTCACCTGAAACGCATATACTTTTCCGGGGGAGAGCATTTCAATTTCTACCCATTGCTTTTCATCATTGGCTTCGGCTACCCAGAAAGATTTTGGACTTTCATCGGTCAGAACTTCCGAAATTATTTCACCTTCATCATTTGTTTTCAAAGGCATTTCCGTGATGTCATACTCCCCGTCGGTAGAGGTACTTTTCCGTACCTGCTCTTTCGATGAAGAAACCGTAGTCTTTCCTTTGTAGGAAAGTAACATCCACCCGGTATGCTGCCCGGCTTTGGTAGGATGATCGGGAGCATAACGCGGATAATCGCCATAATGGGTGTTGGAATACATCAGGCCATCCTCGTCAAAATAGGCAGGGAACATACAAAGCCGGCGTTCCCAATGGGAATTGGATGCCAGTGCCATCGTGGCAAAATGCCAGTACTGCCCGTTGGTCTGTTGCATGGTCATGCCATGACCGGCACCGTTGGTAAACCCGCCGGGCTTGAAACTCATGGGATTATTCTTCATATATTCAAACGGGCCAAGCGGAGAATCCCCAATGTAAACACCATCGCCGTAAACATTAAATTGTGTCCCCGGGGCCGCATATTGCAGATAGTATTTCCCGTTGTGTTTGGTCATAGATGCTCCTTCAATATATCCCTCCTTTAAAACAGGGTGAAAATTGTTTTCACCAAACCGTTCCCATCCATGTTCTTCCTCAACAAGGTTGATCAGGTCTATTTTTACGCCGGTTTCCAGGAAGCGGTCATCTTTATTCAGCATTTTCACCCTTATGGGATGCACATTGGATGAGCCCCAGTACAGATAAGTCTTTCCGTCATCGTCGATAAATAGTTCCGAATCCTGAATATTATTAGTGATGGAAGCTGTCGGTTTCCATTTCCCGCTTTTGGGGTCATCGGTATAGAGAATACTCCCGTAACCGGCCGGATCCCCGGCAAAATAGATTACCGAATCTTTATAGTTAAAAGCCGTTGGTGCATTTGAACCCTCAAAGAACCATTTTTCGGGTTCAATAAACTCCCACTTCACGAGATCAGTGGAATGCCAGTAACCGAATGAACGGGTTACAAACATATAGTACTCATCCCGAAATTCGACCACTGCCGGATCGGCGCCGGAGCGATAGGAGATATTCATTGCCGAATTGTAAACCATATAAGTATAGTCAATATCCAGCGGATTGCAGTATGTTCTTGGTATTATTTCCTGAGACTTGGTCATTAAAGTAGACAGGAGTAATACCGCTGATGTAAATATAAATCGTATTTTTTTCATGGTGTTTATTTTTGCCCTGGTCGACGTGATTTTATAAAATTACCTCGTTTCATCCGTATAAAATAAGTCTAAGTCATTGGCCTGATGGAACTCGCATGATTGAGATTTATACATATTCTTTTGTGACAATTTTTGTCATGCTCGTTTCATCCGTATAAAATTAGTCTAAGTTATTGGAATGATGCAATTTATTATGCTTTAATTGATCTTAGATTCTTCGCTCCGCTCAGAATGACAGACTGTCTAATGTCATTCTGAGGAGGTAACGACGAAGAATCTGTTCCCTGTTTTTGGTTTCTTAGATGATTAGAGGTTAATTATACATGTTCTTTTGTGACAAAACGTTGCCCTGCTCGTTTCATCAGTATAAAATAAGTCTAAGTCATTGGTCTGATGGAACTCGCATGATTGAGTTTTATACATGTCCTTTTATGACAATCTTTATCATGCTCGTTACCTTTGTATAAACCAGGGTTCTCTCTATTATTAAAAAAATCACAGAGGGAAAAGTGAAATACAGAGATTTCAAATTTTAACCCGTTACTCAACCAGCGAAAACTCCAGGTGATTAGACTCATCTGCCGAACTGGAAGCTATCCAGGCTTCAAATTCACCGGGTTCAGCCACCCATTCCATATCAAGATTATACATCTTAAGCCTCTCTTCATCGATGGTAAATTCAACGGTCTTTGTTTCTCCTTTTTTAAGATGTATTTTTTTAAAACCTTTCAACTCTTTTACGGGGCGGACAACCGAGCCCACTTTATCATGAATATAGAGCTGCACCACTTCTTCCCCGTCCATGGTTCCTGTATTGGTTACATCAACCGAAACGGTCAGGATTCCACCGCGTTCCAGTTTTTTTGAACTGATCTTCGCATTGTCGTATTCGAAAGAGGTATAACTCAGCCCATAACCGAAAGGATAAAGCGGACTATTGGGACAGTCAATGTAGGAAGAACGATAATCAGCAGGATTATCTTCGTCAAAAGGCCGTCCGGTGTTTTTTACGTTATAGAAAATGGGGATCTGTCCAACGTTGCGGGGAAAAGTCATCACCAGTTTGGCAGACGGGTTGTAATCGCCCGAAAGCACGTCAGCAACAGCATGTCCGGCCATTATCCCTGGATACCATGCTTCAACAATGGCATCCACGTTTTCGGCTTCCCATGATAAATCTAACGGACGACCATTAAAGAGAACCAGGATAATCGGCTTTCCGGTCTTTTTCAGTTCCTTCAGAAGTTCACGCTGATTCCCTGGCAAAGTAATGTCGGTGCGGCTGGCTGCCTCGCCTGACCAATGAAATTTCTCGCCCATGGCCACCAGAATAACATCACTGGTTCGGGCAAGATTAATTGCCTCAGAAAAGCCACTTCTGTCTGGGACTCTGGTTGTAGAAACTTTTTGCGTGGTTCTGTCAATAACCGGTAACGAAGTTCCCTTTGCATAAGAAAACTTAACCTGAGAATCCTTATATTTTTCCTCCAAGCCTTCCATCAGGGTAACAGATTTATCGGGGTCACCTTTAATGGCCCATTCTCCGGTAAGACTTTCGCGTTCCTTCACAAACGGGCCGATAAGAGCGACTCGCTTGGGTTCATTCTTCTTCAGTGGCAACACATTGTTTTTGTTTTCAAGAAGGACAATTGAGCGTTGAGCTACTTCCCGGGCAGCCTTCAGGTGTTCAGGATTCATCACTACCTCTTTCTGGCGCTCTGCATTACAATATTTGAAGGGGTCATCAAACAAACCCAGTAAGAATTTCATTTCCAGGATACGCGAAACAGCCACGTCAATCTGCTTTTCAGAAACCTTGCCTTCCTCAACCAACTCTTTTAGATAAGTAACGAAACCTTCACTGATCATATCCATGTCGATACCTGCATCAATGGCCAACTCAGTCGCATGTTTAAGATCCCTGGCAAATCCGTGAGCCACCATTTCCTGAATGGCAGTATAATCGGTTACCACCATTCCGCCAAACCCCCAGCGGTCGCGCAATATCTCCTTAAAAAGGTATTTATTTCCGGTACAGGGAACCCCGTTTAAATCATTAAAAGCGGTCATAAAGGCAGTTACACCCTCATCAACCGCTGCTTTAAACGGAGGCAGATAAGTTTCATGAAGTGTCCGAACAGACATGTCAACAGAATGATAGTCGCGGCCAGCCTGGACAGCACCATACCCGACAAAATGCTTACTGGTAGCCATCATGGTGTTGATTTTGGAAAAATCTTTGTAGGTTTCTATCCCCTGAAATCCTCTTACACGGGCACGGGCCACCAGACTTCCCAGGTAAGGGTCTTCTCCGGCGCCTTCCATCACGCGGCCCCAACGGGGATCACGGGCAATGTCGATCATCGGCGCAAAATTCCAGGCTATACCGGATGCCGTTGCTTCTTCAGCAGCAATACGAGCGCTTTGTTCCATCAGTTCCAAATCCCATGAGCATGCTTCGGCCAATGGTATGGGGAAAGTGGTTTCCAGCCCGTGAATCACATCGGCTGCAAAAAGCATAGGAATTTTCAATCTTGAATACTTCAGGTTTTGCTCCTGAAGCATTCTTATATGATCGGCTCCAAAAGTGTTAAAGGTGCTTCCGATCATTCCTTTTTTAAGATATTCACCTGCTTTGGTTTCAGCGACCTCTCCTGTAACCGCAAAATTCCCGGAATACTGATTCATCTGCCCTATCTTCTCCTCCAGGGTCATCAGGTTAAGCACCGAATCCACCTTTCTTTCTATTACCGGGTCACCGCTGTAGCTCTTCCATTGCGTAGAATTGACGGAGTTGTCGGCATTGCCACACGAGACAAGGGGGGAAATCAAGCTCAATACAACTATTGATAATTTCATTTTTCTCATAATATTTTTTATTTTACAGATTCAAACTTCAGATAATCAGGCATCATTTTTTTACCTGATCCGGAAGCAGTATCCCATTTAATTTTCGAATCCTCTGGCATTGGTTTCATAGACCAGCGTAGGGAAACTGGAGGCCGGGAGGCAGGCCAATACAATGTAATCATCAGATAGGATAATAAGGAAAATTTTACAAGATCACATGTTTTCATGGCTGTATATACTATTTCAATTTATGAGCCCGGTCTAAAAAGCATCTTTGTTGCCAAACTCGTTGTTGTTTAAAATTTTTGCATCCTCATTAACAACGAGTTAACTCCGGTACAAAAATTTAAACCGCATGGATTTTGACAAAAATATGCTTTTTATACTGTACTCATTTATTTTACTCCCTTTATATTTTCCAGACCTTTCCGGACTTCAGGTGCCGACATAAATAGTTCCCATATCAACCCGGTGCGGTAATTCTCAATCATCACTGTCATAGGCGCCTGATTGAGCCCCATGTAAATATTGGCACACCAGTTTTCTGTCAGATTAAAGGCATCTCTGAAACCATACTCCCCCCACAGGAACTCGCCGCAATCGCGGTAGAAAAACTTCAGAGCTTTCATGGCCTCCTCCGGCAGATAAGGGACTGAAGCGATGGCACCGGTTGGGGCAATGGTGCCATCGTCCATTCTCAAAACAGGTTCACGCGCTTTATACCCCCAGGGACCATCACTGGCGGTAAGGCCCCAACATTGTTGGCCATATCCATAATAGTTTCCCGGGTTTTGGCAACAGTATCGAAAATTGATTTTGGCAATGGACTGATTGTTTTTAAAATAATTGGTGTATTGATCCTCCATTTTATGAGGATCAAGTCCCATGAATGAGTAGTGTGTGAAAAAGAGTGGTCCGCCATTGCTGACGCCAACATCGAGATTGACACCATAATAGGTATTGCCATTTGAGTACGCGGAACCTTCTATTGTTTTGCCCCAATTGACCCGGTAATTGCGGGCAATGGTGTCCTGTGAGGCCCATCCCGAATAATACATGTCGGGATCGATACCATGCGAAGAAGATGCGATACCCAGGAAATAGGTAATCATGGTCTCGTTCCAGCCTATCAACGGGTGATTGATGTGCCATGCATGATTGGGCGACCAGTGCCAGTAAAGGTAAGGACTAACTTCATGTTGTTTATACCAGTCCCACTCCACTGCTTCCCATATTGCAGACATCCTTTCGCGAAGAGCTCTTTCCTTCGGATCCTTTGTTGAAAGATATTGCCGGGCAGCCAATAGCCCCTGCATGAAGAATGAGGTTTCTACCAGGTCCCCGCCATCATCATAATTCCCAAAAAAAGGTTCTACTTTGCCTGTCGGTCCGTCCATAAAGTGGGGCAAGGCACCATGAAAACGATCTCCGTTTTCAATAAAGGTGGTAATTTTATCAAGCCTTTCTATTAGTTGTTGCCGTGTAATAAAACCACGCTCTGTTCCAACCACTAGGGCCATCAGGCCAAAGCCTGAAGCCCCGATGGCTATCATATCTTTGCGTCCGGGAATATTCTCGCGGGCCAACCCGCTATTGGGTTCTGCCCCCTCCCAGTAATATCTGAAAGCAGCTTCCTGAACCATATCCAACAGCTCAGAATCACTCATGGAATGTGTTTTTGCCTCAAGAGCTACAGATAACTCCGTTTCATTATACCTGGCATCAAGTAAACTGATCTTATAGTAGTAAGTCTTATCAGGTACTCCCGTAAAATCGGCATATCGATTAGATGCCATAGCACTTTGAACACCAACGGGTTCATAGTTTTCTCCGTCTTCCGACCGGTAAATTTTCACATATCTCACCTCATCAGTATTAACAGGCTCCCATTTCAGATCAACATGGCGTTCAAAACCTCTGGCACTTTTAAGTACCGGAGCAGATAAATTTATCCTGGTTGATATTTCAGGCAACAGTTCTACCTGATCGAGGAATAATACGTGTTCTTTATCATCGGCAGAAGCCTGCATAAAATGTACCGAAACAATTTCCTTACTATGATTCCATTGCAAAGGTTGACCATCATTTTTTTCAAAAGCTGTCAGAGGAATTTGCAAAGGCAGCCATTCAGCACGATTATAATGGTCAAGATAATCGGCAACGGGCAAATACTTTGAAGTTTCTCCATCCTTCAGAGCTATGGCAATTCCGGGCAATTCGTTTTCAGTGGTATTGCTCTCAACAAAAACCCTCATTGATAGCGTCCCGGAATTTTTAATATTATCCTGTCCCCTGACTTTTGCATAATTCAGCCGGGCATGCCATTTACCCACGGGGGCAGACTTGTATTTCAGCTCCAGACAGTTTCCGGGAGTAAACACAGGATGTTCAACCACAGGCAGTTTTCCGTGAACATTCAGGACAAAAGATTCCCCCTCGTAGGAAGTTTCACTGTAAAACCAGCTCCCCTTCATCAGACTGTTGTCGAAAAAGACCTGATAGTAAGCCGGCTCCTTGGTAAAGGCATTGATAGTACCAGTTATGATGCCCAAAAACAATATGAGAATCTTACGTGTTTGCATTGTGTTATTTTTTTAATCTCTGAGCCCGGTCTAAAAAGCATCTTTGTTGCCAAACTCGTTGTTGTTT
>NZ_AEWI01000066.1 GCF_000191885.1 Anaerophaga thermohalophila DSM 12881
GCTCAGAGTGACAAACAGCTAAGGTTGAGAGTTCACCACAGATGACACAGATGAACACAGATTATTTTTATTAGCATCAATAAAAATCACATTTTAATATGTTTGCTTTTTTTAGATTCTCCGCTCCGCTCAGAATGACAGACTGTTTAATGCTATTCTGAGGAGGTAACGACGAAGAATCTGTTCCCTGTTTTTTGGTTCTTTGAAGATTAGAGGTTAAATGGTGTTTATACCTGTTCTTTTGTGACAAACCTTTGTCATACTCGTTTTATTAGGGAGTGTTGATTTTCAGTTTGACGTTAAGAGCATCTGATTAATAATCAGACTCTCAGCCTCAATCTCAACCTTAACCTTAACCTTAACCTCAACCTTAACCTCAGCCTCAGCCTCAGCCTCAGCCTTCCTCTTACTTCATCGTCTCCCTTACTTCACCACATTCCAACATCATATCCCCATAATATGGATTGCGGATGTTTTCTTCAGTACTCAGCCAGTAAGCACCCTTGTCGTTGTTGGCCATGGGGCAGAACTGGTAGTAAATGGTTTTTCCGTCCAGACCAAATGCTTTGATTTTCCGGTATAGTATTGGATTAAAATCTACAAAAGCATTTCGCTGGACTTCTATTTCTTCTGACTGATTGATGACTTTTAGCGCTTCTTTCATGCTGTTAAGGTTTTGCATCCAGAAAATATGAGCTTCTCCCTCCAGTAGCGACATATCGGTTTTTTCAAGAGCCTGCAGCGTTTTTTCCGCTTCGGAAGCTGTTTTTGAGGCATCCGATTCAACCATGGCATCCTTCATTTTAATGTATTGATTAAAAAATACGGTTAGTTGCTTTTTAAACTGTTGAGGTGCCTTATAGTTGGGAACTTCCTTAGTGTCACCCTCCTGATAGTTGCTTTCCATATTTTCCATCTCCGCGGGAGTCATATTGCCGTGGTTATGTCCGGTGGCAGGCTTGCCGCCTTCAGGGCTCATCATACTTGGTTTTCCGCTGAGCTGAACTGCTGCGTCAATGCTGAATGTACCGTGAACGGCAATTTCTTCACCCGGTTCAAGTCCTTCTTCAATAATGTAACGGTCGCCCAGGTCGGGCCCCAGCAGGACTTCACGCATTACAAAGCTTACATTGTTTTCGGCAGTCTTTTTGACATAGACCACGGAACGTTTTCCTGTCCACATAACAGCCGACTGAGGCACAACAATACTCTCTTCATCTTCGGAAAGACCGGCGTCAACTTCTCCGGAAACAAACATTTCCGGTTTCAACTTCATATCTGAATTTCTAACCTCTACACGGGCTTTAGCCACCCTTGTTTTTTGGTCAATTACCGGATCTATGTAATGGATCTTACCTGAGAATGTTTCACCAGGCAGGGAGGAAACCGTAAAAACTACTTCATCTCCCTTTTCGATCCATGTAATGTCACTTTCATAAACGTCAAACAAGACCCAAACCGTAGACAAATTGGCGATTTGGTAAATGGTTTGTCCACGCTTTATATAATCGCCCCGTTTGACCAGTTTTTCAATTACGTAGCCCGAGACATCGGCCAATACCGTGAACTGCTCCTGCGGCTCTTCCGATGCGATGATTTTTTGAATTTGTGCATCCGTAAGTTTCCAGTTTTTCAGCTTTTCATAAGCGGCCTGGTAAAGCCCGGGCTGCGTATCTTTCAGTTTCCGGGCTTCAAACAATTCTTCCTGGGCTGTTACCAGATCGGGAGAGTAAACGTATGCTAAAGGGGTCCCTCTTTTAACATATTGTCCGGTGAAATTAATGGTCAGTTTTTCTATCCTTCCCGGAACATGCGACGATTGAGAAAAGACTTCCCGTTCATCGGCCTGCACTTTTCCGTCGAGGCGTACAGTTTTGTGAGCGGTTCCTGTTGTCACGGTTTGGGTTTGAACACCAGCAAGTTGCATAGCTGTAGGTGACATCTGAAGGGCTCTTGGGTTGGCCTCACCCTGGTCTTCTTCCAGGGGAATCAGTTCCATTCCGCAAATGGGGCAATCACCTGGTTCAGATTGCCTTATTTGGGGGTGCATGGAGCAAGTCCATATCGTCTCTTCGCTTTCATTGCCATGTTGAGACGCAGAATCCGGCGTCTCAACATGAGCAGGTTCCGGGCCAGAACCGCCAAAGAGGAGCCATCCCAGTAACAGTCCTGCCACAAGAGCAATTCCAGTCAGGATGATGCTTTTCTTATTATGAGACGCAAAATTTTTCGTGTTTACTTTATTATTGTCCATAGTATTTACTTTTTTGTCGTTTTATAGGTCGAATGGAACTCGCATGATTGAGTTTATACATGTCCTTATGCTCGTTTCTTCTTACATTTAATTAATTGTTACGGCTGTTAGAATTGTTAATATTGTTAATGTGTTAGTTCTTAGTTGTTAGAATGTTATAAGTTTTATTACAGTAGCTAACAATCTAACAATCTAATAATCTAATGATCTATTATGACAATTTTTGCCATGCTCGTTTCATCTCTTTTAACTTTCTACCTTGTTCCTAAAACATATTTCATTCTGGCGACGGCGGTATTATACTCACTTACTGCGGCTGCCTTTTTCTTTTCGTATTTCAAAAGTTCCTGCTGCATACGTAATACCTCCTCAAAATCTTTTCCCGAATTGGCATAAGCTGTTGTCAGCAATTTCAGAGCCTGCCGGGTTTCTTTGATTTGTTGGGTGTATAACTCAATGAGTTGGTCTTGCCTGGTGATGTTAAACCAAACGCTTTCATATCTTGAAATCAGATTATTGGTAAACTCCTCTTTTTGGAGTGCCAGACTTTCCTGTTTCAATTGTGCCTCCTTGATGGCTGCATTGTATTTTTTCCTGAAAATGGGAATGGAAACCGAAAGCATTGGCATGATCACATCCTTGCCGTTGTCGTCGATCTGCATATCGGTGCGTTCACCCACCGCTACATAGTCCAGGCCTATCCCCAGCTTGGGATATCCGTTTTTTCGTGCGGCAGTTTCAGCAGCCTCACTCGACTGGTGCATCAATTCCAGTTTTTTCAGAACAGGATGTTGTGTCATCAGAGAATCCTTGTTGAGGTAGCCTGGCAATGAATCTGCCTGCTCCTCCACTTCAATGATTACTTCTTCTTCTGAAGGTCTGTTCAGCAGTTTATTGAAAGTAGTGAGCAAAGGTTTCTCTTCTTTGTTGAGGATGTTCAGATTGGTAGAAGCCTCTTTCAGCATGATATCAACCCTGAGAACATCCACCATCTCTCCTTTGCCGTTTTCGAAATTGCGGGTAGCAATCTCTTTGTAGGATGTCAGAATGTCGATGTTCTCCTTTTCAATCTGTTTCCATTTGTTGAGTTTGTAGATGGGATAATAGGCCGCAGTCACTTCGTAATAAAGCTTATTGCGCACATCCACAAATTCCTGAAACTTCGCCTCGGCAGCCAGAGCAGCGGCATCTTCCTTTGCTTTCAGGGTTCCAAACCATGGAAACATTTGCGAAAGCGAGAACTTTGCCTTCTGTGGTCCCAGCCTGGTTTCTACCGGCGAGATAAAATATCCGAATGAAAACGTCGGATCGGGCAATGAACTTACCTGGGGTATCTGCTGTAAAGCTGCCTCAAACGCCTTGTATTTGGCTTGCAGGCCGGGGTTGTTCTCAGCAGCGGTGCTGAAGTAAGTCTCCAGGGATTGGGCACGAATCTGAAAAGTCCCTAAAACCATTAACAGGCAGGCTATAGCCGTGAATTTTAGGACAGAGTCAGATGTCAGATGACAGAAGTTAGATGGTGACCATCTGATGAAATATCTGTCATAATCCCTTATCAGCCTATGATGCTGTCTTTTTGAAGATATTTTATATTTGTCTTTTTTCATGGTTTCTCTAATTCTGGTGTAATTTGTTGAGCATTTTCCCGATTTGCCCGGGCTTATTGCTGAATCTGTTTCCTCTTTTTGGTTTCTTTGATGATTAGAGGCTAAATGGTGCTTATACATATTCTTATTGTGAAAAACCTTGTCATGCTCCTTTCATCTCACATTTAATAAATTGTTACGGCTGTTAGAATTGTTAATATTGTTGATGTGTTAGTTGTTAGAATGTTATAAGTTTTATCACATTAGCTAACAATCTAATAATCTAACAATCTAATAATCTAATGATCTAATAATCTAATGATCTAATAATCTAATGATCTAATAATCTAATGATCTAATAATCTAATGATCTATTAAGACAATCTTTGCCATGCTCGTTTCATTGTCGATATATTTACATTCAAGGGCAAAATTCAGTCAGGTTTCCGTTTCGGAACAAGAGCCTAAGGAATTTATGAGGTGTTGTTTAAAAACCTGATCATAGGTTCTTTTAGTCCGGCCTTCGGATATGTTAGCACTTATTGATCTGGATGATCTTACAAATTTTAACCTCCAATCCCTGACCTATAGTCTCTAACCTTCAACTTCCAGCCTCTGATTCCTGATTCTTCTTTCCTCCCTATAACTATACAACACCGGCACAATAAAGTACGTCACAGCTGCAGCGATCATCCCACCAAATGCGGGAATGGCCATGGGTACCATTATATCGGAGCCTTTTCCGGTGGATGTAAGCACCGGAAGCAGTGCGATGATGGTTGTGGCGGAGGTCATTACCGCGGGGCGGATACGTCGCAGGCCGGCATCGGTTACAGCATCCCTGATTCCGTTGATGGTTGTTGGACGGTTGCGCCTGAAACTCTGGTCGAGGTAGGTGCCCATTACCACGCCGTCGTCGGTGGCCAATCCAAACAGGGCGATGAAGCCCACCCACACTGCTACACTCAGGTTGATGGTTTGCATCTGGAACAAATCCCTGATGTTGGTATCAAAAACGGAAAAGTTGACGAACCATTCCTGACCGTAAAGCCAGATGAGTATGAACCCCCCGCTGAATGCCATTGCAATACCGGTGAATATCATCAGTGATGTTGAGACCGATTTAAACTGGAAGTAAAGAATCAGGAAAACAATGACCAGAACCAATGGAACAATGATGGATAGCCGCTTTTCGGCCCTGACCTGGTTCTCGTAGTTTCCCGAAAACTTATAGCTGACACCTGAAGGGACTTTCAGTTCACCATTGTCAATTCTTTCCTGTATGGCTTTTTGAGCATCATTGACTACCTCTACCTCTGAAAATCCTTCGCGTTTATCAAACAGCACATAACTTGTCAGGAATGTATCTTCACTTTTGATCATCTGAGGCCCGCGAACATATTCGATATCCAGAATTTGCGATAAAGGAACCTGCGCTCCTGTGGGGGTAGCCATGAGTATCTTTCCAAGTGATTCCGGGTCTTCCCTGAGTTCGCGCGGATAACGCACCCTTACAGGAAACCGCTCACGACCTTCCACGGTATTGGTGATTTTCATGCCCCCGATAGCGGTTTCGATGGTTTGTTGCACATCGTCTATCGTAAGTCCGTAACGAGCTATTTCGTTTCTGTTGATATTAAGATGAAGATAGGGTTTTCCAATCACGCGGTCGGCAAAGGCAGCTTCAGCTTTAACCGATGGCACTTCTTTAAGAATGCCTTCGAGCTTCATCCCAAACTGTTCTATTGTTTTAAGATCGGGCCCGTAAACCTTTATCCCCATTGGCGCCCTCATGCCTGTTTGCAGCATCACCAGCCGCGTTTCGATGGGCTGAAGTTTTGGCGCCGATGTAACACCTGGTATTTTGGTGGCTTCCACAATTTCGTTCCAGATGTCGCCGGGCGACTGAATATGCTCCCGCCAGTTGCGGAAGTAAATGCCATCTTCATCGGGGATCAGATTTTTTTTGCCAATGCTCAGTTCCAGAGCTTCACCGTTGGTGAGGGTATCTCCATCTACAGTAATGAAACGGCCTTCGTCATCGGTACGGAAACGTATGCGATGACCCGATTCATCAAGTGCATATTCGGGCTTGTAATTGATCATATTTTCGTACATGGACACCGGTGCCGGGTCGAGCGCGGATTCCACCCTTCCGAGTTTGCCTACGGACAGTTCCACCTCGGGGATGCTGGTCACCAGCATATCGAGTTGCTTCAGTACCTTCAGGTTGTATTCCATTCCCGAATGAGGCATGGATGTTGGCATCAGCAGGAAACTTCCCTCGTCAAGAGAAGGCATAAACTCTTCGCCGATTCCGGGAAACGAATGAGTCAGTCCTGACCAGACACCGGTGGGGCGGACATTCCACCCGATCTGATCAAAGCCTTTGGCAATGAAGCCGAACATGGTGTTAAAGCCCAGCCAGACGGTGAGTCCGAGTACAATCAGGAAGCCCGGAATGGCCAGGAATGTGGCTTTGTGTTCAAGTGTCCAGCGCAAAACAGGTTTGTAAAATCGTTCCAAAAGGATAAAGAAACCCAGAATGAGTGCCACCATCAGGGCTACAAACACGATGTTGGTAACCGTGCTTTTGCCCGGCCCCAGCGGCAACCAGTAGGTGGATAGAATCCATATCACTGCCAGCACTGATATGATCAACGCGGAATGTTTCAGCAGGTAGTGGTACCACTTTTGATCTTTGCGGGAAGATACATCATAATATTGTCTGGCACGGCCCGTAATACCGAATAACAACAATACCGTTCCGCCCCATTCACTTCCGAGTATCAGAGCTATTAATCCAATGACTGCCAATGTTCTATTGCCCCATTTGGATACCTGGCGATTTTTGATTCGGAATCCGAAAAACCAATGTGCCAGCGTCGGGAGTATTAACAGTGAAACCAAAAGTGCGGCAACCAGTGCGAATGTTTTGGTAAATGCCAGCGGTCCGAATAATTTTCCTTCGGCACCCTGCATGGTGAATACCGGAATGAAACTCACAATAGTGGTAGATACGGCAGTCAATATGGCCGATGATACTTCTGATGCACCTTTGTAAACCGTGGTGATTAGTTTTTGTCCGGGCGGTGCTTCTTCTATGTTTTTGAGCACATTCTCGGAAAGTATGATTCCCAGATCAACCATGGTGCCAATGGCAATGGCAATTCCCGAAAGAGCCACAATGTTTGCGGTAACCCCAAAGTAACGCATGGCAATAAATACCATCAATACGGCAATGGGAAGCAGGGCTGAGATCATCACCGAAGCTCTCAGATTGTATATCATCACGATAATGACCAGAATGGTGATGAGAATCTGCAATGAGAGTGCCGTTTCCAGGGTGCCCAGGGTTTCATATATGAGTCCCGACCGGTCGTAAAACGGCACGATTGTGAGTTGACTCTCAGTGCCGTCGGCCAGTGTTTTTTTGGGAAGACCGGGTGCTATCTCTTCGATCTTGTCTTTTACATTGTTGATCACTTCAAGTGGATTGGCTCCATATCGGGCCACTACCACACCTCCCACTACTTCGGCGCCGTCTTTATCGAGGGCTCCGCGACGTGATGCAGGCCCTAACGAAACTTTTGCTACATCTTTAATGCGTATGGGGACATTGTCATGAACGGCAACTACAGCCTGTTCAATGTCTTCAATGGATTTTACGTAACCAATGCCACGTACCAGATACTCTGCCTGGTTGATTTCAACGGTTTTCGCGCCTACATCACGATTCGAGTTTTTCACCGCCATCATGACCTTGTGGAGCGGAATGTCATAGGCTTTCAGTGCAGAGGGGTTGACATCTATCTGGTACTCCTTGACAAAACCACCAATTGAGGCTACTTCCGATACTCCTTGTGCGGCATTTAGTCCATACTTTACATAGTAATCCTGTACCGTCCGTATCTCTTGCGGGTCCCAGCCACCAGTTGGATTGCCGTCTTTATCACGTCCTTCGATGGTATACCAGTATACCTGTCCCAAAGCAGTGGCATCGGGCCCCAGTGTTGGTTGTACGCCTTCGGGCAATAATCCCGACGGTATAGAGTTAAGCTTTTCGAGAATTCGTGAGCGCGACCAGTAAAATTCAATATCTTCTTCAAAGATGATGTATATGCTGGAAAACCCGAATATGGAGGAACTTCGGATGCTTTTAACACCCGGTATCCCCAACAGGTAAGTTGTCAGGGGATAGGTAATCTGATCCTCTATATCCTGCGGCGATCGGCCTTTCCATTCGGTGAAGACAATCTGCTGGTTCTCACCAATGTCAGGGATGGCATCCACCGGCACAGGGTCTGATGGCAATGGATCAATTTTCCATCCGAATGGGGATGTGATGACACCCCAGGTAACCAGCGTTATTAGTATCAGCATGGTTACCAGCTTGTTCTCCAGAAAGTATTTTATAATTCTGTTTAGCATGTTATGATGTAGTTTGATTGGATAAACGCAGAGTCACGGGAACGCAAAAGGTAATTTTGTTAAATGGTAAATGCGTTTGGTAAAATATATTCCTTCTCTGTCAATAGAAAAACAACTCTGTCTTTCAAAGAGTTTAATCACAGAGATCGCAGAAGGGACACCGGGGGCATAATAAAAGGAATTGGTAGAAATTCAACTTTCAGTTTTTTAGAAAAATCTTCACATCAATAATTAATAGTCAGACATGAAAATTTATTTTAAATCTGAAAATCAACTCATCTCCTTATTTTTTTCTCTGTCTCTTTGCACCCTGCGTCTATCATTTCACAAAAGAAACACCTGCTGTAAAGCCAGGCGTGTGCCAATACAGCGGGGTGGGGGAGCTGTGTAGTTGAATGAAGTGATAAAGCAGTTTTCCGGCATGGAAATCTCAACTTCGGAGGTGGTCATAATCAGATCAAAAGCATAAAAATACTCAAGATTGATTTGCGGTGCAACTGCCAGAACATCCTCATCCAGATGCAGGAACTGATTTTCAGTATGACAGCAGGCGCCATCTTCACAACACGGGTCTGCCTCATTGTTTAGTTTCACCGATATAAGCTCATCGTCGCAGTAATGCTTAGACACAGAAAGACCTGTTGTTGAAATCAACAACAGGCAGACCATGATGCTATTTATGACGTTTCTGAGCATATTGTTTATTTGGTTTAAGCACGGAGGCTCTGAGGCCGCTAAGTTCAATTCAATGACTACCGGCACTCATCTTTTTTTCTCTGTGTCTTAGCTTCTTTGCGTTTAAACTGTTTGCAAATATAGCAACAGACATAAACAACTGTTTTACAGAATTTGCTAAAAAACTTGTAAAATTTCCGGAAGAAAGTGATTTGGGCTAAATTATTCATAATATTTTATTACTGATCCCTTTCTAAAAATCATCTTTGTTGCCAAACTCATTGTTGTATAGAATTTTTAAAATGAACATGAATTTTGGAGGGCTAAATTTTCAAAAAGGCATGAACAAAATTGGCTAATGCTGATTTTACGATTCATCGTAAGTCCCATTTGACCAATAGTAAAGGCGCCTATGAGTTGTAGTTTTAGCAAACTTATTTGGGTAATCTGAATTTTCACCTGCACACGAGAAAATAAAAAAAAGATAAGAGATAGCAGAAAATATTAAAATTTGTTTTATTGAAAATTGAAATTGTTAACAGTTTTATTTTTTAATCCATTGATTTGCAGTATATTAATATAAAGATTGACATTAGCTAAAAAGAATGCAGTATAAATGCAGTAGTATTGAGTATCTTTTTGTATAAAAAAAATATCTTTCTTAAATAAGCTCCTGTACATTTGTTTTTGATGTACTGTGCAATCGATGGTGGGCAAGTCAATCGGTTTGCGACTTTTCATGGGAGCTTCCTACTGATTATCACCCTTTGTTATCTAATATACTGGGGGTATTGAACCCTTAATGATTCATCGTTTATTATTTAATTTATCCCGTTTAAGCGGGTTAACAGTTTACCTTTACCATGAAAAAACAAAGTCTAATTTACATTCTGTTTCTTTTGTTTGGAGGAATAGAAGCTCAGAATCCGATAAGTCTGGGCTCAGGAAGCTTTGCTGAATTTCCTCCTCCATCGGTTTACGATGAAGGGGCATATTTTGGAAAGCCTTACAGTGAGATAAAGGATGGATGGCCGTGGTACATTCATCCTGATAAAATTGGTGAACCAATTCCAACTAATGATTGGTGGACTGCCACTATTTTTGACCAATATACAGGATTTCTGGACGCTTATCCTCACCGTGTAGAAGGAACCTCTTCCGGCATTAAAGTTTCCCTTCCTGACCGTTTTGAAATGCAAGGAGACAGAGGCATTGGAACGGTATATGAATCCTGGATAGACATCAGGGGGAAAGTGAAACCATCTGAAGCACCCGAAACCGAGGTTTTCACCGGATTTGAGACTGAAACATATCCTCAGGGGTGGTTGGTTTCAGAAAATCCTGCTTATCCGGGGCCGGTTAAGCTATCAGATTTGAGCCAAACACCTACACCTAATGGTTTTTGGGGTGATCGGTTTGTAAATACCTATAATGGTAATGGCATTTTGATGACATTGACCTCTCCTGAATTTACCATTGAAAAAGATTATATATATATGCTCGTGGGAGGTGGAAATTATCCTGACGACGCTTTTGTTGGTCTTTTTGTTAACGGGCAGCGCGTTTTAAGTGAAACAGGTGAAAATAGCGGAACTATGACCTGGAGACAATGGGATGTTTCGTCCTTTAAAGGTCAGAATGCAGAAATCAGAATTGTTGACAATACTACCGGTGGATGGGGTTTTATTATGTGCGATAATATTGTCTTTACTGATCTTACAGAAATCGGCAGTTCTTTTACAGACGCTTTCTGGCCTTCTGATGCCAAGGTATATGACTGGTCCGATTTAGGATTTACTTTTAAAATGGAGGATGATTTTGGTAATTACATGGATTGTTCTGTATTTCATGGTGTTCCATTTACATGGATCGATATAGAAGAGGTTGACCCTGTTTTTACACTGAGTCATTTGGTTGACGGGGTTTATGATTCAAATAACCAGGAGATTACTACTTATCCGATTCAGAGAAATTCGTTGTTCTTTTCCGTTAATGGAAAAATATTCGGGGTTCACGGTCCGGAAGGAACTATATTTGACAAAACGGAACAAGGTGAATGGCATCCACAGCTTCCGGAAGGTTCTTCAGGCTATTTGGTTGTTTCAGTGATTCCGGACTTGTCATTAATTGCTCTTTATGAGGATCATGCCAGAAATAAAATTGTTGACAGTCGCTTTGAGTGGGAATATAACCCGAACGTTGGGAAGATTCTAACCAGCTTTAAGGTAGAGACACAAAATCTGGAAACTGGAACGATCAATCAACCTGTGTTAATGAGCTTTCTTCCTCATCATTACAGAAATACCGATCATCCTTCGTTTATAGTTAATGCCAATTATAAATCTATCATTGGTGAAATGCAGACCTCTTCAGGGACTACTTTTTCTTTTTCATACGATTTTGGTGGAATGCCTCCTTATTTACCATCACCGGTCAATTTGAGTGAGAACAGGCGACAACGTTTAAATGAGTTGATAACTGCCCGTGTGAATGCGTCAGAAAATGCCTTTGACGGAAATACTTATGCCAAAGGATTGAATGAACGATCAAATATTATGCTAATGGCCAAAGAGCTTGAGCATCCCGGATTTGTTAAAATAAAAAACAGTCTGAAAAGGGAATTAATAAACTGGCTAACTTATGAGCCGTCAGAAGCATCAAGCGGTAGTTATTTTTTTAGCAGGTACCCTAATTTTGGAGCACTAATCGGTTTTCCGTGCGGATATGGGTCCCAGGCATTTAACGATTTGCATTTTCATTATGGTTATTTTGTTGTCGGAGCGGCGCGGTTAATGATGGTTGATCAGGAATTTAAAACGCAATATGGAGATGTGGTTAAGGAAATAGCCAAGTCCTATGCCAACTGGAAACGCTATGGTGAAAATGATGATTCCAAACTTCCTTTTTTGCGCAACTTTGATCCATACATGGGACATTCCTGGGCAGGAGGTGTTGGTAATTTCGTTGACGGAAATAATCAGGAATCAACCTCGGAGGCAATGAATTCATGGTTTGGGATTTATTTGTTGGGAGTTGCCCTCGAAGACGAGGAAATCATGTCCATTGGAGCAACAGGTTTTTTGTTGGAAGGTCGGGCTACCAGATATTACTGGTTCAACAGGCACGGTGATTTGCCTGAAGCTTACCCGTTTAACTATGTGGGAATTCTTAAGGCAAATAATCTTTCTATGGCAACCTATTTTAGTGGGGATCCTGCCTGGGCTTTCGGAATTCAATGTGTACCCTCCGATTTTTATTACAATCACTACCTGGTCAATGATCCCTTACTTGCAGCTGCTGATTTCGATGCCATGCTGGCTGACAGGGTGCAGTTTGGATCTTTTGAAAATACTGACGTATATGCCAATCTTGCCAATATGGGGGCTTACCTGGGAGGGTATCAACTGAATTATATCAAAACGTATGAGCCCGCTTTAGCCGCTGATTTGTTGGATCAGTTTTATGAAAATGAAGCAGGAGAATGGACAGAACATACCAATGTGGCAGTCAATTATTATTTGGCGAATGCAAATAAAGATTATGGACATCCTGCTAAGGGGTACCATACAAGCATTTCTACAGGTTCTGTTTATGAGCATCCTGAAACAGGAGAATTTACTTATTTGATATATAATTACAGTACCAGCCCTAAGGATGTTACGGTTTATCGTGAGAATACTGCTATTGAAACAGTTAGTGTAGGGCCTCATCAATTCTACAATTCAGCATTAAATAACCAGCGACCTGTCGCTGAAGCTGGTGAAAACCAATCTCTTGAGATTTCTGAAAGTACAGTTCGACTTGATGGCAGCGAAAGCTATGATTCAGATGGTAGCATTGTAATCTTTCAATGGAGTCTGGAAGAAGGAAGCGGAGCATATATTGTTAATCCCGGACAAGCAATTACAAATGTTGAAAATCTGGTGCCGGGGGATTATATTTTTAAACTGACGGTAACGGATGATGAAGGTGCACAAAGTTTTGATTTTGTTTCGGTAAGCGTTCCGATTAATCCAAATGAAATAAACCTTGCACTGAATAAACCTGCTGAAAGTTCTTCCAATCAGGCTGGTTTCACCGTAACACCCGTAAATGATGGTGACCCCGCAACTCGTTGGAGTAGTGAAGCTTTCGATCCTCAGTGGGTGGTGATCGACCTGGAACAACAGTACTGTTTGCAAAGAATTGAATTGGAATGGGAAGCTGCCTATGCCACTGATTATGAGATACATTTGAGTAATTCCCCGCTTTTTGAAGATTATGCAATTATTGCAACCGTTTCCGGAGGGGATGGAGGATTAGATGTAATACCAGTCGACAAAACTGTTGCAGGCAGATATTTACGTTTTTATGGTACCAAAAGAGCTACCGAATATGGATATTCTCTTTTTGAAATTAAAGCTTTTGGCCAAAATACAACAACTTTTATCGGACAAAAAAATAATGAAGAGCCGAATTGTTTAATCTATCCTGTACCGGCAAAAAATACCCTCAAAATTGTTGTTCCCAACGAAGAATTTCATGTAAGGATTTTCAATATTGCCGGCATAGCCATTCTTGAATCTGAAAGTGCTGTCAGTGAAATGCAGCTCGATATAACAGCTGCCAAAAACGGGCTTTATTTCGTTGAAATAATTCTGGCAAATCATAAAACGTACCTTAAAAAACTCATAATTAATAAATAATATAATAAAACGAACATGAATTTTGTAGGGTTGAAATCTCAAAATGACGTGAACAAAATTGGCTTACGATGATCTTACGATTCATCGTGAGTTCCATCCGACCTTAATAAATAAATTTTATACTGATGAAAAATATGGATATTCTTAAATGGATAGTTTTGTTTATTTTTCTGTCAATTATTCCTGAAGGAATAGCACAGAAATATACAGGCTTAACAGCAGTCTCTTCAGACGGACAAGAACCTACTCAGATATTTGACGGAAACACCACCGGAACGATGTGGCAGGATTCGGAGAATATCGATGATGCCTGGTTAATTGTGGATATGGGCAGTGTAAAGGAAGTTGATGCTTTCAAAATATATTGGGAAAATGCCAATGCACTGGATTACAACATTTCTTTTTCCGAAGATGGTGAAAACTATTTTGGAACAATTGAATATAGAGAACTGCCATTTGGAAATCGTGTTGATGTGGAAACAGACCTTAATTTAAGCTGCCGATACATCAAAATGCAGGGAGTTACCAGACAGATGGGGTATGGGTATGCCATCTATGAATTTGAGGTATATCCACCATTTACCCCGGAATTAACTTCCTTGAGGATAGTGCCTGAAGAAGAAAGTGTTGGTGTAAATGAAGTGGTGAATTTTGATGTGATAGGACTTGATCAAATGGATAGGCCTATTGCATTATCGCAAGCCACTACCTGGACTGTTCAACCTGCAAATGGCAGTTCTGTCACATCAGCCGGAAGTTTTTCTTCCTCCGAACCGGGTTTTTATGTTGTAACAGCTGTTAACTCCGGTTTATCTGTCGAAGCCGGGGTTGAGGTTCTACCGGCTGAACCTGTTATTTCATCAGGGAAGACGGTGACTTGTTCTTCGGGAGATGGCAGTCTGGTTGTGGATGACAATTCCGGAAGTCGATGGATTGCTGAAACAGTTAATGAAGAATGGCTTGTCATAGATTTAGGGGGAACTTATATCATTTCGGATATTTTTATTCTTTGGGAAACGGCAAATGCCAAAGATTATCTGATAGAAGTTTCAGAGGATAACAATCAATGGGCACCAGTTGCCGAAAAGACGGGGATGGCTGCAGGCGAGAGAACAGATCGTTTAACCGGTATAGATATGGAAGGACGATACGTTCGATTGACAACACTTGCTGCCAATACTCAGTGGCCATATTCGATTTATGAATTTAAGGTGTTCGGGACTCAGGGAAACGGTAATGACAATGAGGCACCATCAGCACCAGGGGCTTTATCAGCAGCTCCGGCTACCTATGCAGTTTTTCTGTCATGGGGTGCAGCAACCGACAATAATGCCATAGATCATTATGTGGTTTTTAAAAATGGAAACCATGAGGCTATAGTTGATGGTAATAGTACATCGTTTACAGTTAGTGGATTAAATCCGGATACTGAATATCAGTTTAGTGTTCGGGCTTATGATGTTGCGGGAAATGAGTCCCCGGAGACTTCCGTGGTGACAAGGACAAACCCTGTAGAGAGCAATGATACGCCCATTTATGGTATTGGCAATATTGCCCTGGGCATGCCCACGGAACACTCCTCTGTAAATGTAGAAGGCGTCAACGGATCTTCTAATGCCGTGGATGGAGACCTGACATCTCGCTGGGAGAGTGGATTTAGCGATGATGAATGGATGTCGGTTGATCTTGGTTTAAATCATTTTATTGATCGGGTTATTATTCACTGGGAAACGGCCTCCGCGAAAAAATACGAAATTCAGGTTTCTATGGATAATGTAAACTGGGAGACTGTCTATGTTTTTAATCCTCAGGATGAATTGCCGGTTGAACCCCGAACGGATGATCTCTCGTTTTCACCTGTGGTAGCCAAACATGTCCGAATGAAAGGTGTGGAACGAAACACCCAATGGTCCTATTCAATTTTTGAATTTGAAATTTATAGCCCGGGGAGCGGAGTCGATGATATTCCTGATCCTAATCCCAATCCCAATCCGCCACCGGTACCTCCGGGTCCTGCCTCTTTTGAAGTATTGACTCCTGCAAAAGGTGTTGTTGTGTGGGACAGTCGCCGTCCTACACTGACTTGGGAAAATGTTAGTAGTGCTGAAACATACGAAATTTGGGTAAATATTACCAAAGATCATTATGACTGGTATCAAATGGGAAGTTTGCTCGACAGATTTACCAAAATAGGGGAAGTGTCGGAGTCCAACTTTACAGTTTCGACAGATTTGCCGGACAGATGGACCTATAAATGGTATATTGTGGCCAATACTCCTTCCGGGAAACAATATTCTGATTTAGGGAATTTCAGTGTTTATCTTCCTGAAGTAACCAGTGTTAACGATGGTGTAAGCATTATTGATGGTTGCAGAGATCTGAATAAAAACGGACAGGTTGATCCATATGAAGACTGGCATTTGCCAGTAAGTGAGAGGGTTAATGATTTGATGTCGCGAATGACTATTGAAGAAAAAGCATATCAAATGTTTTACAATGCACAAAAATACCCTTTATCGGGATGGGCATTTGGTCCGGGCACCGTTGAAGATATGCTGGAAAAACAAAAAGCGGCAGCGCAAACCCGTTTGGGAATTCCTTTTGTTTCAGCCGGAGATAATATCCATGGTTATGCCACCACGTTTCCCACTCAAAGTACTTTGGCAGCATCCCGCAATCTGGAACTGGCTTTTCAATGTGCCAATATGCAAAGAACAGAACAAGTAGCGGTGGGTGCAAGAGGTGTTTTAGGACCGCTTGCAGAAGTTGGCACAAAGGTCTTATATCCTCGTATTCAGGAAGGTTGTGGAGAAGATGCTGATTTTGCGGCGGCTATGGTACGTGCATTAATTTGTGGCTATCAGGCAGGTCCTGAAATTAATCCGAATTCGGTAATGGTTACAACCAAACACTGGCCTGGTCAGGGAGCAGGCGGTGAGGCGTTGGTGGTTTATGATGCAATAACAGCCAAGTATCACCTGAAACCCTGGTTTGCCCATATGGATGCGGGAGGGGCTACGGTAATGCCGGGATATGCCGGAAGTTCCTATTTGGATCCTGGAGGGCCCGGAGCGGGAGACAGTAAAAAGATTATAGATTACCTGAGAGAAACTGTGGGTTTTCAAGGACCTGTATGTACCGATTGGTTGCCTTGGGGAGCATGGATTGATGCGGCTAATGCCGGATCAGATATAATGGGAGGAGCAGACCCTGGTGCAGATGGTTTTAGTATGAACAATTTTATCGCGGGTGTTCCTGAAGAAAGAATCAACGAAGCTGTTGAACGGATTTTGAATGTGAAGTTTAGACTTGGTGTATTTGAAAATCCCTATGGAGATCCTGTTAACGGGAAGAATACCTGGTTCACGGAAAGCAATCAGGCGCTGGCTGTTGATGCAGCACGTCAATCAATGACTTTATTGAAAAATAATGGTATTCTGCCTCTCAATCCCTCAGCAGGAACTAATATTCTTGTAACCGGTGCAAGAGCTGATGATGGCGATAGTTATCGCATCTGGACCAGTTATTTTCATGATGAATATGGTGCTCAAACGATGTATGAAGCCATTAAAGAGCGGGGAGATAACAATGGATTTAATGTATATCTGAATGATGCTGTTAATCCTTCTGTAGCTATTGCCATTGTGGGTGAACCTACTTATACGCACGGCACCATGTATGATAATGAGAAGCCCTATATTCATGATGCCTATTATGCCATTTCCAACTCCTATGAATATGATCTGTCAACGCTGAATGATTTAAAAAGCCGCGGTATTCCTATGGTTGTTGTAGTTATTATGCCTCGTCCTTATGTGTTGCAGGATGTTTTAGATATGGCGGATGCGGTGCTGATTGCGTATCGCCCGGGTGATGGTGGAGGCCCTGCATTGGCACAGGTTCTTTTCGGAGATTATCCGCCAACCGGGCGTCTTCCTTGGCAATTGCCCAGAAACATGGAACAAATAGGAACGGATGATTTAGTAAATCAACAGGAAAAGTGGGATCTGCCTTTCGATTTGGGCGCTACTGCCGCAGAACGTCAGGTTATCAGAAATAAAATTGCTCTGGGTGAGCCTTTGCTGCCGGAATATGGGAATCCATTGTTCCAGTATGGATTTGGAATTCAGGGGTATAACGGAGATGACACACCAACGGGAAATTTTGAAGACCATGAAAGTAAGATTGCCTCATTAATGTTAATTCCAAATCCCGCTGAAAATTACGTGGAGATTCAATTTCCGGAACAAGTAGATGGTTTGGCCAATGTTACCATTTTTACGCTTAAAGGTGTATCTGTTTATGATGCATCAAAAATTATCACTAATGGTCGGACCCAAGTGCAATTGTCTTCCTTAGATACAGGGATTTACCTGGTTAGAATGCAGCTGGATGGTAAATTTTACTCGCAAATACTAATGAAGAAATGATAAGTGCAGTGTGATAATACTTGTTGAGAAGGTATTTTCTATAAGTTGTAACAAAAATAAGAAGCAGTGAATAATTCCTTAGAATCATTCACTGCTTTTTTAGCATCCTTTATGCATACACTATTGTTATGATAAGTTCAAATATCAATAAATACAAGTAACCGCTATCAAATTCGAAGCATGAAAAAGTAAACTGTTTTCAATTTAAAAATGATGTGAACACTTTATTATTATTTGCTGATAAAAAGATTTTTGAGGATGTTGAAATATTGGCTATCCATTTTGCCGACAAAATTATCAATGAAACGAGCATGGCAAAGTTTTACCACAATCAGAATATGTATAAGTTCTTGCATGCGAGTTCCATCCGACCTTAAAAATAAATTTTATACGGATGAAAAATTATTTGCCTCTGGTACTTGAAAAGAGAGATAATTTCTAAAGAAATTCGCAGTAATATCCAGTAAGTTGATTTAGAAACCATAGAACAAGTTGACGGCACGGAGATTGGAGGTGAATGGCTTGTGAAACAAGTGTTTGACAAATTAGGAAATGAGATCAATGCAACCCTCAATATTAGCGTGAACAACAATGAGAATAAAAAAATCTATATTAAATTATGCACCAGACCAACAAATGACCAAAAGCAAATTTTCGACAGCCATAATTTTAAATACCGCCCACATGTTAGAAAAAAATAGTTCTCCAATTGAAAATCGTAACACGTTTTATTTGATATGTTTATGTTTGTGTTTCTGTATTTCAAGTTGGGTTAAGGAATTTGCCTGTTTAAAAACGGGTTGTTAATTTACGACAAGTTTTGATGCTATTTATGGCAAATTTCCTGTCATAACTGGTAGTGGCAGAAATATTTTCATATAGGAGTGATTTTGGCAAAAAAGTGACTTGATTACAAACTTTAAATTAAGGGTGAGTCCGGTCTAAAAAGCATCTTTATTGCCAAACTCGTTGTAGTTTTAATTTTTTGCATCGTCATTAACAGCAAGTTAACTCCGATACAAAAAATTAAAATGCCTTGATTTTGACAAAAATATGCTTTTATATTGCACTCAATTATAAAAAATTAGTCAGGACTAATAACATTTACAATTTTTCTGATAGACTTACAAATATCCCTTTATATATTTCAGACGAGAAAGGTCTAAAAAGAAAGACTTCTAAACAGTTACGTACCATGTAAGTTGAGCCCAAACATTTCATCTCTTAGGCGTTAAAATGATTTTCTTTCATTTTAACACACTTTCTTTTTAGACAGCCTCATGAAAATTATTTTCTGACAACTTTAAAAGTTTCACTTAGTCCATCGCCTGACAGGGTAACAAAGTAGATTCCTACATCCAAATGGCGCAAGTCCAGATTCAGAATCGATTCATTGGTGTTAATCTTCTTTGAGGATTGCACCTGACCAGCCATGTTGCTGACGGTTACTTTCTTGAAACCATTGTCATTAAATTTAATAAAAAGGTAATCTGAAACAGGGTTTGGATAAATACTGACAGTGGAGGACATATTGGAATTATTGATGTTAGTAATCTGTGTGGGGCGTTCCCAAGGAATGGGATCATTTGTGCCCTGATAATCAATAATAAAAAATCTGGAGCCCGCACCATTTACATAGTAAGTACTTGGCACTTCTCCGTTAATGACCGAAACGAATCCGCCCATATCATCGGGGGAGATACCTACATTACAGGCATGATGAATTTTAACCCCTTTTGAATCTGGTACTTCTATGGAGTTGTCAATCGCGATTTTTTCTCCCCCTGTATTAATCAGCACATCATAAATTCCCAGCATGCTTGCCTCATGGTAATTTACATGATCTGCTACTTTATATGCAGCATATCCACGCACAGTTCCATTGTGACTCATATAGTCGTTCTGATCTACAGGATCGTAAGGCGTTTCATTTTGATAAAAATAGAGTCTTCCTTTTTCTCCGTTCCAGAGGGTACCGTACTCCTGAAAGTGTTCATTAAATACCCCATATAGGGTAACATAATGTCCATTAACTACCAATCCGTTTCTGGCGGTGTTTTTGAACCATCCAACCCCTTTTCCGTGGTCAGCTCTCCAAATCCAGAAATGATCACCAATTATGTCTGAGGAGTTTATCTCAAGGGCGATATCGACATTTACATTTTCTTCACGAAATCCTCCTACACGAAAAAATAAATCTGCAAGCAGGGTGGGGTTATCGGAGTGGTCCATTGTAGAATTTTGTTTACCTACCTGTACCAGTGTTCTTGAACTATAATGTGCATCAAAAAGAAGACTGGCAATAGTAACTCCATCCACATCATCGACAAGAATGGCTGTATTGGAATTAACAGAAGAAGGTATAAGGGTTGCATAGCCTGTTCCTAAAATAATGGTGTTAGGATGCGTAACATGAAGTGGTTCGGATATTTCGTAAATACCCGGGGTGATAAACAGATGTTTTCCTGCAGCAAGTTGTTCGTTCATGGTTGAAGCAGGTGTCCCGGGTTTTACAATATAAAAATCGTTCAGCAAATCTATGGTCTCTCCGGGTCCCATATCAGAAAACGTCCATGATGTGCCCTTCGATTCTTTGCGCAGAGCTGGTTTAAAAACTTTATATCTTCCATCATCTCCAATATAGAGAAATGGCTTTTCACGTATAATAGGTGTTTTATCTACACGGCTCACATTGTTCCATAGTCCACCCGAGACACTCCAGTTGTCACTATGATTGGCCATATTAACATTGGGGCCGAATTCTACACCCTGGTAGGCAAGGTTCCAGCCCCCTATGCTATAATCTTCAGATCCTTTTTCAACATAAGTGTTGCGAAAATACCACTGCTGCTGAGACCATGACCCTGCACGATCGTGGAAATAGCAATCTCCGGTAAAACCACCACTGCACCAACCGTCATACCACCACTGATAATGGGCTCGTCGCTCGGAGTTAATCCTTCTGAGCGGAGCCGCTTGGGAAACAGCCCATTGAAACCACGTATTCATGTCACCATCGGAAACTCCGGCTACGGTTAGATTTTCTGCTGAACGCCAAAATGTGCAGGTGGCATTGTTATTAGGAAGTGGGGCAGGAGTGTAAATATTTGAAACTCTGATATCGGTGGGCAGTTTTCCCAAACCTCCAATGTGAGTATAATAAGCTATGTTAAGCGTTCCTGATCCCGTGTAATTGCCCGGTTTAAAATAAAATGCATATCGTTTGGTGCTGAATTCATCGTGAAACATTTCGTCATGAATGTTATTGATGATTTCATTTATTGCTGCCATATCATCATCAGGGCTGAAAATAAACATGTTCGGCCCAAAAAGTTCTTCATTTTTGTATTCCTGGGCAGTTGTGATTGACATGTTGTTAATCCCTGTTAGTACTATAAGAATTAATAAAAAGATTTTTTTCATAGGAAAGATTTTTTTTGCTTTGTTATTTTAACTTCCTGACGTATAATTACCTACTAAAAATAAGTTAAATCTCAATGAAACGAGCATAACAAAAATTGTCACATAAGAACATGTATAAAGCTTAATCATTCAAGTTCCAACAAGCCAATAACTTAGTCTAATTATTTACTGATAAATTCTCATTAACAATAAGTTAACTCCGGTACTAAATTTTAAAACGTCTGGATTTTGACAAAAATATGCTTTTTATACTGCACTCAATTATTTGATTATAAGCTTCTTAATGGCTTGTTCGTTTTGAGACCCGGTTATTTTCATTATGTATTGGCCTGAAGATAATTGTCCCACAAATACACTTCCATTGGTGTCCTGAGAGATTTCTAATTCCCCGGTTAAATTATAAATCTGAACATGTTTTATCTGGAAAGGTGAAAAAATGAAAACCCTGTCATTGGCCGGATTTGGCGCAATATTTGTAACTTTATTAAATCTTGATTTTTCGTTGATGCCGGTTGCAGAGGTTGATTCAACAGGAGTTGCATTGTTTGCGTCTTCTATGACAAGTGTCAATTCTCCGGTTGCAACTCCTTCGTTATCAACTGTAAATTCAAGATTTCTGCCTACATGGATGTTCTGAAGGGAGTTTTCGGTGCGGGCTTCGTCTATCCATATACCCGGATTCCAGTTGTAAGTTAAGCCTTTTGTTGGTATGAAAGTATATGACCATATCCATTCTTCCTCGTTCTTTTCAAGATTTCCGCCTTCAACTCCGCTATACATTCCTATCCAATTACCCTCCATGGTACCTGGAGGCATATTGTTAAGGCCTACCCAGGTAGTAGTATTTCCCAGCCAGGTATAAACGGATTGGTCAGGCCAGACAGCACTGTTGGTTACTTCGCCTTTGGTTTTATCTATTACTCGAATGGTAATATAATCAGATTGAGGAATTGTGTATTGGTCTGTGTATATGAGTCCTAGTGTTGTAAGCTCTCCAGGGGTTGTTCCCAATAAGCTGTTGTATGGAATTCCTGTAGATTTTGCTGTAAACCAGGCATAGCGATAAACATCAGGATCATTATCCAGTAATTCCAGGGCTTCTATCATAAAATTCTGTTGATATTCAGGAGTTACAGTCGTTTCTATGCCGTCCCACGCGCAAAATTCTGTCAGCCATATTGGCTTGCCATATTTTTTCCATTCATTGAGATACCACCTAAGGGCATCAACATTATTCATATAACTATGGACATTTACATAATCGAAATGACAACCACCCAATGCATCACATTCTTCCAAAAATTCATCCATCCATTGAAATGGATCATAATAAGGAGCATCTGGGGAATAGTTAAGAGCCGGTCCTACTATTTTTAAGTTATAATCTTCCGCAATAGCCTCTATTTTATGCCATTCCGCAGCTGCCTGTGCCGGCGTTAAATTGGCCTGAGCTTTAAAATTAGGTTCATTAAAGCCCATGATGTATTTAACATCAGGGTGTTCATTAAGGTATTGACGTAAACCGGCTTCGTCAAAGTTTGCATTCCATGCTTGTGGAACGAATTCCATTCCATAATCCTGATATACATTGATGATGTTGTCGGTGGCATCCGGTCGGTACCACCAGTTATACCACCATGTTGTTCCTGCCGATAAGGCTTCCATGTCTGCCTGAGTATGATTTCCAAAACCATACCCTCTCTTGAAATTCCGATTATCCACTTGTCCGAATGTGAAAGAGTTCACAATCAATGACACCAGAATGATAGAAGTGGTTGTTAGATTTGTTTTGGTCATGAGATGTGTTTTTATGTTAATTTCATTAAAACAAATGTATTAACGAAAATCGTTTTTATTAAAATATTAGAAATAGAAATAAATACGCATTGGTACTGCATTTTTACGTCAACTAATATATATCCTCTTTCTTTAGTGAGTTTCTTGTATTTAGTGTTGGTTTATAAAGTCGGCATAGGTTGTAGCAAATTACGTGTCTGTTCAGAAAGTGCCAGTTGCAAGGCTTGCGAGGTCGTCCAAAGCGGCGTTTACTTTTTATCCGTATAAAATTTATTTATTAAGGGCGGATAAAACTTGCATACAATGACTTATACATATTCTTTTGTGTTAAACCTTGCCATGCTCGTTTCGTAAATGAGCGTTTTGGAAGCAAGCGTCGTAATACAGCAAATGTTGCTTTATGGACAGAAACCATTTATGTGTTGGTGTGTTGGTGAATTAGGTCTTTTTTAATTTTGGGAGAAAGTTCAGTATTCATGTCTGGTGTTTCGATTTTTACAACTATTTTTGTTTTTTTAATTTTTAAATTTGGATTTGTTTTTACAAAACTCCCGGTAAACCACAGATGATCTTATCATTATGACCAATCCTTCCGATGAGGAGTAAGCTTTTTGGATTTTTTTGATAAAATGTAGCTTAAACTTCAATAAGGTAAAGTTTTTGTTATGAGAACGTTGTGATTGATGTTGTTAATGATAAAAAATTCATTATCAGTTTTTTGCGCGTGTTTAACGGAGTGTTGTATGAGAGGAGTCACTATTTTCTTTTGAAAATTTGTATAGTTGCTTGTTTGGCTGATTATTGGCAACCATAACAGAAAATTTGTGAAATAAAATTCTGCAGGAATAATAATGCAGGTCAGTAAACGAAGTTCAAAAAAGTCTATGAAGCAGGCTGAAAAAAATATTATAACTGTTAATGCAGTATTTTTTGTTTTTGCATTTTTCATTTCTCAATTTTTATCGGCTGAGATTCACGAATTAAAATTTGAAAGGCTGAATATGGAAGATGGTCTTAACCACAATTCCGTGAATTGTTTTCTACATTCTAGTAATGGATTTCTCTGGATAGGTACCTTTGAAGGTATTAATGTTTTTGATGGTTATAAAATGGAGTCATTCCAGGCAGATCCGATGGATGACACATCTCTTAGTAATAATTTTGTAGAGTGTATGTTGGAAGATTCGTACGGAAATATATGGGTAGGTACACAAAATGGGCTTAATTTATTTGTTCCTGAAAAACAAGAATTTATTAAATATTATCCGGATTCTCATGATTCAACGTCTATCTGTCATAATGTAATCAAAACGTTATACCAGGATTCAGAAGGATTTTTGTGGATTGGTACTTATGGCGGCGGATTGTCCCGATATGATTATGATGACGATACTTTTACCAACTATACAGAAATAAATTCAAATTTGCCCTGTAACTTTATCAATACCATTTTTGAAGACAGAGATGGCGTTTTGTGGTTGGGCACTTGGCAGCATGGAGTGGTTTGTTTCTCTAAAGAGGAAGGAATTTTTGAGAATTTTATGATAGACGCCGGTTCTGATGATGCAGCTGAAGTAAACACAATAAATGCTATAATAGAAAAACGTCGAAATGTTTTATGGCTGGGCACTTGGGGGCATGGTATAATGGAGTTTAACATCCAAAATCATCAGGTTAGGGATATTTCATGTCATTCAGGTTCCGCTTCCTGCATACAGGATGCAATTATAAAAACAATTTTACCGATCAGTAGTAATGAAGTTCTGGCCGGATCGTTTGGTAATGGTTTATTCCAGATTATAACTGCCGAAAGTATTTCTTCATATAGGGTGAATGCTGATTTATCGGAAGGTTCCGCTAACAGTCATAATAAACTTTCTCAATCCTCCTTTTCGGATGGCTCTGACGAAATATCCGTGTATGAAATAGAGCAATACAATTATCAAATATGGAACGATAATTCCATTAGTAATAATTGGATTTGGTCGATATATCAGGACAATTCAGGCTTGTGTTGGGTTGCTACATGGGGAGATGGTATTAATAAAATAGACTTTTACAAAAACAGGTTTAAAACATTTTATCCGTCACCGGTGGATAATAACAATTTTTTTCATTATCAGATTTCAGCAGCTATAGAAATTACTCCGGGGGTACTGTTAATAGGAACTGTGGATGGTGGATTTTATCAATTTTTTAGAGACGAAAAAGTTTTTATCAATTTGGATGAAAGTGGAATCATTGAAAGAGCCAAAGGAATTACCACATTTGAAAGGGGAGAAGATAGTTGTATTTGGGTAGGAACCAGAGAAGGGCTGTTTCAATACAATCCGAAAAGAAGAGAATTAATGGAATATAAATATGATAATGTTGGCGAGCAATTATCCGGAGGAGAGGTTTCTGCCATACATTCGGATCGCTTAGGACATGTTTGGGTAGGTTTCAGAGGGAAAGGAATTGATAAGTTAATACCGATTAAGGAGAATCCGGAGAGGTATATTAAACACAGCTACCGCGAAAACCCATCTGATACCACCCGTTTGCCGTCCAATACCATAACAGCGATTTATTGTGATAATTATGATAATATTTGGATTGGCACTTTGGCAGGTGGAGTATGTGTTTATGATCGGGCAAACGATAGATTTAAGCAGGTATCTGTTGTTGATAAAAAGGAGGGTATCATCCTGAAAGATGTTCTATCAATATTTGAATCAGAGAAAGGAGAATTATGGCTTGGAACACTTTCTCAAGGCTTATGGCACTTCGATAAAAAAACCTCCGCTGTTGTTAAGTACTCTAAAAAAGAGGGTTTGTCAAATAATGCGGTTCACAGTATTCTGGAAGACAGGGAGCACAATCTTTGGCTTGCGACGGGGTATGGTATTTCTAAATTTAATCCGGAGACAAAGAATTTTATTAATTTTCAGAAAAAAGATGGATTGCATGGGAACAATTTCAATTTTGATATCTATTCAGCGGTCATTAAAATGTCAGATAATTCCATGTTTTTTGGGGGGAAAAACGGGTTTACCATATTTTCCCCCGAAGATATTCGAAGAAGTACTTATATTCCTAAGGTGGTGATAAACGGATTGACGGTGAACGGAAAGGAAGTTGAGGCAGGGGATACAATAAATGGCAGGGTTCTTATTAGTAAACCTCTTTATGCAACAGATAAAATTACGTTAACTTCGCATGAGCATTTAATTACTTTTGAGTTTGCATCACTTCATTTTGCCACCCCGCTTAATAATAGTTATGAATATACGCTGGAGGGTTTCGACGGGCAATGGTTTAAGGTGGACGCCTCGCGTCGGTTTGCTTCCTATACAAACCTTCCTCCCGGAGAGTATATTTTCAGAGTTAAAGCTTCCAACAGTCATGGAATTTGGCATCCCGACAGTCATGCATCTCTTGAAGTTATTGTGTTACCTCCGTTTTGGAAAACTCCGTGGTTTATTATTCTGATAAGTCTTCCGTTTTTTATCCTGGGATATTACATTTATAAATCCAGAACCAGATATGTCATGTTAGAGATGAGTATTCAGGAGAAAGTCATGGAAGCGGAACAAATTATCAGGGAGAAAGAATTGCTGAAACAGGAACAAGAAAAACTTACTAACGAACTCGATCAAAAGAATAAGGCTCTTGTTTCCAGTGCGATGGCGGTTGAGGAAAAAAACCAAAGGCTGAAAAGGGTAAAAAATTATTTGTCGGAAATTACGCCATATGTATCCGATCAGGCCAGAAAAAAACTTGAAAATGTGTATTCATTAATGGAAGAAAACTCTTATCCCATGGAGGATTGGAAATCTTTTGAAACAAGTTTTGATGTATTACACAATGATTTTTTAAGGCGTATAACCGAAACCTTTCCTAAAATAACCCATAAAGATCTTAGGCTGGTTAGTTATATAAGAATGAATTATAGTAATAAGGAGATTGCAGAAATGTTAAACATTTCTCTTAGAAGTGTGGAGTCAAGCAGGTATCGATTAAGAAAGAAAATGAATTTGGCTTCGGATATCAATTTAAATGATTATATAATAAGGTTTTAGTAATAGTGTACCTCCGATTTTTTTAATCTCGTAGTTTGACTGAAATTCAGGAACAAAATTTCTGTAACCCTTGAAAAAAGGGGATAATAAATAAGAAAAAGGAGTGGCTTTTATAGCGCACTCAATCATAAATCTCTCAGAAAAATTATCAGTAACAAATGAGCGTACTATTGATAACCGGTATAATAATTTTTTCCGGATTTTTATTTGGCGAACTGGCAGCCAAAATTTCACTTCCAAAGATATCGGGTTACATTGTGGCGGGAATATTTCTGAACCCGCAGGTTTTGGGAATTGTACCGCACTCTTTTATTGAGACGGGCGAGCCATTGGTTGATATTTCTTTGGCAGTGATTACTTTCCATATTGGCGGTTCATTATCGTTTGATAAAATAAAAAAAGAGGGCCGGAATTATTTTATTATGACTCTTGCAGAGTCTGTCTTTGCTTATCTATCGGTATTCTTTATGTTGTTTGTGGCGGTGGAATATGTTTTTACGATTTTTGACTCTGTTTATCTTTCTCTGGCTTTCAGTATGATATTGGCGTCACTGGCAGCACCAACGGATCCATCGGCAACGCTTGCCGTTATCCGGGAATACAAAGCCAAAGGACCAGTGAGTTCGTCTGTTCTGGGAATAGCTGCTTTTGACGATATTATGGGTATCATTCTGTTTACATTATCTCTGTCATTTGCAAAATTTCTGATGGGTCATACCGATGTTTCGTTCCTTAATTCCATTGAACACCTCTTTTCAGAAATAGTATTGGCCGTCATCGTTGGTATTGTCTTTGGTTCTATACTGAACTTGCTATCACGTATTTTTAAGCGGGAGACAGAAGGTGCCCTGATCGTTCTGATTCTCGGGGTTCTGATATTGTGCTTCGGGACTTCAGCTTATCTGGGTGTTGATGAGTTGCTTTCAACCCTGGCAATGGGCGTAATCGTTGTTAATTTTAATCAACAGAAAGAAGAAATTTTTGGTGTCGTGGAACGGTATACTGAAGAATTGATCTTTGTAATTTTCTTTACACTTTCCGGCTTACATCTGGATATTTCCCTGCTTTCAGGTAATTCGGCATTGGTTATTTTGTATATCATTGCGCGTGCACTGGGGAAATATAGCGGAATATCAGGCTCATCAACCTTTTTGGATATTTCAAAACCTGTGAAAAAATATACAGCTGGCGGTCTGCTTCCCCAAGGCGGAATCGTGATCGGGCTTGCGATCCTTGTTTCCGAAGAACAGGCCTTTCATGAATTTTCTACACTTATCATGACTGTTGTTATAGGGACAGCAATTATTCATGAACTGTTGGGCCCCGTTATTTCAAAATATTCTCTGAAAAGGGCCGGAGAGATTGAAAATTAGGACAATGGATCCGATGGATATTATTTCTGCAGATGATAACGGCTGTCGGTCAGGCAGGTAATACCATGTTCAACTGGAGCACTCTTTTTATTCAACTTCGAAGGATTTTATTGGCAGGCACCGTCCTGGCAATCCTTCGGAAGCTCTTCGGTCTCTGGAGGCATTGATAAGAAATGAATTGCTGGATAACAGAGTATCCGAAATCGGGCAATCGTTCTATGGTGTTTACGATGTATGAGTGCAGTATAAAAAGCATATTTTTGTCAAAATCAAGGCGTTTTAAATTTTTGTACCGGAGTTAACTTGTTGTTAATGAGGGTGCAAAAATTTAAAACAACAACGAGTTTGGCAACAAAGATGCTTTTTAGACCGGGCTCATGTATTGTTTCAGCAATGGACAGAGACTGTGTAAAACTGCTTTTCCCGACCGAACAATTTGGACAATAACATGTTTCTATAATTTAGAACCAATAAAAAGAATTGATATGGAACGACGTCATTTTCTTTCACTGGCAGGCATGGCTGCTATAGGAGCATGTATGCCCGCAGGTCAAAAACAGGGTGGTAATAAAGGAGTTGCCGCTGCAGCAGTCGCAGGTTCCGTTGAGAAACATAAATTTCCGCAGCTGGGTTATGCTTACAACGCTCTTGAACCCTATATCGATGCTCAGACGATGGAGCTGCATTACGATAAACACCATCGGGGCTATTACGGCAAATTTATGGCCGCCATCAAAGGTACCGATATGGAGACTATACCTATGCATCATATATTTGCCAATATATCTCAGCATAGTGAATCGGTACGTAATAATGGTGGCGGTTACTACAATCACCGTCTGTTTTGGGACAATATGTCACCCGATGGTGGTGATCCTTCAGCCAGGTTATCAGATGCATTGGTAAAGAACTTCGGATCGTTTGACGAATTTAAAAAAGAGTTTGGCAATGCCGCCAAATCACATTTCGGAAGTGGCTGGGCCTGGTTGTACCTGGATGCTGACAAAAACCTGAAGATAACTTCTACCCCCAATCAGGACAATCCATTGATGGATGTTTCGGATGAACGTGGTATTCCGCTGTTGACACTCGACGTGTGGGAACATGCTTATTATCTGAAATATCAGAATAAACGTGGCGATTATGTTGACAATTTCTGGAATGTGGTCAACTGGAAAACCGTAAATAAGCGCTGGGAAATGGCGATTAAAGGAGAATGGAAAGGGTAAAAATTGTTTGTACTTAAAGTGCCGGTTGCAATGCCTGCCCTGATATTATCGGGGGCTTACGTAGCCGTCAATAAAGGAGTCCCGAATGTGCTTTTTGTTGAGGGTATCTGATAAGTAATTCTTTGGAAAAACTGAATTCAATTCTTGCTGCCGAAGGTATTGTTTTTCAAGTAATTACATACAAGTGCACGGAGCACATCACAGATATCCACAATGGACTTTTTAGACAGCGTCTTTTTAAAGCTACTTTCGGGATGAGTAATCTTCGGACGATCGTAGCACAGTAAATGGCACTTTATGGACAGCTCCTAATTAAGTCAGTCGTCGTGAGTTAATAATTTATTTCAGTTTCCTGCAAACTCAAATATTTTGTTTCAACAGGCCGAGGTGGAACTGCGTGCTCTGCTTCTGCCTTTTTTTTATATATTTGCGACCCGGATAACTTCGTAATAGATAAATTTTATACGGATGACCAAGGGGAAAAATATCGCTCTTTTCTTGTTATGGGTGGCCGGTCTGGTCATCTTTTTACATGAAGTCATTCCCCATCATCATCATTTCCATTCGGTTTATTCGAATGTTCCGGTTGCGGGAGATTCTACTTCCTGCGAATATCCCATAGAACACAATGAATCGTTTGATGACGCCCGAAATCATTGCCATGCATTTAACGATATAACCGTTGAACGACAGAGCATTGTTAAGATCAGCCAATCCTGAGAGGTTAATGATTCTTTCCTGCTTTTATTGTATGTTACGCCAGCGGTTGATGATGAATCTGGAAATCGGATTATCCGTGTACTTATCCCGAATGTATCGCCTTTAGATATATTTATTCTTTCTGTTTTCCCTCACCGGGGCCCACCATTGGCATAGTTTCTTTTTCTTGGTAATTACATTTCATATTTTCCCGGCTCATCGGGATAATATTGTTAACAAAAGACTTACCAAAAGACTTTATTCAAAGACTACCAGAGTTCTTGCAAAGAAAGCCGAGCGGTCGCATGCTTGCGAGAATTTATTGCCAAACTTAAAAAAAACCAGTAAATGATTAACAAAATAATCGCCTTTTCAATAAAGAACAAGTTTATTGTGGGGCTGTTTATTTTTGCCTGGATAGGATGGGGTGTGTATGCATTGCTGCATTTGCCGTTGAACACGGTTCCCGACCTGACCAACAATCAGGTAAAAGTAACCACTTATGCCCCCGATCTGGCAACAGAGGAAATAGAAAGGCTCATTACTTATCCGGTGGAACTGGAGATGGGTAACCTTCCGGGGTTGATTGAGATTCGTTCCAAATCTAAATTTGGCTTGTCCGACATCACCCTTGTTTTCGAAGAAAAGATGGGAATGTACAAACCCCGTCAGCTGGTATCTGAAAAACTTAAAAGTGTTTCCGGAAAATTACCTGCAGGTGTTGGTGAGCCGTCGATGGGCCCCTTAACAAGTGGCTTGGGAGGTGCATTTACCTACAATGGCAAAGGTGAAGCTGTAGGTGGCAAAGTGATGATGCTGCGGGGGGAAAACCCTGCCGAAGTGATTGCCAATGTCAGGGAGCGCTTGCCGCGGGTTGAAGAAGCTTTGCCCGAAGGTGTTCAGATTGAGCCTTTTCTGGACCGTTCCTCGCTTATCAAAGATACAACGACCACGGTTGTTGAAAATCTTGTTCTGGGTGCCTTGATTGTCATTTTTGTTCTGGTCTTTCTGATGGGGAATTTTCGTTCGGGACTCATCACAGCTTCTGTTATTCCGCTTTCGTTGCTGTTTGCACTCGGCGTTATGTACACTTTTGATTTGTCGGCGAATCTGATCAGCCTCGGGGCGGTAGACTTTGGAATAATTATCGACGGAGCCGTGATTATTGTGGAGTTTGTAGTGTATCAGATGAGCCTGAGGATTTCGCATTTCAGACAATTAAGTGGGAGACAGATAAAACAAAGAGTTGAAGAAATCACTATTTGGGCTTCCGGGCGTATGATGCGTACTGCCATTTTCGGTCAGCTGATTATTTTGATTGTCTTTATTCCCATCCTGACGCTTACCGGACAGGAAGGCAAGATGTTCCGGCCAATGGCCATCACATTTGGGACAGCCCTCGTGGGGGCCATCATACTTTGTCTGACTTATGTTCCCATGATGGCTTCATGGATTTTAAGACCGGAGAAAACAGACAAGCCCAGGCTGGCAGACAGGGTCATCGGACAAATTCGTAAAAGTTATCGGAAAATGTTACGAGTAGCTCTGCACTATCGTTAGGCTGTTACCGGGGCTGTTATCGTGCTTTTTGTGATTGCCCTGGCAATTTTCACCCGCCTTGGAGCGGTTTTCATCCCCCAACTTGACGAAGGTGATTTTGCCATTCATCCATTGCTGCAACCCGGAACTTCGCTCACGGAAACAGTAAACATCAATACCAAACTGGAAAAGGTGCTGATGGAGAAATTTCCTGATGAAGTGGAACAGGTGGCTACGAAGATCGGTACCGGCGAAATTCCTACCGACCCAATGTCGCTCGAGATGGCCAAAATGATTATAAATCTGTCTCCCAAAGATGAATGGGTGAGGGCCGAAACCAAGGATGAGCTGGAAAAACTGATGAAGGAAGAGATGTCCGCAGCGGTTCCGGGTGTGAATTTCTTTTTTGCACAGCCGGTAGAGATGCTGTTTAACCACTTGCTTACAGGTTCATCGGCCGATGTTTTGCTAAATATATATGGAGAAAATCTTGACACGCTATTTCATTACGGAAATCGAGCACGTGAAATCATTGAAGACATTCCCGGTGCCGGTGATTTGAATGTGCAAAAAGTGATAGGATTGCCCCAGCTGGTTGTGAAATACGATCGTGATAAACTGGCTCAATACGGACTGGATATAGAAACGGTCAACCGTACCATACAGGCAGCCTACTCAGGCGCTGAGGCAGGTATTATTTACGAAGGCGAGCGTCAGTTCTCACAGGTAGTCCGTTTGGATGAGCAGTTCAGAAACGATCCTGAAGCTGTTGGCGATCTATATCTTAAAAGACCTAACGGCAACCAGGTGAAATTGAGTGAGGTGGCAGATATCAGAATGCAGACGGGCCCTGCAGCTATTTCACGCGAAGGTGTGAAGCGGAAGCTCGAAGTGGATGTTAATATCGGGAATCGTGATACCGAATCATTTGTTGAGGAGGTAAAACAAAAGCTTGATTCGGAACTGAATCTGCCCCGGGGATACAGCATTTCTTACGAAGGTGATTTCAAGAGTCTTCAAAGCGCCAAACAACGACTTTCATGGGTAGTACCACTGGTTCTGGCTTTTATCTTCATTCTTCTTTATTTTACGTTTGGTTCGTCACGACAGGCGTTGCTGGTATTTTCGGCAGTTCCCCTGGCAGCCATTGGCGGCGTCTTTTCTTTGTGGATACGCGGAATGCCTTTTAGTATCTCTGCAGGTGTCGGATTCATTGCATTGTTTGGTATAGCTGTGCTTAATGGTGTGGTGTTGATGAGTTTCTTCAATGAACTGAGAGCCGAAGGCGTTAACAATGTCTTTCGACGCGTCTATCATGGCACCGATATGCGGCTTCGTCCGGTTATTCTGACAGCACTAACCGATGCGCTGGGCTTTCTGCCAATGGCCATGTCAACATCATCGGGTGCTGAAGTTCAACGCCCTTTGGCAACGGTTGTTGTCGGTGGATTGATAACTGCAACATTTTTAACGCTGTTTTTATTGCCGATTATTTACACTTTTAAAGCCAGAACTATCAGGATTCCTTTCCTGTCGCAAATGCTGGCCAGGGATAATTCTTCTGAAAAACGTGATATTAGACCGTTTTTCTTTTGCCTGATTGCAGGAATGCTGATTGTGCCATCCTCTCTTCAGGGACAACGCCCGGAGCCACTTTCATTGAATGAAGCCATACAGATGGCTCTGGACAATCATCCGGAGATTAGGACCGGCATTCTGGGGGTTGAGCAGCAACAAAAGGAGAAAGTCGCTGCTTTTGATTTGCCCGATACTAAAGTGGCTTATGAAAACGAAAATGAGGGAAGCGGCCGTCAAAAATGGTCGGTAGAGCAGGAATTTAGCAATCCTGCCGGGTATGTAGCCCGCGGGAAACTGGCCAATCGGAATATTGAACTTTACCGGTCGCGTCTGAACCGCGCGAAAGCACTGGTGATACGTGATGTAAAAGAAGCCTGGAATGATGTTCTTTTTGCCAAAGAGAAGCTTGCTTTGATGCAACAATTGGAATTGTATTTTTCTGAACTCTATGAAGCCGGAGAATTGAGATATGAGACCGGAGATATTTCTTATCTGGAAAAAGTTTCGGCACAATCGAAATACAAAGCAATTGTGCAGGATAAGGAAATGGCTGAGATGGAGCTACAAAACAGCCTGAACCGACTTCAGGAAACTCTGTTTTCTGATACTCCCGTTGCGGTTGAAGATTCGGTGCTGCCAGTTTATCCGTTTCCGTTGGATACCATCGGACAACGGCTGCCCGACGGAAATCCCGATCTCATGGTTTCGAAAGACAAACTGAGTGCATCGGAAGCAGAGAGTAAAGCCATTCGTTCATTGTCATGGCCCGATCCTTTTGTCCGTTTAAGTAAAACAGATGTGAATGGTGGCGATGGATTCAGCGCTTTTGAAGTCGGACTGAAAATTCCCATTGACTTCTGGGGGGAACATGCTAAAAACCGGAGTGCCCGTATCGATGCCGAAATAGCGGGAGAGCAACACCGAATCATTCAAAAAACTTTGGAAACAGAATTTCAAAATCTTTGGAACAAAGTGAACAACTACCATCAGCAGTTGAAATTCTTCCGGGAAAACCGGCTGCAAGAAGCAAGTTTGATCTCAAAAAATGCCACTCTTCAGTATCGTGAAGGGAATATCGATTATCTGCAATATGTTCAGTATTTCGATCAGGCCACAACTATAAGGCTGGATTATCTGAGCCTGGTGAAATCATATAACGAGGCAGTTATTGAATTGCAATATTTAACAGGCAGAGGGTTGGATGGTAGATGAAGAGAAAGATAAAAAGACAATTTTGAGCATCTCAACTACAAAAAGTATAGTATGAAACGAGCATGACAAGGTTTGTCCCAACAGAATATGTATAAGTCCTTGCATGCGAGTTCCATCCGACCTTAATAATTAAATTTTATACGGATGAAATTGACAGATATCATAAAGATTGTAAAGACACACGACCGTGTGTCTCAACAAACAGAGAGCGGCCGTGCGTCGAAACGTATAGAGGGTAGTCGTTCTGCCCGCGTAGAAAAAAGGGGCTGCAACTCTCAAAGAGTTATCCTGATAGCTTTGGCGGTTCTTTATATTAGCCTGACGGGCTGTGGAAATGTGTCACACCAAACAGTTCACAATGAATCTGAAACTGATGATCTGCATGAACAAAACGGTCATGAAGCGCACAATCACGCCCGGGGAAGTTTGATGTCCATTCGGGAGGAATTATCTGAAAATCAGGTGCTGGTTACTGCCACACAAATGAAGAGCGTCAACATCAAATTGGGACAATCTTCAAAAGAGCATTTGTCTGATGTGATAAAGTCTTTTGGCACTATAGCTTTGCCGCCGGCCTATGAATCATCGGTTAGTCCTTTTATTGGAGGTGTGGTTAAAGATGTTTCGGTAATTGAAGGCGACTATGTACAAGAAGGCGATGTTCTGGCACGCATTGAGCATCCTGATGTTGTTGACCTTCAGAAAGATTATCTGGATGCATTCAATAATCATGAATTTCTTGAAAAAGAATTCGCCCGCCAGAGCCGGTTGTTTCGCGACAGTGTTAATTCAGCAAGGACAGTGCAAAAGATGGAATCTGAATATAAGAACAACCTGACAAGGTGGCAAAGCCTGAAACGGAAATTACTGATGATAAATATCGATCCCGGTCAGGTTAATTCTGAAAATCTGAGAGGCAGTTATCCGCTTAAAGCGCCTGCATCAGGTATTGTAACAAGAGTGATGGTGAATAACGGTGTTCCGGTTTCCGGCAATCAGGAGTTGTTTCATATAGCTGATAATGATAAAGCACATTTGGATTTATCTGTTTATGAAAAAGACCTGGCAAGAATTGAATCAGGTCAGCGGATTACTTTTAACCTGGCCAATGGTAAATTGCCGGGCCCCTTATATGGAACCATTCTGAAAAAGTCGGGTCGTTTTGATGAGAAATCCAGAACTGCGCTGGTTCATGCTGAAATTGAAGATAAAAACGATGTTTTATTGCCCGGGATGGCGGTTGTTGCCCATATTCAGATCGGAGGTGATGAGGTATTGGCATTACCTGAGGAAGCCGTTGTTTCAGACCAGGGAAAGGAATATGTGTTTCGCCTGATTAATGACCATCAAAGCGGTGAAACTTTGAGTAATAATGGTCGGCAAGACCATGAAAGCCACTCAAATGAACATGGACATGAAACAGAGGACCATCATAATGGTGCCGTGCCAGAGCATCAGGATTATTGTATTTTTGAACGTATTGAGGTGAACAGTGGTGTTTCTGAAGGTGGACTAGTAGAAGTTATCTTTGCTGATTCAGCCGATCAAAATGGGCTATACGCAGTAGAAAATGCCGCAGCATTGTTGTCGGAGATGAAGAAAGGTTCTGCCGGCCATCAGGGCCACGCCCACTAGAGCAAAGAGCATAAGGCACAAAGGGCATGGAGCTAATTGGAGGCTGCTGAAAAAGTCAGCAGCCTGTTTCAAATTTATTTTTCATTGTTCTTTTTGGCATTGCCCCAAAAAGAACCAAAAAGGTCTGGTCCGCTTAAACCTGGCTCCCCGCGAAAGCCAAAATTTCCGGCCATTGCGCAAGGCCATGAACGTCGCCCATTTTGGCTTCCCGCCATCCGCCGGCCCGGAAAGCGGACAAGCCACCGCGCCTTTTAAATAGTTAAAATTGTTCATTAATTGTGACATTCTTTTGAATTGTGATATGTTGACAATTAACATTTACAGGTTCAAACATTTTTAAAGATATGCATGAAAAAACTTGCACCTTAAATGGGACTATGCAATGTAAATAATTTATTATTAATCATTTAAGTGTTATTCAGCAGTTCCTATCTAAGTTATTGGTTTGATGGAACTCGCATGATTGAGTTTTATACATGTTCTTTTGTGGTGGATTTCTTTGTAAACAAAGCGGCGGAGCCGAGGGAAAAATCAAAACGCACTGCTCGTTTCATTTTTCCAGGATTAATTCCTAAATTAACCGGGCAGGATTTTACTATTACAAAACAATTTTTATCACTCTCTACATCATGAAAAAAGTATTCACCATCATTGCAATGGCGTGTTGGACACTCATAACAATGAATGCACAACCCGATACATCCAAAACCAATTTGGTTTACAGACTTCGTATCTTTAGTAATATTAACAGCACCAGCTGGGTACACACGCAGAAAGCCTTTGCCGAAGCCGAAAGACTGGGTGCCGATGCCATTCTTTTACATCTGAACACCTACGGTGGACAGGTACTTTTTGCCGATTCTATCCGTACCAAAATTCTCAACAGTAAAATTCCTGTACATGTTTTCATCGATAACAACGCCGCCAGTGCGGGAGCGCTTATTTCAATTGCCTGCGACAGCATTTATATGCGGCCGGGAGCCAATATGGGAGCAGCAACGGTGGTCAATCAAAGCGGTGAAAAGATGCCCGATAAATATCAGTCGTATATGCGTTCCACCATCCGGGCAACCGCTGAAGCACACGGCAAAGACACCATCATAACCGCCACCGACACTATTGTCAAATGGGTACGTGATCCGCAAATTGCCGAGGCTATGGTAGATGAGCGGGTTTTTATTCCCGGCGTTATCGATTCGGGTAAAGTGCTTACTTTCACCGCTCTCGAAGCCATAGAACACGGGTTTTGTGAAGGAACAGCAAATTCGGTTGATGAAGTCATTGGCCTGTTGAAACTCAGACCTTACGAAATAAAGACGTTTGAACCCTCTTTTTACGACAGCATAAAAGGTTTTGTCACCAGTCCGGTACTTCAGGGGATACTGGTTTTGATTATAATCGGGGGACTCTATTTTGAATTACAATCGCCGGGAATAGGCTTCCCGCTTGCCATAGCAGTTATTGCCGCCTTGCTTTATTTTGCTCCGCTATATATTGACGGCCTGGCGGCTAACTGGGAGATACTGATCTTCATAATCGGTCTGGCACTTATTGCTGTGGAGATATTTGCCATCCCCGGATTCGGCATCGCGGGAATATCGGGAATTATTCTTACACTTACCGGACTAATCCTTAGCTTGCTGGATAACACCAATTTTGATTTTTCACCGGTAGATACCAATGCTTTTCTGACAGCATTATTTACTGTTTTTAGCGGAATTTTTGGAGGGTTTATAGTCGCCATCTGGCTCAGTCAGAAAATATTGACCACCACGCAAGGCCCATTTTCAAAACTGGCACTTCAAACATCGCAACCATTGGAACAAGGATATGTCAGCGTTGATTCAGGAATGAAAACTCTGGTAGGAAAAACAGGCCGCGCGTATACGGTACTTCGCCCTTCCGGTCGTGTTGAAATCGATGGTCAGATATATGATGCCAGGGCATCCGAAGGTTTCATTGACAAAGATGAAACGGTTTTAGTAACTGCATTCTGGTCGGGACAATTGGTGGTAAGACAGACAGACCAATGAAACGGGCATAGCAAAGTTTTCCACAACAGAACATGTATAAGTTCTTGCATGCGAGTTACATCCGACCTTAATAAAAAAATTATATACGGATGAAACGAGCATGACAAGGTTTGTCACAAAAGGACATGTATAAAACTCATTCATGCGACTTCCATTCGATCTCTAACTTAGATTAGATAATTTTTATACGGATGAAAATTGTAATCTATAATTGACAATTATGTGCCATTTTTGTCTATTAAACCATGAAAACCCCTTCGAAAAACAATGCAAAATATTGTATGTCAGCAAGATAAAAACTGATTAAAAAAACTCATTTTTTCTCTGTTTTTTTTGACACAACTGTTTTGACATATCAAAAATCACTATTTTGGTAGATGAAAAGACGAACAAATGGTGAAACGTGCATGGTAAAAATTTTCAAGGAAGAACATTTATAAGTTCTTGCATGCGAGTTTCATCAGGCCTTGAAAACAAATTTTGTACTAAAAAAGTGTTATCCTCTTTTCGGACGTTCTTACCGGTGTAAACAAACACCATGAGATTAATTATCAAAAATTTATTAATCAAATTAATGTTGATTTAAATCATGAAATCCAAGAAGCTGCCTAAAAAGCACAGAGAAGATTTCGATGCTCTCGAAAAACCAAAAAAATCGGGAGTTAAAGTAAAAAAGGGCAAAAGAGCAAGAAAACCATCCATTTACGACGATCTGGAAGAAATGGATGAATTTGTGTTAAGCGAAAGAGAATACAGTGGATTCGATGACTTGTACAGCGATGCTGACGATGACCTGTATTAAACCGAGCTAATGTTGAATTTCCAATAGGAAAAGGCTGCCCCTTAAGGGTGGCCTTTTTTATTATTATGCATCTGTATAAAATTTATCTACGTTATTGGAATGATCCAACTTATCATACTTTAATTGATGTTAAATTATTCGCTCCGCTCAGAATGACAAACAGCTAAGGTTGAGGTTGAGGTTAAGGTTGAGGTTGAGAATTCACCACAGATGACACAG
>NZ_AEWI01000065.1 GCF_000191885.1 Anaerophaga thermohalophila DSM 12881
CTGTCGTAAAGGCCTAAGAGCGAAAACCAAGACTGATACGCTCCCTACCAAAACGGTAAGCTGACAGGTTATGAGCGTTTAACGCAGCTCATACGAAGATGTTGTTCAGCCGGCAGACAGGATGGGCCCAGTGTCGTGTCATGTATAAAATGACGTATAAGTTGAAACTGATTTTTGCTTTTTTCAAGATGAGAAAAAGCGAGCATAGCCATAGCTACGTAAGCTTTTTATCATGAAGAAAAAACGAAAATCAGTGATGCTTGGTGCGGTATTTTATGCATGATACGACACTCGACTCACATTAGCTGTTATTAGAGCGGAACGTGGAAGCCCGGCGCTCTCTCCCATCTGTTTCGGGTAAACAAACGGGATAAAACCATAACCGTAAGGCATTGGGAAGCGTCGGACAGAGAGGTTGAACGAAGCGAAGGCCGGTTTGTAACGAGTCGGATAGTGATGGAAACATCATCACGGGGCGAAAGCCCGCTGACCTTCAACTGGTGCTTTATGGCAAAAGGCTTTATAGAACCGATGAATTGAGAAAAAGCAAATGAACGAGGATTCTTTCCATCGTGTGCCTCTCAAGACAATGTGTCAATTGGCTATAAAGTGGAAGTTGCTAAGGTAACACCGTTAAGTTACCGGGTGAACTCAGAAATGAGACTGCCTTAAAAGTGCTTGAGCCGTATGATGGGAATTGGAAATCATGCATTCCCTGTGGTACATCAATTATGAATGCATAAACTATCACGTACGGTTCTTAGGGGGGAAGGGAGGATTTTACTCCTCCTGACCTACCCGGTTGGTGCATATGGACGAACATTCCGACAATGATTTGATAAACCGAAACAAATTAATTAACTTTGACGTTAGTAATGTAAAACGACAGTATGATTGTTTCATTTGGTTCAAAAGATACCGAGAAAATATGGAATGGAGAACGAGTAAAAAAGATGCCGATTGAGATACAGCAGATTGGACGGAGAAAACTGAGGATGATTAACAACTCCCAAAATTGGTCTGATTTGAGAATCCCTCCATCCAATAGACTTGAGAAATTAAAAGGTTCCGATTTTTATAGTATCAGGATTAATGACCAATGGAGAATTGTATTTAGGTGGATTGATAATAATGCACACGATGTTGAGATAATTGATTATCATTAAAAATTGGAGGATTAAAATGGAAAAATTAGCAAACATACATCCAGGAGAGATTTTACTAGAGGAATTTTTACGTCCTCTTGAGATTACTGCTTATAGATTATCAAAGGATACAGAGATACCGCAGACCCGTATTTCGCAGATAATTAAAGGAAAAAGGAGGATAACGGCTGATACTGCATTGAGATTTTCTTCATATTTCGGTACGACTGCAAAATTTTGGCTTGGACTTCAAGATGACTATGATATCGAAGAAGAGAGAAAAGACAAGCAGGACATATTGACAAAAATAAAGATAAACGCACCACAACAGCCGGTATAGTGCATGCCGGTTTCAGTGGGTTTTTGAGCGTTTCGTCCCGCCTCGTAGGTTTGTACCGGGGGATACAGATGCAGCACCGCAATCCGGCACGTTTCATACCTCCAAACGTTGTTGCGACACGAAACCGCTCTATATAATTGTTTTACAGGGCAATGGCCCTGATAAAAAAAACCTATTGTTCTTCCAATAGTATCCTACCGGGACAGCGGATGTATAGCTTGCCCTGTTAAATATAATTTTCACAGGGTGAACCATTATCAGTTGAAGCTCCCGGGATAAGTGTACCAATCGTCAGGATTTCGTATCCTATAGGCGTGGCACGAAACCGCGAGGCGGACTGTCATCGGGGTCTTAGACCGATTAAGGGCATGGATGCGTGAGCATGGCTAAAACATTTGAATATTCCGTAACTGTCGTAAAGGCGTAAGAGCGAAAACCAAGACTGACACGCTCCCTGCCAAAACGGTAAGCTGACAGGTTATGAGCGTTTAACGCAGCTCATATGAAGATGCTGTTCAGCCGACAGACAGGATGGGCCTATAGAAGAGAAACCTTAGCTAAAGAATGAAGACAAATTACTACTTTTATTGTCAACGATAATATAGATAGTAATAGCAGCCAGGTCTTCCCTCACCGGAACGGCCTTAAAAATGCCTGAGCCGTGTACCGGGAATTGAAAATCATGCATTCCTTAAAATATCAATTATGAATGCATAAACTGGCACGCACGGTTCTTAGGGGGCGTAAGCTACCCGGTTAGCGCATTAAAAAAATGACATTAAAAGACTATTTCATAAAATAAAATTATACATTTCCGACAACATTCATTATCTTTACTAAGAGAAAACAGATAAATGGTTTACATATTAGACGTAAAAAACGACCAATTAGTAAAGGCAGAAATTGTTGTCCCTGAACCCAAAGAAATACCACTAAAAAAAGACGGATGGAATTTCAACTGGAGAGAATTAAGCAAGGGAAAAAATTCCAGAACTTTCATTTTAAGGACAATTGGACTAAATCCAAGCGTTGAAGGTGCTGTACAACTAAAGATAGAAAATGAAATGCTCATTATGAACACTTTAGAAATAGCACCACACAACATCGGACAAAAGAATAAGAAACATGATTATGTCGCCGGTTGCTTGATTGCTTTTGCTTGTAAAGAGAGTTTTAAATTGAAAAGTGCTTACAAAGGATTTCTAACCTTTATGGCAAAAACAAGCCTAATGAAATGGTATTCGAAAAAATATGGTGCATCAGTAGGTCTTGGGCAGAGAATGTATATTGATAGTGACCACGGGCTGAAATTGATTAATGAATACCTCGAAAGAAAATAAATGCTATGAAACGAGATAATAACACAGAGCCAACTAATGGAATGTTGACAAATCAAATGGATACTGGGACAGATGAATTTAAGGATTTCCAGGCCATAATGTTAAATAAGGCGAAAAGTCGGTCAGAAGCAGAAAAAAGAGAAATTGAATTGCTGTCCATCAAGTTTCAAATGCAAGATTATTTGGAATCTGAAGAGGCTGAGCTTAAACTTCCAGGGGAATTTTTAAAAGAATACTTGAGAACACTGGGAATACCTCAAAAGAAATTTGCTCATTACATTGAAATAAATCCTTCTAATTTGAGCAAATTAATAAACGGAGAGAGACCGATAAATTATGAATTAGCAATCATCTTGGGAAAAATTTTCAATAATGACCCAATGCTTTGGATTGAAATTCAGGCAAAAAACGAACTCAAAAAAATCAGAAAAACCAAAACGAGACGATTTAATAATTACTCATTAAAAGACTTAATGACCTGATAGAAAACGATCTACAACAAAACTATCATACGCCAGCCGTGGCATCCACAGCATATTGAGAGTTTCGCTTTGCCCTCTCCCATACGTTCAAGCCGATAAAGCCACAGCTGGTCTGAAAGCCACGCCCAGACGCATATAGTCGGGACGTTGCCTGCTATAGCAAAATGAAAAAACCTCAAAAAATAATCATGATTTGACTTTGAAAAAGTAAACTGAATAGTTAACTTCGTAAAATAATTAGAAAGGTAATTGCATACAAAGGCAACTTTATCAAATTTTACAAAGAGCAAGACCCTAAAACGCAGAAGAAAATTGAATTCGTACTTGATTTAGTGAGATTTGAAAGACAAGTTCCAAAGAAGTTTTACAAGTTACTTGAAAACACAAATGGAATTTGGGAAGTAAGAGTCATAACAACATTCAAAAGTCTTCGAATTCTTTGTTTTCAAGATAAAGGAGAACTTGTAGTGCTTACAAATTGCTTTCTTAAAAAATCGCGGAAAACCCCAAAACAGGAAATAAAAAAAGCGGAAAAACTGAAAAAAGAATATATGATTGAAAAATATGGAGGGCAATAAAATGAAAAACGTGACTGATTTTGATGACTTACTAAACGAAAAATACGGGAAAAAAGGAACCCCAACGAGAGACAAATATGACGCTGAATCCTTAGCGTTTAGACTTGGCGTAATGCTTAAAGAAGCACGAAAAGAAGCAAAAGTAACCCAAGAAGAACTTGCAACAAGAACAGGAACGAAAAAAAGTTATATATCAAGAATTGAACGCGGACAAAGTGACATTCAATTTTCAACTTATTACAAATTGATTGAAATTGGTCTAGGAAAACATTTAAACATATCGATTGGATAACAAGCTACAGCAGGCAACAATCTGCATACGCAAGCCGGGGCTCCACAGTATATTCAACCATTCGTTTTTCCTTGCTCCCCGCTCATGGCTTGAAACAATCGTATCGGGTTTGAAAGTCCCGGCATGACGCATCCCGCAGCCGTTCGAGCACATAAAAACGAACAACACAGCATAAAATAAACATATATAATGAGAAAAATAATAATCGGATTTTCACTGTTAGTTTCAAGTGTAACTTTTGGGCAAAAAGACTTTCAAGTATTGCATAATGAGAAAATTGTCGGGAAAAGTTTAATTGACAACACCGAAATTAAAGGAACAGAATACGTATTTCCTGAAAGAATTCATGAAACTTTTCTTGATACAACAAACGGATTTTTAACAGTCCAGCTACGTGGATTGAGAAAAGAAAAATGGTTATCTAATAAAGGTAATATCTTGCAATATGACTTGAATAATAAAAACATATTGTGGAGTAAAAAGATTGCTTATCAAACCAGTAATCTACAGCAATTTAGTAACACGATGATTTTTACGGTTGCAAATAAAAGTAACTGCTTAGACATCAGGACTGGTAATGAAATTTGGGAAGTAAAAAACAATATCTACTATGTTGACCCGGGAATAATATTGGAATTGGCTACCGTTTTAAAAACTCGACTGGTTATTCAAATGAGCTAGAAGGAATTGATTTGAAAAGTGGAAATGTAATTTGGAAAAGGGATTTAAACAGAGAATACGGTTGGAATGATATCTTTTACACAAATGATTCAACGATGATTGTTGTTGCAGCAGGATTACATTCAATAAATATCAATAGCGGAAAAGGTTGGGATTATAATACGATAACCGGGGAAAAGGATTATACAGGAACAGCTGCTGCAAATGCTGTTGGAGTAGCAGCAGGATTATTGACTGGAACATTTGTCATGTCGACAGGACACAATTTAATTAGAGACGTGGTTTCAAATAGCCTTGTTGACAGTTTATACATATATTTTGCATCAAAAGAACAATTGTCAAAAATTGATAAGCAAACCGGTGAAATCGCATGGAAATATACTTTCCCAAATGATTTAGCAAGTAAGTCGACGATTTTTATGAATGACAGCGCAATTTTTATGATAAATAAAGGTTGTGCTTTTATGGGTTATAGACAAGTGGATTTTGGGAAACCTTTTATTGCTGCGTTCAATAGGAAAACCGGAAAACAAAAATATCTGACACTTATAAATGTAAAAAAAGACCCAATCCTTGCATTTAAGATATTACAAGATGAAGTATACTTAGTTTTTAAAAATAGAATTGCTAAATATTCGATTAAAACAGGATCCCAAATAATTGAAAAGGAATTTTCTCAAGACAATTACGGTGATTTAAAGCACTTTGTCGGGAATCAAGTATATGTGACAAATGAAAATGACCATTTAGAAAGCCTAACTCAATCAGATACTTCTAAAGTCTTTGTTTTTACAGATCAAGGTAAAATATTATCAGTTGACAGTCAATTAAATGTTACAGACACGATTGACTATGAAGATTTAAGTATTTATTATTTACGGATAGCTGATTTAAAATTTATTGCAAAGGACAATCAAACATTGATTATTGACAACTACGGAAAGCGGATTGCAGAGATTGAAGCAACAACAAATGCTTTTCTTAGTGGAGAAACATTGTATGATAAGCGAGATAATAGTTTTATTGCAGTTGACTTGAGAGAAATAATTAAAAATGAATGAATTACGTTTTCTGACACGCAGTCATAGCCAATAAGGGTTCCCGAGTTATGCTAAGTTTTGTAACCCGATGCAACAAGTGTAAAAAAAAAGACAGACATAGCAGTCAGATACGATTTTGACAAAATTAAAATAAGAAAGGATTTAGCTTATTGATAGGACAGTGCAAACTTGGAGGAATTTATTTTGTTTTTTTCTCCCCCCCC
>NZ_AEWI01000064.1 GCF_000191885.1 Anaerophaga thermohalophila DSM 12881
GGGGTAAAAATGGTAAAAATCAGCAGTTTGAAGGCTTTTTATACTGCACCCAAGCTTATATGTATGAGTCTGTTTCTAAAAGTTTCTTGTTGCACGTAAATTTTGGATATTCATTAACAATTAGTTAATTGCGGACCGAAAATTTTCAGACGACCCGACCCCGACAAGAATAGTCTTTTTAAGAGTAGACTCATGTATTACCTTAAATCTGATACCTATAAATATAACGATTGGTTGATATGAAATTTACATTTATTAAAATACCGCGTCATCGACGGTTCCAGTACGATCCGATCTATTATAATCCGGAGAAGGAGAAGCAAAAAGAGCGGGAACGTCGTATTCGTCAGGAGATGGGTATTCCGCTCGAAGAGGGGGAAGATGGCAGGGCGTATGCTGACAGGATAAGAGGCGGAATGCGACGGCGGGTTAAGTCACATTTTGAGGTGACACGAAGTGAAAGAAAAAAGTCTAATTTACGGTTAATTATTATTCTCATTTTATTAATTGCTTTATTCTATTATTTGCTGAATTCTGCTTACGATTGGTATGAGAAGTTTTTTATGTAAATTAATCTTTTGCCTGACCACTTTGTTATTTTTGAACAGACACATGATTACTGTGATATTTTTCCGAATTCATGAGTGCTGTATAAAAAGCATATTTTTGTCAAAATCAAGGCGTTTTAAATTTTTGTGCCGGAGTTAACTTTTTGTTAATGAGGATTTAAAAACTTAAAGCAACAATGAGTTTGGCAACAAAGATGCTTTTTAGACCGGGCTCGTTCATAGAAGAACACTAAATTGTGCCTGTCTATCAGTCAGGCTTTGAATCTTTAAATTTGTGTGTCTGTTCAGGAATTGCCGGTTGAAATCATAACGCAGTAAATGGCACTTTATGGTCAGACCCTAAATAAAATAGAGAGAAGCATTAATAATATGTCAGATATTATCCAACTATTACCCGACTCAGTTGCCAATCAGATTGCTGCCGGAGAAGTTATTCAGCGACCGGCTTCAGTTGTTAAGGAGTTGGTTGAAAATGCTGTCGATGCAGGAAGCTCTGAAATTCAGATTATCGTAAAGGATGCAGGACGTACGCTGATACAGATCATTGATAATGGTTGCGGGATGTCTGAAACCGATGCCAGAATGGCTTTTGAACGGCATGCTACTTCGAAAATCCGCAATGCCAATGACTTATTTGCCATTCGGACCATGGGATTCCGGGGGGAGGCATTGGCTTCTATTGCGGCTGTTGCACACGTGGAGCTCAAAACAAGGTTGCATGAGCAACAATTGGGAACCAGGATCGAAATAGCGGGTTCAAAAGTAGAGAATCAGGAGCCCGTTACATGTGCGCCCGGAAGTAACTTTATGGTTAAGAATCTTTTTTTTAATGTGCCGGCCCGGCGGAGATTCCTCAAGACCAATGCCACCGAGTTGCGGCATATTGTGAACGAGTTTCAAAGGATCGCACTGGCCAATCCTTCCATTATGTTCTCGTTGGAGCACAATAATCAGAAATTGTTCATCCTGCCGTCGTCCAACCTTCGGCAACGCATCTCTGCATTGTTAGGGTCGCACACCAACGCTTTGTTGCTGCCGGTTGAGGCCGATACTTCTGTTATTAAAATACACGGTTTCATTGGTAAACCCCAGTCGGCCCGGAAAACACCGGGCGATCAGTATTTTTTTGTCAACAACCGCTACATGCGAAGTCCTTACCTTCATAAGGCGGTAATGGTTGCTTACGAAAACCTTGTTCCCGCCGGGCATTGTCCACCCTATTTTCTTTTTTTCGAAGCCGACCCCGGAATCATCGATGTCAATATTCATCCCACAAAGACGGAAATAAAATTTGAAGACGAGCGGTCGGTATGGAAAATAGTCAGTGCCGCGGTTCGTGAAGCACTGGGGAAGTTTAATATGGTTCCCTCCATCGATTTTGGTGATGCGGGTGAAGTTCAGATTCCGGCTAAGAAAAGCGATGAGCCTGTCCCCGAGCCATCTGTAAAAATGAATCCCGAATATAATCCATTCGATGAGGAAAAGAATTACAGACCTTCCGGGTCGGGGAAATCTTCGCCTCCGCGCGATTGGGAATCACTTTACGAAGAGTTTCAGTCCGCTTCCCGTAAGAGTGATCCCTCTGGTGGCGCCGATATGCTGATTCTTCCTTCAAAAGAAGATGCCTCTGAAAGCGGGAACGATGGTGCTGTCACAACCGGGAGTGAATATAAGGAAACAGGAGCCCTCTATTTTCAGGTAAAAAGCAAATACATTATTACCTCGGTAAAATCGGGAATCATGATCATCGACCAGCGACGTGCACATGAGCGTATCTTATACGAGGATTTTCTCAGGAATATCAGTGCTGATGCATCGGTCTCGCAGCATTCCCTTTTCCCGGAGGAGATTGGTTTTAGTGAAGAAGACGCGATTTTGCTGAGGGATATTATGGATGATTTACGTATTTTCGGGTTCGAATTGGAAGAAAGAAGTGACCGTACCTTTTCAGTAATCGGCCAACCTTCTTTGTTGAAAGGGATTCATGCCGGTAAACTTATTGATGCTTTGCTGAATGCATTCAAAAGTGGGGAAGTGGACACCAGGCACGAAGTAAGAGAACAAATGGCAGGTGTTATGGCCAGAAATGCCTGTATGCGTCCCGGGGAGGTATTAACCCAGGATGAAATGGCAGAATTGATCAAGAAGTTGTTTCTTTGTAGTGCACCCAATTATACGCCCCGGGGAAAACCGGTATTTACAATTCTCGATAATGAGGAACTCGAAAAACGCTTCCGGTGAGAATGCATGGCAGACAAACCCGAAACATGGCACTGAAATTGCAAACCCAATCGACGTTGATTTATTAATTTTTAGTGATATAAAATGAACTTTGGAGCATCCCCTTTTGGCGGTCTGACAACCGCAGTCAAGAATCTGATACTGATTAATGTGATTTTCTATGTGGCCAGTCTGGTGTTTTACGGGACCTTCGGTTTTGCCATTGAGGATTATCTGGGTCTTCATTTACCCACTGCCGAAGCGTTTAATCCTTTTCAGCTGGTAACCTATATGTTCCTGCATGCTTATTTTTCGCCTGCCGAAGGGATCATATTTTTTCACCTTTTCTTCAATATGTTTGCCTTGTTCATGTTCGGGCGGATGCTGGAAATGGTTTGGGGTACCAAACGGTTTCTTATCTATTATTTTGTGACAGGGATTGGAGCAGCCGTTGTCCACATCCTTGCTCAATATATTGAGGTAATGCCCATGATGGATGCCATAACGCATTATTTGAACAATGCAAGTCCAGAAAACCTGAAGGCCTTCTTAAATGAAGATATCCAAATCAGGTCGTATGAAATGAAACAACAATTTAATGAGTTCGTCCAATCCTATAATCAGTTAATTGACAATAACCCCGACAAAGCCATCGCGTTATCAAAGGAATATATGGTACAATACCGCAATGGCTATCTCAACAGTTTTATTACCGTGGGTGCTTCAGGAGCTGTTTTTGGAATATTGCTGGCTTTTGGGATGTTGTTTCCCAATACACAGCTGATGCTGTTGTTTCCGCCGATACCAATCAAAGCAAAATATTTTGTGATCATATATGGTTTGATTGAGCTTTTCATGGGTATCCGAAATTTCTCAATGGACAATGTAGCCCACTGGGCGCATTTGGGGGGTATGCTGTTTGGGTTTATTCTTATCAAGTACTGGAAAAACAGAGGAATTTATTATTAATTTGCCGGTATGAGTATTTGGAATGAGATAAAAGAATCTTTTCGTGAGGGAAATGTTCTCACGAAACTCATCTATGTCAATGTTGGCGTATTTGTGGTCGTTAAATTACTGCAACTGTTGTTGTTGCTTTTTGGTGCAGGTGCTGCACCCGTTCAATTAATAATCAGCTGGCTGTCGGTACCGTCCAAGCCGGTTTTGCTCCTGCTTCGCCCCTGGAGCCTGCTGACATACATGTTTTTGCACTACGATTTTTTTCATATTTTGTTTAATGTTCTTTATCTGTATTGGTTTGGCCGGTTGTTCGTGCAACTTGTGGATGCCGGCAAATTATTAACGGTTTATATCTGGGGTGGTTTGGCCGGTGCCGGTGTTTACCTTCTGGCTTTTAATTTGTTACCGGCTTTTTATCCGGGCAGTGGTGGTGCCATATTACTGGGCGCATCTGCCTCAATTATGGCCATTCTTTTTGCTGTGGCGCGTATACGGCCAAACTTTTCGGTTTATCTTTTTTTAATCGGCCCCGTTAAGCTTAAATATGTTGCCCTTGGAGCTTTTGTCATCGATCTGATAAGTATTCCGGGAATGGCCAACGCCGGAGGCCATCTGGCGCATATTGGTGGTGCACTGGCCGGATTGTACTACGGATGGAAATTATCGGAAGGTAAAATTAAAGGGAATTTTTTCGACACAGTTGCATCGCGGTTCGGAGGACTGTTCCGTAAGCGGTCGAGGATGAAAGTAACGCACAGCCGCCCCTTGAGTGATATGGAATATAATGCTCAGAAAGTACGACGGCAAAAGGAATTGGATCGTATCCTTGAGAAAATTAAACAAAGCGGATATGACAGCTTATCAAAGGAAGAGAAAAAAACCCTTTTCAATGCCAGTCAGGACAACTAAACAGATAATGTAGTCAGTAGTTTTTAGTCAGTAGTAAGTTGTGGGGATTTGAAAGCACCGGTCTGACCTGAAAAATGTCAAAAGCATATAAATGGCATGTTTTGAGTATATTATAGTTCAATTTGGTTGAAAGTTGAAGCAATTATTTAAGTCCATATCATTCTTTGTTACGCTTATCCTTGCGTTGCTCCTGCTTATTTCGGTGACGCCCGTTTTCATCAGTCCCGAAAAGTTTCATGTGTTGGCCCTTCTTGGCTTTCTGTTTCCGGTTTTGTGGGTTATCAACTTGTTGGCACTGATTCTTCATATACTTAAGAGAAGCATTCATCTGGTAATCCCTTTGGCGGTTTTGCTTTTAACGTGGAATTCGTGGGGAAATATTTTTCAGTTGAAAGGAGAACAACCTCCTGATGACTTGCAGAATCCTGTTAGAATAATGTCTTTTAATACCAGGATGTTCGACTTTTACGAATGGTCTGAACTTCCTGATATGCCGTATGCCATATATGATTTTATTGAAAAGGCCGATCCTGATATTCTTTGTGTACAGGAATTCTTTACTTCCAGACGAAAGGAAGGATATTCGCCCAATTTTCTCAGGGCAAGGTTGCGGAAGATGGGGTATAGTCACATAGAATACCGTGACTATTCCGGCCAGCATATAGGATACGGAATTGCCACCTTTTCCAGATATCCTGTTGTAAATAAAGGGGCACTTGATTTTAGCAACAGTAAAAATATGGCCATTTTTACCGATGTTAATATTAACGGCAAAGTGATCAGGGTATTTAATAATCATCTGGAATCTATAGGTTTCATATCTCATGATTTTAACGTGATTGACAGCCTTACTTTTGAGCTGGATCAGAAACAGAAAGACGGCATAAGAGAGATTGTGCGTAAAATGTCCAGGGCATTCAGACAACGCTCTTCTCAGGCTGAAAGGATTTCAAATCACATTAAAAATTCGCCTTATCCGGTGATTGTTTGCGGTGATTTTAATGATATGCCCGTTTCTTATGTCTATCGCACGATGAGAAACAATCTGAAGGATGCTTTCAGAGAATCAGGGTCAGGATTCGGAGGGACCTATAATGGCCGGCTTCCTTCTTTGAGAATTGATTATATATTTCATGACCCTGACATCAATTCTTATGGATTCAGGCGGTACAAGGTTGATTATTCCGACCACTATCCCATTTCAACTATTTTGGAAATTCAATAGATTTTTAGATATTCGAATGGTATGAGACAGTATAAAGAACTTCTGAAACGGGTGCTTGACGAGGGTGTACAAAAAGAAGACCGGACAGGGACGGGGACAATCAGTGTTTTCGGACACCAGATGCGTTTCGATCTTCAGGATGGGTTTCCCTTACTGACCACCAAAAAACTCCATCTTAAATCTATCATCCATGAGCTTTTGTGGTTTATTAAGGGGAGTACAAATGTGAAATATTTGCAGGACAATGGTGTGCGGATATGGAACGAATGGGCCCGGGAAGATGGAGAGTTGGGGCCTGTTTACGGGTATCAATGGCGTTCGTGGCCCGATTACAAAGGAGGTCATATCGATCAGTTGCAGCAGGTTATCGATTCTATTCAATCGAATCCCAACTCACGAAGACACATCGTAAGCGCCTGGAATGTTGGACAACTTGATGATATGGAATTGCCTCCCTGCCACATCCTGTTCCAGTTTTATGTGGCCGAAGGAAAGTTAAGCTGTCAGCTCTATCAGCGAAGTGCAGATATTTTCCTGGGCGTTCCTTTTAATATTGCTTCTTATGCTTTGCTGACAATGATGGTTGCCCAGGTTACCAATCTTGAACCGGGCGACTTTGTTCATACCCTTGGCGATGCACACATCTATCTCAATCACATAGATCAGGTGAAACTACAGCTGACGCGGGCGCCACGACATCTGCCCACGATGACTATAAACCCTGATGTGAAAAGAATTGACGACTTTAAATATGACGACTTTGTGCTGAGTAATTATGATCCGCATCCTCACATTAAAGGTGAAATATCTGTTTAGAACGGAAATGATTCCGGAGAATATGGCAGTTGTTGACAGGCATATTGTGAAAACTTTTGCGAGTTTATAGACGACACTATCTAACCATCTAATCTCTAACCATCTAACCATCTAATAATCTAATAATCTAATAATCTAATAATCTAATAATCTAATAATCTAATAATCTAATAATCTAATAACATGCACCTGTCCCTTATTGTTGCTGTCGATGAGAATGGTGGTATCGGTATTAATGGTGATCAGCCTGCTTTTATCAGTGAAGACCTTAGACGGTTTAAAAAGCTGACAACAGGTAATACCATCGTGATGGGGAGAAAGACTTTTGAGGCGCTGCCGAAAGGTGCTCTCCCCAATCGGAGAAATATTGTTATTACAAGGCAGAAAGATTTCTCACCTCCCGGCTGTGAAGTTATTCATTCCGGCGAAGAGCTTTATGAAGTTTGCAGACCGGAAGAAAAAGTGTTCGTGATTGGCGGCGGGGAAGTTTATAAGCTCTTTTTCTCAGATGCGACCAGGATTTATCTCACTTTGATCCATTATAAGTTTCCCAGCATCGATACCTGGTTCCCCCCCATAAAAGAAGATGAAACGAGCATGGCAAAGATTGTCACAAAAGAACATGAATGTAATCAATCATGCGAGTTCCATTCGACCAATGACTTAAGTAAATTATATACGAATGAATGGGTGGTTGAGCGTTCGGAAGGACCATACAACGATGAAAAATCCGGATTCTCTTATTCGTATATCAATTATGTCCGTCGATGAAGGCTTTGTCAACCAGCATGGCGGGAGAGATTTGTTCAAACGCGTAGAAATGTCCTATGTCAGGTATAATTTTTAGTCCTGGTGCTATTTCTGTTGGTTTTTCGATGTATTTGAACCGAGAGGTGTATGTTTGTGCAACCGTCTTATCGATTCCTATAAATCTTGCCTGGCCTGTCGACTGTGAGTATTTATCCTCAAAGGCTTTTGGTTTCAAATAAACCGGAGCATGATCGTTGATCCTGAAAAAGGCTGCCAGTCCACCTGTATGATCATAATGACCATGACTGATAACCACCATATCGATGGCCCGGAGGTCGACGTTCAATCTTTTTGCATTTTCGACCAGCAAATTGCTCTGTCCGGTATCGAAGAGAATTTGTTTCCCTGCTGTTTTTACAACAAACGAAAGACCATGCTCTCCTTTTGTTTCCTGTTGGTATGCCAGATTTTCTACAAGTGTGATGATTTCCATTGCATTAAATCCTGTTAAAATGAACTATTGTTCTTTTGAGGGATAAAGATAATACTCTTCTGTGTAATGGAAAAGTTAAAAAAATGCCGGCGAGACTTGACACCGCCGGCATTTTTTTTACGATTGGTATTTATATCGTTTAATGCTGTTCTTTGGCGTTTTTTCAAACTCTTCGGGGAACAGCACGATTCTGGAAATAGTCATAAAAGCGGGCAGTTCCTGATTTACTTCTTTCTTTATATTTTGAAGAATCTTTTCGATGTCTTCATCGCTCAGATTTTCGGCATCTACTGCTTCATAATCGGGATAAACAAGGGCTTCAATTTTTCCATTGTCTTCCCGAACCAGGCATTCCTGAACGTATTCCTTATTGTTGATCACAGCTTCAATTTCTTCGGGATAGATATTTTGTCCCGACGGACCAAGAATCATATTTTTGCTTCGTCCTTTAATGAAGATAAAATTGTCCTTATCGATAATACCGAGATCCCCGGTGTGTAACCATCCTTCAGAATCAAGCACTTCGCTTGTAGCCTGCTTGTTTTTATAATACCCGATCATGTTGTTTTCTCCTCTTACAAGAATTTCTCCAACCTTGTTGTAAGGGTCGTCCGAGTCGATTTTGACCTCCATTCTGTGAACGATTCTTCCTGCAGATTGTGGTTTTGTTTCATCCCATGGCGCATAGCTGATTAAGGGGCCGCATTCGGTCATGCCATACCCCACTGTTAAGGGGAAACCTATCTTACGCAGGAAGATTTCCACGTCTTTGTTTAGTGCAGCTCCGCCTATAACCATTTCTCGAAATTCGCCGCCAAATGCTTCAGTCAGCTTATCTTTGATTCTTGCGTAGACAAGTTTATTAAGAACGGGTAATTTAAGGAGGGCTTTCAGGCTTTTCTTTTCAAGTTGTGGTAATATTTGCTTCTTGAAGATTTTTTCAAGCACAAGCGGAACCGAGAGGATCAGATGAGGTTTTACATTTCGAAAGGCTTCGGTAATAATCTGAGGTGACGGCGTCCTGGAGAGAAAAGTTACATGGCAGCCTTCGGTGAATGGCCATAAAAATTCAAAGAGGCAGCCGTATGTGTGTGCCAGAGGTAAAAATGAAACAATACGTTCGCCCGGGACGATATCAAATGTATCACGGGCATATTGCACGTTGGACCAGATGCTTCGGTGAGGCAAAAGCACTCCTTTGGAAAAGCCTGAGGTTCCTGATGTGTAGGAGAGAACCATTATATCATCTGCTTTGGGACTAAAGAAATTGATCATACCGACATCGAAGCTGTCGCCGGTTTTGGCTATTTCTTCCTGTGCCTTGTCAATAGCTTTCCGGACTTTCCCATTGTTGTCGACAATAACAGAGAAATCGTTTACCGAAATGATCCCTTTAAGTGATGGCATTTTGGTTTCATCGATTTTATCAAAAATCTGGTCGCTGGTAAATAGTAGCAAAGATTCGGAGTGATTGACAATGTGATTAATATCGGAAGGGCTGAAATCGGGTAGAATGGGTACAATTATCGCACCGTAAGTAACAGTACTTAAATATATCAGGGCCCAATTGGTTGAATTTCTTCCGATGAGTGCAACTTTATCGCCAGGCTTGATTCCCAATGCTTTGAAAACCTGATGACAACGATAAATCGATTTTCCAACTTCTTTAAAGGTAATGGTATCTCCTTTGAAGTCACTTAACGCGGGCAATTCCGAATAATTTTCCAATGCCGATTTTACCAACCCTATGTATCCGCTTTTTTCCATACTTTTTTGTTTATACCCCGGTAAAAGTCAAACATTTTTTTAAAAAGACCAAATGCTGACGCAAACCGATGTATAAAATTAACATGTAAAACCCTGTCTGTGTTCACTTTTCTTAAACATCCAACTATCTACGTATATAAACATTTTTTTCTTAAATTGCGACATTTATTACTGAAACGAGCATGACAAAGTTTGCCTTAATAGATTATCAGATTTTTAGATATAAGTAATTTAGTCAGTAGTTTTTAGTCAGTAGCCAGTAGTGTGAATTATAAACACAACATACGTCTTTGCGTTTTAGCTTTTTTACCAACCCTTGCAACACAACAGTTTGCCCGTATAAAGATAGTGATGAAACGAGCATGACAAAGATTGTCACAAAAGAACATGTATTAAACTCTTGCATGCGAGTTCTATCCGACCTTAATAATTAAATTTTATACGGATGAAAAGTAAACTCTTTTTTGTCGGCTTTGCAAGCCTTGCAACCGGTACTTTCTAAACAGACACAGATATTGTGAAAACTTTCACGGGTTTATAGACGATCACTAAATAGTTACTGCCGGATATTTTAAAAGAAAATTGAGAGAGATTCTCTGAAGTTTGAAAGAATTGTTGACAAAGGGAAACAAATTGCTATCTTCGTAACCCTTGACCTGGAAGGTGCTAGAAAAAATGCATTTGATAAAAAATCAGGGCTATGACTTTTGATGAATTATATGAGCAGATTGCCGCGGGTAAGATGAGCAAAGATGAGGCCAGAAGACATTTCTCTCTGGAATGGATGGAAACGGCGCGTAACTATATAGCAGATGTTAATCGTGGAGCCCGTATTAACATTCCTGAAATTATATACGGTGAATACAAAACCGCCGATCAGACCATTGAGCTCGCCGAAGCTTTGTTAACCAGGCACTCAGGCGTTCTGGTGTCCAGAAGTCCCCATCAGCCGGCATTGGTGAATTATTTCAACGATCGGTATTCAGTGAAGGAAACAGCTCTGCTTCTGGCCATCGGTGACTTTCCTGAGCCGAGAGGACATGTTCTTGTGATCAGTGCCGGTGCTGCGGACCATCCGGTGGCTTCGGAGTGTTCACTGGCACTGGAGGCTTTGGGTGTCCATCCTGTTGTTTTTGAAGACCGGGGGATTGCTCATCCCACAAGAGTATTGGATGCGGTTATGGAAGGGCTGAATAAAAAAGTGGCTGCTGTTATTGTTGTTGCCGGAATGGAAGGAGCTTTGGCCCCATTTGTTTCAAGTCTGGTTCCCCTGCCGGTTGTCGGTGTCCCGACCTCGGTGGGATACGGATTCAGAGCCAATGAGGCCGCGCTTACATCAATGCTTGCCTCCTGCGCACCTAATTTAACTGTTGTTAATATTGACGGTGGAATAAGGGCGGCTGTTGTCGCAGGTCTGATTGCAAAAAACAGTTCATTATGAAGTTATATATACAACCCAAAGGTGGAATAGCAGGCGATATGTTTTCTGCCGCGTTGATCGATGCCGGTGCAGATGCCCGGATGGTAACAGGTGCTATGCAGGCTGCAGCTGAAATGCTTGGCCGGGCTGTTGTCAGTCACAGAAAAACTGCCGATGGCTGTAGTCGTCTTCACATAGAGGTGGAACACCATCATGGTCATTTATCGTCAATAAAAGCAAGACATTTGCTTGAACAGCTTTTTGAGGATTTTTCAATTCTGGATGAATACAGGGCTTTCGGGATGCGCATGCTGGAGTATTTGATTGCTGCCGAAAAGGAAGCTCATGCTACTTATGAGTTCGATATGGAACATCATCATCACCCCGACGGGCATCATCACAAACATGAGGATGATATGTCCGCTTCCGGCCATCATCACCACCATCATCACGAAGCAGAACCGGAGGCCTGGTTGCATGAAGCCCAGGATATTCTTATCGACGTGATGGGAGCAGTTACCGGACTTCAGGAATTGTCGGCACCAACAGAGGCCGTTCTCACTTGTCCGGTGTGTTGGGGTGGCGGATCCGTCAGTTTTTCTCACGGCACGCTTAAAGTACCGGCTCCGGCTACCGAAGTAATGATCAGGAATAATAACATTCCTGCTGAAGCGGGGCCCATCGAAACCGAGTTGTTTACGCCAACCGGCGCAGCTTTGCTAAGCGCTTTAAGTGCAAACAAAGTTGTTGCGCTACCTGATGAAAAGGATATGGCAGTCCGTGGTTGTTCCAGAGGTACAAAAGATCTGCCGATACCTCCGCTGAGCGTATTTTTTTACCGGTAAATATATTATTGAGTGCAGTATAAAAAGCATATTTTTGTCAAAACCCAGGCATTTTAAATTTTTGTACAGAAGTTAACTTGTTGTTAATGAGGATGCAAAAATTTAAAACAACAACGAGTTAGGCAACAAAGATGCTTTTTAGACCGGGCTCATTATTCAACTCTTGATGATATCCGGATAAAGCTAAACATAAACGTTCCCGATTTTGATGAGCTTAGGAATATTAAGCAACTTTATTTTGCGCCCGTTCAGCTCTATCAGCTTATCCGATTTAAATTCCGACAGAAGCCTTATTACAGATTCTGTAGCAGTACCGACCATGTTGGCCAGTTCTTCACGCGTGAGCGATATTTGAAGCGTGTGATCTTCATCCAGATCAAAGGTATCCATTAAGAGTAACAGCACTTCTGCCAATCTTTCACGAACCGTCTTTTGTGCAATGTCTGTCAGAAATTTATTGGACTCGCCCAACTCCCTGCAGGTCAGTCGCATAAGAGCCATGGCAAACTCCGGATTGCCTTTGATGAAATTTGTCATCACATCTCCCGGAAGATAGCACAGTAAGGCATCCTGGATGACCTTGGCTGTGGTACATGCCAGTTCTTCACTTACTATTGAGCGAAATCCTATTAAATCGCCTTCCTTTGCAAACCTGATGATTTGCTCTTTGCCGTCAAATCCGGTTTTGTAAATCTTCAGAATGCCTTCCACAACCACATAGGAGCCGTTAATCCGGCTTCCTTCATTATAAATAATTGAACCTCTTTTGTAACTGTTACAGACCAGGTTCTGATTGAGTGATTCAAGTTCTGCATCGGTGAGACCTTTAAATATCTCAAACGAACGCAAACCGATTGTTTCAGGGCTTACAATTTCCTGGGACTTTTTCATAACACATTCTTAAGTAAGTAATATAATAATATGATTTCTGTCATATAAGTAGCTATACAAATATAAAAAGAAAGATTATATTTGCACTGATATACGATGAATATATATATATGAATATTTAAACACTTTTTTTGCTCTATTGTTCGGATAAGCGTTAGATATGATTGATTAAGCAATATATGAGTGCAGTATAAAAAGCCTTTTGACCCCTAAATCCCCTAAAGGGGAC
>NZ_AEWI01000063.1 GCF_000191885.1 Anaerophaga thermohalophila DSM 12881
AGAAGAAAGCCGTTCCGGAACACCGGAGCGGCTTTTTTTATGGAGCGGCCGGACTTCAATTCGCCGAAAGGAGTGGCGAATTCTTCGTAAAGCAAACCTGCTGTTCGTCTCTGTTGTTTTGCTCCGCAAAGAAAGTCCATTCCGACCCGTCAAATTTTTGTCCCGGCAAAATTTTGCATTAAGTATGAGCAAAATGCAGCTCTAAATATCCCACCGTCTTCTGTTTTTCTTTTCAGAATGTTTTCTTTTCGTTTCAAGTCTCTTTTCTTTGACTGTTTTTGAGGGTTTGGTTGGTATTCTTTTTTTTACCGTCCGCAGACCCCATCTTATGAGAGAATAGAAACGTTTGACAGCTTCTTCTTTGTTTTTTAACTGCGACCGGTGATTGTCGGCTGTGATAACCAGTTCATTTTTTGATGTGAGTTTTCCCGAAAGTCTTGACGTAAGCAGTTCTTTTTCTCTGTTTGACAGGATTGAAGATTCCGGGATTGAAAAGCGCAATTCTACCTTTGTATTAACTTTGTTCACATTTTGCCCGCCTGCACCTCCACTTCTTGATGCTGAAAAACGTAACTCTGATGAAAAATCCCTTTTGTAAACATTGTTGTATGGCATAGTTCTTTTAATAAATTGAAATGAGCATGGCAAAGATTGCCTTAATAGATTAATAGATTATTAGATTTTAGATTTTAGATGAAACGAGCATGACAAGGTTTGTCATAAAAGAACATGTATAATTAACCTCTAATCATCTAAGAAACCAAAAACAGGTAACAGATTCTTCGTCGTTACCTCCTCAGAATGACATTAGACAGTCTGTCATTCTGAGCGGAACGAAGAATCTAAAAAAAAAAAAGCAAACATATTAAAATGTGATTTTTATTGATGCCAATAAATAATCTGTGTTCATCTGTGTCATCTGTGGTGAATTCTCAACCTTAACCTCAACCTCAGCCTCAACTTTAGCTGTTTGTCATTCTGAGCGGAGCGAAGAATCTAAAATCAATTAAAGAATAATAAGTTGCACCATTTCAATAACTTAGACTTATTTTATACTGATGAAACAAGCATGGCAAAGTTTTCCACAAAAGAACATGTATAAAACTCTTACATGCGAGTTCCATCAGATCAATAACTTAGACTAATTTTATACTGATGAAATTGTGTTGTTTATTTTTCTATTATATCAAGATTGAAAATATAACAAAAATGTATACTTTAGATAATCTTAAAATGTTTGTTTGGTCAAAAAAGAGTCTTTAATGCTCTATTTTATAAAATATATTGATGTTGTTTTTGTTTTAATGGGAGTTTTAGTTATCTCTTTTTTGTTTTTTTAAGAGAAGAAAGAGACAGAGAGGAGATGCGACTTCTTTTTATGAAAATGAAGACGAATTGTTTTACGGCTGGGTTCGTCAATGGGGGTCTTTTCTTTTTGTTTTGCTGATAATTTTTGTTGGTTGGCTGGTGACCAATGATGTTTTTCGTTCACAGGAAACTGCCATGAAGCAGTCTCTGATAGACTTATCAATAAATCTGACCAATTCATTTCATCCGGAACAGATAGAACATTTATCATTTACGGAAAAAGATGAATCATCTGTTTATTATTCGCGGATTAGCGATCAGTTAAAAAGTTATTCAAGACTTACGGGCATAGAGGATATCTATACGCTCAGGAAAAGAGATGGCAGGTTTTATTTCGGACCGACGAGTAAAGGCCCGGAAGATGATTCCTATATTGTACCGGGGAATGAGTATTCTGGCCGAAAAGAAATACTGAATAAGGTCTTAACGGACAGAAGTATGCAGTTTGTTGGCCCGGATAATAAGGAGTTCGGAAGAAATGTAAGCTGTTATGTTCCCCTCTTCAATCTTGAAAAGAATGATGTGTTGATGATTGTCGGTATAAGTGTTCCTGCTGACGAATGGAATTGGCACCTTCATCGTGTAAAATTATTGCCTCTTGCCCTTACTTTTTCTTTATTAATTATTGTGATTTTGGGTATTCGTTTGTCCCAACAAAAAAAAGTACGAAACAAGGGAATTTTTAGCAAAGAAAACTTTCGATACTGGGAAGGAATCCTTGTTTTTATTGCGGGTTTGATAATTACATTGTATTTGGCCAAAATATCGCAAACGGAAAGCGTAAGATATCAGCAGGCAGTCTTTTCCCATTCGGCTTACTCAAGAGGAGTAACTATTGCCCGCACAATGGATATGATTCGTCATTCATTGTCCGGAATGGCTAAGTTATTTTCAGTCAGTGAAAAGGTGACTCGGGATGAATATGCGGATTATGTTCGTCAGATAGTCAATTATTCCTTTGTGAATAGTGCCGGTTGGGTTCGTCAAATTCCAAATGATGGCTTCTCGGTCGAATATAAGGTACCTTATTCTGCAGAAATTATGAATTATGGGCCTGCAGCTCTGGAAGAAGATACACTCAGACTTACTCCGGTTCTTGAAACACTTTATACCGGACTTATATCTGCAACAAACGCTTATAGAATTAATGAACACCAATATGTGGAGTTGTTTTTGCGGACGCAAAATAATAAGCATAGAACGAATGGTTTTGTGTTTCTTTCGCTGGATTTGGATAATCTGGTCGAGAGTATTTCGGAAGAAAATTCGGGCGTCGATAAATATTATCAGATTGCTTTTTATCAGGTAGATAGCGATGACATGCTAAAAAAGGGACAAAATTCTTTTTTCCGGATTTTTTATCAAAGGGAGAATGAATTGTCGTATGAGTTTCTTGATTTCTTTTTTGGCAAGGTATATAAGATAGTTGTAGTTCCCGGTCCCGGCTTTTTTGATGTTTACAGTAATAACGCCTTCTTTTCGGCTTTTATTATCGGTCTGTTGCTGACGTTGGTTGTTTCGGCTTTTTTCATGTTCATGATCAATCGTCGTTACCTGCTTGAAAAACAGATAGAAAGGTACTCGTTTCAGCTAAGGGAAAGTCAGGAGCGATTCATGTCTCTTTTTTCCAACATGTTGGAAGGAGTTGCATTTTATGAAATGTTATACGATGATGCTGGTAATGCTATAAATTACCGGATTCTTGAGGTAAATGAAGCTTTTTTATTTCTGACAGGGATATCCGGGAAAAATGTTGTTGGCACAGATGCGAAAACATTATTCGGGAAGGCTCTTTACATTGAAGATTTCCAGAAGGTAGTGGAAACTAAAAAACCACACATCTTTCAAGCGTATTTTGAACAGTCAGACCGGCATTTTAAAATTTCTGTTGCTCCATGGGGAACGCACGGTTTCGCAACTATTTTTTCCGATATTACAAAACGGGTAAATGCCGAAATGAGACTAAAGAAGAGTGAAGAAAAATACCGGCTGCTCGTTGAAAACCAAAGCGACCTTGTTGTGAAAGTGGATAAAGAAGGGTATTTTTTGTATGTCAGCCCGTCGTATTGTAAACTCTTTGGAAAACCGGAAGAGGAATTGTTAAATAAAAAGTTCCTTCCATTCGTGCATCCCGGGGATAGAGAAAAAATCACTGAGGCTATGAAGAAATTGACACAGCCTCCATATCAGGTAACCGTCGAACAACGTGCCATGACCCGGGATGGGTGGAAATGGATTTCCTGGAACGGTACCGCAATTGTTGATGAAAAAACAGGAGAAATTAATGAAATTATTGGCGTAGGACGGGATGTAACCGAACAAAAACTGGCTGAAACGGCTCTTCAGGAAAGCCGGGAATTATTGGCGCAACAAAATGAAGAGTATGCTTCTCTGAATGAAGAATATCTTTCGATGAATGAAGAGTTATCAAGCATTAATGAGGATCTGAGTGCAGCTATTGAAAAAGCGGAAGAAAGTGAAAAGTTAAAAACGGCATTTCTTCAGAATATGTCGCATGAAATAAGGACGCCGCTGAATGCAATTATTGGTTTTTCGGAAATGCTCGGGATGGATTATCTGACCGAGACAGACCGTAAGGAATTTACCTCGATTATTGTTAACAGCGGACGTCAGTTGCTCGAGCTTGTAAACGATATTTTAACCATTTCGGCCATTGAAACACGTCAGGAAAAGATCAATATTGCTCCGGTCAACCTTAACGAGGTATTATCGGAGTTGTATACCATTTTTAAATCCCGCGTTAAAGAAAAGGGCCTCACGCTTAAAGTGGCAAAGCCAATGCAGGATGACTTTTTTTTGCAAACGGACGAACTGAAATTGCGACAGATATTCATTAATTTGCTTGGTAACGCTTTCAAGTTTACTTCCGAAGGAGAAATTGAGTTTGGTTACGACCTGGAAAATGACGGCAATATCCGGTTTTTTGTCAGAGATACAGGTGTTGGCATACCCAAAGCCAAACAGGAAAAGATATTTGAACGGTTTATTCAGGCCGATAACAATGTTAAAAGCACTTACGGTGGTACAGGTTTAGGACTTGCCATTTGTAAGGGTCATGTGGAAATGATGGGGGGAAAAATATGGCTCGAATCTACTCCCGGTGTTGGTTCTGTATTCTATTTTTCTTTGCCTCAATTTGATGAAACGAGCATGACAAGGTTTGTCACAAAAGGACATGTATAAATCTCAATCATGCGGGTTCCATCAGACTTTAATAAATAAATTTTATACAGATGTAATTTTTAAAAATCGGACGATGTAATCTGAATGCGGATGTTCGGGAAAGGGTTCAGTCTTCCTGTGCTTCTCGTGTTACATTGTTTATTTCGTTTTTATTAGCGTCATTTTCTGTATCCCGTTCATCTGCAGGATTTTCTGTAACAGGTGCTTCTTCCTTTTCATCTATGATGGCATCATTTTCCTCGGGGAGCGGTTCTTCAAAGAATTCCATAAATTTTTTGAGGCGATTATTGTTCCCGATCTGGAACACATAATTATCCTGACCAAGACCTGTCTTCATTTTTCTTTCGTCAATATCCAATGATTGTATTCCTGTGTTAAATGCTTCGGACGAGGATAGAATCAGCATTTTTTCATTACTATAGCTGAAAAAGAACCAGTTATCGTTATCTGCCTGAATGTGTATTTCGAAGGAATTGCCGCCTCTGCTTCTTGATATTAAGGCTTTTACATCGACTTCTTTGGCAATAGCCTGGCCTTTAATCCATCCGAGTGTTGCTTTTCCATCAGCATAATAGGATCGCGATGGCGTGTCCCACTTGAAATGAATGTCGGTAAAACAGAGGGTATGTTTGATATGTTCCGGCAGTATTTCAGTAAGATCGGTCGTTGGCTGCAAAAGGTCAGCTATCTCTTTTGCTTTTTTGCTGTTGGTCCATTCTCGTAATCTTTTTTCCAGTTTTTCTTTATCCGGTTTTGCATCCTTTGCTTTTGAACCCCGGATGATATTGGCCATTGTTTGAATGCTGTTGTTATCCAGCATGAAAGATGCTCCAAATAATGCGTCAAGTTCTATCTCATTAAAGTTTCGGTCATCTTTAATAGTACCTGATGCGTGCAGCTTTACCTGTTCCAGATCGAGTCCGGGATCAAGTTTTCCGGTACCGCTGACAATACAATCTTCACTATGAAAACGCAAAATATTACCGGCAGAATCGGGTCGGGCGAGTTTTTCTTTTTGGGCTATTTCGAAGCTGCTTAATTCTTTGTTGTATCTTAACAGGCCGTGTGCTTCGATGACAGGCAAATTATTAATGCGCTTGCTTTTTTCAAGAAAAGCACTGTAAATATGGGTTGAATCCAGTTGAAGGTAAAAATGATGGCTTAATTCTTCGATGTCGGTGTTTAGCGTTCTTTCCTTAATGGGAATTTGTATATCAAAAGGATTGATTTGAGCTTCGAACCTGACGAAATCCTGTGGCCCTTTCCGCCTGCAGGAGTGTAACAGTTGGGTACCACCGTCAAAGGTTAAGTATTGATCCGTTGCAAGGAAATTAACATCTCCTTTAAAGGCAAAGTGGCGGTCAAAAGTAAAGAGTTTTTCTTCTGAAATTTTTCCTTCTGCAATAGTGTGGTGGTCATCATTTACCGAGATGTTATGAAAGTTAATCGTATAGGTCTTGTTATCTCCGTTTATGAAGTCGTATTCTCCATACCCCTGGTAGGCATATTTCCCGTCAATAGTAACATGTGCATTTTTGAATTTATGTCGTGAATCGTTGATTAGAATAAGCGTGGAATCGAGGGGGTCCATTTCAGCATCTTCATGGATGTTGATAATACCATCGTTTAGAATAATGTTGGCATCGGCAACTTCCAGATTTGATACCTCGCTGGCTTTAATGGTTTTCGATTCCATATCGTATACAGCAAGCGGGGCAATAAAATCGAGAGAGTCCTGCCGGCGGTCTGTCGACACAAAACGGTTGCCTTCTGAACCACTGGCTCCCATATATATGTCATTGTCATCCATATTCCATGAGAATTCAGTGATGTAGGCAATATAGCGGTTATCTGTAAATTCCACTATATTACCAATATCTCTTGATCTGAAACGGCCCTGTCTTTCTTCAAAATCCAGCCGGGCAGCAAGATTATTGGTTTTAAATGAAACGCCTTCCATATCTTCACCACCAATAAGGTTGAAATCAGCACTATCAGCCATCAGGGCATGGTGTGTTAAATCCATCTTGTCGGATATCAGGTTGGCGGTAGGCATATATAATTTTCCTTTGGCTTGCAAACCATTCGGGGTATAAGTTAAATCACCTTCAAGAGAAGTCTCTTGCCGGAAAATGTTAAAATGATCGTCAATTTGTTTGGCAAGGAGCTTATCTTCATCCGGCAGATAATTGATCTGTACATTTTCCCCCTGTACATCCGGATATTCAACTCCGGTGGTTTGAGGCTCAATATTAAAGCTATGTGCTATCCCTTTTGTTTCATCGGGCAAAAAGGTAAATTCTTTTGATTCGGAAGAAGTATTCCGGTAATCGAGCCGACCTTCGCCTTTAAGCCCCTTGTTACTTAAATCGATGTTATGTGTAAAGGTAGCCTTGTTTTGATAGACAGGGTAGCCTTCGGGCGGCGACTGCTTAACAAAACCAAGAGAATAATCATTTCTTACCACAAGCTGGTCTTCAATGACAGGGAATATGTTGCTTTTCAGCTTTCCGCTAAAGACAATGTTTTTACGGTTGAGTTCGTTCAGACTGTCTATTTCAAATGGGTCCAGTTCAAAATAAAAGTTTTCCTTATTATAAGCCCCATTTTGGATATCAGGTCGGTCATAATACACGTACGAATTTTTATTACTGACCAGCACCGGGAAATGCGGGTAATCTATCAAACCCGATTTGTTATTGGCGGTATCAATCTTCAAATATCCGGAAAGTCCGGCAATTGTATTATCAATTGGCCGAAGCATTGGCCGACCATACTCATCCAGTTTGTCACTGCCAATATTCATACGCATAGAGTCTATGGTTGTCATATCGATACGGAAATTGTCATAGGAGAAGAAAAATCCGTCTCCGAAGAGCTCAATCATCCCTGCAAGAATGTGACCGTTAAAACTAAAATTTCGGTTGTACTTAAGGGTTATTTGCTGGTTTCTTGGCCGGAAAACAACATTCTGATGATCGCTGATGGATATGCTTTCAACTCCGTTCAGGGCCAGATCATAATTTCTCAGGTCGAAACGGGCATTTGGCGTGTTTCCTGGTGTTACCGATTTAAAACGAATGACATCGTAGTCCTTTTTACCCATCCTGAACTGAATATAGTCAGTAAGCCTCTCTTGTACCCTTATCGTATCTGTATTCGGATTATAGTCGACAAATCCGTGAAACGATAATTGAAGCACTTGCTGCCGTACCTGGCTCAGGGGCATGTTCAGGAAACGGGCATACTGCTCCGCCGTGAAAGGCTGCTGATTATTATTGTAAAAACAGTTTCGCAGCCCGAATAACGGGTGCACGGCATCCATCCCTTGCAGTTTATTGAAAAAGGATTCACGGTAATATTTCAGCGATTCAAAAAATGAATAATTATTCGCCGATCCTGGAAGCATGCGCAATTCCATATAATTGGAAGAACGGTTCCAGTAAAGCACTTCTGAATCAATACTAACTTTGTGATAAGTATCGAAGAAGGGACTCTTAGAGATGCCTTCCCCGCTCCGAATAAGATATAGTTCTTCACTGGGAACCATGTATTTAAATTCCAGTCCCGGATGATGAATCTGCCCTGTATCGAGATAAATGGTTGTTTCGGTTTTGCGGCTCAATATTTCATCTTCGCGGAGTGAGAAAACAAGCGATTTTGCACTGATAAACAGTTTGTCATTTCTGTAAATACTTATGGTAGCCGGGTTTTCATTGGTTCCTGAACCAAGAAATTTCGCACCTTGCTGTGAAAAACCTCCCTTGTAATGAATGTCCGGATGGATGTTATTGATTTGGAAAAACTGTTCGTATGATGTAAAGCGGGGGTAATTGCTGACTGAAGGTTCAGGGATAAACATTACTTTGTGTTTTAAATCTCCTTTAAGCGGGCTGTTAAAATAATATGTGTTGTAAAAAGTAACATTATTAATGGTAAAGTCGGATGCGTTCATGTCAATAGTGTACTCATCAAAAGTTGCATAAACCTTGTTTTCCGGGAATCCACTTCTTTCCCATGTTATTTTACCCGATTTTCCGTACCACATCCCGGAAAGGATATTTAATTCTCCGCCGGTATTGAAAACCTCGATGCTGTCGTTTCTGGCATGACAGGCCAGTTTTGTCGATTCAATTTCCAGATAAAGGGTATCTTCCGAGAATCTGAATGTATAATTCGGGTTTCTTGAGTACCAATCGGTGCCTGAAGTGCTGAAGATTTTACATTCATCAATTATACCTTTGGTTGTTTTCAGCAGTGCAACAAAGTGGCGCGTATAATACCGTGGTTGATTCAATAATGTAACGGCAGCCTCTTTCCAGACCAGAAAATTCCGGCCGGTCTGGTCGTTTTCAACAAAGGACTGCATCGTGGTGAGAAACAAATGGTAATCGGGGAAAGCTCTTGCCTTTTTTTCGTATAACAGGTCTGATATTTCGATAATTGTTTCTTTGACTTCTTCGGGAGTCGAGGGTGACTGCCAGAATTCTTCAAATTGGTCCAAAAAGTCGTCGGCTCTTTTACGTTCTGATGAAGCTTTGAAAATGGTTTCTATTTTTTCAAAATATCCTGCCTGACCTGCAGGGGAGAAATATTTTTCCTGAGCTCCGGAGGAAAAATTAAGTATTAAAGAAAAGAAAACAAGCAAAACAAAACGGTATTTGTCACGTGGAATTGTCTGGAGGAAGTTGTAAAATTGCTTCATTTTTTAATAACAATAGACCGGACTCACCGATAAACTTTTACTTTTTTCTATACGATACAGCCACCCAATTGTTCTGTTCTTTTGTCAAAAGATGTTTCCACTTCAGCGACCGGGCTATATTATCAATTTTTTCAAAATCCTCTTTGTAGAAACCACTCAAAAGCACATATCCGTTGTTTTTCAGTGCATGGTTGTAGTGGGGCATATCTTCCATCAGAATATTCCTGTTAATATTTGCCAAAATGATGTTATAGGAAGATTTTGTTTTGAGAAGCGAAGCGTCCCCTAATTCGCTCAACCAGGCAATCAGTATCTCACATGCTACAGTATCCACAGGCTGAACGCGGATGGTCGTTTTGATATAACTCATCAGTATAAAATTGGTTTAAGTTGGTTGCCGAATGGAACTTGCATGCAATAAATTATCAAGTCTTTATTTAGTGCCTGTCTATAAAGTCGGGAAAAGTTGTATCAAATCATTTGTGAGTCCAGTCTAAAAAGCATCTTTGTTGCCAAACTCGTTGTTGTTTTGAA
>NZ_AEWI01000062.1 GCF_000191885.1 Anaerophaga thermohalophila DSM 12881
TTAAAATGTGTCATAATTTTTCCGGCCTGGTGAAAAAAGAAAAGGATTGTTCCTGAAATGGAGCAGTCCTTTTTTTTCAATAGTGTCTTTATTGCTTCGTTAAATGCCTTGAAACCGGCTGTTTGTATTTAGAGGCTGCTGACTTTTTCAGCAGCCTGTTTCAAATTTATTTTCATCCGTATAAAATTTAATTATTAAGGCCGGATGGAACTCGCATGCAATAACTTATACATATTCTCATTGTGGCAAACTTTGCCATGCTCGTTTCATCCGTATAAAATTAGTCTAAGTTATTGGTCTGATGCAACTTATTATGCTTTAATTGATTTTAGATTCATCGCTCCGCTCAGAATGACAGACTGTCTAATGTCATTCTGAGGAGGTAACGACGAAGAATCTTTTACCTGTTTTTGGTTTCTTAGATGATTAGAGGTTAATTATACATGTTCTTTTGTGATAAACCTTGTCATGCTCGTTTCCATTGTTCTTTCTGGCATTGTCCCAAAAAGAACCAAAAAGGTCTGGTCCGCTTAAATCTATCTCCCCGCTAAAGCCAAAATTTCCGGCCAGTACGCAAGGCCATGAACGTCGCCCATTTTGGCTTTCCGCCATCCGCCGATCCGGAAAGCGGACAGGCCACCGCGTCTTTTTAATAGCTAAAATCGTTCATTATTGTGACAATCTTTTTAATAGTGATATGTTGACAATTAACATTGAGCCTAGTCTAAAAAGCATCTTTGTTGCCAAACTCGTTGTTGTTTTAAATTTTTGCATCCTCATTAACAAAATGAGTTAATTCCGATACAAAAATTTAAAACGCCTTGATTTTGACAAAAATATGCTTTTTATACTGCACTCAACATTTACACGTGCAAACATTTTTAAAGATTTGCATGAAACGAGCATGACCAAGATTGTCACAAAAGAACATGTATAAAACTCAATCATGCGAGTTCCATCAGACCAATGACTTAGATAAATTTTATACTGATGAATAATTGGAAGTTAACGGTGGATTAGAAATCCACTACTAAGGGTGTGCGGATTACCGCTCGGCTTTGCCGCTTTGCTCTGCAAAGAAATCCGGACCAGCAGGGAAAACCGGCATTACCGGACAGTAATGGCCAGCTAACGCGGATTTTAAATCCGCGTTTTCTTAACTCAGGATTTGTTAGCCTGTCATCCACTGCTTTGCTTGCCAAAAAAGCATGCTGAAATTCAGTTTTGAGCCCGGTCTATAAAGTCGTGAAAAGTTGTAACAAATCATGTGTCTGTTCAGATAGTGCCGGTTGCAAGACTTGCAAAGCCGCCAAAAGCACAGTTTACTTTTCATAAATGAGCATTCTGGCGGCAAGCGTAACATAGTAAATGGTATTTTATGGACAGACAGTAATTATAAACTGATGAATAATATTATATCTAAAAATCTAACAATCTGCTGGTTAGGATAACTCTTATTAATATCGCATGTTTCCATCTTCAATAAAGTACCTCAACCTTAACCTCAACCTTAGCCTTAACCTTAGCCTCAACCTTAAATCACCTCCACATCTGATTCATGTATCCAACCTTCGCTGCCATCCTGGAGTCGCACATTCCACCATTCTCCGAGTTTTGAGATGAGTTCCACCTTGGTACCTTCATGCAATACAAACAAGTTGGTCCCGCTTGTGTCGGGTGAACTTTTTATGTTGACTGTAGGGGTGAAGATGATAGCATGCCTCCGGTCAACCAGCTTTTCTTTTTGGTACGACGAGAAGCCAAAGCTCGTTCCGGAGATAATAAGGAAGATAACAGCCAGCGAAAAGCCGACTTTTTTTGTTGCCGAGCTCCTGCCAAACAAATAAAAACCAGCACTCAACAGAAAAAGAACAAACGCGATTATCGAGTAAACAGCCCATCCGTCCGAATCGTTCAGATTTCGAATACTGCGGAACCATTTGGTCAGGAAGAAAACTTCTACTTTATCAATTTTGTCTGCTGTTTGTTCATAGGCCAGTTCAAGGTTGTATCGGATATCTGCATCCTGTGGCGCCAGTAGTAAAGCTCGCTCGTAGTTGAGAATGGCCTCGGGCAGTTCTCCCGTCTTGTAATATGCATTTCCGAGATTGTAATACAGAGCCGGACTCTCAAGCCCCGACTGAAGAATACTTTCATACACCTCAAAGGCTTCTTCAAAATTACCATTGGCATATAGCTCATTTCCCTGCTTAAACCGGTCATCCTGTGAGAAAGTATTAATCCCGAAAATAACAGATAATGTGAGTGTTAATATAATGGGTTTCATTCGTATAAAATTTATCTAAGTTATTGGTCGAATGGAACTCGCATGCAAGAACTTATACATGTTCTTTTGTGGAAAACCTTGCCATGCTCGTTTCATCCGTATAAAATTAATCTAAGTAATTGGAATGATGCAACTTATTATTTTTTAATTGATTTTAGATTCTTCGCTCCGCTCAGAATGACAGACTGTTTAATGTCATTCTGAGGAGGTAACGACGAAGAATCTGTTCCCTGTTTTTGGTTTCTTAGATGATTAGAGGTTAATTATACATGTTCTTTTGTGACAAACCTTGTCATGCTCGTTTCATATATTTTTAATTTTCTTTTTAATGCTTCTTTCCAGGCGGCTGATGACATTGACCGCCTCTTTGTAAAGATTTTCACGTTGACTTTCGGCGCCTGCCGGTGAATAGCGGGCATATTCGCACGCGTCGAGTATATCGAGGAGCTTGTCAATGTTATCCTGATTTGCTCCATGCTTTTCGAGCTCAATACGTATATTGTCGCGTGAGAGGTCGGCAATGGGTATAACCAGTTTATCGCTCAGATAGCCCCATAGCCCTTTGGATAATTCTTCATAGAAGGCTTCGCTGTTACCTGATTTTAAATTGCGGGCAGCTTTTTTCAGCCTTTTGCTTGCCATTTTATTGGCTCTTTTGGTCTTTTTGAGTTGTATATTGGCATTTTCTTTAATCTTTTGCCGGTAAAGAATGGAAATGAGTACGAACAAAACAAACGGTATAATGTAACCGAGGTAGAACTTCCATGATCCAAAAAAGAATGTATTAGCCGGTTTTAGTCTTCCGGGTTTTGTTTTTATGTAGCGGATGTCCTGTCCCAAAAATTGTACGCTTTCGCGGTTGCTTGCACCCGGACTTGTAACTCTTGTTGTGCCTGTTTGTTCCTGACTTTCTCCTTCCACCTGAATAACAATCGGTTTGCTTCGAAGGGTTCTGTATTGACCAACCGAGGGATCGAAATAGACGTACTCGACCGCTGGTATTTCAAATGTTCCTGAATGTCTGGGAATAATTAGTTGCTCATAGGTTTTTGTTCCCTTGTGTCCCGACGGTGTACTCGAATAATCGGATGTTATTTCCGGATCAAAAACGTCAAAATCCGGCGGGAAACTTATTTTGGGATCACCTGCTGTTTTAAGGTTCCCGGTTCCGCTCAACACGGTCTTGATGGTAACCCCGTCATTAACGTTTACGTTCTTTTTCGATGCGGAAACCGACATATCAAGATTACCGACAAAGCCTGAGAAATTATCTGGCTGAGGAGTAGGTAAGGGGTTTACATGAATTGTTAATCTTTTTGAGGTGACTGTTTTTTTGATGGTTCGATGTGTGTCAAAAAAAGTTGTCAAAAATATTTGTAGACTGCCTTGATTGTCTGATTCTCACCAGGAACTCTATTGAAATGGGCTCTATTTCCAGGGTGCCGCTTCGTTGAGGGAAAACAATTTTACGATTATAAGTACCCACCCGGTAAGTTTTTCCATTAATATTTTCCAGTGTCCATTCAATTCTTTCGTCCTGGGATAGGTCTTCGGCAATGAAACTTCTGAAAGAAGGATGTTGAATATCGGAGATACCTTCCAGATTGACGCGGGTGTATATTTTGGTAGTTATCAGAACAGGCTGACTTTGATAAACATTTGTCCTGTTTGCCTGCATTGTAATATAGAGATCACTGTCACTGATTGCCCCTGATGCGGCATCATTGGTTGCTTCCTGTTGAGGATGGGTAGCTTCATTCTCGGCTTCAACAACTTTTATGGTGACGCTGTTTGATTTATATTGTTTCCCGTCGATTTCGATTGTGGCTGATGGAATTGTAAAAGTGCCTGTTTGTTCCGATTTAAGGACGTAAGTGTAAGTGTATTCCTGATCTCTGCTCACTTTCCCGTTTATGATTTGTACAGAAGAACGTTGCGACATCGTTGGGCCCATCAGTATGATAAAAGGAGACATATCCGGAACCATCAGGTTCTGGCCTTCGTCGTTGACAGAGTATACCAGTTGAAATTTTTGTCCCTGAACAACCGCATTGGGCGCGGAGGCTTTGAATTCCACATCCTGTGCTATGCTTTTCAGGGAAATACTCATTAATGCCAGAAACAATAATAAAAAGTGTCCCATTCTTACCGTCGAATGCAGAATGGAACTTTTTAAACCGAGTCCTGCTCTTCCGCGAAGCTTTGAGTTGTCAAAGCCGTTAATTTGTTTCTTTGAATATGAGTTCATAACTGTTTGTGCAATCAATATTTTTTTCAGAAGCCTGTTTCAATAAAGGTCTCTTTTTATTCAAAGATATAACACTTCTGCCGTTACCAGTTTTTTTCAGTTTTCTTTTGTTGTTGCTGTCTGGCTTTTCTTAATCGCTCCTGAAGTTCTTTTTCATTTTCATCAAGTGATTTGAGAATTCGTTCAGCATTTTCTTTTGAAATTTGCTGTTGCTGTTGATCTTGTTGCTGTTGATCTTGTTGTTCTTGTTCTTGTTGTTCTTGATCTTGTTGTTCTTGTTCTTGTTGCTGTTCTTTTTCTTGTTCCTGATCCTGTTTATCTTGCTGTTGTTTCTTCAGCATTTTTTGAGCGATAATCAGATTATACCTGGTTTCATTATCATAAGGGTCGTTACGCAACGCTTCTTTGTAGGCTTCAATACTTTTTTCATATTCCTGTCTTGCAAAGAAAGCATTTCCGATATTGTGATAAACATCGGATATTTTCTGCTTGTCATCTGTGTTGTTTCTTATAGCCTGAAACTGCTCAAGTGCTTCATCGATTTTTTCCTGCTTGAATAATGCATCTCCGAGATTAAAACGGGCCTCGAAACTTTCCGGGTCTTTTTCCAGGGCTTTTCTGAACTCCACTTCTGATTCTACATATTTTTCATTTTCATAGTAGTCGTGTCCTTTGCGAACGAAACGGCGTTCGTTTTGGGCTGAAATGGAGGATATACTACCCCATGCTGTCAAAACCAACAAAGCAATTATATGGAATTTTATTTTCATCAGTATAAAATTTATCTAAGTCATTGGCCTGATGGAACTCGCATGCAAGAACTTATACATATTCTTTTGTGGCAAACCTTGCCATGCTCGTTTCATCTTAAATCTTATATCTAAAAATCTGATAATCTATTAAGGCAAACCTTGTCATGCTCGTTTCATGGGTCTATGCTTTATTTTTAAATACCCTTGTTGGGCGTTTATTTTTGTTTTTGCCTTCGGGGCGGATTGGCGTTCAGCTTCGCAGCATTGCTTGAAAAGCATCTGCCAACCTCCCTGTCTACTGAAATTGCTTTTTCTTTGAAGTTTCAGATTTTCACCGCAAGTATTGCATCAGGAATAACTTGACAGCCATTATTCTTTTTTGTCTTCAACGGTAAATAAATCTATATTTCTGAGCAATTTATTTTTTCTGTCGAGTATCATAAACTCAATCAACAGTATCAAAATGACCAGGGCCAACGGATATTGGAATTTACTATCGTATTCGGTATACACTTTTGATTCGATTTCAGATTTTTCAAGCTCCCCGAGTTCGTCAATCAAATCGTTTATACCAGCCCTGATGTTATTGGCAGCAATGTATTTCCCATCAGCAACTTCAGCTATTTCCTTTAACAGGGCAGCGTTCATTTTGGTAATCACCACATTCCCGTCATTGTCTTTCATGAAGCTGTTTGGGTTATTGGGACTGACCGGTATTGGTGCTCCTTCAGGACTTCCCATTCCGACGGTATAGACTTTAATGCCTTTTTCTTTTGCTTCTTTTGCGGCAGCGATGGCATTGTCTTCGTGGTTTTCGCCATCGGTGATTACTACAATAGCACGGTTGATGTCTTTCTGTTGGCTAAATGAGTTGGTTGCCAGTCTGATCGCCGATCCAATAGCTGTACCCTGCGTGGGTACGATATTTGTGTCTATGTTGGATAAAAAGAGTTTGGCCGACGCATAATCTGTTGTAATCGGTAACTGTACGTATGCTTCGCCGGCAAAAACAATAAGTCCTATACGGTCGTTGACGAGTCTGTCGGTCAATCGCTCAATGGCCAGTTTTGCTCTTGCCAGACGGCTTGGTTCGACGTCTGTGGCGTTCATGCTGTTTGAAACATCCAATGCTATTATTACCTCTATTCCTTTACGTTTAACGGTTTCAAGTTTTGTGCCGAATTGTGGTGAAGCGATGGTTATAATCAGTGTGGTAAGTGCCAGCAGGAGCAAGTAGAACTTAACGGCCGGGCGTACAAATGATACATCAGGCATGAGATGGCTTATGAGCTCAATATTGCCGAATTTTTTCAGCTTCTTTTTTCGCTGATGCTGAAAAACAAGCTGCATAAATGCCAAAACTGGAATGATCAGCAGCAAATATAAATATTCCGGATGTTCAAATCGAAACATGCGTCGTGTATTTTTTATTTATTTAAAATCTCTGTTTTTTGATTTCTTGTTTCCGGGTCGCTCTACCTCTCAACCTCAACCTCTATTGCTCATTGGCAATTGTTCCCAAAAATAATCTGTGCTTATCTGTGTTATCTGTGGTGCATTCTCAACCTCAACCTCAACCTTAACCTTAGCCTCTATTGCTCATTGACAATTGTTCCCCAAAATAATCTGTGCTTATCTGTGTTATCTGTGGTGCATTCTCAACCTCAACCTCAACCTCAACCTTAACCTCAACCTCAACCTCAACCTCAACCTCAACCTTAACCTCAACCTCAACCTTAACCTCAACCTCAACCTTAACCTTAGCCTTAGCCTCTATTGCTCATTGGCAATTGTTCCCAAAAATAATCTGTGCTTATCTGTGTTATCTGTGGTGCATTTTCAACCTCAACCTTAACCTTAACCTTAACCTTAACCTTAACCTTAGCCTTAGCCTTAGCCTTGGCCTCAGCCTCTTGATCATTGCTTACGGCAAATTTTTCAGTACCGTATTTTTCAAAACAATTTCTGTTATCAGAAAAGCCAGGGCCAGCAAAGCAAAAGGAATAAACTCTTCTGAACGTTTTGTGTACTCTTTTACTTCAATTTTGGTCTTTTCCATTTGATCGATCTCTTCATATATTTCTTTTAATTTGTTTTTATTGGTAGCACGGAAGTATTTTCCGCCGGTCATGTCTGCTATCTCCCTGAGCATTTCTTCATCGATTCTTACTTCCATTTGTTGAATCTGCTGTCCAAAAACCGTACTAACGGGGACGGGAGCAGTTCCATGAGTACCAACCCCGATGGTATATACTCTTATCCCAAAGGTTTTGGCGAGTTCGGCAGCTGTAAGGGGATGAATTTCACCCCGGTTATTCACACCATCGGTCAGGAGTATAATGACTTTACTTTTGGCATCACTATCCTTTATCCGGCTTACAGCTGTTGATAATCCCATGCCAATGGCCGTTCCGTCTGTGAGCATTCCGAAATTAACATCGCGTATCAGATTGATCAATGTGGCATGATCGATGGTAAGCGGGCATTGGGTGAAACTTTCGGCGGCAAAGACGACAAGTCCCATTTTGTCATTTTGGCGGCCCGAAATGAATTCTATGGCAACATCTTTGGCGGCTTCAAGCCGGTTGGGTTTGAAATCCATTGCCTGCATACTACCTGAAATATCGAGCGATACCATTATGTCGATTCCTTCGGTTGTTACTTCCCTTAAATTATTGGTTGATTGCGGACGTGCCAGGGCAGTAATCAAGAGAATAAGCGTAAGGCATCTCAGAATAAAGGGAAAATGTCTCAGATAGGTTTTTCTTGACTTCCTGGTCCGGGAAAATCCTTTTAATGAAGATATCTGTAAAGACGCGTTTAGTTCCCTTTGCTTCCAGATGTACCATCCAATCATGGGCAGCAACAGCAGCAGCAGGAAAAAAAAGTGCGGATGTAGAAATGTATAGTTCATTTCCTATGATGGTTGTTACGGTTTAACTTTTTTGTTTTCCTTCTTTGTAAGGAAAATATTAAGCTATTAAAAAAGTGTTATTTATATTTACTTAATCATTTTGCCTTCATCATTCGTAGTGTGTCGGGGTACACAAGCAAAACAGCAATTTTCTCCCGACTAACCACTACTGACTATTTTCTTTCATCTCCTTCGCCTGTTCTTCCGGTGTTTTGGGCTCTTCATATTTGGTCTGATTCACGAAAAAATACGCATTCATAAGTGAAAGATCGTTTTCCTCGGGCAGTGGCTCCATCTTTGCAAATTTTACCAGGTCGGCCAGTTCCAAAACTTGTTTCAGACGGTCTGCAACTTTTTCATCGGGCAAATCCACCTGCCTGAGGGAGGTCATAATTTCCGATGTTATTTGTTCCGGGGCGGGTATTCCGTATCTTTCTTCAAGATATTTCCTGAGAACATCGGTCAGTTCAGAATAAAACGCTTTGATATGTCCTTTCTGCCACAGCTTTTTTTCTTTGATGTGATCAAGTTCTCTCAAAGCAATGACATGAGCCGGCTCTTTGGGTTTTTCCTTTAGGAGTGCTGCTATGGGATTTTTACGTTTGACATAGAAATAAATACCTGCAGCAATTAAAAGTATGATTGCCAGTCCGCCCAGTATCCACGGGAGAAAACGAAACAATTCCGACAACCTGAAAGGTGTATTGATGGGACCTTTAATGTCGGTAATGCCTTTTTTGAGGGTCTGCTTCTTCGAAGGGATTTACCACCATCAGTCCAATCGGCTTTGTTTTTTTCCTGACTTCCAATTCGGCTGAAGCCAGTTCAAATTCGATCGGTGGAATGTAATGCAGACCGCTGTCGAAAGAGGTAATTCTGTATATCTGCTTTATTGAAATACGATTATTCCCAAGGTCGCTGGTGTCGGGTTCTGATTGTTCAACAATTTCGATGTTCCCGGTTATAGTATCGTTAAATTGCGGAAAAGCGACATTTATATCTTTCGGTTGTGCGACTTCCAATGTGAGGTTCATCTGACCTCCTATGAACATGAGTGTGGAATCGGTTGATGCGGAAACGGAAAAATTCTGAGCGCTGACATCATCCGGACGTGCAGCCCCGATAATAATCAACAAGGCAAGGATTGCAGAAAAGTGATATTGAAATGGCTTTTTGCCCATTTTATGCTCGTTTTTTGAAGAGTGATATAAGTGCTTTAACATAGTCTTCGTTAGTTGGTACTGCCACATTGTCAACACCGCTCCGTGAGAAAGCATTGCGAAGTTTTTCTTCGGTCTGAAGCCACCATCTTTTGTAACTTTCCCTGGTTTCTTTATTGGATGTGTTAACCCATAAATATTCACCGGTTTCGGCATCCTTTAGCTTTACAAATCCGATGTCGGGCATTTCCGTTTCCCGCGGATCATAAACTCTCAGGGCTACAACATCGTGTTTTTGATTTGCAATTTTCAAAGCATCCTCGAAACCTTCGTCAATGAAATCGGAAATCACAAAAGCGGTACAACGTTTTTTGATGGCATTGGTGAGATACCGGAGCGCTTCGGCCATATTTGTTTCGCGGTGTTCGGGATTAAAACTGATGAGTTCACGAATAATGTAAAGAATGTGTTTACGCCCCTTCTTGGGTGGTATAAATTTTTCTATACGGTCCGAAAAGAAGATTACTCCGATTTTGTCGTTGTTTTGAATGGCCGAGAAGGCTAATACGGCAGCCATCTCGGTAATCACATTCTTTTTGAAACGCCACGTAGTCCCGAACTCGCGAGAGCCGGAGACGTCTATCACAAGCATAACGGTGAGCTCACGTTCTTCTTCAAACACCTTGACATAGGGGTGATTGAAACGGGCCGTAACGTTCCAGTCGATGTTTCGGATATCATCGCCGTATTGATACTCGCGTACTTCGCTGAACATCATTCCACGACCTTTAAACGCGGAATGATACTCTCCCGCAAAAATGTTGCTGGAAAGTCCCCGCGTCTTTATTTCAATCTGGCGTACCCGCTTTAATATATCAGTTGTATCGGTCATGTCTATAGTTGCTGGTTGCTGGTTACTGGTTTCTTGTTCCGGGTTCCGGGTTCTGATTTTGAGTTTCGGGTTTTGGGTTTTGAGTTTTCGGGTTCCGTGTTTCGGGTTAACCCTCTGTTTGATTGTTGTTAATTCTTTGTAAATCTGTGTCATCTGTGTTATCTGTGGTGCACTCACACCCTCACCTTCAACTTTAGCTTAGTCTTAACCTCAGTTAGCTACTGAATAGATTCTTCGTCGTGCCTCCTCAGAATGACACTGAGCACTCTGTCATTCTGAGCGAAGCGAAGAATCTAACCATTTCTCAGCCTCAGCCTCAGTCTCAGTCTCAGTCTCAGCCTCAACCTTAGCCTCAACCTCAGCTTTAGCCTCAGCTATTTATGCGAAGAATCTCATACTATATTTATTGTCATTGATTATTGCCTAGGGTACCTCAACAGTATTCAGTATCTCACTGATAATGTCCTCTGAAGTCACATTATTGGCTTCAGCTTCATACGATAAACCAATTCTGTGGCGCAATACATCGTGACAAACGGCGCGAACATCCTCCGGTACCACGTAGCCACGCCGTTTGATAAAGGCATAGGCTTTTGATGCTATTGAAAGACTTATACTTGCCCGGGGTGATCCACCGTATGAGATCATATCTTTGAATTTTTCCAGTTCGTATTGCTCCGGGAAACGTGTGGCAAATACGATGTCGACAATGTATTTTTCAATTTTCTCGTCCATATAAACATCCTTGACCACTTTTCTTGCCCTGAGTATGTCTTCAGGCTTAATGATGTTGTTTGCTTCAGGAAACTTGTGAGCCATGTTTTGACGTACAATAAGCTGCTCTTCGGATTTTTGTGGGTAGTCGATAACCACTTTAAGCATAAAACGGTCAACCTGAGCTTCCGGAAGTGGATAAGTACCCTCCTGTTCGATGGGGTTTTGAGTGGCCATAACCAGGAAAGGCCTGGGCAGGGGATAAGTATTGTCGCCAATGGTAACCTGACGTTCCTGCATGGATTCCAGCAAAGCACTTTGAACTTTTGCCGGCGCACGGTTTATTTCATCGGCAAGAACAAAATTAGTGAAGATCGGGCCCTTTTTAACAACAAATTCTTCGTTTTTCTGACTATAGATCATTGTACCTAAAAGATCGGCCGGTAACAGGTCTGGCGTGAACTGAATGCGGCTGAAACCGGCACTAACCGCTTTTGACAGTGTTGTAATGGCCAGTGTTTTGGCCAGACCCGGAACTCCTTCCAAAAGTATGTGTCCGTCGGAAAGAAGGCCAATAAGCAAACTTTCAACCAGGTGTTTTTGACCAACAATGACTTTATTCATTTCAATGGTCAGGAGGTCAACAAATGAACTTTCTTCTTTTATCCGTTCATTCAACTCTTTAATATCTACGGCTTGATCCATGAGACTATTTGTTTTTTTGATTATTGAGCCCGGTCTAAAAAGCATTTTTGTTGCCAAACTCATTATTGAGTACAGTCTAAAAAGCCTTTTGACCCCTAAATCCCCTAAAGGGGACTTTTTCAAACTGCTGATTTTTAGCAGTTCCCCTTTAGGGGTCAGGGGTAAAAATGGTAAAAATCAGCAGTTTGAAGGCTTTTTATACTGCACTCAGAATTGTTTTTGACAAAATATGCGTTTTATACCGCACTCATTATTTATATGTGCAGTATTTGGCTATTTGCCGCGTCAAAATTATCAAAAATTGTTCCATTAAAGAATAAGATTCGGGAAAATGTAGATTTTGTCCTTATTCCTAACCCGGACAAGCCGGAAAGGATTATTCCGGATCAGACTCATTCTTTGAACTTTCTTCAAGTAATAATCGTTTTTACAACCTAAGCTCTTGCAAGCAAACGGAAAAGCCGGTCGGAGCGATACGAGTTGTCTTAAATCCAACAAGAAATCTAACGAATTTTACAAAAACAACATAATAACATGACCGATTTTGATAAAAACGATATTGTTTGTCGTCACCTTCAACTCACAAAAGAGAATATTATCAAGGCCATACGCGAGAAGAATCTTAGTACCTTCGAGGAGGTGCAGGATGAAACGGATGCAGCCACTGTCTGTGGTTCATGTGCTGCCGATGTGGAAGCCATTCTTGAAGAAGAGCTGCGAAAACGTGAAAACGGGGAATAATACTTATCGGGGATACCCGAAGACTATTAATTTTAACTACTTCCGCCACAGCAAAGATGAATCCCCGTAACTTAAAAAACGGTAATCGTTATTCAGGGCATGGTCATAGATTTTCTTCCAGTGATCGCCGGTTATTGCTGCCACGAGTAGCAATAAGGTACTTCGTGGTTGATGAAAATTGGTGATAAGGGCATCAATGGTGCGGATTTTATAGCCGGGAACGATGATGATTGCAGTAGAACCTTCAAAGAAGATTTTCCCTTCTTGTTCCGTGGCATTAATAAGTTGTTCAAGAGCCTCTTCAAAGGAGAGTGATGTTGAAATATTATATGGTGTCCATTGTTTGATGTGATGAAAGGATTGATCCATGCCGCTCAGCACCCCTGCCCAATAGAGGGATTCAAGGGTGCGAAGGGAAGTTGTGCCAACAGCTATTAGGGGACCTTTGTGATTTTTTATGTTCTTCAATGTTTCAATTGAAATTCTGAAATGTTCTGTATGCATTTCATGGCCGGCTATGGTTTTGCTTTTTACCGGACGAAAAGTTCCGGCTCCGACATGTAACGTCAGATTTTGAAGAGATATACCTTTATTTTTCAGTTTATTCATTACACCTGTTGTGAAATGCAAACCTGCAGTAGGAGCAGCTACAGAACCCTGTTCTTTGGAATAGACAGTTTGATAGCGTGTTTTGTCAATTTCCTCCGATTCCCGTTCAAGATAAGGGGGGATTGGCGTCTTGCCTATGGCTTCCATTAATTCGGAAAAAGTATATTCCGGATTATCCCAGCTGAAACGGATGGTATAACCATCACTGGTTTTTGTTACTTTTTCGGCTTTAAGCGAAACCTCAGTTCTTCCCGTGTTTACGGTAGTTTCGAGTGCGCCTTCTTTCCATTTCTTCAAATTTCCCACCATGCAATTCCACGTGACCTCCCGGTTTTGTTCAAAAGCGAGGGCTACATCTGAAGGATAAGCGGGTTCCAGGCAGAAAATTTCGATGCGTGCTCCTGTTCTTTTTCTGAACGGAAGCCTGGCCCTGATTACTTTCGTGTTGTTGAAGATCATCATGGCATTTGCCGGCAGCAAATCAGGCAATTCATGGAAAATGTGGTCACTGATTTGTCCTTCTTTGTAAAGTAAAAGTTTCGAATGATCACGTTCTTCTAAGGGATATTTGGCGATTCTCTCCGAAGGCAGATGGTAGTTGTATTGATCGACGGGTATGTGCATTTGTGCCTTGATCCTGTTTTGTTTTTATTCAACTGTCAGGCGGCAAATTTAGATATTTCCGTGGAATTCAACGGAAGTAATCACTTTAAAAAAGAAGTCTGATTTTTTTACCTTTGCATCAAAATATATGCAATATGAAGAATATGGATATCAGACCAGGCGATAAAGTAAGATTTCTGAACGATGTTGGCGGAGGTGAAGTCACCCGGATCGAGGGAAAGATTATTTATGTGGAGGATGAGATAGGATTTGAGATTCCTATGCCGTCATCGGAAGTTTTGGTGGTCGAAAGAAAGGAGAATGTCACGGGAAAATCTTCCCCACAGACGATAAAAGAGATTCAACATGAAGATGATTATGATCGGGAAATGTTTGATCCTGAAGAGGATGAACCACCACTCATTGAAGATAGCCATGATGATACCAACCCCCGCGTTTATCTGGCTTTTCTGGATGGTGGAAAACCCCGGGGCGACCAACGTGTTGATCTTCATATTGTAAACGACAGCAATTATTATTGTTTGTATCTTATTTTAGATATCGGTGAAGACGGTCTTGCCCGGCATCTTTTTAATGGGCGCTTACAACCCAATACTAAAGAGTTTCTTGATGGATTTTCTGCCGCTAAATTGGATACAGGCTGGCATGTCCAGATTCTTTTGTACAGGAAAGACAAACCATTCAGCCTGGTTGAACCCGTTAATGAATTAATAAAGATCAGAGCCAATAAATTCTTCAGGGAGAATGCCTTTAAAAGCAACGATTTCTTCTACGACAATGCCGTTCTGATTCCAATTATTAAAACCGAATTGGAGCGTCAGGTTGAAAATCTTACCAAAAAGGAAACCCGTGAAGTCCTGAAAGAAAAGGGGGAACTGGCCGGGAAAAAGCCTGCTCCGGAAAAACAGAAACGGCCTGATATTATAGAGGTGGATCTGCATATTCATGAGCTCCTGGATGATACTCGCGGACTATCCAATGCGGATATGTTGAAGATTCAGATGGATAAATTCCATGAAGTGATGGAAGAAAATCTTAAGAACAAAGGACAAAAGATTGTTTTTATTCACGGAATTGGCAATGGCACTCTCAAGCATGAAGTACGCCGGCAGTTAAATTTGCGTTACAAGAACCATAGCTTTCAGGATGCTTCATTCAGGGAGTATGGGTACGGGGCAACACTGGTAATTATATAGTGCTCGACTATAAATTTCACAATATGTGTATCTGTCCATAAAGTGCCATTTGTTGTGTTACGCTTGTCCGAAAAATACTACCCCGCTGGTTTCGTCATCTCAGACGACAAAGCCATTTTTATCTGAGTTCTTGCAAGTAAGTGGCAGAGCCGGGCGGAGCGATACGAATTTTGCAAAAAGTCGCTTTACTTAAACTCAGATTGTCTGATTTTCGCACACTGTCTGGCTTTTTACACTGCACTCAAACTTATAAAACGGGCATGGCAAACCTTGCCATGCCCGTTTCATTGTTCCGTTCATTTGTTCTTATAGAATATTTATTATATATTTTAAAATGTGATAAATATTTATTCATTATCTATTATTTTTTTAGAATTTTTTTATACTATTATTTATATTTCTTCTCTAAATTAAAATTTCTGATGAAAAATTTTTATCAGATTCATAAAAAAATAGTTTGCTATTTAAAATTTAATTTAGATATTGCAAAAATTAATCAGATAAAAACTTACTGTCTGTGGTTCATGTGCTGCCGATGTGGAAGCCATTCTT
>NZ_AEWI01000061.1 GCF_000191885.1 Anaerophaga thermohalophila DSM 12881
CAATCTAACAATCTAACAATCTAACAATCTAACAATCTAATAAATCTAATAATCTAATGACCTAATGACCTAATGACCTAATGACCTATTAAGGCAAACTTTGCCATGCTCGTTTCATTGAGTTATGTGAATTAATCTTCATATATTTGAGATCAATTTTCGCAGAATGCATAGGATTTTGTCATTTTTATTTTTAACGGTTCTTCTCTCTTCATGTCATCCGTATGATAAGGCTGCGTGGCATCGGTTAGAAGCTATTGACAGTCTTATTTACAGCAGCACCGAACTCGCTGAAGATAGTTTGACCAATATTCATGTGAATGAATTGTCGGGGAAGAATAAAGCGTATTATTATTTGCTCAGGACTATTATTGATTGTAAAAATTTTCGTTCTTTTACCAATGATTCAACTATTTCTGAAGCTGTTAAAGCGTTTGAAAGTCCGATTCCGAATCGCAATTTTCTACGGGCTCTTATTTATCAGGGAGTGGTTCGGTATCAGACCGGCCAGTTTGCCGATTCTGTAGTTTTTGAGTCACTTAAGGAGGCAGAACGAATTCTTAGTTTAAAACCTGGCATAGTTTCGGATAATACACTTACCTATCTATGGCTTTATATAGGTGTTCTACATCAGGATAATGATAATCATATCCTTGCAGAAGAATATTTTGATCGAGTATTGAATAATGCCATTGAGAATAAAAATGTTGAGAGCATAGTAAGTGCTTCACTGGGAATTTTCTGGAGTTATTTAAGAAAGGGATATTACGAAGAAGCATTGTCTGTTCTAAACAGACTTGATTCATTGGATAGTATCCCTCCTGAAAAGCAATTTGATGTGATTAATGCAAGAGGGGCCTATCATGTTATGAACGGGGACCATTTAAAAGCTGTTTCAGCTTATCGAGAACTTGAATCATTGGCCGGTAAGGTGAGCAAAAAGCCGAGAATGTCAAACATTTATTATTCCATTGCACTGGCTTATGAGCGTATGAATCAGTTAGATTCTGCCATTGTTTACGCTACAAAATCTGTGGAAAACCTGAAAGATACAGCCACGCATAAGTATGATAATTATTTTTTATACGCGTATCTGGCCGGCCTGGCTTTTGAGAATGAACAATTCCGGATGTCTTCAATACACTATAAAAACGCTTTTGAGTTGTTATTAAAATCTCTTGAGCGTAAAACTCAGAAGCAGATTCTTGAGCTTGAGAAAAAATATGACCTGTCTCAGGCCCGGGTTGCGACATTAAAGCAGAGGCAAAGATACCAGAGGCTTGTTTTTATTGGTATTGTTTTAGCTATTATTACTGTTTTTATGTTTCTCATTTATTATCAGAATTTAAGGAAAAGTCGACTTGCATTGGAAAACGAAAGACTTTTGAGGATATCAGCTGAGAAGGAGATAGAAAGTAAAATTCGTGATAATCAGCAAAAAAAGCATTTGCTGGGGCTTTACCAGATAATCACTAAAAGGGAGAACAATACACAAAAACGTTTTGACGAATTGTCTCAGCGCTATGTAAAAGACAATCCCGGGATATATAATGATTTGAATGAAGAATTAAAACGATTGAAAACCGAGTTTTTTGATTTAATGCATGAGTTAATTGATGATGAGTTTTTTTATACCCATCTAAATATCCCGGAATCCATATCTTTTACTGATTTGGAAAAAATGATTCTTTTTCTTTTGTATTTTAAAATGCCGACATCTGAAATGACCAAAGTGCTGGGGGTTTCCTCGAATAATTTAAGAGTCAGAAAGTCGGTGATAAGAAAGAAACTTTATTCTGTTGTCCGCGATAACCCTGAAGTCGAAGCCGTTATTTCACTATTAAGTGCTTCAGCGACAGAAGTATATGATGATAATTCCGTTGAGGAAAAGTGACTGTATTTTTAGTGTCTCTCCATAAAGCACCATTTGCTGTGTTACGCTTGCTACCAAAATACTTATCCCGGAGCAGCTTATTGAGTTATATTCGTTGATTTGTAGTTGTGAGTGTTAATATTTTGTATATTAAATGATTGTATAAGTTTTCCATTCATCCCATCATCTTTTTCCTTTCTGCCATTCACCCCTCAAGCATTAAATTTAAAAATATAAAATACTGATAATCATTGAATATTCATTGATTTGGGCATTAAATTTTTTGACCCTGCATGAAAATCCTTGATTATCATCGTCCCGCACATTTACTTTGAAGTGTGGTTTTGACAACGGACAAACTGACAAATCAAGAATAAATTAATTAAAAAGTTATGTGTTATGATAGCTAAAGGAACAAAAATCTGGGCGCTACTGTTTTTTTTCGTTTTCTCTTTGTTTTCTTCAGTCGTTTTTGCTGAAGGAGAGGAGGAAGACGAGCCTTCAGAAAGCGATAAAGATAAGGTCGATCTTTTGCGAGTTAGAGATCTTGGAATGAGGTCATTTTCCATTTCCAGTACGATGGCTTCCAGTACGATGACTTCCAGAACAAAGATTTCCAGAACAAATGGCATTGGTTATTTTACTGCGTATTATAATAGTGAAGAGCTGACACTGGAAGTAACCGATTATGAGGGACAGGTTTATGTTAGTATCATAGGGGGGTACAGCATAAATGAAGTTCTTGCGGTTGATGGTTTCGGGGTTTTTGATATTGACCTTGGTGATTTGCAGCCCGGTACTTATAATCTTGAGATGGAGGCCCAAAGCGTAACTTATGTAGGAACATTATACATTGAGTAATTTTTTGAAACATTAAAAAAAAGAAAATCAGAGCACTTAGCTTTTTCTTTCTTTGATCCTGGCCCTAAATTACTGAGAAGAGTTAACCCTTAATGCTGCAAAATCCTTTAATTCTTCCCTTACCCGGATGAATTGAGCGCTGTTCAATTTGACCAAAAAAGGCCCCCTTGTTTCAAGGGGGCTTTTTAATATGAATGGGTGCAGTATAAAAAGCATATTTTTGTCAAAATTTAGGCGTGTTAAATTTTGTACCGGAGTTAACTTGTTGTTAATGAGGATGCAAAAATTTAAAACAACAACGAGTTTGGCAAGAAAGATGCTTTTTAGACTGGGCTCATAAATGTAATGCACTGATGGATAGAGTGGTGGTAAAAGAAAGCGATTTTTTGGTTTAAATTGGTATTGTTATGTATGGTCTTCGTTTAAAAAATATTTCTGTAATGGATATTAAGTACAGTATTCATTACGATGAGAAGCAAAAAGTTGTTATTGAGAAGTATCGTGATAAAGTCTCGCTGAACGATGTCATTTCATCCTGGGAAAAAATGATTAAAAGTGATTCTTTGCCGGGAGAAGCTCGTGGTTTGGTGCTTGATTGCGGAAATGCGCACCTCGATTTTCCTGCTTCTGAGCATCAAAAGATCGTTGAGTATTATCGAAAGAATATCGAATTTTTTGGTAAATATAAAATCGGGTTTGTCGCAAACACTCCGCATAATATTGTTATTGTTATGCTTGTTGCCCAGGCCGATAGCAGATATTATCTTCGTCCTTTCACCTCTTTAAAAGCTGCTTTGGAATGGGCCGGTTGCTGAATTTCGGAAGATAGTTGCAGTCACTGCATAATTTTCGTATAACGTTTTTTAATCCTGTAAAAGCATCGCTTTGCTTAATACTTTCATTGAGCAGAGCAGATGCTTTTTTTGTCGGGCCGTTCCTCGGGGAGTTCGTTATGCAGAAGAGCAATGAACAAAGTTTGTTTGAAATTTATTAATCCCTATTAAAAAGATATGAAATATTATTTTTTTTAATAGTTGTGAATTAAAGGATATAATTTTATATTTGCATCAAATCATATTGAATAAAGATGAATTAATGAGATAGGCTTGATAAGAATTGTCATAATCGATCGTGGGATTTTAAGATAAAAGTATCCGAGAGACAGATCAATAGACATGGGATATTTAAATGTGATATAAATCGTAATATGTTGAAAATTAAGATTTTAAACGGACGGAGCGAGCATGGCAAGGTTTGCCTTAATAGATTATTAGATTTAAGATTTAAGATAAAACGAAAATAACGGGCTTTACCTCAATAAAGACAAGTATAAATTCTTGCATGCGAGTTCCATCAGACCTTAAAAATAAATTTTATACTGATGAAATTTTCGAAACGAGTACATTACGGTCTGGTTTTTTTAATGCAATTGCATTATGCCTGGCCGGGCTTCAAGACGGTTAAAGAATTGGCACAATCTGACGGGCTACCTCATAAATTTTTGGAAAGTATTGCTTCCGATTTTAGAAAGGACGGTTATGTTGAGGTTAAAAGAGGTGCTTTCGGAGGGTATCGGCTTGCGAGAACGCTCAAAAAGATAACCTTTCTGGATGTATTGCGATGTCTCGACCCTGAATGGGCGGGACAAAAAGATATTGATGGCCGACAGGCGCTTTCAGACAAACAGAGAACTGTAATTAAATTTTTAAGTGAGTCCTCTCTTTCGGTTGAAAAGGTTTTTGGTGATATTACTCTGGATCGTTTGGCGGCTTTACACTCACAGGAGGATGCTTTATTGTATTATATATAGATGAGTGCAGTATAAAAAGCATATTTTAGTCAAAATCAAGGCGTTTTAAAATTTTGTACCGGAGTTAACTTGTTGTTAATGAGGATGCAAAAATTTAAAACAACAACGAGTTTGGCAACAAAGATGCTTTTTAGACTGGGCTCATAGATGTAACAAAACTAAATGGATTTATTATGAAGATAGCAAAAAACATGACAGAACTGGTGGGTAACACCCCGCTGGTTAAGATTAATAAGTTAACAAAGAATGCTTTAGCAGATGTGATTGCCAAGCTGGAGTCGTATAATCCTGCAGGTTCGGTGAAAGATCGTCCCGCCCTCAGTATGATTGAGGCTGCCGAAAAGGAGGGTTTTTTGGATAAAGATACCGTCATTATTGAGCCTACAAGTGGAAATACCGGTGTCGGTCTGGCAATGATTGCTGCCGTCAAAGGTTATAAACTTCTCCTTACCATGCCTGAGAGTATGAGTATAGAACGCAGAAAATTATTGAAAAAGTTTGGCGCAGAGCTTGTTCTTACACCTGCTTCAGAGGGCATGAAAGGGGCTATTTCTAAGGCAGAAGAATTGTCAAAAACTTACCCCAAATCTTTCATTCCTCAACAGTTTAAAAATAAGGCTAATCCTGATGCTCACTATCGGTCAACTGCCGTAGAAATATTAAATGATACCGATGGCGATGTTGATGTTTTTGTTGCCGGCGTCGGGACAGGAGGTACAATAACCGGTGTAGGGCATCATCTGAAAAAGAAGAAACCGGATGTTAGAATTGTAGCCGTGGAACCGGCAGCTTCGCCTGTGTTATCGGGGGGACAGCCCGGCCCTCATAAAATTCAGGGTATTGGAGCCGGTTTCGTACCGGATAACCTGGATGTTGATGTTATTGACGAAATTGTTACCGTCGAAAATGATGATGCTATTCAGACCAGCAATGAGGCTGCCAGAACCGAAGGTATTCTTTGTGGTTATTCATCCGGAGCTGCACTTTGGGCTGCTATTCAATTGGCTAAAAGAGAAGAATTCAAAGGAAAAAAAATTGTCGTATTGCTTCCGGATACCGGGGAGCGTTACCTGAGTACTTTTGATCTTTAGTAGGTTTTAATGAGTCTTTGAATGTAACGAGTTCCTGTAATTCGGGATAAGTTCCATTAGGCCTGTAAACTCAGACTAATTTTAAATTAATGAATAAAGGCGATTCGCTAAAGGCGAATCGCCTTTATTTATGGCTGCCATAACAGCAGGATGGCATATTTTTTGTAAAACTTCGCAAATAAATGCAAACGGTTTAAAACTGATAAAATGACTTGTCGCAATTTAAAAGGACCGGTGTTTTTTGTTTTACTGTTTGCAACTTTCCAAACAGTTTTTTTACAGTTACTTTTTTAGAATTCTTTGCAAAGTTCTTTTAGCAATGGACTTAGAGGGGCATTTTTTGAATTAATCGAAATTTTGGTTAATCGGATTTGTGTGTTTTTATGATGTGAATATAATGAAGTGGGTGAGGTATAAAAAGATATGTTTTTGTCAAAATTAAGACGTTTTAAATTTTTTGTATCGGAGTTAACCAGTTGTTAATGAGGATTTAAAAATTTAAAACAACAATGAGTTTGGCAAGAAAGATGCTTTTTAGACCGGACTCATGAAGTCAATTTGAACAGGTTTATTAAACATTCAATATTATTCACCTAAAAAAGAAAAGATGGAGGTCTGTTTTATGGAAAAAAAATTACACTTATTCGGGAGATATCTTATCTCTATAGGATTTATGATTTTTTTTGGAGAAGGATTAACCGCCGGAAACGATATTGAACTTTACACTCCTTATACAAATATTTCTGTCCCTCCCGGTGAAACCGTTGAATATTCCATTGATGTTATAAATTCCGGAGATAGTACCCGAACTGTAGATGTTTATGTTGCCGGGCTTGGAAAAGACTGGAATTACAACCTGAAAGCGGGCGGATATGCAATCAGGCAAATTTCTGTCTTGCCCGGAGAAAAGAAAGAAATTTCGCTAACTGTGGATGTACCTGTTAAAGTTAATAAAGGTCAACATTGGTTCAGAGTAGTGGCAAGAAGTTATGATGTGCTTCCGCTTGTTGTTGATGTTTCGGAACAGGGTACATTTAAGACGGAATTTACTTGTGACCAGGCGAATATTGAAGGGCACTCTGACGCCAATTTTACTTTTCAGACCAAATTGAAAAACAGCACCGGGCAAAAGCAGGTATATTCACTTCACGCTAATGCTCCCAGAGGATGGAAAGTTATCTTTAAGCCGAATTACAAACAAGCAACAGCCGTTGAAGTAGGGCCCAATGTCACAGAAAATATTTCAATAGAAGTTGACCCCCCGTATAATGTTGAAGCCGGAACATACAAAATTCCTGTCAGGGCTGCCAACCGTTCAACATCAGCCGATTTAGAACTTGAAGTGGTGATTTCGGGATCATACGATCTCGAACTGAGTACGCCTTCCGGACGCTTGAGTACTACCATTACTTCCGGACGTGAAAAAGATATTGAACTAGTTGTAAAAAACACCGGGTCTTCGGTGCTGGAGGATGTTGTTTTAACGGCTAATAAACCTAAAAACTGGACTGTAGAATTCGAGCCTGATACCATTGCTGCCATCGAACCGGGAGATGAGGCAACTGCTCTTGCTACAATAAAAAGTGCCGACAAAGCCATTCCCGGCGACTATGTTACCAACATAACAGCGAAGACCCCTGAAGCTCAATCTAATGTATCTTTCAGGATTACGGTTAAAACACCTTTACTTTGGGGATGGCTGGGGATTTTGATCATTTTGGTTACCCTCGGGGTGATTTTTTATTTGTTTCGGAAATATGGCAGGAGGTAAACTATGGAAAATATTATCGAAATAGAAGGTTTAACCAAAACTTATGGGCAATATAAAGCTGTCAACAATCTGAATTTGACCATAGAAAGAGGCGAAGTTTTTGGATTGTTGGGGCCTAACGGTGCCGGCAAGTCCACGACACTTCTTATGCTGCTGGGCCTTACCGAACCAGATGAAGGCAGTGCAAAAGTCTGTGGCATTGATCCCGTACAATTCCCTATCCGCGTTAAAAAAAAGGTGGGGTATTTACCTGAGGATGTTGGTTTTTATGATGATCTTTCCGGTTTCGATAACCTTGTGTTTACTGCCCGGTTGAACAACATTCCGCAGGATATTGCTGAAAAGAAAGCCCATGAACTTCTGGGAAAAGTAGGTCTCGAAAGAGAAAAAGACAAAATGGCAGGGAAATATTCCCGAGGAATGCGTCAAAGGCTTGGCCTCGCAGATGTACTTATTAAAGAACCGGAAGTAATTATCCTTGACGAGCCTACTTTAGGTATTGACCCTGCCGGTGTCAAGACTTTCCTGCAATTGATTGTTAAACTGAGCAGAGAAGATGGCATTACGGTTCTTTTTTCTTCCCATCTTCTTTACCAGGTTCAGCAGGTGTGTGACAGGGTAGGTATCTTTGTAGAAGGTAAGTTGCTTGCCCAGGGTAATATCGGAGAATTGTCAAGGCAACTTTTTTCTTCGAATTCACACGTAATAGAAGGAGGTGTAGAACCCTTGAATGGAAATTCATCAAAGGCACTGTCTGTGGAAGATTTGGCCAACAGAGTGAAGGAAATACCCGGAGTGGCTAAGGTTTCTTTTGAGGATCGAAGGTTCGTTTTGGAAGCAGAATCAGATATTGCACATCTCGTTTCTGCAGTTATTGTTGAGTCGGGTTATGGATTGAGTTATCTTTCCAAAAAAGAATATGGACTCGATGATATTTATTCCCGGTATTTTCAATAGTCATTGGTGTTTTCTTATTCCGGGGCGGCATAACTTTTCTACCACTTCAGGGAAGCAATTGAAAGGGTATCAAAGATGCCCGGATATTGAGGTATTTATCTTTGAGTGCAGTATAAAAAGCATATTTTTGTCAAAATCCAGGCGTTTTAAATTTTTGTAATGGAGTTAACTTGTTGTTAATGAGGATTCATCAGTATAAAAAAGTCTAAGTCATTGGTCTGATGGAACTCGCATGATTGAGTTTATACATCAACTTTTGAGACGAACCTTGTCATGCTCGTTTCAAAAATTTAAAACAACAACGAGTTTGGCAACAAAGATGCTTTTTAGACCGGGCTCATCTTTTAAACAGATAAAGTTCGAAATTATGAGCAATAATATATTTGGAATGTTAAAAGCCGGTATGCCGGATAAATGGAGTGTCAGGCTCTTTCAAACACGACCCGAGCCGGTTACCCTGACGCCGTTTTGGGCTATGGTTCGAAAGGATGTTTCGGATCATGTTCACAGCTGGCGATCTGTCATTTTATTGGGAATTATTGTGTTGACCTGTTTAGGGTCATTGTATACATCGATTTCTCACATTATGGAAACAATGAAGGGTGGAGATGCTGAGAATTCGTTCTTTTTTCTGAATCTTTTTACTCTGTCTGACGGTTCCCTGCCTTCATTTTTTGTTTTTGTGAGTTTTCTGGGGCCATTATTGGGCATAAGTCTTGGATTTGATGCCATTAATTCGGAACAAAACAAAGGCACATTAAGCAGGGTTTTGGCACAGCCCGTCCCACGCGATTATTTGCTTAATGCCAAATTCCTTGCCGGGATAATCGTGGTGAGTGTCACGTTCTTTGCACTTAGCTTTCTGGTTATCGGCGCGGGATTGATCATTCTGGGAACCCCGCCAACTGCCGAAGAGTTCCTGCGCATTCTCACATATACCATCTTCAGCATTATTTATGTGTCGTTTTGGCTGAATTTATCAATATTTTTTTCTGTCAGGTTTAAACAGCCTGCAACTTCTGCTTTGAGTGGTATCGCTGTCTGGTTGTTTTTCACAGTGTTTTACCCACTGATTGTCAACTTTATTACCAGGGGATTGGAACCATCAAGGTTTGCATCCCCAAGAGTACTATATCTTTATGAGAAGATTAAATTTGCCCTCGTCCAGATTATGCCTAACGAGCTTTTCAGCGAGGTTTCTTCTACGATACTTGTACCAACGGTCAGAAGTTTAGGCCCGTTAACTACAGAACAGGTACATGGAGCCATTCCCGGCCCACTGTCGTTGTCACAAAGTTTAATGGTGGTGTGGCCTCAAATTACGGGCCTTTTGGCTTTAACCCTGATTTGTTTTCTGTTTTCCTATCTTTTGTTTATGAGACGGGAAATCAGATCAAGGTAGTTTTCTTAGTTTACTGATAATTCATACTCTGGCTGTCCCGGATTTTTTAATGGGACAGCTTTTTTATTTAACCTGACCTATTTACAAATAATCTTTTACAATGCAATGCGTAACTTTTGGTGAAATACAAGCGTCCTCACTAAATTTGATTTGAAAACAGTGCACTATTTTTTGCTTCAAATTTGTCTGTGGGTACTTGTATTTCTTGATATTTGAACATCTCATAACGATGATTCATGAATAAATCAGGTTAAGACTTAAAATCCCTGTACAAAATTTTAAAGAAGCGTGCAACCGGGTAAAAATTTAGTAATATTGTGATTGAAAAATCAAATATTAAGACTGCTCAGGAGAAATCTGTTTTCGTCAAGGCCGGGGAGCAGTGAATTTTTGAAACGGAGTCAGCTTTCGGTTGATCATGATTTTAAAAATCACTGCAACAAGGATATTGGCCAAATCAGACTTTTATGAGTTGACTCAGTATTATATTTTAAAGTTTATGAGCCAGAATCCACTCGTTAGAAAGGCATCGGGTGAACTACAGTCATTTTCATCCGACAAACTGAGAAATTCCCTTCAGCGTGCAGGTGCTGAACCCGCGATTATCGAAGAAATTACCGACAATATTTTAAACCGGATCACAGAAGGGACAACCACTAAACAAATATACACCCGCGCATTCCGGTTGCTTCGGAAAAAGAGAAGGAGCATGGCTGCCCGATACAGCCTGAAAAGGGCAATCATGGAACTGGGGCCTTCGGGATACCCTTTTGAACAGTTTGTAGGTTACCTTTTTAAATGTATGGGATTTAAAGTTGAGGTCGGTCAGACGGTTGAGGGGAAATGTGTTACACATGAAGTGGATGTAATAGCCTCAGATCATAAAGTTCAGTATCTCGTCGAATGTAAATATCACAACAGTCAGGGTAAGGTGTCGAATGTGCAGGTGCCTTTATACATTCGTTCCAGAGTTAACGATATAATAGAAATACGAGAAAAACTACCTCAATATGAGGGTTTTACTTTTCAGGGATGGGTTGTTACAAATACAAGGTTTACGACCGATGCCATGAATTACGGGTTGTGCAGTGGTCTCAATCTTATGAGTTGGGACTTTCCGGGTAAAAACAGTCTGAAAGCGTTGACAGAAAGGTTTAACGCCTTTCCTGTTACAACCCTTACACAATTGACAAAAGCTCAAAAGCAACACCTCTTGAATAATGGGGTTGTTCTTTGCAAAGAATTGAATCAGAATCCTGAAATACTTGATTCTTTCCATCTTACAAAGCAAAAAATACGATTGGTTAAGGAAGAATTATCTGATCTTTGTGACGGGCAGTGATGTCTGCCTGCCGGCAATTCCAACTCTAAAAATAATGATTTTATGTAATTTCGTATGTTCCAAAAAGTTATTGTGAGGTCAAAAAAATGTGCGAAAAATTTTCTGCACAACTGTTGTATAGTTTGAGTGAAGCAGCTATATTTGCATCGCAATTGAAAACAGGGCTTAGCCTGAAATGAAAACAAGTTTTCCGGATGTTTTTCCAAATGTGGAAATACAATAATTCGTTTAAATATCGACCTGAAAAGGTAATTTGTTAAAGATGCGGATATTGTACTGGTGGTAAATTTGAATTTTTATTATTTGTCAGTTGTCCATGTTGAAACATGATTTTGCAAATAGTTAATTTTCAGGCATCAGGTCGATTAAAACATGATTATTAAATAAATTTGAATAAAAAATCATTCCTCAGTAGCTCAGTTGGTTAGAGCGGCGGACTGTTAATCCGTAGGTCGTAGGTTCAAGTCCTACCTGGGGAGCTAAAAGCTGTTCATTAATGGACAGCTTTTTTTGTTTAGAAAAATATGAGTGCAGTATAATAAGCCTTCAAACTGCTGATTTTTACCATTTTTACCCCTGACC
>NZ_AEWI01000060.1 GCF_000191885.1 Anaerophaga thermohalophila DSM 12881
TTTTTATCCCCTTTTTTCAAGGCTTACAGAAGTGGGAAACTTGAATTATAAATTAAAAATGTAATCTAACACCTTTCCATTGACCATTAAACTTTGCTGCACCAAAAATATAAACTTCTTTTACATGAAATTTATTTACCGCAACCGGAAATCCATAGGCTGGTAAGCCTAAAGATACTTTTATGTAACTTCTGTTAGGGGAATGTAAATTTAACTCTGTCCGGTTGCATTTTCAGTAAATCAAAATAACTCATATTTTTTCTTTCATCCAATTCTTAAAAGCTTGTTTGGGAAGTCTTCAGGTTCTGTCAAGGGCGGCTGAGGATGCGAAGCCGTTTATATACCCTTGACAGGTTCTGAAGACGACCTATCTTTGCTTTTAGGGTTTTGGATGTTACACTTTTATATTTATTCGACCTTCAAATTGAATGCACAATTGCTGTAATGTTAAGGCCCAGTTCTGCAGAGGGCGTGTCCACTTTTGGGCAATATTTTCGGTGGTCAAATAGATCAATTTCAGCAGGGCCATATCGCTGGTGAAAGCCCCTTTTGTTTTGGTCACTTTCCTTACCTGGCGATGGAAGCCCTCAACCGCATTGGTTGTATAAATCAGCTTTTTAATGGGCTCATCATATTTGAAATAGTTGGAAAGCTCTTCCCAGTTGTCATTCCAGGAGCGTATCACAATAGGGTACTTTTTGCCCCATTGTTCCTCCAAATTTAACAATTCTGTTTCTGCTTCAGATTTATTGACAGCACGATAAACCTTCTTCAAATCTTTCATAAAGGGCTTCTGGTCTTTTGAAGCCACGTATTTTAGAGAATTGCGTATTTGATGAATGACACATTTTTGTATTTCTGTATCAGGGAAAACGCTCAATATTGCCTCGGAAAAACCTTTTAGATTATCTGTACAGGCTATCAGTATATCTTTTACGCCCCGGGTTTTTAAGTCGGTTAATACCGATAGCCAAAATTTTGCACCTTCACTTTCCGATATATACATGCCGATCAGGCTCTTCTTGCCCTCTTTATTTATGGCTAAGATATTATATACGGCCCGATTGACAACACGGCCTTCATCTTTTACTTTGTAATGCATGGCATCCAACCATACGATGGGATAAACATCGTCTAAGGGCCGATTTTGCCACTCTTTTACCTGAGGGATGACCCTATCGGTTATTTCACTCAATACAGTCGGTGATACCTCTGTATCGTACATTTCTGCTATATGTGAGGAAATATCCCTTAAACTCATTCCTTTTCCATATAACCCTATAATTTTCGGTGCCAAACTATCGGCCAGAACGCGTTGTCGCTTCTTTACTATTTCCGGCTCGAAATTGCTATGCCGGTCTTGGGGCGTATCTATGCAAATTGTGCCAGAATTGGTTTTTAAATTTTTTGTGCCTTTCCCATTGCGCTTATTGCCGGCGCATCGCTCTTCTTCCGATAAATGATCATCCATCTCTGCAGAAAGTGCGCTTTCTAAGAATTCTTTAATAATAGGTGCAAAAACGCCGCCTTCACTTGTAAGGGATTGACCACTACGCAATTGTTCCAGTGCCAAGTCCCGCATGGCTCTGTACTCTGGGGTGTCTTTTTTCTTGTCTGTCATAAACTGCAATTTTAAGAATTTTTTGTTTATGGACAGAGTTTACTTTACAGTCTCTTCAAATCGTGTTTTCTAGCTTCGTATGATTTATTATCGTGTTGACTGTAACTTAGTGAAACCTCATACTCTTTTCTATATTTTTTATACTCATTTGGCTCATACCATCGCGGAGTTTCAACGTTAATGTTTAATAATTCGAATCTTTCGACAATAACCTGTGCAACTGTTTCAATAAAATTAATATCGTTATATGGAGGGGTTTCAATCCCTAGCAAATCATCAATAAAGGCATTAAAATCTTCAAAATCTGCCCCATTTTCTTTAAGCGCTAAATAGTAGTTAAAGAATACATTTTTTGATTTTCCTAAATCCTGAATATAATCAAGACTCAAAAATCTTTCAAGTTTTAAAGCATTCTGAAGATGAGCGGAAACTTCACTGACATAGTCTGTAGTAGTATTTAAAGAAATTGGAACTTTTGCATTCTCAATAGAGTCTATAAATACTCGAATTGCATTGTGTAACTGGTCATCTATTTTTTCTTCCGAATAAATATTACAAATGAATTGCAAAAGTATCTGCGTATCTAAGTATACCTTTCTCTCTGCTTGTGACAAATAGTATTCAAGTTTATCAGATTTAAACAAGTTGGTAAACATATTTGAAACACTTGCCTTGTTCAAATAGTCATTCTTTTTGCAGACTATAAGTAAATTTCTAGCTATATCATTTGCTTGTGTTTCAGAGAATTCAGAGTTCTTCTGGATATAACAAATTATTTCTGAAAATATTTTATGAATCTTTTGGCTGTGTCCATTTGTAACATGCTGTGTTTCATTCACATCCTCTTCGTAATTTGAGTTATATAAATCAACTAATAGGTTTACAATATTCTCAGTTTCTTTTTGCAGGTTAAATCTTGTTAGGACTGAATCGACCTCGCTAAGTAACTCCGCTTCTTGAATTTCAGAAGTTTGATTTATTTTCTGAAACTTTTCTCTCATCTCTGTGGAAAGGTCATAGGTCTTTGGTTTAACTTCTGAAATTGTTTGAATAGAATTCTCTTGTTTTAAACGACCAATTTCGTTCTCATAAAAACTATCTGGAAATTTATCATAAAAGACCTTATTAAGCCCTTCAATCACACTTGACACTTTGCTTTCTCCATTTTCAAAAAAAATGAAATAGGATAAATGACTTTATGAAATCGTTCTTAAGCTGGGTAGTGTCCTTGCTCATAGTCAAGGTGTCAAATAATATTTTAGAATTCTTATCGATATTAATTTTATCTGTTGGAAAGGCAGTTCTGTTAAATTTTTGAATTGTATTTCGAATTGATTTGAATTCAGATGCCAATCCTGATAATTTTTTAGCATCATAAATTTTCAGGTCAATGTCATAATTAACCTCTGCATCTCTAATGAGCTTATTCTTTTTTGATTGCGTAATAGGATGTGAGATATAAAAATCTAGCCTTTTTTGATAAGAATACTTTACTGAATTCTCTTGTGCTTTTTGTAAATCCTCAATTAGTTTTCTTTCATATCCTTTATCTTGAACAGTAATTTGAATATTACGCTTTTGTTCCTTACCATTTTTCGCATACACTAAATCAATACCACCATCATATGGTCCATTTGATATATGTACCTCTCGTGTCTCATAATATTCTTTAGCAAAATTTATGATAAGCTCATTAAAATTAGATTCTGAAAGGTCACTAATCCATTTTTCATATTCTTCAGTAAAGTTGGTTTCCATATTATCGTTTATATTATGTTGTCTGTCTATTCCCTAATGGGGCATAACGTTTAGCGGTATGAACCGTTGGGGAGTGCGTGCTGGGTTCTTATCTACCGCCGAAAGAATTTGGGGCGTGGAAGAATGTTTGCGTAACCCTCTTAAACCCCAATGGTTTATTACCGCATGTTACCAAACGTTACTAATTCAAATCCTTAAAATCAATCTTGTAATTCTCCGCTGTCAATATCAAGAGAAAATCACTACCCCAGCCACTCGACCAAGGTTTAAACTCTTGGGGTGAGACAGTCTCAAAATCACCTATACGTTTTGTCTTTCCACTTCGCGGATTAAACCAATATGCGTTTATTCTATTTGAATCTATTTTTGCTAAATCAATCTTTATTGGTTTTCCTGTCGGTGTATAGGCAATAACAACTTTTTTGTCTGAACTAATTGCACTTAAAATATATGATTCGTTCTCTGGATTCGTGTTAAGGATTAAATTTTGATTGAGCATCAACTCTTGCCATGGTAGTTTCTCAAAAATTTGTCTCATATAACCCATCTGAGAGGAACCAGGTAGCTGAAGAGCTACTTGCCAATCAGTCCGTGCATTTATTATGGGTACTTTGCTGATATCATACATTTGCCAAATATCATTACAGCCATATGTGTATCCTGCTGCTCCAGCAATTATGCTCCAATATGCTGAAACTCGAACGTCAGCATCATCAAGCCAACCATGTGATTTTTCTTCCCAAAATCTATCAGGTATGTTTTCATATCTTGCTTCTCCGTTAATTATTGGTCGCTTAGTTGGCATTTCTTTACTTTCAAGGACATAAGAATACTCTTTAGCAGTTCTGCTATGTCCACTTTGGTACATATCAAAATCAAGCCACTTATCGTTAAGAAAGTCCGTAGCTTTTTTTGCACCAACTGGATGAAAACTAATTAAATGATTTCGGTCAATCTTTCGAATACCCTTTGCCATTGCTCGTACTATATCATAATGATTTTGATTTTCAAGTGCCCTATCTCCTCCAAGAATCCATAATAAATTAGTGTAATTAAGATATCTTTTTGCTAATAGCTCTCCATATATTCTAGCATTCTCCGCATTAAAAATTTCTGGGCCAGTTCCCCATTTTTTATTGAACTTATCACCCCAAGATGGCAGCAAGGCTATATATAGTCCAAGTTCTTGTGCCCTTTCTAATAAATAATCAACGTGTGTAAAATATTGCTCATTTAATTTAGTTGGGTCATTATTTAAAAGTGGTTTTTCTCCATAAGCATTCGGGGTATTCAAACCATCTAGTTCTGCAAGTATTACTGTTTGTATTACAGTAAATCCTTTATTAGCTCTATCTGTTAGGTATTTATCTATTTCTTCTTTATTCAAACGATGGATAAGTTCCCATGCAGTTCCTCCTAACCAAAAAAATGGTTCATTGTTATGTGTTACAATATAATTGCTATCACTACTAATTTTTAACATAGGTAAGTTCTGTCCTAAACTCGTCTGAATTATTAAAAAACTGACGAAAAGTAAAAGTATATGTTTCATTGTTGCACTGTCTTTTTTTAATGTTTGGTAACGTCTCGGCTATATGCGCCTGGGCGTGGCTTTCAGACCAGCTGTGGATTTATCAGCTTGAACGCATGGTTTTGGGAAAAACGAAACCTTCAATATGCTGTGGATGCCACGGCTGGCGTATGATAGCTTTGTTGCCGGCTGGGCTTTAATTCTTTATTCAATTAATTCGTAATTTGTACTTCTTCCTCCTTTTTCTGCTTTTTTGAGAATCCCTTTATCAATCAAGTCTTGTATATCTCTTAATGCAGTATCTGGTGAACATTTTGTTATTTTTGCCCATTTAGATGAAGTTAATTTCCCAAAAAAATCTCCATCAAGAATTTTGTTAAGCATTAATTTTTGCCTTTCATTTTGGATTTTTAATGCATTTTCTATCCAGAAATTGTGTTTGCTAATTACTTTTTCTAAAATTATATTAGATTCATTTAGAGCATTTAGTAAACAACTTAAGAACCAGGTAAGCCATTTTGTTATATTTAAATCTCCTTTTTGGGTTTTTTCAAGAATTTCATAATATTCCTTTCTTTCTTGTCTAATTTGGGCTGACATACTGTAAAACCGTTGTGATATTCCATCTGCCCGTGCTAATAGCATATCACTTATTGTTCTGGCAATTCTTCCATTTCCGTCCTCAAATGGATGAATTGTGACAAACCACAAATGAGCAATACCTGCTTTCAATACTAAATCAATTTTTTCATAATTATTGAACCAATCAAGAAAAGTATTCATTTCTTCCTCTATTCGTGTTGCGGCTGGGGCTTGAAAATGAACTTTTTCTTTTCCCATTGGCCCGGAAATCACTTGCATGGGCCCCGTAGAATCATTACGCCAATTACCGACGATGACTTTATACATTCCACTTCTCCCTGTTGGAAATAACGCATAATGCCAATCAAAAAGTCTTTCCTTTGTCAAAGGTTGGCTAAAATTCTGCGTAGCATCAAGCATCATGTCTACAATACCTTCAACATTTCTGTCTGATGGTATTAATCCGGAAATATCCATACCCAATTTGCGAGCAATTGATGAGCGAACCTGTTCTGGGTTGAGTATTTCTCCTTCGATTTCAGATGAACGTAATATTTCAGTTTTTAATGTTTCTAATTCAGCTTGTTGTTTTAGATTAAAACCTAAGGATTCCATCTTGCCAACAATCCTTCCTTGCAGGTTTCTTACCTTTCCAAGTATCTCTATTATTTCTTGGTCATTCCAAGTAAAGTTTGGCCAAAATTCGTTTTCGTAAATGTAAACCTTCATTTTATTCCGCAAATTTTACAGTAAATATAGTGGGTTTTCTCCGCATTTTTTGCGTTGTTTAAAGGCATTTTTCTCCGCATCTGGGGTCATTAGCCTTGCCGGCAACGTAAGCCTGTATGCGGTCGGCCGGGGCATTCAAACCCGCTAAGATTGTATCAAACCGTGAGCGGGTAACAAGGAAAAACGAAGCTTGTAATATGCTATGGAGCCCCGGCTGGCGTATACAGATTGTTGCCGTTTCGTGTTTTATTATCATTCAGTCCGTGTGTTTGGGCTTGCAAGCTTATTGGATGGTTTGGGATGTGTGATGGATTGTGCGACCAGCCAATGTGCTTGCATGCGAAGGGCAGGGCATAAACTGGGATTTTCTCTACTTGAGTCATTTTTGAGCCAATTATGAGCCAATTGAGCCAATCATGAGCCAATTAATCTATAGAGAGTTCCAGCGCCAACATCCCCAACCCTTTCAACAATATTGAATTTGTCAACTAATTCAGTTAAGTCTCTTGTTGCCGTTGCTTTAGAGACTTTACACAGTTCCTGATATGTTTTATTTGATATGGTTTTATTCTCTTTTAAAAATTCAAGAGCCGTTATTTGTCGCTTATTTAGGTCTTTTGAAATAAGACTTTTTTTATCAATCGCATTTTTTCGAAGTGTAATGCTTATTCCGCCTGATGCACTTTCTATAATTGGCTCAGGAAGTCCTGCTTTTTTACATTCATTTAGTATTTTAATCGTTCCACGTCCCCAAGCTTCAATTAATCCGCCTTTAAAAAAGGTTCCTGCAAGAATTGGATTGTGAGGGCGAGAAGAGTGTTTCTTCTTTAAATCTTCGATAGATAAATCATTTGGTAGAGAACCTTCATTCCAGACAATTAATTCATCGTCGTAAACGCTAATTTGTATCGGTGCACCCATATAATCCCGGTGGACTATTGCGTTTAGAATTACTTCGCGGATGGCTTCGTACGGATATTCCCATTTTTCTACCCGCTGCAATCCTTGATAGGAAATAGGTGATACCAGAAATTTCTTGTCAAGAATATCAAGCGTTTTATCTGCTAATTGATAGGCATTTCCTTCAACTACTTCTTGGAAAAGTAGGTCGTCATCTGTTTGGCCAAATCTCCCAATTTTTACATATGCGTTGATGTAGAAACGACAGGGGTTTTTCCCGAAGAGCAATATTGCAGAACGTTTTAATTGGCCGTTTTCGAGAAGTAAAAGATTATCTAAGATTGGTTCAATTTCATTCTCTTCTGCGATAAAAGGCATTCTTTTACTTGATGTGGCTCCTTTTTTGAATGCTTCAATTGCTGATATATCAATATCATCAAGACTTGCTCTTGGCTCAATAACATCATCCCAGGTTTTTCCGGCTTTTTTTAACAAGAATTCGTTTAGCGCATTGCCTTTAAGTTCTTGCTTGGTGCTTCCACTCCGATAATGATATTTTCCTTGATATGAAATTGGCACATCGTAGGGTTTTACATCTATTTCAATATATTTTTTGTCTTTGTAATCCTTCAAACCAACATCACAAACAATTCCCAGTTGGTTTTGTATTTTATTGGGAATGTCATCCATTAGTTTTTTGAATTTATCAACACCGATTACTTCTCCTTTGTCATTTTTACCAATAATGATTCTTCCACCTTTAGCATTTGCAAACCCGCAAATCCATTTAAGGTATTCATCCCGCCAACTTTCTTTCCATTCTATGTTTTGACTTTCAGGCATGTATTTTTCAATTTTCTTTTAACTATTTACAAATATATGCAAACTTGCGGGATGGCAAGAAATTGCTCTTTTGCAAGCTGAAGCTTGGCCTGTGGCGTCTGGGCTTGCAAATGTGCAATTTGTGCGGTGGGTTCTATCTTTTTGTTTTACATGAACGGCAACGGTTTGCGGTATGAAACGTTGCGCATTTCGAAGCACAAACTTATCAGCCCGCTAAACCGTTGATTAATTGCTGTTTCGTTCAAATATAGCACTATCCGCGCAATGTTTTATGACCGCGTGTTATGCGCTTTTTATTTTACATTTTATTAATATTTCCTCAATGATTGTATTTAATTCATTAAACTCTTGTGAACTTTTCCAGTTGGTATAGTTCTCTCCCTGCAATAGGCTTATTACTTTGACCAAATCTTTAGTCTTAAAGCCTGTTGGGAAATAGTCTTCAATATCTCCTCTTCGGAGAATATAATTGTTATTATCTTTTTGGTCTCCAATAAGTTTTAATAATGAAGTTTCTTCCTCGGCGCTAAGGGTTAATTTTAGTTTTTGCCTAAAAGATATTATGTAATCCCATATTTGTTTTAATTCTTTAAAGTCATTGTCTTTGATAGAGTTTTCAATACCTTTTACTAAAGCGTCGCCATCTTTACTTTTAGAATTTTTGATTACGTCTTTTGCAACTTTTTTATTATTTGTATTAAAAAGAGTTTTTATTTCATCTGTTCCTACTTCATTTACATAGTCTAAGTCGCTTATAAAGTAATTCGGAATTTGAAGTGCAGTTAAGAAATGTTTAAAGTGGTCAACATTAGACTTCCCTTTAATTTCTATAATCTCAATAATACGCGTAGCATTAATAGAATTAATTTGTTCATTTAAGATTTTTTGAAATACTAATCTATCAGTAATTCCTTCAACAAGTAATACTACATCAGCAAAGAATATTTTTTCATTATTTGTGCTGTTTACAATATGCAATATATCTCTAAGCTTAAATAAACTGCTGTCTTTTAGAGTAATTTCTTTACTGACATTATTTTCATCTTTATAAATTCTAAAAATGTGATTATACGACTTATCGTTTATAAATGTAGGTGAATGTGTTGATAAAATAAATTGATTATTTGTTAGTGATGAAAGCTCAATAAATAAATCAAGTAACACGTTTTGCCATCTCGGGTGCAAATGCAATTCAGGTTCGTCAATTATTATAATGCCATTGTTAATATTAAAGGCAAAAACTCCTAAAAGGAAGTTAATAATTTCCTTTTCTCCTGAGCTCGCTTGATTAATGTAAAACTCTTTACCTTCCTTAGTAAGTATTATCTCGTAAATATTCTTATTCTTATCAACTAATTTTAAATTCCAACCATACCCCAGTTTGCCTAAATATTTTGAAACAAGTTTTACTTCTTCATCATTTTGCCATTTTTGTATGTACCCTTGATTTGTTGCATCGTCTTCAAACCCTCTTCGCTTCTCAGCAAAATATATCGTTGCTAAATTAATTAAGGAGAAAACAGTTTTTGATGTTGCATTTATTATTGTTTGCAAAACTTGATAGAAGTTTTGAGATGACAAGTTTGCTTGTAAGTTTTGTAAGTTTGCCCCTCGATAAGGACTAAAATATAAATAGTTTGTATGAAGTTTGATTGTTGGAATTTCACGGATTAGAATTAATAAAAACTCAAATTGATTTAAATATTGAAAAAAAAGACTATGTTTTGGTGTTTCGCTTTGATTTGTGACTCTGTAATTTACAATTTTATATGTAATAACTTCATCAACAGCAAGTATTGATGAATTCCATTCTTCAATCTGCCGCAATTGACCATCATAACCTTGGGCATTTCTATAATCAGTTAGTTTATCTTTTAAATCTGAAATTCTCCTTACTACTTCTGAAATGTTGTCAATGTCTTCTTGTTTAACTATAAAATCTATAGTTATTTCTGAGTCTGATGCATCTCCATAAAATTTGTCGAGAACTTGTTGTATGTTGCGGAATGCCTGATTTCTTGAAATTTCCTTAAAAAAGCCTTGATTGTCATTGTTTTCATTTACAGTATATGGGAGTAAAAAATATTGTCTTAAACATACAGTTATGATATCCAATAAATTACTTTTGCCACTACCATTTGGTCCTATTAAGATATTGAAGTCATTATTCAAATTGATTTCAACTTGTTCCCTAAAGCTTTTCGTGTTTTTTATTTTAATCTTATCAAGTTTCATATAATGTAATCTACTGTTTCTCGATTGTTAAATTGCGCATAACGTCCCGGCTATATGCGCCTGGGCGTGGTTTCAGACCAGTTGTGGATTTATCAGCTTGAAAGCATGTGAGAGGGTAATACAAAACCCTCAA
>NZ_AEWI01000059.1 GCF_000191885.1 Anaerophaga thermohalophila DSM 12881
ATTGTAAAAACCGTCAAACCTGTTTTTACAAAACACATCAAACCTGTTTTCACAAAACATGTCAAACCTGTTTCACAAAACACGTTAGTCTGTAGTTTATAGTCATTAGTCATTAGTCAATAGTCATTAGGTTGGATTACAGATATTTGAAAAACTCAGGGAGGTGCTGAAAAGTAAATAAGAGAAGGATTACAAAACCGTGTTAGCTGGGTTAAAGTTTTACTATCATTTTCCCCTTGTTCTTTCCGTCGAAAAGGTCCAAAAATGCTTGTGGGATATTCTCAAATCCTTCTTTAATGGTCTCTGTGTACTTTAATTTACCCTGATTAAACCATTCAGTCAATTGTCTCAATCCTTCAGGATGTTTGTCGGCAAAGTCGGAGATTACGAAGCCTTTCATTGAAGAACTTTTCTGTATCAGGAAGGGTTGAACACTGATACTTTTGGGCAGCTCAATGTTATTATATTCCGAAATAGCGCCACAGTTCACCGTTCTTGAAAACTTATTGATATTAAAGAGTACAGCTTCTGAAATAGCTCCTCCGACATTGTCAAAATAAACATCTACCCCGTCGGGGCATGAGTTTGCAATGGCTTCAACCATATTTTCTGTTGTTTTGTAATTGATGGCTTCATCAAAACCAAATTCGGATTTGAGCATCTCCACCTTTTCATCGGTTCCGGCAATCCCTACAACCCGTAGCCCGAGTATCTTACCAACTTGTCCGACGACACTTCCTACAGCCCCGGCTGCACCAGACACAAGGAGGGTCTCTCCTTTTTTGGGTTTTCCAATCTCCGTTAATCCCAGGTAGGCGGTAAGTCCTGTCATCCCTAAAACTCCAAGATATGCAGAAAGAGGTGCTTTATCAGAATCTACTTTGATCAATCCGTCAGCTTTTGCTGTTTGTGTTTCTTTCCACTGTAAAAGGCCGGAGACGTAATCTCCTTTACTAAAATGACTGTTCTTAGATTCTAAAACTTCTGCAACCACCCCGGATTCAATTGGTTTATTGAGTTCAAAAGGGGGTACATAGGACGGAACATCCCTCATTCTTCCCCTTAAATATGGATCCACGGAAACATACCTGGCACTTACCAGAAGTTCCCCTTCCTTTAATTCAGGTATTTCTGAAGTGGTAAATTCAAAATCTGTCAATTCAGGCTTTCCTGTCGGCCTGTTCTTTAAAGTGATTGTTCTTGTTGTGTTCATGGTTTCAATTCTAAATTATTTTTTATTAATGGGATATAAGTAACCTTGCAAGAATCTGACAATCATTTTGGAGTGTACAAGAAGGTATATCTTGTGAAACTTTGAAGATCGATGCCATATAATTTCCCTGACTTTTAAAAACCTGACGCTCTTTTTTAAGCATCATTATTATTTATCGGGAACATTCGTTTCCGGTTATTTTAAAATAAGCTTTCAATATAACAATGAACCGGTGGTACTTGTTCTTTGTACTTACGAAGAAATGGTTCACTTACCGTTTTGAACTAAAGCATCCTTTCCGGAGTCTGCTTTAACTCAAAATAACCGATGGGGCTTTTCGATATCAGTTATGCTTCAATGGATAAAGTCTGGAAATAATTTTACAACGAGACAGCCATAGATTTTTTTGCGCCGTTTGCTGCTAAAAAATTAAAACTTTATTATCACTCCGTTGGGAATTAACTGCACATTTTCGTTATGCGCAAATAAGAAGCCACTTTAAAAACGAATCGACCGACACCATAAGCAGCGACAACTGTCGGAATCATGATCGTTTTCTCGCCAAAGACATCTGTTATTTCCGAAAAATCGTTTTTAAATGCTGAAGGGTGAGCAACGTTGTGGTCCCTGATCGGTTTGTCCAGGAAAAAAGCTCCGGCTGTGGCTGCTGCCATTATCGGAATTGCTACCCGGGGAAATGGTTTTGGATGTAGCGAAAAGACCGAATCGGGTTTTTCCGCACGTACTGACCCGACCTGGAGAAATATTAATGTTGCTGTAATCAGAGGTCTTATCATTCTGAATATCTTGTTTTAATAAAAGTCATCTTTGCAAAAAACGTTTAATTTGATGAGAAGAGGCCATTTCTTTCAAAGTATTTTTTATAACCGGGGAATACCCGGCATCGGTTTTTTACATCAAAAGCACTGATTGAGGATTCCGTCACGTCTATCATAAAAGCGATGATTTGCTTAATGAAACGAGCATAACAAAAATTGCCTTAATAGATTATCAGATTTTTAGATATAAGTAATTTAGTCATTAGTTTTTAGTCAGTAGCCAGTAGTGTGAATTATAAACACAACATACGTCTTTGCGTTTAAGCTTTTTTTTCTAACCCCATGCAACACTACAGCTTGCCCGTATAAAGAAAGAATATTTACAGTGATGAAACGAGCATGACAAAGTTTATCACAAAAGAACATGTATAAACTCAATCATGCGAGTTCCATCAGACCAATAACTTAGACTAATTTTATACTGATGAATCCTCATTAACAACACTTTAACTTCGGCACAAAATTTAAACGCCTCGATTTTGACAAAAATATGCTTTTTATTCTGCAATCATGGGTTTTTCCGTGAATCAAAAAAAATCTGTAATTTAGACCATCCTGTATCAGGCTGGTGTTTTGTTTGAGTTTGTTACCAGCCGGGTTTTCAGATAATCATAGAAGTTATGAAAAAAGAGAGCATTTTTACCATTCCGAATTTGTTGAGTTTTTATCGTTTACTGGCTTTTCCGTGGATATTATATCTGGTCGTATCAGAGAATGAGGTTTTATTCAGTCTTTTTTTAATTATTAACCTGATAACAGATATTTTGGATGGTTTACTGGCACGTATTCTGCGACAAAGGACCGAACTGGGGGCCCGGCTCGATTCTGCTGCCGATGATCTCACCTATACTTTGGCCATCATCGGAATTTTTGTGTTTAAGTACGAGGAATTAGAGCCTCATTTACAAAGTTTCATTGTTTTTATTGTTTTTCTGATTTTGCCAATAGTATTGTCATTGATAAAATTTGGCAGACTACCCAGTTTTCACCTTTATTCCACCAAGGCCGGCGGGTATATTGAGGGGATTTTTTTTATAGTGCTTTTTTCCGGGCATTTTATAGTTTCGTATTATTATTTTATGGTGGTTTGGGGCATCCTGGCATCCATTGAACATATTGCCATCCAGGCATTAATACCGGAAATGCGGTCGAATGTTAAAGGTCTGTACTGGGTTTTAATGGAGGAATTGAGACAAAAGAAAGAGTTCCGCGATACGGGCCGTTAAAAAATAAATATGATATTTTATTCCTATTTTGAATGGAGTTTTTTATGGCTCCCTCTAATCGGACTTATAATAGGTTTTGGGGCTTCGGTGACCGGAGGTGGCGGAGGTTTCTTCTTTTTACCCGTTTTGATCCTGATATTTCATGTTCCTGGTCCGGTGGCTGTTCCTACCTCTTTGGCTGCCACCATCCCGGTATGTCTTGCTGGTTCGTGGAGTCACTACCGGCATAAACATATTGACCTGCATATCGCGTTGATCTTTATTCTTACCGGTATTGTGGGTTCTCTGGCCGGAGCCTGGCTCACCAATCTGGTATCGTCCTCTTTATTTAAGGTTTTTTTTGGAATTTATTGTCTGATTCTGGCCTTGCAGATGCTCTTTGTCCGGTTTCGCCAGAAACGGAATTGCAAAAAGGATGATAGAAATCTTTTCTCGCGAAGGAAGACGGTTCAAAGTGCTCTTTACGGTTTTCTGGCCGGTATCGTCACCGGAATGTTCGGTACCAGTGGCACAGCTCCGGTATTGGCAGGTTTGCTGGCACTGCAACTCCCCTTGAAAATTGTGGCAGGCACTTCTCTTCTGGTGATCACCGCCAATACTTTTTCTGCGCTTGGCGCCCATCTTCTGGTGGGACGCATCGATATGACGCTGATTTTGTTTCTCACCGCCGGCACCCTGGTGGGAGCGCTCCTCGGTCCGCGTAGCATGGTCCGCGTCAAAACCGATCGGTTCGAGGATAAAGTCCGGTTTTGGTACGCGGTGGTGCTTGGGCTTTTTGGAATCGGAATGGTAATGACTGGCGTTTGAGGCTTCCCGGAAGAAGAGCTGAGCAGACATACACATGATTTGATACAATTTTTTCCGACTTTATAGACGCGCATTAATTAAAGATACGGTGATAATCTGGGTCTGGCAAGCAAATGCTATCCTGAAATGGTGCAACACAAAAAACAAAAAACCACAAAAAGCTATCAATCAGCAATTTGTGGCTTTAACGGGTAGCCCCACCAGGACTCGAACCTGGATCTACGGTTTAGGAAACCGCTATTCTATCCCTTGAACTATGGGGCCATTAATGTTTCGCGTTGCAAAAATAGAAAAATCCGTGGTAATAGGAAACCGCTTTATTTTTATATGTTTTAACCTGAATTTTCCGGGTTTTATGCCACTTTTTCATCAAAAACACAGAGGCTAAAATGCAGAAAGCCTGTCGGCCACCATTTGAAGGTGTTCATCCGTACGTGCAAAATTGAAACGCAGTAGATGTTTCTTCGATTTTTCGTGATAGAAAGCACTGACCGGAATGGTGGTCACACCGGCTTCCTTAACAAGCCGAATGGCGAAATCCCTGTCACTTTCGTTCGTGATGTCTTCATAGCTAAAAAGCTGGAAGAAAGTTCCGTGTGAAAGAATTGGTTTGAATCGCGTAGCAGCCATCAGCTCATTAAAAATATCGCGTTTTTTCCTGTAATAATCGCCCAGTTGAAGGTACTCTTCCCTGAAGTCGAGAAATTCTGACAATGCCCACTGGAAAGGTGAAGAAACGCTTTGCATCATAACCTGCTGAACTTTTCGCAGTTCGTTCATTACATCGGCCGGTCCGGCACAATATCCGATCTGCCATCCCGATACATGATAAGTTTCTCCGAACGAACTGATGATAATGCTCTGTTCGGCCAGTTTGGGGTACATGGCAACGCTTTGATGCGACTCTCCGTTAAAGACAATGTGCTCGAATATTTCATCCGAAAGAACCACGATGCGTGTTCCGTTAATGATCTTTTGGAGCCGGAGCATATCCAGTTCTGAAAAGACTTTACCGGTAGGATTATGTGGCGTGTTGATAATGATCATCCGGGTGTTGGAGGTGATCAGTTTCTGTACTTCTCCCCAATCGATGTGGAAATCAGGTGCTTTCAGGGTGACATAAACCGGTTTTCCTCCGTTGATTTCTATGGCCGGCACATAACTGTCGTTAGCGGGTTCAAAAATTACAACTTCATCGCCTTCTCTAACCAGGGCCGTTAAGGTTGTAAAAATGGCTTGTGTGGCTCCGGCCGTGATGGTAATTTCGGTCTCCGGATTGTATTTGTGACCGTAAAGTGCTTCAATTTTTTTTGCCAGTTTTTCGCGTAGTTGCAATACGCCGTTGGCCGGTGCAAATTCATTGATTCCTTCAGAAATATGCTTTTGTACCAGTTTTATCAACCTCGGAGAACAGTGAAAATCGGTATATCCGGCAGCCATATTTATGGCATTGTGGCTGTCGCCCAATTCACTCATTGCATTTACAATACTGTTTTCAAGGGTAATAAGTTTCGGTGCTATCATGATGTCTTATTAAAATTCACTAATTGAGTTTTTGCCTGAAAGACTTATTAATATCATCCGGTTTATATCCGGCCTCTATCAAATATACACAATTATTCGCTGCAAAAGTGCATCTTTTTATCGTTTTGAAAAGCCTTTTCTGACGAATGGGTAAGGATTTTTCCATTACCCAAATTCTTGCAAGCAGGCGACGGAGGCGGGATGAGCAATTCGGTTTCCTGATTTTGATCGGGAATTTAGAAAATGTAAGGCTTTTATTTATGAGTGTGGTATAAAAAGCATATTTTTGTCAAAATCAAGGCATTTTAAATTTTTGTACCGGAGTTAACTTGTTGTTAATGAGGATGCAAAAATTTAAAACAACAACGAGTTTGGCAACAAAGATGCTTTTTAGACCGGGCTCATTTATTAGTATATAATTTGTCTAAGTAATAATTCGTTTCGGGTAATTTTAATCCTGGCATAAATTGACCGTTATTTTTCTTTTAAATCAAGCCTAATTTGACAGAAGGCGTCTTTTTATTGGTAATTTGGTATATCAGCAATGTCGGAGCAATCAGGAATGTAATAAATCTTCAAGAACATCCAGGCTTTTTAGGGTACCAAAACCATGGGCATGCAATTTGAAAAAGTCGAGGAGAAAGTTAAGCAGGGTATTACGTTCCGAAACGTTGGCAGCAATGGTTTTCAGAGAATAAACATCGGCATTCATCAACCGGGTTAGTAAGCCCGCTTTGTCGGGCGAAAGAAAGAGCGGATGTATCGGCTCATATCTTGTAAAATTTCCATTTTTCATGTCAAACCATGCCTTTGAGCCTATTTCGTTTGTATTGGGATAGAAGCCAAGATAACGTGTCAGGCGAAACATAACAAACAGGTGCAGGTTTTCACTTCCTTCCACCCCCGAATCGAGCAGTTCTACGGAATTGTTGAGAAAATCATACAGTTCTTCCGATTTCTCCTGCAACGTCAGGATATGAGACAATAATTCCGTCAGGAAAAAAGCCTGTGCCCGTGTGTTTTGCGAATAGGGAATCCGCATTAGCGGACTCAGCAGCGAGAATTCCTTTATACGGTGAAGGTCTCTTTTTGACGAATGGTACACTTCCAATGACAGCCGGTTGAGCGGCTGAAGCAATACGGTTTTTCTGTTTTTACGACTTCCTCGTACACTGTTTACTACATAATTCTGACGACCCAGTTCCCTGGTGTATATATGAACAATGGCACTTGTATCGCGATACAAGATATGATCCAGCACAATGCCTTCGGTTTTTATCAGTGTACTCATGTTGGACAGATCAGTATTAGATAATCAGATCAATAGATCAATATAGCATTACACTACTCCGGTAAACTTTTAACTTTGGCATACAGAAATTTACGGGCAAAAACCTTTGTATGCAAATAGCAGATTTGCTGATCATGGCAAGGGTTTAACGGGATATTTCATATTCATTTTAAATGCTGCCTGATGCATGCAAAGATAAGGATTAGAAAAATTTCAAATCAATTTTTTTGTTTGCAACACCACGAGAATGTTATATATTTGCATCCGCGAAGAAATTTGCAAGCAGCGATGCCCAGGTGGCGGAATTGGTAGACGCGCTGGTCTCAAACACCAGTGGTAGCAATACCGTGCCGGTTCGATCCCGGCCCTGGGTACAAAATCGAAAAAAGCCCCCTGATTATCAGGGGGCTTTTTTATTTTTGGTGCCAAATCGGAGGGCAATTAATTCCGGAATTATTTGATGATGATGTATTGGTATGAGTGAATGCCACATTTTTTGTAGCGCCATCAATGAATGGTATTCTAAATCTACGTGGAAATTTCATTCTTCCTGTTTTACCGGCTATTAAAATCCTCTTGTCATGTTTTTTGTATTTAAATACAGGACAAGGTATCGAAGCTATTCCTTGCCTTGCCCTGTGGTTTTGCCAAATCTTACGTATTCGATAATTTTAAGAATTTATTACTTTCTGATTTCTAATTTGTATTGAAATGATTTCTTTTCCAGTCGTTAAATTGCGTTGCAGTAATTCGCTGTCCGGTTAATCCGTCACTTTCATCACTGGCAAGAAAAACAATGGGTTCTGCCATTATATCCGGACTTAATATTTTAAAATCCTTTGGCAGGGATTGCTTAAATTCATCCGGAACCATTCCGGTTTCTGTAGCTCCGCCCGGCAATAGCATATTTACATCTATTTGGTAATCCTTTAAATCTTCCGACATAATAAGTGTTAGGGATTCTGCCCCTGCCCGTGAAGGTCCATAGGGAATAAATCCCTTTCTTTTCATTGTTTCATGGTTCATGGTGATGTTTACTATTTTACCCTTCTTTTGTTTGATAAAAAAGGGTACAAATGCTTTTGCAACCAGAAAATAACCGGTGAGATTTGTATCAATCAAATCTCGAAAACCGGTTGCACTCACTTCAAAAAATGGTTTGGGTTCTGTCAAAAAATGAGGATTAACCGTTCGCATACCGATACCTGCATTGTTAACAAGCATATCAAGCGTTCCCCATTGTTTTTCCACCCATTTTACAGCATTCATAATGGATGATTCGCTTCTGACATCCATTTCTAATGCATAGGCATCAATTTGCTGGTCTTTTAAGTCGTTGAGTGCTCTGTTCAAACTATTAGCATGGCGTGCAACAATTAGCACGGTTGCTCCGTTTAAACCTAAAGCTCTGGCCATTGCAAAGCCCAATCCGCTTGAGGCTCCTGTAATTAGAACCCTTTTTCCTGCTAGCTTGTCATTTGTCATTTTTAATAATTTTTAAGTCAATGCGTTAAAAAACGCTTTTAAACTAATTCTACTTTAACAGATTTATCGTTTTGAATAACACTAATCTATGTCACACTGCCGTTCTTTGTGACGCTGCTGCAGTTTCTCCGGCCTCCGTTCATCGGTCATTTCACGATAAATTTTGGATACACTGCAAGATGGTCGTTAACCGATAGCAGTGTTTTACCATTATCCGGATATCTTTTTAAGTTTTTCGCCGTTCCTCATGGCAAACTTGAATTTTGTTCTTTATTTCAAATGAGTTTTATACATGTTCTTGTTGTGGAAAAGGTTGCCATGCCCGTTTCAATTGCAAGATACTAAATATTGCAAATTACAAAAAACAACGACACTTAATTTAGTGATCATTTTAACCTGTTAAAGTAGAATAAAAGTCGAAATCTGCGTGCTTTTTTTGGTTTTAAGGGGGTATTTTTAACAAAGTGGTTTGAATTTATTCGTGAACATGTTTCAAGATATAATGTTTATAAAAAGGTCTGTCCAAAAAGGAGCCATTTACGGTGTTACGCTTGTCCGAAAGTTACTATTTATTTACGATATAGTAAACTCCGTTTTTTGGACATCGCAAGTCTTCTAAATGACGCTTTTTGAACAGACACATAATTTGTTACAACTTTTTCTGACTTTTTAGACGGCTACCAAATAGAATTTCGTTCAGACCGCTCAACTTAGGTAAAAAAGGCAACTGAGATAAAAGAAAATGGGGATCGCTGACTAAATAACGAACTGAGCCATTGGTGAGTACGGCGAGGATAAGCCATTGCAAAATGCAGGATTAAGTTACCTGTATCTTTTATTTCTCATTCTCACTATGGTCGCCGGAAACGTGAAACTTAACAATCATTTAATGAATCTTCTTAAAAATTACCGCAAATGAGAAATATTTTAGTGACATATCAAGCGAGTGAAAAAGAAAAAGAATTTTACAGGAACTTTTTTAAGGATCAAGTGATTTCTTTTTTAGATGATTATGCAGAAACAGATAAAAAAGAAAAAATATTATTGGAAAGTGAAATAATCATTGCGTGGAATCCTACAAAAGAATTAGAACAGTTTAATAAAAGCCTGTTCAGTAATTTTCATCTTATTCAACTATTGTCTGCCGGTTATGATCATCTGAAATTCGAGATGTTTCCGAACAAATGTTTAATTGCTGCGAATCAGGGCGCTTATGCAACACCAATGGCTGAACATACGGTCGCGATGATTCTTGCACTGGCAAAAAAATTGCGATTGTATCATAACCGCCTGGCAGAAGGAAAATTTGAACAAATGAATAGTATTACGAGGCAGATTAAGGGAGCAACGCTCGGTATTATCGGTTTTGGTTCAATCGGGAAAGAAGTTACCAGGTTGATGCGTAGTTTTGATGTGAAAGTAATGGCCTTAAACACAAGCGGAAAAACAAACGAAGATGTTGATTTTACAGGCACATTAAACGATTTGGATCACCTGTTAATTCATTCTGATTTTGTGGTCATTTCCATTCCCCTGACAGACGAAACAGAAGGATTAATCGGCAAAAGGGAATTAGAGTTGATGAAAAATGACGCTATATTGATTAATGTGGCCAGAGGGCCCATCGTTAAAGAAAAAGATTTATATGACCATTTGAAGAACCACCCCGATTTTTCAACCGGAATTGATGCGTGGTGGATTGAGCCGTTTAAGTTTGGACAGTTTAAAATCAATTACCCCTTTTTTGAATTGCCTAATCTCTTGGGATCGCCGCACAATTCAGCTATTGTCGAAAACATTATGATTGAAGGAGCAGGAAAAGCAGCAGAAAATGTGAAGAGATTCCTGAATAATGAGGAAATAAAAGGAGTGGTTGATATAACAGTATAAGATCAGGGAACTATATTAAGCTGCCTCTGCATCAATACAATAGATCGTTAGATTTTTAGATATAAGATGTAAGATGCTTCGTACAATCTTGATATACTGAATTTTAACAAACATACACCTTTGAATACAAATAATTGATTTGCAGTGTATTGCAAAAGTTTAAGGGAGTATTGTCAATATAAAAAATGAAAATATCCACACCAAACCAGGAATTTCACTTGACCAATATTTTGAGGCAGTCACCCCGACAATTAAGTACAGAGACAAATTTCAAAAATAAAACAAAAGATAAGGAGTAAAAATATGGAAAAAACAATGAAAGCAGCACGCTTATATGAATTGGGAAAACCTCTTGTAATAGAAGAGGTGCCGATACCTGAATTATCTGATGACGATGTGTTGGTAGAAGTGAAAGCCACATTTGTAGCGCCATCAATGAATGATATTTTAAATCCTGGCGGAAATTTTATTCGCCCTGCTTTACCGGCTATTTTTGGTTCCGATGCTGTTGGAATAATTTCTAAAGTGGGAAACAAGGTAAGAGGATTAAAAGAAGGTCAAAAAGTATGGGTCAATTCGATCCTTTATGATAAGACTGATGAATACGCTTTAATGGGCCGGGAAGCATTGAGTGATTCGATGGCTTTTCAGGGCATGTTCACTTTTAATCCGAACAACGTCCCTCTTTTAGATGAATATCAAGGCGGCTTTGCTCAATATGTAAAAGCGCCCTCGACAAATGTGGCAATCTTACCGGATAATTTTCCTCTTGAACAGGCAGTCCGTATTGGTTACCTTGGAACAGCCTATCAGGCTTTGAAATATGCAAATGTTCATTACGGCTCAACCGTATTGATTAACGGCGCTACCGGAACCGTTGGGACAAGCGCTGTGCTGCTGGCTTTAGCAATGGGTGCGGTAAAAATTATTGCTGTAGCCAATAAAAAAGAGAGATTGGAAAAAATCAGGCAGATCAATCCGTCGGTTATTTCCACTTTGTCACTCCTTGATGGAGACGTGACCGGCAAAATAAGGGAATTGACAAACGGTAAAGGGGCCGGGTCATTTGTTGATTGCCTTCAATACGTTGATACGCAGTCAACTCATCAATGTTTATATGCAGTTAAAAAAGGAGGGACGGCTGTATTTGTTGGCGGGGCAACCGGAAATATCAATATTCCTTACGGTTTTCTTTTAGGAACTGAAATAAAGATAACCGGGTCATTATGGTTTCATAATTTTGAAGCAAATGAATTGGTTAACCTGGCTCAATCCGGTTTGCTGAATTTAAATTTGTTTGATGTAAAAACCTTTTCACTTGACGAGATAAACGAAGCTGTTGCTCTTGCAGGATCAAGATTAGGAGGATTAACAACAGTAATGGTAAAAATATAACAAAGTCCTAAATACATTAGACCATTAGATTTTTAGACGGAAGAATTAAGATAAATCGTATGATGTTGAAAATCTGCATTTTAATAGAAAGCAATTTTTAAACATAAACAGCTGATTCAGAGATTTTTGTAAAAGTTTAACAGATTATTAAAAATAATTGAGTGCAGTCTAAAAAGCTTTTTGACCCCTAAATCCCCCAAGGGGACTTTTTCAAACTGCTGATTTTTAGCAGTTCCCCTTTAGGGGTCAGGGGTACAAATGGTAAAAATCAGCAGTTTGAAGGCTTTTTGTACTGCACTCATAATTAAAAGGTAAAAATATGGCAAAAATGAAAGCAATGCAGGTAAAAAAGCCCGGTGATGATTTTCAATTGGTTGAAATACCCGTACCGGCACCCAAAGAAAATGAAGTACTGATAAAAGTAGAAGCCTGTGGAATTTGTCACAGTGATGCAATCGTAAAAGAAGGGTGGTACCCAAATCTACAATATCCTTTAGTCCCGGGCCATGAAGTAATTGGAACAATAACGGAAGTCGGGAAAAATGTAAAGTCATGGCAAACAGGTCAAAGGGTAGGCGTGGGCTGGCATGGCGGCCATTGTTTTGAATGTGAACCTTGTCGTCGGGGCGACTTCATTAATTGTGACAATGGCAAAGTCCCGGGAATTAATTACAACGGCGGTTATGCTGAATATATGTGCGCACCTCAGGATGCACTGGCTTTAGTTCCCAAAGAATTGAATTCGGAAGAAGCCGCCCCTCTTCTTTGTGCCGGTATCACTACGTATAACGCGTTAAGAAACAGCGGAGCTAAACCGGGTGATACTGTTGCAATACAAGGCATAGGAGGTTTGGGACATTTGGGAGTACAATTTGCAAATGCTGCCGGCTACCGGACAGTGGCAATTTCTCACGGAAGTGAAAAAAGAGAATTGGCACTGGAACTCGGTGCACACACATACATTGATGCAAGTAATTCCAATGCGGCCGAAGAGCTGCAAAAAATGGGAGGAGCTGACATTATTTTGGCCACTGCGCCTAACAGCAAAGTTATTTCTGAAATAACAAACGGCCTGAAACAACGAGGTAAATTAATCATTGTTGCTGCGACGAACGACCCCGTGGAGGTTATCCCGTTCGCTCTTATTTCCGGTAAAACAATTCAGGGATGGCCCTCGGGTGATGCAAAAGATTCTGAAGATACTATGAATTTTTCGGTATTGAAAAATGTTCGTCCTCAAATTGAAGTTTTTCCTCTTGAGAAAGCAAATGAGGCCTATAATAAGATGATTACCAACAAAGTAAGATTTAGGGCTGTATTAAAAATGCAATAAATCCCGGTCTTTGAACAAACCATACATGAGTGCGGTTTAAAAAGCAGTTTGACCCCTAAATCCCCTAAAGGGGACTTTTTCAAACTGCTGATTTTTAGCAGTTCCCCTTTAGGGGTCAGGAGTAAAAATGGTAAATATCAGCAGTTTGAAAGGTTTTTAAATTTTTGGGCCGGAGGTGATAACCCCGGTGATTAATGAGAATTAAAAAATTTAAAACAATAATGGGTTTGGCAACAAAGATGCTTTTTAGACCGGGCTCTTAGAATAATCAAATTTTCAACAAATTAATTAAAGGAGTTTAACATGAATATCAAAAATTATTTAAAAGGTTTCGACATTAAATTACTTGTCGTCTGTATGCTAATGATAACAATCGCTACTGCTGACGGATACGGAAGAAACCAGGGGAAAAAGAATGAACAAAATATCGTTCGTAAGGAGATTGATTATAAGGCAGGAAACACAACATTAAAAGGGTATCTTTTTTACAATAAGAATAATACGAAGAAAAGCCCCGGAATCATTGTTGTGCACGAATGGTGGGGCAATAATGCTTACAGCCAAAAGCGCGCCAGGATGTTGGCAGAATTAGGTTACACAGCATTTGCTGCCGACATGTACGGCAATGGACTTATTGTTGATAATCCGGAAGAGGCACAAAAAAATGCGGGTGTTATTTATTCTGACTTGGGTTTATTGAAAGAAAGAATGACAGCCGCTTACGATGTTTTAGTAAACAGCGGTTTTGCAGATCCGGAACATATTGCAGCAATAGGTTATTGTTTCGGTGGTACGGTGGTCTTAAACGCTGCCAGTTTAGGTGTCCCGCTCGATGCAGTGGTGAGTTTTCACGGTGGGCTGGAAGGTTTTAAAGCGAACCCGGCAATTAAAAACACGCATGTTCTCGTCTGCAACGGAGCAGCAGATAAATTTGTATCCCAGGAAGATAAAGACAATTTTAAAAATCAAATGAAGGCTGTCGGCGCTGAATATGAATTTAAAGAGTATGAAGGCGCCTTGCATGCTTTCACAAATCCCGAATCGACTGAAGCAGGCCAGAAATTTAACATGCCCATTGCTTATAATGCAGCAGCAGATTCAGCCTCGTGGAATGATATGAAGGAATTTTTCTCAAAGTATTTTCCTGTTAATTGAATAAACGTCGGGCAATAATACTTAGCCCAGCTTATTTCCCATTGAAATGGGATGTTCATAAGTAACAAAACCTACTGACAATTAAGTCGGTAGGTGTTGTTATTTAAGAGCGCTATTTCATAAACTGTGTAAAAAATTACTTTCAAAACCGGGTAAACCTGTCACTGAGATTTACCCGGTTGTTTTTTAAATCCCGATATAGAATATTGAATATCAAGTACGTGTTGTGACAATATTTATAATTCGGGTACTACAAACGGCTTTCAAAAATATTGCAATAGATTATCAGGTAGTTACAAAATAAAATAACCGAAATTTGTACGTTTTTCTGTTTTGGGGTGGTATTTTTAACAAATTGCGTTATAGAAATTATTTTCTCCACAAAAAAATCTGTAGCAATTAATAAACATTACCTCGTCAAAGACATAATCGCTTTTGCAGTATGTAATCTATTTTCCGCTTCGTCATAAACAACTGAAATATTCGGATCGTCGATTACTTCATCTGTTACTTCGTGATTTCTGTCTGCCGGAAGGGCGTGCATAAGTTTTACATTTTTATCGGCTAATTTTATTCTTCTGCTGTCGCAAATCCAATCATGATACTTTTCTAAATTTGCTTTCATTTCTTTTTTGCATTCGTCTTCATTATCTAAATATTCTTGAACACCGTAAGCGCCGAAGCCGCCCCAGTTTTTAGGAATCACAACATGCGCTCCTTCAAAAGCTTCATCCATATCACTTGTCAATCTTATTTTGGTAACAAGCAGAAGCAGTGACAAGGCACCCAGTCATAAAAAAATTGACTTATAATATTTTGGGTTTAGGTTTCACTCCAGCAATAGTTATCTTGCCAGCAAAGCCTCTGGTCGTTTCACCTGATGATGTAAAGATAAGCATGACTTTTAAATTCAACTTAAAAAGTCATTTTTATAGTCCAATACTTGGGGAGCAGAATAGGGAACACTGCATTTCTTTATCCTGAAGGTTTTGCCTTTTTTGTTTTTTAGTGTTGTTACCACCTGTTTTTGCTTGTTTTGTTCCCTGGTATTTTTAACAAGTTGGGTTAAAAAGGGGATAATCTGGATTTGATGACTAAATTATCTTTTCTTCTGATTCCGTATAGATTGTTTTTTTCATAGCGGTCCCATGCAATACCTTGTCCCTCTGATGTTATTTTTAAAATCTTTTTCAGCACAAGTATGGATCCCATTTCTGGTAATTGGAGGACATAAACACTGGTACTGTCGTGGCCGGTTACATATAAATTGCCATCAGGTCCCCAGGAACCGCCTGAGCAACTCATTGGTTTGAATTCCTGCAGAACGGACGCAGGAAATGTCCAGGATTCTTGTTCATGCCAGTTTTTATCGAACTTAACCAATACAGTCCACCTGTTATTTTTGTTTATCTGTGGTTCAAATTTGTCATAATAGGCAAAGCAGACCCACCAATAATCGTTGTAATAGTCGGCCCAGGTACAGGATCCATATTTTATCCCAAAGCTGTGGGAACCGATATGTTCAAGATTTTCTGTATCAAATATCTCTATTGAACTGGTCATTGGGATTTCCGGATAATTTGAATGGGCGCAATAAAGTTTGCCATTGACGACTACGCCACCATCGAAATGGATGATCTGTCCTGAATCGTCGTTCCATTCGGCAACAAGATCACCGTTTATTTTTCTGTATTTTCCAATTCCTTGTGTGTTAATGGCATAAAAATAAGCCGAATCAACTGCAATACCCTGCCTTGCTTCCCGGATTTTATAGGACTGTACTGTTTTGAAGGCGGCATTCTCAGTTTGTGAAAAAGAAATGTTTGTAATCAACAAAAGAAGCAGGAATATGATGATTCTTGTTTGATGGAATATTTTATTGTCTTTCATCCGTATAAAATTAGTCTAAGTTATTGGTCGGATGGAACTCGCATGCAAGAACTTATACATATTCTTGTTGTGGAAAACTTTGCCATGCTTGTTTCATAAATAAACCTGGATTGATAAATAAAATTAAACTGCTGCAAAATTACTTCTTTATTCTTTCTGGAAATGGGGAACTAATCCGGGAATAACTGAACCCATCGTCCGTCGAAGCCTCCATCGCTGGTGTTCCAGTCGGCATATACTCCTTTGCCCAGGAATATTCCCCTGTTTTCCAGTTCGTCCTCAACCGAACCATCTCCCCGTGTACCATTATGGGCAAAGTAAAGGTGTTGATACCATGGCTCGGGACCCAATTCGGAGTAGAATTTATCGCCTTCCGTACCATAAATGTAAACTCCCCAAAACCAGTGTTTGCGGATATAACCTTTCCGGTCTTCGTCGGGATCCTGGGTGTCACGTGCGGTGTAATAAAAGGTTGTCACTCCGGTTGAAACTTCCGGGTTGCCTAACTCGCTGGTAACCGGGGTCACCATATTGATAGAAAGTTCATCTTTCCAGTTGGTGGGGTCCAGGTGGCTGGGAATAATGTCAGCCAGATCCTGCAGTTCATAAGTAATTCTTTTTACTTCGGACATGGGAACGCCTGAATACTGATCTTTCCCGGAAGCCAGGCTTGAGGCATTGTCATTTTGTATGGACTGTGCATTCCAGAAATTCGTTGCCCCGGTATCATACTGATCAACAAAAATATAGTGGAACAGGCTTTTGCCTTCGTTGTTAATATCGACTTTTGCCGTTGCATTATTCGCATTTAGTTCCGTGATATCCGACCAGCTCTCCTCTACAAAATGCAATTCTGCCTGCGACGGGTTGAAAAGGTTGAAATCCCAGTCCGCCTGCCAGATCATCACATGTTTCCCGGCAGATGTTGTCATAAAGTTAAGGTCGGGATCAGGATATTCCCTGGCATTGTGCAGGCTGTGACGGGTAATGACAACATAGTTAATTTCCTCACCGGATCCAGGCCCGCCATTAACATTGTTAATTCTTATTTCTATCCGTTCCCAGTCATGTATTTCGTAGCGTTGCTTGGCATGATATACATGGTAGAGCAAAATAATACTGTTGGTTTGAAGGGAATGATCGTAAAAACGAATGGCTGCCGAATAGAGTGTCGGCCTGATCTGCCAGTCGGGATGTTCACCCTGGTTGACATATTTTTTCAATTCATCACTCCAGTTCTCTTTATTATTGGCCAGGTAATTGTCATGGTCGTAATTGAAGTTGGTGATCCAGTCATGACCTTTGTGATTATCGTCATATTCATTCGCTTGTTTGAAAATTACGGGCGAATAATAATGCAGATAAGACCGGATTTGTTCATAAGATAATCCCGGGGTCGGTTCAGATGTGCTGACGAACTGACCCGGTAGTTCTGCTGCGGTTATCTCTCGGTTCACCTCCCATTGAACATTAGTACAGGCCGGCAATCCTACTAAAAAACAGTATGCAAGGAACAGAAGAAATGTTCCTTGCATATCCTGTTTTGAGATAAATAAATATTCTTTATGTCTGGTTCCAAATATTTTCATAAAACAGGCATTCATAAAACCGTTAAAGTTTAAAAGAGAGTCCTAAAGTACCGTATCTTCCAAATTTTGCCCATTGCTGAAGCCTGGCATAATCGGCTGATGGTTTTCCGTAAATCTGTCGTTCCTCCTGATCGGTCAGGTTGTTAAGCTGAAGGAAAGCAGACAAATTTTTCGTAATCCGTTGCTTCACCGATAAATCAAGATGGTATTCCTGCTTAAAATAGGAATCGGTATATTTATCGTCACCCACACTTTGCAGGATATCGTCCCTGAAATTATTCGAAATAACGAACGACAAACCCATTTTCGGATTATCATACATCAATGCAAAGTTAGCGATATGTTCCGGACTGTATCCCAATGGTAGATCCCTTCCGTTCACTTCCATTTCAGCTTTTGTATAAGTGTAATTGGCATAAATGCTGAAATAATCGAGGAAAGGCACGTTGAGAAAATTAAGTCGCTGATTCAGGGCGACTTCAAAACCATAAATTGTTGCATCTTCATCGACGTTAATCGGCGTAGTTATCTCGTAGACTTGAGGTTCTCCTTCATACGTCAATGTTTGGGTATAGGTTGAATTCAGGATAATATCAGCCATTTTTTTATAATAGATTCCAGCGCTGAAAAAACCCAAAGATGATGTATAACTCTCGAACATCAAATCAAAGTTATTGGAAGTGGTTGGATCAAGTTCCGGGTTTCCCCTTTCTATTTCCCTCGAATCGTCATCCCTAAACTCGTAGGGAACCAATGAAACATAATCAGGCCTGGCAATCCCCGAAGAATAAGCCAATCTCAGGTTCATTTTATCGTTGAACCGGTAAGTAAGATGGGCAGATGGTAATAAATTTGAATAACTTGCATCTGATTCATTTTGGTTAGCCGACGCAATGGCCAGTGACTGATAATTATTACTGGTATTTTCGAACCTTAACCCGGCAAGAATAGTAAATTTCTCAGTCAGGTTCAGCGTTGTCATCCCGTAGGCAGCCCATATATCCTCACTTGCATCATAATTGTCATCCGATTGGTCGAGGTACTCGGCCCTTTCTGCTCCCAAATACCCTGTATCATCCGGGTCTGCAATCACATCGATAAAACCAAATTCCCCTTCACCAATTGTGTGTTCTTCAGGAAAATCCCTTAATTGCAACCTTCGGGCTGTATATTTTGCATTTTTATTTAAATATTTTCCGCCAAATTTTAATGTGCTCATTTCGTCGGTCAGGTAATAGGGAATTTCAATGTTTACCATCCCCGAAATGTCTTCATCTTCTTTCAGATTATCGTCAACACGAATCCGGTTGAGCGTGAGTACATCTTCCTGGGTAAACTTTGTATTCGGGCTAAATTCTTTTATTTCATCGTTTGTGTAACCCGAGAAATCAAAATCACGCTGAAACCTGAAATAAGTCCTCGCAGGCATTTCTTCTTTGGCTTTAATCCAACTTCCGGTATAATCAAGCTTTACGCCGTTAAAATTATGGCTTCCCCCAAACATAATGCTGTTTAAATACTGATCTTCAACCCGGTTCCTGGTTTCTTTTGTTTCCTCGTCATCATCGATGACCCATTCGTTCAACCGCCTGATCTCCTTATCAAAATACCTGTTGTAGTTGGCATTCACGTATATTCTGTTAAATTGATCAAATTTATACTCTGTGTTCAGGTTTAACCCGGTCCGTTCCCTTAAGACATCATAATCATTGGAATGCTGGGCAAAAATATGACCGGTCATGATATCATCGTATTCCAGTTCTTTTAACAGCGAGCCCCGATTGGTTTTGTAATAAGCAGCAGCAAACAGCACCCCGAGTTTTTTATCAAAGAACCGCCGGCCGACAACCCCCGACAGATCGACAATATCTTTACCATATTCTTCGAAATAAGAATGCTGGTCATTATAACCTGCCCCGGCATTTATGGTAACAATGCCTTCATCGGGCGCCTGTTTCATCTGGAAATTAATATTACCGCCAATGGCGTCTCCGTCGATATCGGGCGTTAACGCTTTTGTTACAACAATATTTTCCATCAGGTCCTGGTTAAGCAGATCCAGTCCGACAGCCCTCCCCAGGTCGGGGTCTGGCGCAGGAATTCTTTGACCGTTCACTGTCAGTGAGTTGTATTGAGGCCCTATACCCCGAATCTGTACCAGTTCGCCTTCGCCCTGATCATAAGAAATAGATACACCCGGAATCCGGGCAACCGTTTCCGCAGCGTTCCTGTCGGGGAAAAGCTGGAATTGCTCAGACGAAACAACATTTTTTATGTTGGGAGAATTCTTTTGCTCATTCAGCGCTTTTGCCTGTCCGCGTGTCAGCTGACCATAAACAGTGACACCGCTCAGTTCTTTTTCAGATTCCTTTAAAGAGAAGTCAACAACAGTAACCTGGTTGGGCTCAACGGTCACCTCCAAAACTTCTTCCTCATATCCCAGGTACTTAGCACTGATCTGATAGTTTCCGGGCTGTACCCCCGAAATCGTATAGTTGCCCTGCAAATCTGCTGAAGCGCCCTGCGAAGTATTCAATAATATGACATTGGCGCCGATAAGAGGGGTTCCGGATGTCTCTTCAATTACTTTACCTGCAATTTTCCCTTTAGATTGAGCAAATGTGTCTGAAGAACCCAGGAGGATGCTGAAAAGCCCTACCCAGATAATGAAATTAAACGTCAATCGAGTCATTGTTTTTATTTTTAGTTAAAATTCAAATTGATTTTTTTGAACCGATTCTTACTTCGGCAATAAAACAAAGGCTGTTTTATCCTGGCCAATTTGGGTTAACGCCAGTCAAAAATATTTTCTAATCCCGTGTCTTTTGGACATAAAATGCCTCTTCATTTACATTTTATGAACTAATAGAACGTACATCTCCCATGCATTCCTGGGTTGATCTTCATATTTTCATCCGTATAAAATAAGTCTAAGTCATTGGCCTGATGGAACTCGCATGATTGATTTTATACATACTCTTTTGTGACAAACCTTGTCATGCTCGTTTCATCCGTATAAAATTTGTTTTTAAGGTCGGATGGAACTCGCATGATTGAGTTTTATACATGGTCTTTTGTGACAAACCTTGTCATGCTCGTTTCATTATGAGTTCGGGGACAAAATAACCGAGCATGTTTTAACTGAACCTTAAATCAAGATTAAAGGTTAATTACATTTCAAATAAGATTTAAACAGGAAAATTCTTTCGAAATGATTTGGTACATCTGGTTCCCTTCGGGTATTTCCAGTTCATCAAGCTGAGTTAATTGAAATTTAAATGCTTCTTCGAAGCTGGGTAAGTAAGAAATCATTTAGGGCAAACTTAGAAGCAAATATTTTGTAAAACGAGGTTCAGAACTAAAAAAAATAAATGATCACGAACCAGACTAATTGATTTATTTTTAGCGGTTAGTGAATGTTATTGTACAATGGTATCAAATAGGTACAATCCCGGTCGTTGGCATGAAATCAAGGCTAAGCCCGCTGATTATCAGGGGGGCTTTTTTATTTTCTCCTTCATCACAACCTCCAAGTCACATTCTTTGTTAATTTTGTAGCAACAAAAGTGTATTAATCATCAATTCCATAGCTCTGTGAGCAACGAAAAACAAAGATTACTTGACAGAAGATACCTCGACATGGCCCGCATCTGGGCGCAAAACAGCTATTGCAGGCGGCGGCAGGTTGGAGCTCTGTTGGTGCGTGATAAAATGATCATCAGCGACGGTTATAATGGGACGCCATCAGGGTTTGAGAATATTTGTGAAGACGAGAATAACAAAACCAAGCCTTACGTGTTGCATGCCGAAGCCAATGCCATTACAAAAGTAGCCCGGTCGGGCAACAACTCGGAAGGAGCTACGCTGTATGTCACTTCGTCTCCCTGTATAGAGTGTGCAAAACTGATTATTCAGGCAGGAATAAAGAGGGTTGTTTTTTCGGAGAAGTATCACATTGAGGATGGCATAAATCTTTTGAAACGGGCTAATATTGAAGTCGTCCAGTTGGAATACCGAGACGATGATAAGTGACCCTGATTTGGGTATAATATTTGATGAGGATGAGGATCAGGTTCGACCGGTTTTTACGGGTATAAAATTAGTCTAAGTATTGGTCTGATGGAACTCGCATGATTGAGTTTATACATCAATTTTGTGGCAATTTTTGCCATGCTCGTTTCATCCTCTCGTTTGAAATACAAATTTTTGGTTCGTTAAATATATCTAAAAAATTTACTAGTCTCGAAAAATGGCAAAGCAGATAAAAAACACATCCAGGCACATCTATCTTCCAATTATACTGGCAGTTGTGTTGGTAACCGGAATGTTTGTGGGGAGAATAACGGCTCCTTTGGGGCAGGGTGATTCGTCGCGGCGTTTGTTAATGTATCCTGAGTCGGGGAAACTGCAAACCATTATCAACCTTATCGATGAGCAGTACGTGGACAGCGTTGATACTGATAAACTGGTGGATAATGTGATTCCCGAAATACTGGAAAAACTGGATCCCCACTCAGTGTATATTCCACCCAGGAATCTTGAAGCAGCAAACCAGGAGTTGGAAGGTAATTTTGGAGGAATTGGCGTGGAATTTAGCATGCAGAATGATACGGTTATGGTGATCAGTGTTGTGTCAGGTGGTCCGTCCGAGAAGGTCGGCATTCTGCCCGGTGACCGGATTATTACTGTTAATGACACGGTGATTGCAGGCGTGGGTATGCCAACCAATGACGTAGTGGGAATGTTGCGGGGTGACATCGGTACCAAAGTCAATGTCGGCATTAAGCGAAGAAACAGAGATAAGCTCATTGATTTTGAGATAACCCGGGGGAATATCCCATTGTACAGCGTTGATGTGGCCTACATGATTGACGATTCTATCGGATACATTAAGGTGAACCGGTTTGCGCGTAATACCTATCAGGAACTTTTATCTGGGCTGGCCAGGCTGAAGGCTGATAATTGCAGACACATCATCATGGACCTTCGGGGTAATTCGGGGGGTTATCTCGATATTGCCATCAGTATGGTCAATGAATTTCTTGATAAGGGTGATATGATCGTTTACACGGAAGGCGTTCACAGTCCAAGACAGGAGGTACATGCCAACGGTAGCGGTTCATGTAAAAATACTGACATAACGGTTCTCATTGATGAGTTTAGTGCCTCGGCCAGTGAGATTTTTGCAGGCGCCATGCAGGATAACGACCGGGGAGTCGTAGTGGGTCGGCGTTCCTTTGGGAAAGGTCTGGTTCAACAACAGTTTCCCTTGCCGGCAGGAGGCGCCCTCAGACTCACCGTCGCACGGTATTACACCCCAAGCGGACGGTGTATTCAGAAACCTTACGACAATGGCGTGGAAGATTATTACCGGGATATTATCTACCGTTACGAGCATGGTGAATTTTTTAACCGGGACAGTATCAACATTAACGATTCCCTTGTATATAAAACGATTGGAGGCAGAAAAGTATACGGCGGCGGCGGTATTATGCCCGATGTTTTTGTGGCGAGGGATACTTCCAACCATACCGATTATTATTACAATCTGAGAGAATCAGGGGTAATATATCAGTTTGCACTGGATTATTCTGACAAGAACAGGAATGAACTTTCGGAATTCGAAACAGTAGAACAACTGGAGGCCTATCTTGACCGCCAGCCTATAGGTGACATGCTGGTAAGTTTTGCAAACAGGAAAGACGTGAAATACAATGCATCGGAATATCAGATTTCTAAAGAACTTATTGTCAACGAAACAAAGGCCTACATTGCCCGGAATATTTTGGACAATGAAGGATTTTATCCCATCATCCGGAAACACGATGAGGTACTGAACAAGGCACTGGAAGTCATCAGAAGCGGAGCCGCTGATTCTATCTTACATGTTGATAGTGCTCAGGCATCAGAGGTTAGTGAGTCAACAGCTGACGCAACAGAACCAAACATCTGACCCGGGAAACTTCTTCCAACGGGTCTTTCCTATGGGAGCGAGAACCAGACTGTGCCTTCAAAAATTCAACCGGGTGGGACTATTTGAATTTAACGAAACGAGCATGACAAGGTTTGTCACAAAAGAACATGTATAAAATTCAATCATGCGAGTTCCATCAGACCAATGACTTAAGTAAATTATATACTGATGAAATCCTGAAAATAGAATTGGTGATTGGGTAGTTCCTCCAATGCACCGGCGCCTGATTGTTGGCCTTTAAAAAACAAATTTTAAACTAAAGCGTCTTATTTTTGGAGATTTTTTTAACGAAAAGTAAAATTGACGTTCACGTTTTACGAGCGTACAAATAATTTATGATCATGCTGTTTAGAGTTATCATTTACACCATATTGATATATTATGTCTTTAAACTGGTTTTTCGTTATCTGATGCCTTTGTTTATTTCCAAGCAGGCCCGGAAAATGCAAAAAAGACAGGAAAATGCCCATGAGGAATACATTAACCGGAAAAAGAAGGAAGAAGGAAAGGTGACCGTTGAGTACGATCCTGAGAAGCAAAAAAGGAATGATAAAGATTCACATGGAGGAGAATATGTCGACTATGAAGAGATAAAATAAAAAAAGCGCCGGTTTTTCGGCGCTTTTTTTATTATTCGAGTATGGTTACCCATCCGTAAGGATCGGGCTCATCACCGTATTGTAAGGCACGTAATTTATGGTATAATTTTTTGGTAACGGGTCCGGGCTCGCCGTCTTTTGAGAAACTGTAGGATTTATTGTTGTCCAGATCGTCTATTCTTCCTACCGGACTAATGACAGCTGCCGTTCCGCATTGTCCCACTTCCTCAAAAGTGTCGACCTCATCAAACGGGATGGGACGAATCTCGGTTTTCAAGCCCATGTCTTTGGCCAATTGGACAAGGCTTTTGTTGGTAATTGACGGCAGGATGGAACGTGATTCGGGCGTAATATATGTATTGTCTTTTATTCCGAAGAAGTTGGCCGGGCCGCATTCGTCAATATATTTCTTTTCGCGGCTGTCGAGGTAAAGTACTGCCGAATAACCTTTTTCTTTGGCCAGCATGCCGGCCCTTAGACCGGCTGCATAATTTCCGCCAACCTTAATGTTACCTGTACCACGGGGAGCGGCACGGTCGTACTCACGCATCACCGCCACGCTGGTCAGCTTAAAACCCTCCTTGAAATAAGGACCTACCGGTGTCACAAAAACAAGAAATAAATATTCGTCGGCAGGCTGAACACCAACTTTTGGGCCTGTTCCTATCAACAGCGGACGGATATACAGAGAGGCGCCCGACTCATAAGGCGGAACAAATCTCTTGTTCAGCGATACGGCCTTTTTAACGGCTTCCACAAATAACGCTTCCGGAACTTCGGCCATCATTATGCCCTTCGATGATGACAGCATACGACGTGCGTTCTCCTCAACACGGAAAATCCTGATTTTGTCATCTTTGCCGCGATAGGCCTTCAGCCCTTCGAACGCTTCCTGCCCGTAATGCAGTGCGGTAGCGGCCATGTGAATATTAATCTGATTGGAGGAAGAAACTTCCAGTTCGCCCCATTTCCCGTTCCGATAATAACACCGGACATTGTAGTCGGTATCCAGATAACTGAATGATAAGTTTGACCAGTCTATGTTCATGATTTTTCTGCTTTACTTTTTCAATAATAATGCGGCTAAAGTTAAGGAATTTTCCGTAAACAGATATGATGGTTGTCAGCAGCAGGGCTTAATTTGGGTTAAATATTAATTTTTTTGAAGTGATATGTGTTTATCTGTTTTTTATTCCACGTAAAAACGCAAAGAAAAGATTGGATGAAAGAGAAGGGCATGGTGAAGATTGAAACAATAAAGGAGGGTGTCTAAAAAGTAATTCTTTGGAAAAACTGAATTCAATCTTTGCTGCCGCCAGTGATGTTTTTCAATTAGCTACACAGAGCTGCACAGAGAAAAAAGGACTTTTAGACAGCCTCTTGCATATAAGTTCCCCTCAAGGCGTAAAGAAATTTTTTATAGATAAAAGCCTTAATGCCATTATACCTGCAATAAAGATTATTTAACAGTTTGTTAACTTTTGTATTTCAAAAAGAACCAATTTGTTGAACCTTGAAAATGAGTCAATATGCTGTATTTGGTTTTATTGTGCTGTTTGTGAGTTGCTTGATTAATGCGTGCCGAAAGAGGATATATTTCTCTGTTTTTTGAGCAGGCAGCCATGGTTTGCTTTGTTCAACTGCTAAAATAACTTTCAATTTATATTTTCCTAACTGTCAGATAAGACGTGCGGTGTTGTTTTGCATAATTAACATTTTTAAAATCTAATTGCTATGCAGACACTCAGGTTACTCTTTACAATTTTATTTTTTTATGCTCTGGCCTTCAATGTATTTTCTCAGGGAAATGGTACCATTACCGGAAAGATTGTTGATACAGAAAGTTATCCTCTTCCCGGAACCAATGTCTACATTGAAGCTTTGGAAAAAGGAGCCGTCACTGATGCTGAGGGGCTGTACCGGCTAACGAATGTTCCCGCCGGAACGCATGAACTCACGGTTAGTTTTATCGGGTTCGACACTCAAAAAGCAACAGTTGAAGTGAAAGCAGGGGAAACCGTTACAAAAGATTTTGTTATGAAAGGTGGCATCATGCTGGAAGGCATCACCGTTGGATCAGCGCTGCATGGCCAGGCCAAAGCGCTTAACCAACAAAAAAATGCACCTAACATTAAAAATATTGTTTCGGCCGATCTTATCGGTCGTTTCCCGGACCAGAATGTCGCCGAAGCCTTGCAACGCATCCCCGGAATTTCTGTCCAACGCGACCAGGGCGAAGGCCGATATGTTCAAATAAGAGGAACAGACCCTAACCTGAGTAACATAACCATTAACGGAGAACAAATTGCTGCCCCCGAGGGAGATGCCCGTACGGTGGCTCTTGACATGATCCCTTCCAATATTCTGTCAAGCATTGAGGTAACGAAGGCGATTACACCCGACATGGATGGGGACGCCATCGGGGGTTCTGTCAATATTAACACATTATCTGCCGTTTCGAATAACCGGATTTTTAGCGTTACCGCCAGTGGTGGTTATAATAATCAGGTACAGGACTTATCGCCTGTTTCAGGACAGGGTGCTGTATCGTTCGGAAACAGAAGTGGAGACAGAAACCAGTTTGGCTACATGATTTCGGGAAGTTATAATAAAGCCAACAGGGCTTCGGACAATAATGAAATGGAATATGATGAGGGAGAACTGGAAGGATTGGAACTACGTGATTACGAATTGACCCGTGAAAGGTTAGGCATTGTTTCCGGCATTGATTATCGGTTTAATTCCTCATCTGTAATCTATATGAAAGGCAGCTATAATTTTTTCTCCGATCAGGAATACCGCCGTCGTTTTGTTATTGCCGCGGATGAACTGGCAAGAGATTTCAAAGACAGATTGGAGAAACAGCAGGTTATTTCTGTATCGGTCGGGGGTGATCATCTGATAAGTCAGGCTACAGCTATTGATTATGCATTGACTTATTCATACTCCGACCAAAACACTCCCGACGACAGGGAAATCAGCTATACAATGGAAGACGACATGGGTGATTTTATAACCTTTGATCGTACAGACCCCGACTATCCCCGGTTTTCATCAGCAGGTGGAGACCCGTATAATTACGCCCTTTATGAGTTCGATGAATTTGGTGATGCTTCAGAGATAACCACTGACCAACACTTCACGGTTCGCCTAAACCTGAAAACCAATTATCAGCTATCGCCGAATGTTTTCGGATATCTTAAATATGGGGGGCTGGGACGGTTCAAAAGTAAATACCGGAATATTACTGAAAGCATTTACGACTACAATGGGCCGGTTACTTTTCCTGAAATGTTGGGAGATTTTGTAGATAATGATTTTCTTGATAATAAATATGAAAATGGTGTCGGGAAATTTCCAAACAGGAGCACTGTAACAAGTCTTTTTAATGATCACAGGTCGGATTTCGAACTGAAAGAAGATGATTCGGTGGAAGGGTCCAATGCCGAAGATTACGATGCAACGGAAAATACTTATGCCGGATATTTGATGACTGAAGTAACTGCCGGTAATTTTTCTTCGTTATTAGGCTTAAGATATGAAAGAACGAATGTTGATTACACAGCCAATGTTACAGAATTCAATGAAGATGGAGACCTGGTTACCCCGATTACTTCTGCAGAAGCAGACAATTCATTCGACTTTCTCCTGCCCATGGTTCATTTTACTTACAATATGGGAGAAAACGGGAAGTTAAGACTGGCCTGGACCAATACATTTGCCAAGCCAAGATATTTCGATCTTGCGCCTTACAGAATTGTTAACCGTGAAGATGAAGAAATAGAGATGGGAAATCCCGATTTGGAGCCGGCCCGTTCTATGAACCTTGATTTTATGAGTGAATATTATTTCCGTAACGTCGGAATTATCTCGGGAGGATTGTTTTACAAAAAGATCAGAGACTTCATTTTTGTCAGTAATTTCGACTATTCTGGAACAGGCCCCTATACCGGATATGAAACCACACAGCCGGTCAATGGTGATGATGCAAAACTTTTTGGTTTTGAAGTAAACGTTCAGCGTCAACTTGATTTTCTGCCCGGCTTTGCCAATGGCTTCGGTATTTATGCCAACTACACCTATACCTGGTCCGAAGCCGATCTTACCACTGTAGGCGGCACTCAGAGAACTGTAAGTCTGCCAGGACAGGCAGAAAACGTAGCCAATTTTGCTCTTTCGTATGAAAAGAGAGGTTTCACCAGCCGGATATCACTTAATTATGCTGGTTCTTTCATCGATGAAATCCGGGAAACAAGTGAATCAGACAGGTACTACGACGAGCGCTTTCAGCTTGATGTGTCAGCCAGTCAGAAAATTTCGAATGGTTTCAGTGTTTTTGCTGAGGTTATGAATTTAACCAATGCGCCTTTACGGTACTATAACGGAACATCATCACGACCTGAACAGCAGGAGTTTTACTCCTGGTGGGGAAATTTGGGCGTTAAATTTAATTTTTAGTCCTTAAACCAATCTATCGATAGATTTTATATGCCTGACGGCAGGATAGATGTAATTATAGTCAGTTAAGAAAAGTCAAAACACGAAGACGCTATGACGCAAAGACTCTATATTAAAAGAGAACTGTGATGAACGTTTGCTGTTTTGGAAATGATTAATCTTTGCGGGTTTATGGATGAGCACATATTACCAGATTTTTTGAAAAGCATAACAAAGTATTGTAAATCATTTTATTATGGAATTCAAAGCTGTTAAAACATTCATTTTAGTTATTTCAGTAATCGCACTCTCCATTCTTGGTGTTGTTTATTGTTCATCCCCTGATCAGCAGGGAAAAGCTGTCAACAAGTGCAAAAAAAGAGGTTTTAAAAGAAGCCTTTCACACGCAGCGTGATGAATCGGACAATGTTGACAGTCCGGCGTTATGGCATGGCAAAGACGGACAAAACTGGCTGCTTGCTACCGCCAAAGAAGGCAACACCGTTATTATTTTCGATGCTGCAAACGGCCAAAAAATAACAACTTTTGGTGAGTCCGGGAAGGGCATCGGACAAATGGAGCGTCCCAACGGGATTGCCGTTATCGATTCCTTTGCTGTTATTGTAGAACGCGACAATCACCGGCTTCAGGTATTTTCGTTGCCATCTTTAAATTCCCTGGGCTTTTTTGGTCAGGAACAGCTCATTCGTCCTTATGGTATTGCCATGGACAAAACAGAAAATGGATATGAGCTTTATGTAACAGACAATTATGAGTTGGCCGGTGAAAGCATCCCTCCGGTTGACAGTCTGTTCCACCGGGTGCACCATTTTGTCCTGAATGTGAACGATACAACACTTCAGGTAAAGCATCTCAAGGCTTTTGGGGCAACAGAAGGCAGCGGCGTTTTGTACAAGGTGGAATCCATCCTTGTTGATCGTCCTCTTAACCGCCTGCTGATTGCCGATGAATATGAAATGCAGCGGAACATTAAAATTTATACAACCGAAGGTGAATTTACCGGCGAGGCCATCCCAAACAAATATTTCAAATACGAACCGGAAGGCATCGCTTTATGGTCTTGCAAGGCAGATACATCCGGCTATTACATAACAACCGATCAGGATGTCCTGAACAATTGGTTCCCCGTGTTCGACCGCAAAACACTAAAGTATATGGGAAGCTTTGCCGGAGAAGTCACACGGAATACCGATGGGGTGGCCTTAACACAGCATTCATTCGGAAACTTCAAAAACGGGGTATTCTATCCTGTACATAACGATGGCAGCATCACTGCAATTTCGTGGAAGGAAATAGCTGAGGCTTTGGGACTGAAAGTGGATTGTCCTAAATAACCAGCAGTTTTCTGAATATCTTCTTGCAGATGGGATTTTGGGGACAATGTCTGGCAGATAGGAATCCATAACTGATGAGTCAGGGAGTTTTGATTTCCGGTGGTTGACACGGACGGGCTATAGAAATCAAAACTCCTCCCCTCAGCCTTCGCTCAAACGTTGCTTACACTCCCTCGATATTGGATGGGGGCTCTCTGAGAATTATGTTTTAAGGAATAGGGGACCGAAGGATTGAGGAACGGCCCCTAAAGAGCAACGCAACAGAATTTTTATGACCGGCGCAATAACGTTATTGGGGTGACGCAACCGGGTTGTTGCGGGTGTAGCAAAAAAGAAGAAAGAAATTCTACCCACATTGCACACATTGGCAAAGCCTCACGAGCCTACGTTGTAACCAATGTTTTGCCAAAGAGTGCAATTCTGCCGACGTCCCCGGAGCAACTTGATAATTTTATATTGTTTTATGAGATAATTTTATATTTTAGCTGAAAAATAATTTGATAGAAATGAATCGAATCAAAGAAGTGCTTGAAGAGAAGGCATCAAGCAGACTTGGTAGGCTGAGAAGTTGGGGAAAAGCTACAATATGGTAATTTCATCCGTATAAAATTTAATTATTAAGGTCGGATGGAACTCGCATGCAAGAACTTATACATGTTCTTTTGTGACAAACCTTGTCATGCTCGTTTCATACGTACAAAACCGGCAAAAACCAAGACTTGAGGTACTTTAAGAGACAGCAAAAATATTGGATGTCAATCCAAAAGATTTATTGAAAGAAGAATAATGATTAAAGAAACTCAAATTGAAGAAAGTTTAATTGCTAAGTTGACTGACCTGAAATATAGTTATAGACCTGACATACGGGACAGAGCTTCTCTTGAAAATAATTTCCGCGAGAAATTCGAATCATTGAATCGGGTAAATTTAACTAATTCCGAATTTTATCGATTAAGGGATGAGATTATAAATGCTGACGTTTTTGCCGCTTCAAAACGCTTAAGAGAAATCAATACTTTTATGCGTGAAGACGGGACGCCATTGCATTACACATTAGTGAACATCAAAGACTGGTGTAAGAATGATTATGAAGTTGTCAATCAACTTCGGATAAATACTGAAAACAGCTATCATCGCTATGATGTGATTTTGCTGATTAACGGTATTCCCGTTGTTCAAATTGAATTGAAAAGTCTGGAAATAAGCCCACGCAGAGCCATGCAGCAAATTGTGGACTACAAAAGCAACCCGGGAAACGGCTATACCAATTCTTTGCTTTGCTTTATGCAGTTGTTTATTGTAAGCAACCGTGTTAATACCTACTACTTTGCAAATAACAACAATACTCATTTCAGTTTTAATGCTGATGAACAGTTTTTGCCCATTTACCAATTGGCATGTACGGACAATAAAAAGATCACACATTTAGACGACTTTTCTGAAAAGTTTTTGAGCAAATGCTCATTGGGGCAAATGATTAGCAGATATATGGTTTTGGTTGCAAGCGAACAAAAACTATTGGTCATGCGACCTTACCAAATTTATGCGGTAAAAGCCATTGTAGACTGCATTCACCAAAACCGAGGCAACGGCTACATTTGGCACACCACAGGAAGCGGTAAAACACTGACTTCTTTCAAAGCATCTACTTTACTTAAAGATAATCCCGACATCGAAAAATGCTTGTTTGTAGTTGACCGCAAAGACCTTGACCGTCAAACCCGTGAAGAATTTAATAAATTTCAGGAAAATTGCGTCGAAGAAAATACAAATACCGAAATGCTGGTAAGACGTTTACTTTCTGACGACTACGCCAACAAAGTAATTGTTACAACCATTCAGAAATTAGGACTTGCATTAGACCCAAACAACAAGAACAAATACAAGAAACGTCTGGAACCGCTTCGCAATAAACGAATTGTATCCATTTTTGATGAGTGCCACCGTTCACAGTTTGGCGAAAATCATAAAGCTATCAAAGAATTTTTTCCCAATGCACAGCTATTCGGTTTTACCGGTACACCCATTTTTGAAGATAACGCCATTTACAAACAAATTGACGGAACTGTTGGCTCTTATGTAACAACCAGAGATATTTTTCAAAAACAACTGCACGCTTACACGATTACCCATGCTATTGAAGATAGAAATGTTTTACGTTTTCATATTGACTATTTCAAACCCGGGAAAAACATTACCATAGGCAGTACAGAACATATAACGGCGGTTGCCGATGCAATTATAAAAAAACACGATGCATCTACGCACAGTAAACGCTTTAACGCTTTATTGGCAACGGCTTCTATTAATGATGCTATTGAATACTACGACCTGTTTGTAAAAACAGGGCATGCCCTGTCTCAAGAAAATCCGGATTTTCGTCCTCTAAACATTGCTTGTGTATTTTCCCCGCCTGCCGACGGAAACAAAGATGTGCAGCAGTTGCAGGAAGATTTACAGCAGGAAAAAGAGGACAACAAGGTTGAACCCGAAAAAAAGAAGAAAGCCCTGCAAAACATCATTGCCGATTACAACAAGCAATACGGAACCAATCACAGCATCAACGAGTTTGACTTGTATTATCAGGATGTTCAGCAACGCATCAAATTTCAAATGTTTAGCAATACCGACTATCCGCACAAAAACAAAATTGATATGGTGATTGTGGTGGATATGTTGCTTACCGGCTTTGATTCCAAATACCTGAACACCTTATATGTGGATAAGAATCTGAAATACCACGGACTGATTCAGGCATTCAGTCGCACCAACCGTATTTTGAACGACACCAAACCTTACGGAAACATACTTGATTTCCGCCAACAGCAAGCCGAAGTGGACAGAGCTATTGCCTTATTTAGCGGAGAAGACACCGGACGAGCCAAAGAAATTTGGCTGGTTGAACCGGCACCGAAAATAATTGAGAAGTACCAGGAGGCAGTAAAAGCGATGGAAAAATGGATGGAATCAAAAAACATCGCGGCAGAACCACAGGAAGTTTACAATATAAAAGGTGATGCTGCCCGTGTTGAGTTTATCAATCGTTTTAAAGAAGTGCAACGGCTGAGAACACAGCTTGACCAATACACTGACCTGAACGAAGAACAAAAGGAAAAGATAGAAGAACTAATGCCTGAAGATCAATTGCGTTCGTTCCGCAGTTCGTATCTGGAAATAGCCAAGCAACTCAAAGAAGTTCAGGAAAGGGAAGGCGACAGAGCCCCTGAAAACGTTCAACAGCTTGATTTTGAATTTGTGTTGTTTGCTTCTGCTTTGGTGGATTACGACTACATCATGAACCTGATTGCCAAATACACGCAGGGCACGCCGAAAAAGCAGAAGATGACCCGTGATCAATTGATTGGTGTATTGAGTAGCAGTGCTAACCTGATGGAAGAACGGGAAGATATTATTGATTACATTAATACATTAGAAGTTGGCAAGGGACTGACTGAACAAGAAATTAAAGATGGCTACCAACAATTTAAAGCGGAAAAAATAGCCAAAGAGTTTGCCCGCGTTGCACAGAAAAATGGATTGGAACTTTCTGCGCTGCAACAATTTACCGATAGCATTTTAAGCCGTATGATATTTGATGCCGATAAGTTAAGTGAACTTTTTGCTCCCTTTGACTTGGGCTGGAAAGAACGCACCAAACGAGAATTAGCATTGATGAAAGATTTGATTCCACTATTAAAAAAACAAGCCGAAGGGCGAGAAATATCAGGACTGAAAGCGTATGATGTCTGAACCACTGATTTATATGATTAAATGATTTAATTTGATAGATATGGAAAATGGAAAGACATTAAAATCTGAGTCATCAGAGAAATCCAATAAACCAGTAGTTCAGACGAATTACAAACATTCTGAATTAACAGGAAAGATTATTGGTTGTGCAATGAAGGTTCATTCTGCATTGGGTAATGGCTTTCAGGAAGTAATTTATCAACGGGCATTGGATATAGAAATGTCGGATGCAGGAATTGAATTTAGCAGGGAATATGAAATGCCGGTGTATTACAAACAACAACAAATAGGCACAAGACGAGTAGATTTTTTGGTAGAAAGTGTAGTTTCTGTTGAAATTAAAGCCCTGATAAAATTGGAAGATGTGCATTTAGCTCAAGCCATCAACTATTTGGAAGCTTATGATTTGGAAGTGGGGTTACTTATTAACTTTGGAGCAAAAAGCCTTGAATTTAAAAGAGTGTCAAACAAAAAGTTCAAACAGAAAAATCAAGGTAATCCAAAAATCAAATGAATCACAGTGCAGACAACTGGCAAATTAGCTGCAATTAAACTATAAAGGATATGGCAAAAATAAAGGTAGAAAATACAGAAAGAACGGCTCATAAAACTAAATCAAATCGCCATTCAGCAAATGAAGATTTTAATTAAAGCAGAAAATAGAAGATTATTGAAATAACATGACAGCAAACGAACCGTACAGACTGGGCATGCCCAGTCTCAAACCCAATCTCAAGCCCAATCACAACTATCTTGGAAACACCCTTTGGAAAATCGCAGACGAATTGCGTGGAGCAATGAATGCAGATGATTTTCGTGATTATATGCTTTCGTTTCTGTTCTTGCGTTATTTAAGCGACAACTACGAAGCGGCAGCCATAAAGGAATTAGGGAAAGATTACCCCGTTTTAAATGGAAATGGAGGCAAAACATCCTTGTCCATTTGGTATGAACAAAATCCTAACGATATTGAGGAGTTTGAAAAGCAAATGCGCCGTAAGGTTCATTATGTTATTAGGCCTAAATTCTTATGGAATAATATTGCATACCTGGCTAAAACCCAAAGTGAAGACTTGCTTGGAACGTTACAAGATGGTTTTAGACACATAGAAACAGAATCGTTTGATAGTACCTTTCAAGGCTTGTTTTCGGAAATCAATCTGGACTCCGATAAACTTGGCAGGAATTACCCGGAACGGAATAAAAAACTGTGTGTCATCATTCAGAAAATTGCTGAAGGCATAAATAAATTTTCCACAGACACAGATATTCTTGGTGATGCTTACGAATATTTAATCGGTCAATTTGCAGCAGGATCAGGCAAAAAAGCAGGTGAGTTTTATACTCCTCAAAGAATTTCTGATATACTTTCTGCCATTGTAACGCTTGATAGCCAAGACCCCAGCAAAGGCCAAAAGAAAAAAATTGAACGAGTGTTGGACTTTGCCTGCGGTTCTGGGTCGTTGTTACTCAACGTCCGCAACAGAATGATAAAAGCAGGGGGTACAATCGGTAAAATTTTTGGACAGGAGAAAAACATTACCACATACAACTTAGCTCGTATGAACATGCTTTTGCATGGCTTGAAGGACACTGAGTTTGAAATCCACCATGGGGACACGTTGCTTAACGATTGGGATATTTTAAATGAAATGAATCCCGCTAAAAAAATGGAGTTTGATGCTGTTGTTGCCAATCCGCCTTTCAGTTATCGTTGGGAACCAACAGAAGCAATGGGAGAAGATTTTCGTTTCAAAAGTTACGGTCTTGCTCCTAAGTCAGCAGCCGACTTTGCTTTTCTTTTACACGGATTTCATTTCCTGAGTAAAGAGGGAACAATGGCAATCATTCTACCTCATGGTGTTTTATTCAGGGGCGGTTCAGAAAAACGCATCAGAACAAAATTGCTAAAGGACGGAAACATTGACACGGTAATAGGTCTGCCTGCAAAATTGTTTTACTCGACCGGTATTCCCGTTTGCATATTGGTTTTAAAGAAGTGCAAAAAGTTTGACGATGTTTTATTTATCAATGCAGTTGACTACTTTGAAAAAGGAAAGCGACAAAACAACCTGCTGCCTGAACACATCGAAAAGATAGTTGCAGCATACCGCGACCGCAAAGAAGAAACCCGCTACTCCCGCAGGGTATCAATGGATGAAATAGAGAAAAACGAATTCAATTTGAATATTTCACGCTATGTAAGCACGTCGCTCGAAGAAGAAATAATTGACTTGCAGGAAGTAAACAAAAAACTTGTTGATATTGAAAAAGATATTGAAAAAGCAAGAGAAACACACAATAAATTTTTAGAGGAACTTGGACTTCCTCCGATATAATGGGCCAATGCTATTAGCAAGCATTCCGAAAGCTTTCGGAACCAAAGCTCCTCAGGCCAACGCTTCAACCAACGCTTCGTCAAAGCAAAGAGCTTAAAACCGGCACGAGTATCTCCTTTCAGGAGGGTTCAGGGTTGCCCGCACTCAAAAAAAACAAAATAAATTTGTGCTTCGAAATCGGCAGCTAACCATACCGATAACCGTTGCAGGCAAACTGTAAAAGAGAGCACAATATCAGGTTCAGTTATTTTTTGTAAATTTATGTCCAAACAAAACAGGATGATCGATAGTCAGAAAATATTGATTTAAAACAGCACTTGAAGAAATGGTAGTCCAATGCATTAACTATCACAGCGTGCCCCTGTTTTTCGTCGGGGTAAAGCTCTTAGGGGGAAGGAGGATTTTACCCCTGCTGACTCGTCCGGTACAACAAGGCAAAGAACTGATAGTAAAATTGATACTGAAATGAAACGAGCATGGCAAGGTTTGTCACAACAGAACATGTATAAGTTCTTGGATACGAGTTCCATCCGACCTTAATAATTAAATTTTATACTGATGAAAACAAATATCTTATTACTTTTAGCGATCATCACTTATTTTCCATGCTTCTCCCAGGATACATTGGTGGCTTTGGATAAAGACCTTACGACTGTAAACTACCTTTTTGAGGTTAAATTTCATCCGTTGAAATCGCAGGGACAAGACCTGAAAATGGCTTATGTAGATGTGTTGCCGTCAAATCCTAATGGAAAGACAATACTGCTCATGCACGGCAAAAATTTCAGTATAGCTTATTGGGAACAAACCATAAAAGCGCTGAGTAAAGAAGGCTTTCGTGTAATCGCAGCCGACCAAATTGGCTTTGGAAAATCCACCAAACCTGAAAACTACCAATACAGCTTTCAGCAGTTGGCTCATAACACCAAATCAATTCTCGACAGTCTGAAAATCAATAAAATTAATGTATTAGGCCATTCAATGGGGGGAATGCTTGCCACAAGATTTGCATTATCCTATCCTGAAATGACCGCTAAACTCATTCTGGAAAACCCGATCGGTCTGGAGGATTACAAAACTCTGACAAGTTATCAAACCATTGACGCGAATTATCAGAGTGAATTGAAAAACACAGTAGAAAGCTATCGCAACTACCAGTTGAAATATTATTATGATAATACCTGGAAGCCTCAATATGACCGTTGGCTCAACCTTTTAGCGGGTTGGACGTTGCACGAAGATTACCCCATTATCGCATGGAATGCAGCCCTTACTATGGATATGATTTTTACCCAGCCTGTAGTGTATGAATTCGGAAACATTAAATGTCCGACACTGCTTATCATCGGTACACGCGACAGGACAGCCATAGGTAGAGAACGAGCCCCGAAAGACATACAGTCGAAAATGGGGCTTTACAACGAATTGGGAAAGAAAACCCAGAAAGCTATACCAAACTCGACATTGGTAGAACTGGAAAACGTAGGCCACCTTCCTCATATAGAAACTTTTGACAGATTTATAAAGCCGTTGACTGAATTTTTACAAAAGTAGATGTATGAAGTTGTCCCCCACTAACAGCGGTTAAAAGAAATAGGGAGTTCAGTGCTAAATTAAAGGTCAATGCTTTTAATAAAAGTCAGTGCCAAACTGCAACCTAAGCAAAGCTTTACCTCGCATAACTCGTATCGTTTAACTTAGGTGATATTTGAGCGGAAAGGGAACAGCCAAAACAGTGGGTAAAATACCTGCACTGCAACGAGAACCGATGCTGGATATCTATCGTGGCACTGTTCTTAGAGGGCTTAAGCTAACCGGTTCGGGCATTTAAAACAAAAGACACAAACATTGTGATAGCAAAAATCAAATCAAAAACCAGGCACTTTATTTTAAAAAAAACCGGAAAATTTTCGCACTTGAAAATAAAGGTAAAATGTAATCATATATGGTATGGTAACATATATGGAGGTTTTTACATTTGTCCTGAATTCCTCAACGAAAATTCCATTATATATTCTTTTGGAATTGGTGAAGATATATCATTTGATAATGCGTTAATTAAAAATCATGGTTGTCGTGTTTTTGGTTTCGATCCGACTCCAAAGTCAATAAGTTGGATTAAAAGGCAAAAATTACCTGAGCAATTTCATTTTTATGAGTTTGGAATTAGTAATAAAAGTGGATTTGTTGATTTTTATCTTCCTAAAAACCCTGAGCATGTTTCAGGTAGTATTATTACTCAAGAAAACATTGACATTATGAAAAAAGTTAGTGTAGAAATGAAATCATTAGGAGATATTATGAATGAACTGGGCCATAAACACATTGACGTTTTGAAAATGGATATTGAGGGTTCTGAATATGATGTAATTGAAGATATATTAAACGCCAAAATATCAATCACTCAAATTTTGATTGAATTTCATGACAGACTTGTTGAAAACGGAAATCTTAAATCTAAACAAACCATTAAGAAATTGGATCATAATGGATATAAAATATTTGCAATTTCTGATTCATTCGAAGAAATATCATTTATTAAAGAAAACGTCCTGTAGCACTTAGCCTACGAGCAGGCGTTGCTTGCATACGCTTGATATTGGAGGCTCTGTTGAACCAAACATTCTTCCGTAGGCCTCATCATTAAAATCTATCAACCAATGATTGATCTATAGTGTTTTCATTCGTATATAATTTACTTAAGTTATTGGCCGAATGGAACTCGCATGATTGAGTTTTATACATGTTCTTTTGTGCCAAACCTTGCCATGCTCGTTTCATTCGTATAAAATTAGTCTAAGTTATTGGAATGATGCAATTTATTATGCTTTAATTGATTTTAGATTCTTCGCTCCGCTCAGAATGACAG
>NZ_AEWI01000058.1 GCF_000191885.1 Anaerophaga thermohalophila DSM 12881
CTCATTATATTCTGCAGCCTCAGCTTCATTCTGAAGAATGCCTCCCACTTTGTATCCATAAAAGTATGGGAAAACTTCACCGTTTTTACCTTTTACAAAGTCTCCAACTCCGGTAGCACCAGCACTCTGGTAGATTTGCTCACCCGACTCATTACCCATATCAATGAGTTCGTTTTGCAGATATGAGGCGTTTCCGCTGACAGTATATTTAAAATCACCAACACGTCCGTTGTATGTCAACTCAAATTCGAGACCACTGTTTTCCATTTCTCCGGCATTGGCAATGGGTGCACCTTTCCCCACATAAGCAGGAATAGGCTGATCCATCAACATTCCGTCGGTGGTCTTTTTGAAATAATCGAACCCAAAAATCAGAGCACTATCGAAAAAACGTGAATCAAATCCAATGTCAATTTGTTCGGACTCTTCCCACTTAAGATCCGGATTGGCAATACGGGCAGGGCTGGCACCATATTGCATGGCTGAATAATCACCTGAACCGAAATAGTAGTTTTGGTTTCCGTTCATCAAAGAGGTATAGGCAAAGTTACCAATCCTCTCATTCCCGTTTTTACCCCAGCTAGCACGTAATTTCAGGTAGGTAAACCAACCGGGACGGCCATCCAAGAACGACTCGTTGGTAACATTCCAGCCAACAGAAAATGAAGGAAAAACAGCCCACTTATTGTCAGAACCAAAATGAGAGGAACCATCACGACGAACCGTTGCCTGGAACATATATTTCTCATTGAAGTTATAATCGACACGACCAAAATAGGATGCCAGTGTTTCAGAAGAGAAACCGCCAGTTCCACCTGCTACACGCTCATCATCGCGATCGGCTATGGCGTAATCGATAACTGCCTTATCAGGGTTGTTCTCCAACAGGTCATAATCGTCACCATACAATTCCCTGAGTTTATATTCTTGTGCCGACTGGCCAAGCAATACGGTAAGGTTATGAATTCCGTTAAAGCTTTTCGAATAGGTAAGTGTATTTTCTAACTGCCATTTGAAGCCACGGTGCATATTGGAATATACATGACTTCGGGTAAAGTCTTTTCCCTGGGTAGCCAGAAAATGTTCAAAAGTGTACCCGTCATTGCCCCAGAAAGCAAGATCAACGCCATAACTTGATTTAAACTTCAGGCCTTCAACAACGTCGAGTTCGCCCCAAAAAGATGAAACAAACTTGTCGGAATTGCCCTGGCTTCCCGTAGGCGCGTCAAGCATGGCCACCGGGTTGGCAATCTCTTGAAATCCTGAAGGAGGGATGGAATATACCCTTCCCTGATCATCTGTGACGGCAGTAGGATGGTCTGCCAATACCTGTTCCGGATTCGTTGAATAAACAGGAATTGTCGGGTTAAATGCCAATGCACTTCCCAACACAGAACCATATTCCGAGTTGGTCTCGATACCCGATGACTTTATCCTTGAGTAACCGGCATTTACACCCACTTTCAGATTGTTCAGGAACCAGCGATCGGCTTCAAAAACATTATACGTGTTATTGGTCCGTATACTATAACGCTTATAATTAGAGCGATCGTAGTTACCCCCAACAATACCTTCCTGATTAAAATACCCGAAAGAAACAAAATAAGTTGCCCTGTCGTTACCACCACTCACACTAATTTGATGATTCTGAACAGGTGCATCGTAATTGAAGGTTTCATCCTGCCAGTCGGTTCCTTCTCCGACATTGGCTATTTCCTCCTGTGTATAACGAGGTGCATTGCCATCATTCAGCAATGACTCATTCATTATCACCATATATTCACGGGCATTCAGGACAGAACGCTTTTTCCATGGATTCTGCCAGCCATAAGAAAAGTCATAATTAATACGGGCGTCTCCGCTTTTCCCCGACTTTGTAGTAATCAGGATAACACCATTAGCTGCACGTGTTCCGTATACTGCAGCTGAAGCAGCATCTTTCAGGACTTCTACCGATTCAATATCGGTCGGATTCAGAAAATCGATACCACCATCAACGGCCATCCCGTCAACAATATAAAGAGGTTCGCTGTTATTAATTGTGCCAACACCTCTGATGCGCACTTTAGAATCAGAACCGGGTTGTCCCGAACTCTGAGTGATCTGAACTCCCGAAACTTTTCCTTTCAGGACATCTTCAATCCGCGATGGAGTTGTCTTCTCAAGGTCTTCAGAAGAAACACTACTAATAGCAGCGGTTACAACACTCTTCTTCTGAACACCGTAACCTACTACCACAACTTCATCCAGACCGGTTACTTCTTCTTCCATCCGTACATTGATGGTCGATTGGTCTGCGACAACTTCAACGGTCCTCATACCTATAAAAGAGAAAACCATCGTTGCTCCTTCCTGAAGCGTCAACGAATAGTTCCCGTCTACATTGGTAATCGTACCGTTGGTTGTACCTTTCTCTACGACGCTCACTCCCGGAATGGGGGAGCCGTCTGATGCGGAGGTTACCTTTCCTGTAACGGTAATCTCCTGTGCGAACAATACTGTTGTCCACATCAATAAAAACAAAATTCCTAATGTTTTTCTCATAACAAAACTGATTTGGAAATTTTAGTAAAACATGTTGCAAACTTATACCCGAATGTTAACTACTCATAAATTTTTACCTCATAAAAAACTCATCGTTATACATTTTTTAACTCATAAAAAACTCACCTATTTTATTTCTTTTAATTGTATATCAACTTTTTATATTTTACACTTAGTATTCACTTATTTTGTGAATAAAACTCACATTTCTTTTATCAATAATAATTAGATGAATAATGTTTGTTAACATTTCGAAGGAAATTACCAATTATAAATGCACAATAACAGGAAGAGATTAATGCTCAAAGCAAGTTAAGGTTGAGGTTAAGGTTGAGGTTAAGGTTAAGGTTAAGGTTGAGGTTGAGGTTGAGGTTGAGGTTAAGAATTCATCACAGAGGACACAGATAACACAGATTTGATTTGGATCATTGTTGAATTATCAATTACCTGCATATCAAACGACAGACAAGCCATTGCATCTGTAGCCTTACAAAAGAAATAAGTATGCATCGAGGTTTAACGAAATATTGCATTTGATTTGACAGACAGAATTGCTATTTTCAGCCCAAAAAAGAATATGGCTTTAAGATTAATGGAGGTCGTTGTTCCGAACCAAAGAAAGCAGGAACTATATGGTTTAATCAGGGGAGAATCACTGATTGAAAGCTGGTACCAGATAATAGATGAAAAACGATATAAGTTATCTTTGTTATTACCGGTTGAAGAGAGCGAAAAACTGATTACCAAACTTGAACGACATTTCTCGGATACCGGAACATTCAGGATTGTTCTTTATCCGGTAGAAGCAACCATTCCCCGACCAAAAGAACCGGAGCCGGCAGAAGGCCGCGGCTCAACCTCCACGAAGGCAGAAAAGACAAAACAGGGACGGATCAGCAGAGAAGAGCTGTATCACGATCTGGTAGATTCCACCAGACTTACCTGGGTATTTGTTGTTTTGATGCTCGCGTCAACCATTGTTGCTGCAACCGGAATACTTCGTAATAGCGAAGCCATCATAATTGGCTCCATGGTAATTGCACCATTCCTGGGACCCAATGTAGCATTATCGCTTGCCACCACCCTGGCCGATTTTCGGTTGGCAAAAAACGCATTGCGTGTTACGGCAACCGGCATTGTTATCTCTTTGATATTTTCTGTTTTTTTGGGCATGATCATTAAAATAGATCCTGGCATTCAGCAGATTGCCTCCAGAACCCAACCCAATCTTGGAGATATAGGCCTTTCTCTGGCTTCGGGCGTTGCAGGAGCACTGGCATTTACGACAGGCGTTGCTACTGCCTTGGTAGGTGTAATGGTCGCAGTAGCCATATTGCCTCCCCTTGTTGTATTTGGATTGCTTATCGGAGCCGGCCTCTGGGGAAATGCTACAGGCGCTCTCCTGCTTCTTCTTATCAATATTATTTGTATCAATCTGGCAGGTGTAATAACATTTGTTGTACAAGGCATTAAGCCGGCAAACTGGCATGAAGAGGGAAAAGCCAGAAACACTTCAAAAATTGCTATAACAATATGGGCTGTTTTATTGCTGCTTCTTACCTTCTTTTTGTATTACAGCCACATAAATTTCGACTTTTTGTAAATGATTTACTATTGAGTGCGGTATAAAAAGCATATTTTTGTCAAAATCAAGGCGTTTTAAATTTTTGTACCGGAGTTAACTTGTTGTTAATGAGGATGCAAAAATTTAAAACAACAACGAGTTTGGCAACAAAGATGCTTTTTAGACCGGCCTCAATATTGAGTGCTTTATGAATAGCATATTTTGTCAAAATCAAGACATTTTAAATGCTTGTAACGAGTTTAAAATGTTGTTAATGAGGATTTAATAATTTAAAAACAACAATAAATTCAGCAACAAAGATGCTTTTTAGACCAGACTCACTATTAAAAATAAAAACTCAAAGAAATGGAAAATGTTAAGAACTGGTTCAGTAATCCTGAACTGATTATGACATTTGTCATAAAATATGGAGGACAACTTTTGTTTGCCATCATAACACTTATTATCGGACTGTGGATAATAAGTCTGCTAATGAAAGGAATGAAAAAAATGTTTATTGCCAGAGACGTTGAACCCGGCCTTCAATCATTCCTATTAAGTGTTAGTAGGATCGCACTTAAAATAATGCTGTTCATCAGCGTTATATCCATGCTGGGCATCCGGATGACTTCGTTTATCGCCGTTTTAGGTGCTGCCGGCCTGGCCATTGGTATGGCTCTGAGCGGTTCACTTCAAAACTTTGCGGGTGGCGTTATGATTCTTATTTTCAAACCCTTTAAAGTGGGTGATTACATCACCGCACAGGGAGAGTCGGGAACTGTCAAAGAAATTCAGATTTTTCACACCATTTTAAATTCGCCTGACAAAAAGACCATTATCTTGCCCAACGGAGCACTCTCGACCGGTTCTCTTACCAATTATTCCACCGAACCCCGGCGACGGGTTGACTTTACTTTCAGTATCGGTTACGGCGATGATATCGACAAAGCTAAAGAGGTAATAATGGGGATTATTAACCGGGATGAACGGATACTTAAAGAACCAGAACCATTTATCGGCGTAATCAATCTTGGCAACAGTTCGGTTGACCTTGTCGTAAGGGTATGGGCTAATGCCACCGATTACTGGGGAATATTTTTCGATATGCAGGAAACTGTGAAAAAAGAATTTGACAAACAAGGCATTTCAATTCCATTCCCCCAACAGGATGTGCATCTTTATCAGACCAGGCAGTAAGCCTACAATTGTTTGACAGGCAGACACGAATTAATTTCAAATTCTGATATCATAAATTTTTGCCATTTTTGAAGCCAGGATACATAAAACCGGATTTTTTTATGGACAGACAAAACCGGAAAAACAGAATTTTACCCGCTGAATGGGAATCTCAGGATGCCGTATTACTGGCCTGGCCGCATGAGGAAACCGACTGGGAACCGATGCTGCAGGAAACCCGCGATTGCTTCCGGAAAATCATTGATACAATAACCCGGTTTGAAGATGTTGTATTATTAGTTGATGATAACGACCAAAATCCATCATCCCGGTTCAGATTCCCGGAGCGGTTGCAAATTGTCAAAGTTCCGGTAAATGATACCTGGGCAAGGGATTTCGGTCCTCTTTTGGTTAAAGAAAACAGAAAATACATCGCCGTTGATTTTAAATTCAACGGATGGGGACTTAAATTCGCAGCCGATAAGGACAATCTCATCACACAGCGTCTTTTTGAAAATCGCATCTTTTCGCAAGATGTTGTCAGAGAAAACCGGTTGAATTTCGTGCTGGAAGGCGGCAGCATAGAATCAGACGGGAAAGGAACGGTACTTACAACCAGCCGGTGCCTTTTGTCACCCAACCGCAACGGCAGATACTCAAAAAATGAAATTGAAGACAGGCTCAAACAATTCCTTGGCGCAAATAACATTTTATGGCTTGAGAACGGGTATCTGGCAGGCGACGATACCGACAGCCACATAGATACCCTTGCCCGGTTTTGTGATCCCGGAACAATTGTTTATATTAAAACGGACAACCCGGAGGATGAACATTTCGAAGCACTGAACAAAATGGAAAATCAACTCCGAAAATTCAAAACCACCGAAGGAAAATCTTACAACCTTATCCCGCTGCCAATGGCCGACCCGGTTTATCACAACAACCAGTGTCTGCCGGCTACCTATGCAAATTTCCTCATCATTAACCATGCTGTCCTGGTCCCATTTTACAACAGCCCTAAAGACATAGAGGCCAAAAAAATATTTGAAAAAATTTTCCCAAATCGTGAAGTAATCGGAATTGATTGCCGTCCGTTAATAAAACAGAACGGATCGTTGCACTGCGTGACCATGCAATTGCCACAGGGGAGTTTAAGAAAGCAGGTCTGAAGGTTGATTCGTTAATTGACAGGTTGTCAAACAGTTTAGTAAATTAGTAAATCGACAGATTGTCAGGTCATTCGTTGAATAGAATAAAAATACCATTCATGCTTAGAACAGGAATCATACAACAAAGCAATACAGCCAATATTCAGGACAACATAGAACGTCTGGAAAAGAGCATCCGGCAGCTTGCCAAAAAGGGTGCTCAGTTGGTTGTGTTACAGGAGTTACACAACAGTCTCTATTTTTGTCAGACTGAAGAGACCGGTTTATTTGATTTGGCTGAACCTATTCCCGGGCCTTCAACCGACCGATTCGGGCAGCTGGCCGATGAATTGAATATAGTCATTGTCACCTCTCTTTTCGAAAAACGGGCGCCCGGCATTTATCATAACACCGCCGTTGTACTGGAAAAAAATGGGAGCATAGCCGGCAAATACAGGAAAATGCACATTCCTGATGACCCGGCCTATTACGAAAAGTTTTATTTTACGCCCGGCGACACAGGGTTTGAGCCGGTGAATACCAGTGTCGGGCGACTGGGCGTGCTGGTCTGCTGGGACCAGTGGTATCCCGAGGCAGCCAGACTGATGGCCCTGAAAGGTGCTGAATTACTCATCTATCCCACTGCTATCGGTTGGGAATCGTCCGACAGCAATGAAGAAAAAAGACGACAAAAAGAGGCTTGGACAATTTCTCAACGCGGACATGCAGTTGCCAACGGACTATCCGTTGTTTCGGTAAACCGTGTGGGATACGAACCCGATCCGTCCAATGTAACCGGAGGAATACAGTTCTGGGGCAACAGTTTTGCTGCGGGGCCACAGGGAGAAATTCTGATTGAAGCTCCGACAGATGCCGAAAGTAATCTCATTATTGACATCGATTTAAAACGTTCGGAAGAAGTAAGAAGAATATGGCCGTTTTTCCGCGACCGCCGCATCGATGCTTATCAGGGAATAACGAAACGGTTTCTGGACGAAGTTTGAGCGTATGGGCTTCTTATTGCGGAAAATCCTACCATGCTCGTCTCATATCAACAAAAAACAAATTAACAACTATGGCTATGAAACAAAATTTATTACAATTCATCACCAGGAGTCATCATGCTCTGACTCGCTCATTACCGGCTTTAATAATCTGGAGTGTCCTCTTTTCATTCATCAACCATGGGTGTAAGACGGCCGATGCCGGAACTTCAGAAAAATGGGTAGGTACCTGGAGCACAGCGCCACAACTTGTAGAACCGCACAACATGCCTCCCGAACCCGGTCTGACAAATAACACGCTAAGACAGAAGGTTCGGGTATCGATCGGTGGCGATAGCCTGAGGCTCAGATTCTCGAATAAGTTCAGTAACAGTCCTGTTACCATGAAAAAAGTGCAAATTGCTGCCGCAAATGACAGCAGTGCCATCGATGTTAACACCATTAAGAATTTATCGTTCAGTGGTGCCTCCCAAATAACCATGCAACCGGGTTCAACCGTCACATCTGATGCCCTTGCCTTTAACTTAAAACCCAGGATGGACCTTGCCATCACAATCTATTTTGGACAAACTTCCCCCGATGTCACGGGACACCCGGGCTCACGAACTACCTCCTACCTCATGGAAGGTGACCACGTTTCGGATGCTGTTTTTAATGGCACACAAACCGACCATTGGTACGTCATCAACGGGATAGATGTAAAAGCTCCGGAATCAGCTGCTGCGGTTGTAACACTGGGTAATTCAATAACAGATGGCCGCGGCTCAGGCACAAACAAACAAAACAGATGGCCCGACATTCTCTCTGAACGATTACTGGAAAACCCCAAAACTCAAAACATTGGAGTCCTGAACCAGGGAATCGGGGGAAACTGTGTATTGAGAACATGTCTGGGCCCATCGGCACTCGATCGCTTCGAACGTGATGTTCTGAATCAGCACGGGGTCAAATGGCTGATTATTCTTGAAGGCGTCAATGATATTGGTCAGACCACCGACAGTGCTGCTGCAGGTCAAGTTGCTCAAAACCTGATATCAGCCTATAAAAAAATGATCGATAAAGCCCACAAGAACAACATTAAAGTCTATGGAGGAACCATCACACCCATCAAAAAATCATTCTACTACAAAGATTTCCGTGAAACAGCAAGAAAAACTGTAAACGAATGGATTCGAAACAGCGGCGAATTCGATGCCGTCATAGATTTCGATAAAGCAATGCGAAATCCGGATCAACCGGAGGTTATGAAAGAAACAGTGCACGACGGAGATTATCTTCACCCCAACGAAAAAGGACATCGGGTGATGGGAGAAACTGTTAATCCTGAATTGTTCTATTAAAAACAAATCATTATGGAATGCAGAACCGGTTGTGGAGCTTGTTGTATTGCGCCATCCATATCATCTCCCATTCCAGGAATGCCTGATGGCAAGCCGGCAGGAGTACCATGCATACATCTGACCGATGATTACAGATGTGCCATTTTTGATTCTCCTGATCGTCCGGCTGTATGTGCCGGTTTTAAACCCGAAAAAATGATTTGCGGAAACACCCGCCAGGAAGCATTGAAAATTCTTTCGGAATTGGAAGAAACCACTCGATAATACCTAAGTTGAGCGATACGGATTTTGCGAAGTATCGCTTTACTTAAAGTTAGCCCCGATATAAAAAGTGTAGGCTTTCACTCAAAATATTGGTGAAAACCTTACACTTTCTATATCGTTGAGCGGAATCGTTTCGCCCGGTTCTACCGCTTGCCTGCAAAAATATGGGTAATATGTCTTTCCACAGAGCACCTTTTCCAAGGCAAGCGTAACGCAGCAAAGTGATACTTTATGGACAGACACGAAAAGGGCCGTTTTCAAACTACATTTTAACAACCGACCCTCCAAATGATTCTTTTACTTCAATTTTTTTCGGTTCACCTAAATACTCGACCGTTCCTCCGGTAGCCGCCTTTGCATCCAGTAATTCCGAAACATTGACCGTCACTATTCCGCCGGTATTGGACGTAACATAGGCTTTTTTACACTCCAGACTTTGTCCCTGAAACTTACCTCCGGTTGAAGCTTTAACCTCCACCGTTTCGGCATATCCCTCAAGTGTGATCCGGGCAGCGGATACTGTAGCTTCCAGTGCATCCACATCCAATTTAAGTTGGATTACTCCGTCAAGACCGGCATCCAGTTGCAATACCTTTCCCGTCAGTACATCATTACCCTCAATGTTTCCGCCGGAACCAACTGAAATAGCACGAAGATCGGTATATGTCAGGTAAACCTGTACGGACATGTCCTGATATATACGTGTTCGCATTTTAACAGTCAACTCATTCTGATCATTTTCAATGATCACATCAGAGGTAGGTGCATTGACGATGTTAATTTCAGCCTTTGGTTTTTTCCCCTTTATAAGGGTAACATTAATACCCTTGGAAACTTTTAATTTATTGAATTCTTTTAAATTCCTGATCTCTTTATTCATTTTCTCCTGCTCTTCCTGTGCAGCAAGAGAAAAACCGAACGAAATGGCCAATAAAAAAACAAGTACTCTTTTCATGTTCAAAAATATTTAGTTAGTGCCTGTCCGGAAAGTACCATTTGATGCGTTACGCTTGCCACCAAACTACTCATTTACTAAGGTAAACTCCGTTTTTGGCGGCTTCGCAAGCCTAGCAACCGGCACTTTCTGTGCAGACATATAATTTGTTACAACTTTTTCCGACTTTATAGACGGACATTAGTTAAAGCGTTGAAGCCAATTATTGAGCCCGGCATAAAAAGCATCTTCGTTGCCAAACTCATTGTTGCTATCAAAAATAATACCCAAATAACATTTTAGCTGAATAATTCCCTGATTTCATCGGCACTCATCCGGCTCAACGGGTTGGTTGTGTTAACGAAAGCATCAGCCAGTTTATTTTTCTTCTCCTGCAAACGTGCAATTTTTTCTTCAATGGTTTCGGCTGAAATGAAACGATACACAAAAACATTTCGTGTCTGCCCGATACGGTGTGCCCTGTTTATGGCCTGAGCCTCAGCCTTGGGATTCCACCACGGATTGAGCATGAAAACATAATCAGCCTTGGTCAGATTGAGCCCAACACCTCCGGCTTTCAGCGATATCAGAAAAATTTTTATTTTATCATCATTATTGAATTTTTCAATCACTTTTTGCCGGTTTGTAGTAGCACCAATTAACTTGGCATAATCAATTTTCCGTTGATTAAGCGCTACCTCTATTAACTCCAGGTCTTTAACAAATGAGCTGAATATAAGCACATGGTGATTCTCAGAAATAATGCTTTCGAGGGATTCCATCATCTGATCGAATTTGCCGGAATTTCCACGATAGCCTGGATAAAGCATAGCCGGGTGATTAGCCACCTGTCGCAGTCGTGTCAACGCCTGAAGTGCAATAATGCCCTGCTCACTATGCGGACGGTTTTGCATCGATTCCAGCACCTGATTGCGAACACCCGATTTCTCCCGTTCGTAGATATTTTTTTGTTCGGGCGACATATCACAAAACACCATCTGTTCCATTACAGGCGGAAGATCTTTGGCAACCTTTTCTTTAGTCCTGCGCAAAAGAAAGGGATTGATCATCTTTTGAAGGTGCTCTGATTTGGCCTCATCTTCCTTTTTGGAAATGGGCGTTTCGTAATATCGTTTGAAAAAGTTCAGCGATTTCAACAACCCTTCATTCACAATATTCATCTGAGCCCAAAGATCGGTCAACGAATTTTCGATGGGTGTCCCTGTCAGGGCAAGATGATGACGGGCATTGATACGACTTACCGCATGGTATCCTTTTGATGAAGGATTTTTAATATTCTGACTCTCATCAAGTATCAGATATTCCCAGCTTGTATTCCGCAGAATGTCCACATCGTTACGCAAAATGCCGTAAGTCGTGATCACCACATGATAGTGCCGCAGTATTTTCCATAATTCTTTCGACCGTATTCTGTTTGTGCCTGTAAAAATATACGTTTTCAAGCCCGGTGCAAACCGCTTAATTTCATAATCCCAGTTGTGTACCAACGAAGTTGGCATCACTATCAACGAGGGTGCAAGGCCAGACTTATTGAACCCATCCAGTTGGGAAGAAAACAAAGACAACTGCCCTTCGGCATTTTCAGGTTCCAGTTCTCCGTTTGGCGAATATATTTTCAATAACAAAGCGATGGCCTGTAAAGTTTTTCCCAGGCCCATGTCGTCGGCCAGAATACCTCCAAACTTGTTTTGCCGCAAAAAAAGTAGCCATTGGTATCCTTCAACCTGATAAGGCCGGAGAGTAGCATTCAGACCTTGGGGCAAAGGAGCTGTTGAAAAATCTTTGAGTTTTGGCAGTTCGGGGGTAGCAATACCTTCGGAATCGTCGTTCTCCTCATTCTGAAGTTCATCCAGCAAATGGTAATAATTCTTTGGTAAAAGAATGCTTTCATTTTCGATTTTACCGAAATTAAACAAGTCATAAAATCTGGTAAACCATACCCTTGGAATGATAAAAATGCTTCCATCCGGCAGCTCAAAACGCCGGTTATGATTCAAAATATTTCGACGAAACCGGATAAAGGGAATCTGGTGTGGCGGAATTTCCACAATACATTTTATATCAAACCAATCGATAGTATCCGTCGTTGTTTCGAAGTGGGTACAAACAGACACGGAGCTATACTCTTCGCCATTGAACTCCAGTCGCGTTTCGATGTTATGATCATCGAGCAACTTTTTATGCTCCCGTACCCATTCAACAAGGTTAGCCGGTCCGGGAGAAAACTGAGCCCCGTCATTTGCAGGAGACAAGTCGTCGGGGTGAATAAAAGAAACGTCATCAATCAGTCGAAGGCCGTTGTCGCGTAGCAAAGAGAAGGCTCGCTGCTCGGCCTCATAATCACGGGGGAACCGTCGAAAAAGATATCTCCCGTTGTTTTTGGAAAAATCGACGAACACATCTGTTTTCCTGTTTGGTGAAATCAGACGATTGCCATACCGGAAATAGAATCTGAGAACCGGCCGGAGTGAAAGGTCTTTCTCCAGAACCAACCTGATTTCCGGAGAGTCGTCAACATCAATAATATCAAACCCCGAACCCTGAACATCATAGCTTTCAACAATATTGACAATGAATTTTGCCATATATGTGTCGATCACTTTCTCTCCCTTCAGGTGGATATAATCTTTATCTTTAAAGGGTTTCAGTTTTCCGCTGTCAAATTTGTCGAAATAATAAAGCGTCTGTTCCAACTTAAGGACTGCCGGATCAGAACAAATCACTTCCGGATACTTTTGCGAAAAGGAAAAGGTGGTCTCATCCTGCCGGAATTTTAACGAATAGGTCATCCCGTCTTCCTCCAAATCTACACGAAACACGGGTTGACATGGGGTTGCCGGAATTCTTAGCCGGTCGGTTTTGTAAAGATTGCTGTATCCGCTCTGCCGATAATAGGCCGGAACGTTGGAGCCTGCAAGCATTCTTACCAGCCTGTACATCTTCTTTTCTATGTCGGGACGAATTCGCTCCTCAAAAATATCGGGCGGAATATTGTTCTTAAAGTCACGTAAACTGCTTTCGCGACTGAATTTCTTAAAAAGTTCCTTGTCGGAAATGGTATGCAGCAATCGCACCATTTGCTTTTCTTCGTCGGTGTAATCATCGGGCCGCTCTTCAATATGGGCAGGCGTAACATGCTCCAACAGCTCTATGGGCCTATCAGGATGAAGTTCAGCATGATACGGAATAGCTGTCAGACCTATATTTAAACGATGTGTAAAAACAATTATGAATGAATCCATTTTCAACAAACCATTTTAGAGGTTAGAGGCTTAGGTGTTAGATCATTAGATTTTAGATTATTAGATTTTAGATGGTTTTGTACATGTTAAAGCCCTGCGCTTTTCCAGCTAAAAGATTCAACAGCAAATACCAGGCATGCATTTTAGTAATAAAAGTTTACAGCGTATTGCATTTTCAATACTCCGTTAAATTTTTGCAATATACTGCAAACCGGCTATTCGTGTTTAATAATGTTTGTTTGTTAAAATACATGAGTGCCGTATAAAAAGCATATTTTTGTCAAAATCAAGGCGTTTTAAATTTTTGTACCGGAGTTAACTTACTGTTAATGAGGATGCAAAAATTTAAAACAACAACGAGTTTGGCAACAAAGATGCTTTTTAGACCGGGCTCATACATTATTTCTAAATTATACGAATCACCTTACATCTTATATCTAAAAACCTAACGATCTACTGATTTTTAATTCCCAAAATCAACAAAAATAAAAAAAGAAGTAACAGGTTGATGTAGGAACCGGAAATTTTCGGAGACATTGACATTTAATGGCTAAATAGTGGCCGTCTTTAAAGTAAAGCCCCCTTTGCTTCTCAAACAGCCAAATTAAACCAAATTTGAGAAATTTTATTATTTAGAATTATTCTAATTAAAAACAAACATTTATTTTTGCAGGGTGTTTTAATAGTAAAATAGGAGGATAAATTCATGCAACATTTGATAATAAGCGCCCATCCCAACGAAAACAGTTTCAGCAACGCATTGGCAGAGGCACTCGCCAAAAGAAGCCGCCACAATGATATAGATGCCGTCATCCGCAACCTTTATGAAGTTGACTTTAATCCAATTCTTACAAAAAAGGACCTTTCCAAAATAAAAGAAGGCACCGTCCCGGAAGATATAGCCAGGGAACAGGAAATACTCAATGATTCCGAAGTCATTTCACTCATCTACCCTTTGTGGTGGGGAAGCTTTCCTGCCATACTTAAAGGTTATTTCGACCGGGTTTTGACCAACGGTTTTGCATTTAAAATTACCACGGATGGTCCGGAAGGACTGCTGAAGGGGAAAAAAGCCTTTCTGCACACCACCATGGGTAATTCGATCGAAGAGTATGAAAACAAAGGTATTCTGAAAGCTTTTCGTCAGATACACGGGCAGGAGGTGTTTGGTTTCTGTGGCATCGAGGTAGCGGGGCATTTGTTCTATCCCCACATTTCCGACTCATCGACCGACATGAAAAATAAATATATTGAAGAAGCACTGGGGTTTTACAAAACAGTTTTGCCCGATGAAGAAGTGGTAAATTCAGTAAAGCGATAACAGTACCGTATTCTTTGCCGGGCAAAGCATCAGAGTTAAAGGAAAAATCCATTAAATAGCTCGCCATTCGCAGTATTTTCAAGTCGGAAAAGAACAAAATAACTTCGTTAAATCTTTCAATTTATTTCATTACAAACCCTAAGTGCTGATCGGCCGAAAAAATGGTAAACCGGTTTTAGTTCTGACGCTTTGTTACAAAGAATACTCCACGCCAGATTTTGTACATATTTTTGCTATTTTTGAAAGTTCACAGTATAATTCAGGAGAGACTTCAAAACACATGCAAAAAGACTTCTATACAACCATCAAACAGCAGGTAGAAGGTATCTATAAAGAAAAAGGCAGCAAATTTCTTTCATTCGCGTTTCCTGTTGAATCGGAAGACGACATCAAGGTATATATTGATGACTTAAAAAAGAAATATTACGATGCCCGTCATCATTGTTATGCATGGGAGCTTGGCCCCGATGGTAATAACTTCAGGATGAACGACGACGGCGAACCTTCCGGTACTGCAGGGAAACCCATCCTTGGTCAAATCCATTCATTCGGACTCACTAATATTCTGGTTGTGGTAGTTCGCTATTTTGGCGGGGTAAAACTTGGTACCGGAGGATTGATACAGGCCTACAAAGCTGCCACAGCTGATGCCCTTGAAAAGGCCGAGCAAACAGAATGCACCATCGATAAATCTTTCTCCATCCGCTTTCCCTACGACCTGATGAACCCGGTGATGCGGGTTATCGACGAAGAAGGTCTTGCTATAAATGCACAAAAATTTGAAGAAAAATGCAGAATGACACTTGCCGTCAGGGAATCAAAATTCGAATCAATCATTGATCGCTTCAGGAAAAGTTACGGCATCGAGGTAATTGACAATAGTCAGTTTAGAAAAGCCTAAACGCAGAGACGCAATGACGCAAAGTTTTTATTATGAGAGGCAGACACGCCCAAATTGGGCGTGTCTGCCTTACTATACATCTGTAAAAATTTAACGGAGTATTGAATAAAAATTAGTAAAAACAATAATCAGACATGGCAAAGTTAACTTCATTACTGACAACCTTTATCCTATCAGCTGTATATACAGGAACCATGGCTCAGACGCCCCTGTACAAAAGCTTTGATGTAACCCCCGATTCAGTCTTCACGAAATTGGCCGAAGGACCTGCAGTATCGCCCGACGGCACGTTATATGCCGTGAATTATGGTCACAAAGGTACCATCGGTTATGTCAGACCGGACGGCTCACACGGATTATTTGTTGATTTACCCGAAGGCAGCACAGGTAACGGAATTCGATTGTGGAACAATGAAAAGCTTCTGGTTGCCGATTATACGGGACACAACATCTTGGAAATTGACATTAATTCCAAAGCCATTTCAGTACTGGCTCACAACGAACAAATGAGTCAACCCAACGATATAGCAATCAGTTCCGAAGGTACCGTTTACGCCAGTGACCCGGACTGGGAGAATAATTCCGGAAGAATATGGATGACCGACCAAAAAGGTAATATGAAACTTTTAGAAGAAGGCATGGGAACTGTAAACGGCATTGAATTATCACCCGACGAAAAATTGCTTTACGTCAACGAATCAAATCAGAGAAATATTTGGGTTTTCGATGTCCTCGAAGACGGAACTCCTGACAACAAGCGACTCCTGATCAAATTTGAAGACTACGGGTTAGATGGCATGCGATGCGACGAAAAAGGAAATCTGTATGTCACCCGCATACAGAAAGGAACCGTTGCTATAGTAGCTCCCGAAGGGAAGATAATAAGAGAGATTGTACTGAAAGGAGACCTGCCAACCAACGTTGCTTTTGGCGGAGAAGATGGCAAAACGGTTTATGTAACCGTGGCCGACCGTGGAGCAATTGAGGCCTTCAGAACCGAATTCAGGGGTAGATCATTTGTTTTGACAGAATTGTGGAAAAACTAAAAAACGCCATCCGTTTTGCGGATGACGTTTTTTAATTCAGATATTTCCTCTTTCCCGAAAAAGTCGGGACTATGAAGAAATTAAACTCTTTTTTCCTTGATGCGGGCCTTTTTCCCGGTAAGTTGACGCAGATAGTAAATTCTCTTACGACGAACTTTACCTTTGCGGTTAACTTCAATTTTGTCAATAAACGGGGAGTTCATCGGGAAAATCCGTTCAATCCCCACGTTGTTGGAAATTTTCCGAACGGTAAAACGTTTATTATTCCCGCTGCCCTTAATCTGGATCACTGTTCCACGGAAAACCTGAACACGTTCTTTGTTTCCCTCTCTGATTTTGTAGTGAACCGAGATTGTGTCTCCTGCGCCGAATTCGGGTATTTCAACCCCGGTCTTAAAGGACTCTTCAGCAACTTTCATCAAATCCATTGTATGTGCTTTTGAAGATTTAACTTAGCGTGCAATATTACATGACCCCTATGTTCAGTAAGAGATTGCACGAATCGGCTGCAAAAGTAATGTTTTAGTTTTAATTATGGAATTTTTTCAGGCATTTTTCATCAGTATATAATTAGTCTATATTGGCCTGATGGAACTCGTCCCGACTAACCGGGACTCGTTGGCCCAATGTTATTTTGAGGTGCTGGTAAAATTTTCCACGCAAAAGCCGCAAATGATGAGCACGCAAAGGGGCAAACATAATTTGTCGGATTAGCTAATTGCTACGCAATTATTTTTTGTCGTCAATGACACGACTGGAAGGAGTTCGAGAACACTTTAAAAAAATCAATTATGATGCGAAATGACTGATCGCATCAAAGATGCGACTAAATTCGTGTTAATTCGTGCAAATTCGGTGATCCAAACAACAAATGGCGCAGCCGGTCTATAAATATTTTGCCAAAAATACAACAAAATTAGAGATAAGGTATTAAAATAATATTTAGCCGACTCATCTCATCCGTTTTGTTTTCCTTAACGTTTTTTTATCTGTACTGTGATTTATGTTATTTTTGTAGTTTTAGTCGGCATTATACAAGTCTTCTTCAGGAAGAATTAATCTATTAGAACAGACACATTAATAAGTAAAAACATTCCCGACTATATAGACGGGCACTAATAAAGATACAATGTCTGAAAAAACAACCGTTCCCTGGTGGTACTGGCCATATCAGTTATATAAATGGCCGGTTTATATTCCACTCATGCTGATCAACTCGATTTTCTGCGCCACTCTTGCGGCTCTTTTTTCCATTTTAATATCACCAAGGGCAGGCGATTTCTGGGGAAAAGCCTGGGCGAAAATCACCTGTTGGATCACACCCGTCATTGTCAAAGTACACGGACGGGAAAATGTCATGCCCGGTCAATCCTATGTAGTTGTGGCGAATCATCAAACCGGATTTGATATTTTCATGCTATATGGTTACCTGGGCATAAACTTTAAATGGATTATGAAAAAAGAATTGCGTAAACTTCCTTTTATCGGATATGCCAGTGAAAAAGTCGGACATATATTTATAGACCGTTCCTCTGCCCGTGCTTCTGTCAAATCTCTTGAAGAGGCGCGCCAGAAGCTGACAAAAGGTACGTCGGTAGTGATCTTTCCCGAAGGGACACGGAGCAAGTCATCCACAATAAGACCGTTTAAGCGGGGAGCCTTCAAACTGGCCCTCGATTTGGAACTCCCTGTCTTGCCTGTAACCATTGTTAACTCGTGGCGTATCAAAAGACATGGTTTTATGAATATTATTCCGGGCCGTGCAGCGCTTGTCATTCATCCACCCATTAAAACCGGCGACTTCACAGATAATCCCGAGGCATTAATGAAGACGACCCGCGAAGCAATAGAGCATGGTAATAAACCGGAATTTGCAAGAAATTGAAATATGAAGAGAATCCTTTTCCTTTTTGTCATGGTGGCGCTGGTAATGGCCGAAGATGCCAATGCCCAGGAAAGATACAGCATCAGTAACAAACGTGCTATAAAAATTTATGAACAGGGGCGTGATGAATATGCTGCCGGGAATTACGATGAAGCTAAAGTACTGTTGGAAAAAGCCCTGAAACGCGAACCCGAATTCATAGAACCACTGCTTCTTTTGGGAGATTTATTTCATTCGCAGGGAAAATGGGAAAAAGAAATTGAAATCCTGGAAGCGGCACTCCGTATAGATTCCACTTTTTTTCCGCCAACCTATCTGAACATTGCAACCGCTGCCTTTAACGCCGGTAATTACAATCAGTCATTGGATTACCTGGTTCGGTATAAAAGGATGACCGACAATGAAAATGCACAGAAAAGAGCCGATAACATGATTCGTCATGTTACTTTTGTGAAAAATACAATGAATGCTCCCTACAACATAGACCTGAAAAATGAAGGGCCCAATGTTAATAGTGATTTTGATGAATACTGGCCCAGTCTCACTGCCGATGAACAAACTATGGTAATCACGGTGCTTGTCCCCCGCGATATGAAATTGTTTCATGAAAAGGGTGGCGATTTACCAAAATCATCCATGTTCTTCCAGGAAGATTTCTATGTTTCTCATACAGATAGTAGTGAAAAATGGCAACCCCGGACTCTTTTAAATGGAAAAATCAATACCGGCAGCAATGAAGGCGCCCAAACCTTATCGGCCGATGGCAACTGGATGTTCTTCACAGGCTGTGGGCGCTCCGACGCCAAAGGAAGCTGTGACATCTACTTCTCTCAAAAAACAGAAAACGGATGGAGCGCCCCGGTTAATGTTGGTGCCCCGGTTAATTCGCCTTTCTGGGAAAGTCAGCCCCATTTTTCAGCCGATGGCAGAACGCTCTATTTCATAAGCTCAAGGCCCGACGGAGTTGGAGGGAAAGATATATGGAAAGCAACGGTGACGGGAACAAAAGAAGACGGCACACCTTATTTCGGAAACCTGAAAAACCTGGGAAAACCGGTTAATACACCTCAGGATGAAAACTCTCCTTTTCTTCATCATGACGGCGAAACCCTCTATTTTTCATCCAACGGGCATCAAGGACTCGGGGGAATGGATGTTTTCATCAGCCAAAAGACAGACAGCGCTCAGTGGTCAGAGCCCAAAAATATGGGTTACCCGCTCAATTCCCAAAAAGATGAAACAGGACTGATCGTTACGGCTAAAGGCAATCGTGCCTACTTTGCCACAGACGGAAAAAATGCCGCCACCAAAGGAAAAGACATCTACAGTTTCGAACTGCCGGAAAATTTTCGACCAAATCCTGTTCTTTATGTAAAAGGAACAGTATTCGATGCAGAAACCGGGGAAATGCTACCGGCCGATTTTGAACTGATCAACCTGGAAAACGAAGAAATCATTGTTACCTCAAAGGGTAACAGATTTTCAGGACAATTTCTTGTCTGCCTCCCCACCGGTGGAGAATATGCATTCAAAGCCGGGCATCCCGGCTATTTGTTCTATTCCGGTAATTTCAACCTGAAAGGAGAACATCCGGCAGATAAGCCCTATCATCTCGACATTGGTCTGCAACCCATAAAGAAGGGAGCATCGGTCAGACTCGAAAATGTTTTCTTCGAAACCGATTCTTATGCTTTGAAGCCACAATCAAAGATAGAACTGAACGAAGTAGTTGCTTTTCTTAAAAACAACCCGGAAGTTCGTATCATGATTGAAGGCCATACCGACAATACAGGAACGGAAGAATATAACATTGAACTATCGAGAAACAGGGCCCGTTCGGTATACGATTACCTCATCGGTCAAGGCATCAGCGAAAAACGACTCGAATACAGAGGATATGGATTCAGCCGTCCGCTCGACACCAACGAAACGGAGGCAGGCAGAGCAAAAAACCGAAGAACCGAGATAAGGATACTTTAAGTTGTCAAAAATCAGCAACGAAAAGACTTATATGAAAAATTAACGAGTACCATCAAGCTTTAAGAAAATGGCCAAAAAGCCAAAAGAATGAAACGAGCATGACAAGGCTTGTCACAAAAGAACATGTATAAAACTCTTACATGCGAGTTCCATCAGACCAATGACTTAGACTAATTTTATACGGATGAGAAAAAAACTGCTGTTTTTCTTTTTTTTCCTGTTGAATCTGTTTCATGCACCAGCCAATCCGGTTGAATACGGAATTTTCGACATTCAGTATTTTAACCGAAGAGAATACCACGGTGCCACCCAAAACTGGAACATCGCTCAGGCTTCTAACGGATTGCTATATTTTGCCAACAATGATGGCATTTTAGAGTACGATGGTACCCATTGGCGAATGTTCCCGGGGCATCCCAACCTTACTAACAACCTGCCACGTTCGGTTTTTGTTGATGACGAAAAAGTGTATATCGGAGCTACCGACGAATTTGGAGCTTACGAAAAAGATTCAACCGGAAACTTTCACTACCAATCTCTTACCGACCGGTTTAATGTACCAGACATGGGAGATTTCTGGAATATTTTCAAAAAAGATGACCAGCTGATTTTTCAGTCGCACAATGGATTGTGTATCTATACACCGGAAAAATCGGTGGATGTCATTCCGGCAATATCACGCATTTCAGAGGCCTTCATGGTGAATGGAATGATCCTGGCACATGATGACAGTGAAGGGTTGATGGAATTAAGAAACAACACGCTTTTTAAAATCCCCGGAGGAGAAACGTTTGTCGAAAAGACCGTAAGCAGCATATTAGCCCTTTCCAATAACCGGATTGTGATAGGTACCATGGACAACGGATTATATCTGTGGGACATGAATGGCATCCAAAAATGGAATGTTCCGGCAAGTAACTTCTTAAAGGAGGCCAACATTTTTTGCGGAACCAAAGCCGGTGAAGACTTTGCCTTTGGAACCATTCAATCGGGAGTTGTCATTGTCGATTCCGGCGGAAATATCAGGATGATCGCCACCAAAGATAAAGGTCTGAACAATAATACCGTTCTTGACATCTTTACAGACAGGCAAAAAAACATCTGGACAGCGCTCGACAACGGGATTGCACGCATCAACTATAATTCAGCGGTCAGTTTCATTCAGGGATACTTCGATATCGGAACGGGATATTGCATGGAGAAAAAAGGAAAAAATTTTTATCTCGGTACCAACCAGGCGCTTTACACCATTACCAGTGAAAAATTCCGCAACCCCATGAAAGACCGCACCGATTTTCACATGGTTGAAGCCTCGAACGGCCAGGTCTGGAGCCTCTTCGTCGACGAAGTGACCGACAAATTATTAATAGGGCACAACCTGGGCATCTTTCATATTAAGAACGAAAAGGCAGAGCCCATCTCTCCTCCATCACTCAACGGAGCCTGGACATTCAGGTATCTTCCCGGGAACAAAGACATGTTGATAGTAGGAACTTATACCGGTCTTGTGCTTCTGAAAAGAAATAAACAAAACAGCTGGGACTATTACAGGAGCATAGAAGGATTTTGGGAATCTTCCCGATTTATAGAATGGGGATCAGATGGAACTCTCTGGGTAGCACACGGACTCAAAGGACTCTTCAGACTCAGTTTCAACGAGGATTATTCACGGGTCACAAAAGTGGAAACCAATGATGACTTTAACGGAATAAGCAATTTCCAGGGATTTTCCTTATCCCGTATAGACGACCAGATTGTTTTTACTTCCCCTGATGGAATTTACTCTTTATCGGACGAAAATTCTTTTGTCAGAAGTGAGTTGGAAGCCTACTTCCGGGAAAGCGGAACTTTTCCGGTTCAGTTACGTCAGGACAGGTATCATAACATCTGGTTCTTTGTAAACAATGGTGTTGGAGTTCTTCGACTACAGGAAGACGGAACGTATAAAAAAATCGATAATCCGCTCATTCCTCTTAAAAATAAACTTGTGGAAGGCTTTGAATCGGTTTTTGTTCTGGACGAAGAGACGGCCTTTTTTGGTATTGAGGACGGATTTGGACAATATTCGGCAACCAATGATGTCAACTATTACCAACCTTTCCAGGCACATATTCGCGGTTTCAGAAGTCAGAAAAAGCCCGATCAGCTCTTTTTCTCGAGTAGTGACTCTCACAGTCAGAAGTATGTCCCGACTTTTAAATTCAAAGAAAATGCCTTCGACATAACTTTTTCAGCTACCTGGTTTGGCGGGGGTGAGCTTGAATATTCGACAATTCTGGAGGGCTTTGAAGCTGACTGGTCGGCATGGTCGAACATACAAAATCGCCAGTTCACCCGATTACCCGAAGGTGAATATACATTTAAAGTCAAGGCCCGAAATGTTCACGGCGTCCAGACCAGGCCCGCCTCTTTTAAATTCGTGGTACTGCCGCCCTGGTACCGCACTGCATGGGCCAAAACAGCATATATTGTGCTTGCTGTTATGCTGTTATTCACTATCATGTGGATCACTAACAGAATTGTTGAGAAAAGTCGTCAGCGGGAAAAGCTGCATCAGCAACAGAAATATCGCGAACGTGAAGAACAATTAAAACGTGAAGCTCTGGAAAATGAAAAAGAAATGATAAGGCTGCGGAATGAAAAGCTCCGCGACGATATGAAGCACAAAGAAAAAGAGCTGGCCAATTCTACCATGCACATCATCCACAAAAATGAGTTCCTGATAAAAATCAAAGAGGAGCTTCAGAAAGCCAGGAAAGCAGGCGACAAAGATGTTATTGAAAAGAAAATTGCCTCGGTGGTACGTCAAATTGATCACGACATAGACAATGAAGAACACTGGGAAATATTTGAAACCCACCTTGAGCAAGTACATGAAGATTTTCTGAAACGGCTGACGGAAAAACATCCAAATCTGACAGCCAGAGAAATGCGACTAACTGCCTATTTGCGCATGAATATGACATCGAAAGAAATTGCTTCACTGATGAATATTACCGCCCGGGCCGTAGAAAACAATCGTTACAAATTGCGAAAAAAGCTCGATCTGGAACAGGGAGATAATTTGGTGGATTATATTATGAAAATTTAATTCGGCGGACCGGCGGATCAGTTCCGCTACTTTCCGAAGGAAGAATATGCTGCTCCTGTTCGGCGGATCGTCGCTCAGCTTTGCCGCTTTGCTTTCCATAGAATCCGCTACGCCGGTTTGGCTATTTGGAATTCGACGCTCGTGCTGCTTTAAGCGTATTGATGAGCAATGATGCGCGGGTCATTGGCCCTACCCCACCCGGAACCGGAGTAATATAGCTACATTTGGGAGCAACTTCATCAAACACCACATCACCGGTCAGCTTAAAGCCCGATTTTGTTTTATCGGATGGCACGCGGGTAGTTCCTACATCAATAACAACAGCGCCTTCTTTAACCATATCAGCCGTAACAAAACCCGGATGCCCCAGGGCGGCAATCAGAATGTCGGCCTGTCTGCAAATTTCTTTCAAATTTTGGGTACGGCTGTGACAAACAGTTACCGTGGCATTACCGGGATCTCCTTTCAAAGAGAGCAGTATACTCATCGGCCGTCCTACAATGTTGCTGCGTCCCAAAACCACAGCATGTTTACCGGATGTTTCGATATGGTAACGCTTAATAAGCTCCATTATGCCCTGTGGGGTTGCCGAAACAAAAGCCGGCAGGCCCATAGTCATCTGTCCTACATTTTGCGGATGAAACCCGTCAACATCCTTCTTTGGGTCAATGGCAAGCGTGATCTTCTCTTCGGAAATATGCTCAGGAAGTGGCAACTGCACAATAAAGCCATCCACATTATCATCTTTGTTAAGATCATGAACGCACTTGAGCAATTCATCTTCAGTGACATCGTCTTCATAACGTATCAGCGACGACTTGAACCCGACTTCTTCACAATCTTTTATTTTGTAGGCCACGTAACTTTCGCTTCCCCCATCGTGACCAACCAGTACGGCGACCAAATGAGGTTCACGTGCACCGTCGGCTTTCATTTTCTTTACTTCTTCAGCGATTTCCTGTTTGATGCTTCGCGCTGTTGCTTTTCCGTCGAGTAATTGCATAACTTCTGAATTTGAAACAAAAAAGGGAGAAGTCGCTGTGTTGCGTCCTTCTCCCTTTCCAATATTTTATTTTCCCATCGGCAGGTTACTCATCATCTTAGATAGGTTCTTGCCTTGGGTCATCATCCGCATGGCTTTTCGTGTGTCTTCAAACTGCTTCATCAACCGGTTAACTTCCTGTATTGAAGTTCCGCTGCCGGCAGCAATCCGCTTACGCCGGCTGCCGTTTATGATAGACGGTTGTTGCCGTTCTTCCGGCGTCATCGAAGAAATAATTGCTTCGACACCCTTAAAGGCATCATCATCGATATCCACGTTCTTTAACATCTTACCCATGCCGGGAATCATTCCTGCCAGGTCTTTCAGGTTACCCATTTTTTTAATCTGACGTATCTGTCCGATAAAATCGTCAAAATTAAACTGGTTTTTGGCAATCTTTTTCTGGAGCTTTTTAGCCTCTTCAGCATCATATTGTTCCTGAGCTTTCTCAACCAATGAAACAATATCACCCATACCCAGGATACGGTCGGCCATACGTGAAGGATGGAATACATCAAGTGCATCCATCTTTTCACCCATTCCCACAAACTTAATGGGTTTATCGACAACGCTGCGTATAGAGATGGCTGCTCCACCACGGGTATCACCGTCGAGTTTGGTAAGAACAACACCGTCAAAATCAAGGCGGTCGTTAAATTCTTTAGCTGTGTTCACCGCATCCTGACCGGTCATGGCATCCACCACAAACAAGGTCTCATGAGGTTTTACTGCATCCTTAATGGCAGCTATTTCGTCCATCATCTGCTCATCAATGGCCAGACGACCGGCGGTATCGATAATTACAACATCATGCCCTTTGGCCTTAGCTTCTTTAATGCCTGCTTTTGCAATTTTTACAGGATCGGTATTGCCCTCTTCGGTGTAAACAGGAACGCTGATTTGCCCGCCAAGCACCTGAAGCTGATTGATAGCTGCCGGCCGGTAAACATCACCGGCAATAAGCATAGGGTGCTTACCACGCTTGTTCTTGATCAGATAAGCCAGTTTCCCGGAAAAAGTCGTTTTCCCCGACCCCTGAAGTCCTGCCACCAGAATCACGGCGGGATTGCCTTTCAGGTTGATATCGGTGGAAGAGCTTCCCATTAGTTCAGCTAACTCATCATGGACAATCTTCACCATCATCTGTTGAGGCTTTACAGCTGTCAGCACGTTTTGCCCCAGAGCCTTTTCTTTAACCGTTTCGGTGAAATTTTTGGCCGTCTTAAAATTGACGTCGGCATCCAGTAAGGCACGACGAATATCTTTAAGGGTCTCGGCCACATTGATTTCTGTGATCGTACCCTGACCTTTAAGTATCTTAAACGATCGTTCCAGTCTTTCCGATAGATTCTCAAACATCCTTCTTCAGGTTTTTATTTTGCTGCAAAAATAGAAAATATCCCGGAAATGAAGAAATCAGGAATGAGAGATTCAAGACATCGTTCCTGATAACAATGCTTCTCTAACTTGCTGTCAAACAACTAATAACCAACTGCTTATAAAATCGGAGAAACAAACTGCAACCTCTCTCATTAAAGCTTTGCGTTATTGCGTCGGCACTTAGGCTTTTTTTAACGGACTATTCTAAACAATAGAATGTTAGATATTTAGATATAAGATATTAAGATGATTCGTACAATCTTGATTTATGAGTGCAGTCTAAAAAGCCTTTTGACCACTAAATCCCCTAAAGGAGACTATTTCAAACTGCTGATTTTTAGCAGTTCCCCTTTAGGGGTCAGGGGTAAAAATGGTAAAAATCAGCAGTTTGAAGGCTTTTTATACTGCACTCATTTATTATATCTTACCACTCAAACATTTTTAGATGCAAACAATTGGTTTGCAGCGTATTGCAAAAGTTTAACGGAGTATTATTTATTGCTAATAAACAATCTTTTCCATTACAAAATTCGTTCGTGCTGCTGTTTCACCGGTGCTGACACATTCAGCTTCACCCCTGATAGCATCTACAACATTACTAATCAGGTTGTACTGGATATTTTCGGGATTGATGTAAGGAAATTCGAGAAAATCGTGCTCTTTAAACAGTAAAACAGGCTCATGTCCGAAAGTGGTAAACTCGATACGGCCTTTTGTTCCAATTATTTCCATAACATCGCGGGTAGAAGAATCATCGCTGACAAAACTCCATGTCCCACTTCCCAATACACCATTTTCAAATTCCATTTGTGCCACCACAGTATCTTCGGCCTCATAATATCCTCCGAAATTTGCTGAACTGCCGGAGACCTTTTTAACCGGACCAAATAAAAAATCAAGAAAATCAAGCTGATGTGAGGCCAGGTCATAAAATATTCCCCCTCCGGCAATGTCGGGCTGAACCCGCCAGGATGGATTTTTTCTGTCTGTTTCGGCCGGCAGGGGTGGTCGGATGAGCATGATGTTTACCACCAGGGGTTTTCCAATAGAGCCATCCTCAATGAGTGTCTTCACTTTCCTGAATCCGGGAAGCGTACGCCGGTAATAGGCCACATAAAGGGGCACACCGGTCTCTTTACTTACGGCATTCATCTCCACACACTGCTGAAAAGTGGCTGCCATGGGGTTTTCAACATAAACCGGTTTTCCCGCTTTCATGGCTTTGATGGCATACAAAGCATGGCTCGATGGCGGAGTGGCCACATATACAGCATTTACTTCCTTATCATTGATTAAATCATCGGCATCATCATACCACTTCGGAACTTTGTGGCGGCGTGCATAATCGCGCGCCAAATCAGCATTTCGCCGCATGACAGCTATCAGATTTGAGCCTTCCACTTTATTAAAGGCCGGTCCACTCTTATGTTCGGTAACATTACCGCAACCTATAATTCCCCAGTTAATTGTTTTTTTCATATCATGGATTTGCGTTCCAAATCAAAAGGAATAAAGTCTGCTATTTGTTCAAAACAAAAATGAGGCCGGTCTAAAAAGCACCTTTGTTGCCAAACTCATTGTTGTTTTAAATTTTTGAAACGAACATTAATTTTGAAGGGCCAAATTTTCAAAAAGGCATGAACAAAATTGGCTGACGCCGATCTTACGATTCATCGTGAGTTCCATCAGGCCAATAATTGACAAATTTTGTGCTGATAAGTTCTCATTAACAACAAGTTAACTCCTGTACAAAAATTTAAAACGCCTGCATTTTGACAAAAATATGTTTTTTATAGCGCACTCAAAAATAATGAAGATTTGGTTGTATCCAGCGATTTGTTCCATTCAAACAAAATGAAGAAGCTCCTGAATCTTGCGCCGGGCCACTAAGATCAGAAATTATGGTTTCAATAAATTTGAATTAATAGAATTATTACCGAAACATCAGAACTTTTTATCTTTGGCTCCAATTTTAAAAGAGCCGGGTCTAAAAATAAAGAAATCTTTCACCGCATTCATCTAAATACAACCATTATCATGGGATATGATATTATCGGAGATGTTCACGGCCATGCACAAGAGCTTGAAATGCTTTTAAAACAAATGGGTTATGAAGAAATCAACGGTGTGTGGTTACATGAGAACAGGAAAGCTGTTTTTGTAGGCGATTTCACCTGTCGTGGCCCGGAAACCCGCCATACCATCAATCTTGTCAGGCGAATGCTGGAAAACGGAACAGGAATGGCCATTTTGGGCAATCACGAAATGAATGTCATCGGTCACTTCACAAAAAACAAGGAAGGAAAACCCTTTAAGCAAGCCACCGGCTCGAACAAAAAAATAATGGACAACATAAAAGCCGAGTACATTTATGAGAAAGATCGCTTGAAAGCCGATATCAAATGGCTGCGCACACTTCCCTTTTCTGTCAGTTTGGGCGCCATCCGCATTGTTCATGCATACTGGAATCAGTCTCATCTCGAACTGATTGAAAAAAATCGTAAAAACGGCAAACTAACCAAAAAAACACTTTATGAAGTTTTTTCTTCACAATCGGAGCTTGGAAAGGCCATACGTCAAACTACACGGGGCATAGAGATAAATCTTCCGAACGATTTGATAATCAAAGACCAAAAAAATATACGCCGCACCAATTTCAGGATAAAATGGTGGGAAGCCCCATTCGGTAAAACTTTCAGGCAGACGGGCTACGGCAACAAGTTTATTCTTCCCGACTACACAATACCTCCGGAATTAATCGAACCGTTTGATGTTTATCCGCCCAAAGCTCCTATTGTTTTTGTCGGTCATTACTGTGTCGATGCACCGAACATGATCGCTTCCAACAATGTATGTTGCGTGGATAATTGTCTGGCTAATGGCGGACAGCTGGCGGCTTATCGCTGGAATGGGGAAAAACAACTGAAGCCGACCAATTTTGTATTTCAGAGGAAAAGGGTTGTTGAGTAGGGAATGGGCTGAGGCTGAGACTGAGACTGAGGTTAAGGCTAAGGTTGAGGTTAGATTCTTCACTTCGTTCAGAATGACAGGCAACTGAATGCCATTCTGAGAATGTACGACGAAGAATCTCATCCGATAAGGTTGAGGCTGAGGGTAAGGTTGAGGCTAAGCTTTAGGGTGAGGGTGAGGAATGAGGATTGCAATTTTTATTCTGTAGGCAATAGTCAGCAGGCAGTATGGTTAGTAGTGACAATAGCAGGATAAAGCTGAAGTGTTCAGACACAAAGGGCAAATGAGAGCTTCAATATTTCGGCTGCCTGTCTTAGCAATACAAATTATTTGCGCACCTGACACAGTTAAGATGGCAGCCGCCGTTACAAACCACGAGCCGGGGCTGCCCGATACCCGGCGAAAAGGTGCATGCGTGATCTGTTTGTCGGCTCTGAAAAGAAAGCGGGAAAATTGATTTTATTGTCTTTATGACTCTTCCTCCAGGACAACGCGAAACTGATCATCCCAAAAAAGACGCCCCTTTTTTTCTGTGCCGTTGTCGTCTTTAAAACCTTTCAGGATGCTGGTTTTTCCATTAAGGACCAGATCGCCGGCCTGTTTTTCGGTAAGTTTTTTCTCCATAAAGACAAAAGGAATAATAACGCGGCACCCTTCGTTGTAACGGTTACAACCCCAGGCATTTTTGCCTTTAACAATGATGCCGTGACCGCATTTCGGACATTTCCATACGGGCGTTTCGTCTTTTTCAAGACGCAGTTCGTAATTTTCGTCAAGCGAAAGTTTACCATCCACCTTTTCACCGTTCAACTCAAACCCTTTAATAACAGGTGTTTTACCTTTTTTGAGAAGCGTTTCGACCTGCTTATCGGTCAGTTTTTTATTCAAGAATTCAAAAGGGATCAGGGTTTTACATCCATCTTTAAATCGTGAGCATCCCCAGTTTTGTTTTCCCTTGAGCATTGTACCTTCGCCGCACCTCGGGCAGGGAATTGAGTCTGAACCTGAACCATTCCCTGATACCTGTCTGTTCTGACTTTTTTCTCTGGCAGCAGCTTCTTTCTTCTGTTCCCCGGTTACTTCAATTTTCTGAATCGTATGGTCGTTTTTTACAATCCTTACCACATCATTCACCATCTCTTTCATTTCGTTCATGAAAGTCTGCACATCATAGTTACCGTGTTCAATGTCACGGAGTTTCTTCTCCCACATACCGGTAAGTTCCACCGACTTAAGAAGGTCGTTTCTGACACTTTCGATAAGTTGAATCCCGGTAATGGTTGGAACCAGACTCTTTCTGTTCCTGGTGATATACCGTCTTTTGAAAAGTGTTTCTATGATGGCTGCGCGGGTTGAGGGACGACCAATCCCGTTCTCTTTCATCAGGTCGCGTAATTCATCATCATCGACCTGCTTTCCGGCAGTTTCCATAGCCCGCAACAAGGTAGCTTCGGTATATGGTTTGGGGGGCTGGGTTTCTTTTTCCTGAAGGTCGGGCTTGTGGGGCCCGCTTTCCCCTTTTTCGAAATCGGGCAAAACATTGTCATCACCGGGTTTTTTCCCGGCAGAATCCTTCTTGTAAACTTCACGCCAACCCGGATCAACAATCTGTTTGCCGGATGTTTTGAATTTCACGGTATCCACTTTCCCTTCAACAGTGGTTGTGGAAATGGTGCTATCGGGCCAGAATACCGCAATAAAACGACGGGCAACCGTATCGAAAACCAGTTTTTCGTTGCGACTTAAGTTGGAAGGAATTTGTCCGGTGGGAATAATGGCATGGTGATCGGTTACTTTTTTATCGTCGAAAACTTTTTTCGACTTCCTTATTTTCTTCTCAAGTACCGGTGCCGTAAGCGATTCATAAGGTTTGAGACCTTTGAGGATGGCTGGAATCCCGGGATAAATATCGTTGCTCAAAAAAGTGGTATCGACGCGCGGATAAGTGGTAGCCTTTTTTTCGTAAAGCGATTGGATCAGCTTCAGGGTCTCGTCGGCCGAAAAGCCAAAACGTCTGTTGCATTCAACCTGCAGGGCTGTAAGATCGAACAGGCGCGGTGATGCTTCCTTTCCCTTCTTGCGGCTGAAGCTGGTTATCTCGAAGGGTTTATCCTTAATGATTTCCAACGCTTCAAGCGCTTCTTCTTTTTTGAAGAACCGACCACTGGTGGCCGAAAAAACCACATCCTTGTAAGTCGTTTTCAGTTCCCAGAATGGTTGCGGAACAAAATGATCGATCTCTTTCTGCCGTTCGACAATCAGGGCAAGAGTCGGCGTCTGTACCCGACCAATTGACAAAACCTGCCCGTGCTGGCCGTATTTAAGCGTATACAATCGCGTGGCATTGATGCCCAAAAGCCAGTCGCCAATGGCACGCATACTGCCGGCAGCATACAGGCGATCAAATTCTTTGGCATCATAAAGTTTTGCAAACCCTTTCTTCAAGGCATCTTCAGTGAGTGATGACACCCACAAACGTTTCACCGGGCACTGACACCCGGCCTTTTGCAACACCCAGCGCTGAATCACTTCACCTTCCTGACCGGCATCACCGCAATTGATGACCTCCTCGGCCTCTCCTACCAGTTTGCTGATGATTCGAAACTGCTTAATTACTCCCTGATTGCTCAGAAGTTTAATCCCGAATTTAGCAGGCACCATGGGGAGGGTGTTCATTCGCCATCGTTTCCAGTCTGGCGTATAATCGTGCGGTTCTTTGAGCGTGCACAAATGACCGAACGTCCATGTAACACGATAATTATTGCCCTCGTAGTATCCGTCGCGCTGATTGTTCGCGCCCAATACACGTGCAATTTCTCTGGCTACACTGGGTTTTTCGGCAATACAGACCTTCATATAAAGCGGATGATTGTTGTGGCAACCTTTGCCATATTCGTTTCACTTTTTATCCACTGAGTACGGTCTAAAAAGCATCTTTGTTGCCAAACTCGTTGTTGTTTTAAATTTTTGCATCCTCATTAACAACAAGGTTAACTCCGGTACGAAAATTTAAAACGCCTTGATTTTGACCTCAATATGCTTTTTATACTGCACTCATCCACTACAAATTTACAATACTCCGTTAAACTTTTTCAATACACTCCAAATCAATTGTTTGTGTTTAAAGAGGTTATTTGGTGAAATATATTATATAAAGGTTGTAAGAATCATCTTACATCTTACATCTAATAATCTAATAATCTAATAATCTAACGATCTGTTGTATTTTCTGTCTCTCAATTAAATCACTATCTACAACAACCCCCTATGTTTCAACATAGGTGTGATGTCCGGTTCACTGCCGCGAAATTTCACAAACATTTCATTCAAATCTTCAGAATTACCTTTCGACAGAATCAAATCCCGGAAGCGCTGACCATTCTCGCGCGTGAGGCCGCCATTTTCCTGAAACCAGGCGAAGGCATCATTGTCGAGCATTTCGGCCCACAAGTAAGCATAATAGCTGGCTGCATAACCGTGGCCCCAAAGGTGAAGGAAATAGCTGGAACGGTATCTGGGCGGAATCTGTTCCAGATCAAGATTGATGTTTTTCAAAGCCTGTTTTTCAAAAGCATCCACATCCTCTATTTTCTGATCGGGTGTAATGGTGTGCCATTGCATGTCCAATCCGGCAGCGGCCAAAACCTCTGCTAAAGCATATCCCTGATTAAATTTGGATGCGTTAACTACTTTATCGACCAAAGTCTGAGGCATAGGCTCGCCGGTTTTGTAGTGTTTTGCATAATTATTAAACACCTCCGGGTACAATGCCCAGTGCTCATTGATTTGCGAGGGCAACTCCACAAAATCGCGGGCTACATTGGTTCCGGCAAGACTGGGATAAGTCTGATCGGACAAAAAACCGTGCAAGGCATGACCAAATTCATGAAACATAGTTGTTACATCGTCATAGCTGATCAGTGCAGGCTGACCTTCAGCCGGCCTGGAAAAGTTGCAGACATTGTAAATCACCGGTTTATGATTCAGTAATTTCGACTGACCAACAATCTCACTCATCCAGGCACCACCCGACTTATTATCACGTTTAAAATAATCGGTATAAAACAGGCCAATGGCACTACCATCCTCATTGAAAAGTTCAAAAACGCGCATATCGTCGTCGTAAACCGGGATGTCGTGACGTTCTTTAAATGTGATTCCATATAGTTTGGAGGCCGCGTAAAAGACACCGTCTTCCAACACGCGATTCAATTCAAAATAGGGTTTGATTTCATTTTCGTCGAGGTCGTACCTGGCTTTACGAACCATTTCGGCATAGTAATTCCAGTCGTAAGGTTGCAGCTTAAAGTTTTCTCCCTGCCGGTAGATCATCTGCTGAATATCTTCAGCCTCCTTTTTAGCTTTGGCTACTGTGGCCGGCACCAGATCAGCCATAAACTGATTGGCGGCCCCTGGTGTTTTAGCCATCTGGTCTTTCAGGTTCCACTCAGCATAGTTTTTGAAACCGAGCAATTGAGCCTGCTCAGCACGAATCATGGCAATGCGCTTGATAATGTCGCGGGTATCGTTCTCATCACCATGCTGAGCACGCATCAGTGAATTTTCGAAAATCTGCCTGCGTGTTTCCCTGTTTTCGAGTGAAGCAAGTATTGGTTGCTGGGTGGTGTTTTGCAGCGGCAATACATAAACTGTCTTGCCATCCACTTCCTGCTTCAAAGATTCCAGTTCAGCATCTGACAAACCCTGCAGCCTGGCCTTGTCTTCCACCTTCAGTGCCGCTTTTTTTGCCGCAGCCAGTAATCGGTTGGCATACTGAGCACTTAACAAAGCTTCCTCCTCGTTCAGTTTACGCATTTTCTCCTTTGACTCCGGAGATAAACCGGCACCGGCCAATTCAAACTTTTCATAGTAGTATTCAACCAACCGGCGGGATTCGGCATCCAGATTCAGTTCATCCAACTGGTTATAAATTGTTTTTACACGCTCGAAAAGTTTATCATTTAAGTAAATGGCATTATTCAGTCCGGCCATTTTAGGAGCCATCTCTTCTTCTACCGCCTGCAGCTCCGGGTTGGTATTGGCACCGGTCAGCATACTGAAGACCCCGTAAACACGATTCAGCGTTTGCCCGCTTTTCTCCAACGCCACAAAGGTATTCTCAAAAGTGGGCGCCTCAGTGCTATTGGCAATGGCTTCAATTTCATTCAGTTTTTCTTCTATCCCTGCTTCAAGCGCCGGTTTAAAATGATGGTCTTCAATAGCCCCGAAATCGGGTGCTCCATAAGGTAACTTACTCTCTTTCATTAACGGATTGTTTGTCAGAGCCTCATCTTCCTGATGAGTGCTCTTTCCATTGCCACAGGCCGACATAATAGCAGCCAAAGCAATAGTTGTGATAAAATTATGGTTCATTTTTTTATTTATTAGAAATTTTATGCGCCTGGTCTAAAAAGCATCTTTGTTGACAAACTCATTGTTGTTTTAAATTTTTGACTACTCATTAACAACAAGTTAACTCCGGTACACAATTTAAAACGCCTTGATTTTGACAAAAAAAATGCTTTTTATGCCACACTCATTTTATTAAAATGCAAAAACACGATGACGTAAAAATTATTTTGAGCAATATAATCAAATGCATCAGCCAGCTAAATTAGAATTTTTTTTGGAGTTAGATAATGATAAGGAGCTGGAAATTGCAGGTGAACACTACTCGTTAAATCTATCTCCGGACGGCAACCCGGGTATGGTAAATTGAATAGCTAAATGCCTGAATAATAGGTCGTTAAAATATAGTCTAAAAGACGAAAAGTATAAACTAAAATATTGGAAAGGTTCGGGGTAATGAGCAATTAAAACTCGTATTCCCCTTCTCGTTCTTCTTTTATTATCTCAAAATAGCCGTCTTCGTTTAACTTGTAAGTCCTGAACGTTTCTAAACCATCTGCATTTTCATGCCACTTGATAAGCCCCTCTTCTGTTATTTTAGAATCGACTATTGTATAAGTCACTTCTTCACTTTTTGATCCATCATCTCTTAATCCCCAGAACAAACAAATAACCGAAAGCGCTTTCCCGTCTTTGTTGAAATTCCATAAATCGTAAAAGGTGGTTTCAAAGCCTACAACTTTTATTATTAATGAGATATAGTCTTCATTAAGGTCTAACTGGCCGATTGGCGATATTTTAGGATAAAAGTATAATCGCTTTTCTTCCCATTCCCCTTTATTGTTTTTCACATCCTTTTGTGACAGCCTTGTGAGCCTGCGAACAACCCGAAGGGCGGACGGTGCTTGTTTTTGCCTTAAAGAGGTTACACGTTTAAAAACAAGTGCCGGACGAGCTGGCGCTAAACTTGCTGACCGTTGAAGAGGAACATCGCTTGACCGGCTTGTGCGGAGTAACGACAAAAACTTATATTTCAATTAAATATCAATTCAAAAGGATAGAAGTTTTTGGCGGTGCGTGGGGTTTACTGGTTACCTACTCTTTAATTCATCCGGTGATTGTTGCGTGCCAACTACCCCCATGATGTAGATGGTATTCTTAGTTGCTTTGTATAGTACTTTGTAATAAGTCCTAACCACTATTCTTCGATATTTTGAGTTTATATCGTCAACCTGATATTGTTTCGCGTAATATATGGTTTTAGGGCTTTTCAGGATATCTGACCTTACATTTTTTGCCCCCTGGACTGATTTCTTTTTCCAGTATTCATAAATATCCTTTAAATCTTGCTTTGCCTGGGACGTCCAGATAATTGTATAACTGCTCATTTACCAGTTTTCTATTTCTTTTTCAAGGTCTTCTTGGGTGATATAATTTCCTGCTTCTATTTGTTTTTCAGCAACAACTAAACGTTCATTATATTGCTGTTTTGTTAGTGGTTTTCCATCAGCGGTGTATCCAACTATCATTTCTTCATCAAGGATACTGCTGATTTTATCCAGCAATGATGCTTCTGACACATTCATTATCTTTTGAATCACGTTTATTTTAACTGTTTGCAAATCCATAATCTCCATATTTTTATCTTCTACAAATTTAACGATTAATAATTACTTTCTGTTTCATTTCAGAGGATGATATTTTTCCAATTCCTTCTGCAAATTCTCTAAATTATCCGTCCTGTACCTTTCCGTGGAGCTTACATATTTATGCCCCGCCATGTATTGCACTTCCCGAAGGTTGTAATGTTTCAGCCAGTTTGTAATCACAGAAGCCCGTATTTGTGCCATGGCTAATCCGGAGTAAGCTGATTCCCTAATCCGGCAAAAAAATCCGCCATTTTTAAAGTAAAAAAGCATGTCATTCCGGCGGATGCTGATCCCCATCAAGTCAAAAACAGGGAAAAATCCGGAGCATGTTGACCCCTTTCCGTAGTTAATAATAGCCTCAGGTTTTTATTCTACTCCCATTCTTTGAACCATTACTGAGCAGGGGGTCAATATCACCGGAATATCCACTCGCAAGAAGAACTTGCCAAAATGGTAGGTACAATTAGCGTTACCATTGGCAGGTATGAGCGTGATGAGATAAAGCCTTCCATCGACATTGCAACCAAAATTGCGGATGCTTTGGGCGTTTCTCTGGACTATCTTACCGGGAAAACAAACGTCGAACTGGATAATTCCATTATTAAACGGGTAGTAGAGATTCAGAGCCTTCCGGATGAAGATAAGAAGCACATATTATACGCTCTTGACGGATTATTGCAAAACGTGAGAACTAAATTGGCTTTTGGAAAGTAGAAAATATAGAATGGCACGAATTACAAATTCGCGCTAACGGGAAGTATCTCTGAATTACCTGGCAGGCAAAACCGATATGGAAATCGACAAAACAGGCCTAAACCGGATTTTGAATATCAGCCGTTTCTTGAAAGAAGACCAGAAACATGTTTTCTCGGTTATTGATGCTTTTATTGTTAAAGGGAAGATTCAGTCGATCCTTTAAAATGTTTATTTTCTATTTTCTATTTTCATAATTAATTCTACCCGTTCCTTATCTTTTGGGCTAATAACAACATCTTCATTGGTAATTTCAAGAACTTTATAGCTTTTCAGTAGCTCATTATACCATTCAAATTGTCTGAAAAATTCTTGTAAATCATCACTCTTAAATTGATAACCCTGACGGGCAAAAAAGGCATTTCGTAACAATCGTAGTTCTTCTTTATCTAATTTGTTTAGTGTGGCTTCAGGCGCATTGTAAAGCAGTTCATTATTGATGAAGGTACCAGTAAAAGGCTTTTGGGAATTTGAAAGGTTAAAATATCGTTTCTTATTTGCTGGACATAATACCCTATCGTCTTTTTGCGGATATTCAGAGGGAAGATTTACCGGCCTATAACTAATAGGTTTATTATTGGGCTTTAATTCGTAATAATACTCACCTTTATATTTAATTACTCTGTCACCATAAATGGCATCAACAATTTTATAACTCCTTGTGTCGGCATTATATAGAACGCCTTTCCCTTGCTCTTCTAAAATATCGGCGTAAATCACGTTACTTTCGGGTATTAAAAACCAGTTACCAGGGTCTACATTTTCCAACACAAGTTCGGGATTGTTCCAGTCACCTATCTTTACCCTGTAAACATCTTCTGTATATACCGAATACCAGTCGCAAATGTGATGGGATGAAAAATATAGATAGTCTTTATTAAAACTGGGTCGCATCCCTATTAGTGGAATGTTTATTAATTTTTTAGTAGATAAATTAAATAATACTAAAAATGAAGCTACGCCCCCTTTTACTGGAAAAGTAACAATACTATCAAATTTTGAATAAGCAACCTCTCTTCTGATTCTTTCTCCTTTTAAAATTAAATGTGTTTGCCCATCATAACTAATTTCAATTACTTTTGAGGCATAGTATAACTTAATATCTTCATTAAGGTAAGTTATGGAACTATTTACTATAGTGTTCAAAATATCAAAATTATTAATTGTAAGATTCTCTTTCAAAACAGGATAATACAATTTATTTTTAAGCCCTCCCGATAAATTATCATCAGAAGGATAGAATTGATAGACTGGTTTATCCTCATAATACCCGATAAAACTATAATTCACACTATTATAATCTATACTTTTCTGAGGAAAGATATTGATATTTAACAATAAACACATACAACATATTAGTGTTATGTATTTCATGTTACATTTATTTAATATACCTATAGTATTTATATTCATTATTATCTCTTGTTATTTCCAATTCACTTCCTATAAATGGCTTAATTTCTTTAATATTACCTCCACCTTCCAATGCTATAGGGAATTTAACCTTTTTATCATCCTCAATATCAATCAATTTATCATCACCACGATAAAGACTTGCTGGCATAAAAGCAACAACATGCCCTACTCCGCTACTTCTTTTAACAACTCCAATAATTATTTCCCCGGAATTAGCCTTATTTTGTATATCATTAAAGAAATCATTCCATGTTTGTGTTAAACGTTTCATGATTTCCGAGAAATATTCCGTTAACTCACAGCAATTCAGCAACTATATTTTTTTCACTTTCTGGTAAAATTAGTTAAAGTTTGGGACAATACATTGGCTGTCCCGGTATAATTAAGTTACCCGTGGAAGAAGACTCCCGCAATGTGTGCTTTTTTATAGGCAAAAGTTTTAGCAAAAGTTTTTCCCTGATTCACGGAGCAGGGCATCCCCATTCGTTTTTCATTCCAATCTGATTTGGAATTTTCCGGATGTAAGGTTCATCAGCTCTGATTCAATAATGGCTACCTCTGATAAGAAACTTAAAAGCCTTTTCCATAGGTGCTTTTCAGTGCATTTGAGTGTTTTTTTAAGCAAGGTATTGATGGTTTTACTGGCCACCACTAACTGGTTTATGATATGGGCAATTTGTAAACATTGGTAGTAGTTCTGCATAGCCTGAAAGTCTACCCTCGAGTATTTATGCTCCAATGCATATCCATGGTTCTTTTGTGTGTTAAAACCTTCGTTTTCTATTTTTTGGCATAGCCGACCAGTGTCACTTATACCCACGCATAAATCAGAGTTAATGTCCATATTTGTCAAATGTACAAATCTTTGCCAGTGTTTCTCTCCTGTTTTTTTTGAGGTGTTCTCTTCAATACATTCAACCCAGTTTAATGCATGTCCCTTGTAATTCAGTCTTTTGAGCCATTGGCAGTTAAGGATGGCTACCGTGGATTTATCCATCCATCTGAGGAAGGAACAATCCAAAAACTTTGTTGTAGTTGTCCCTGAATTGCGGATATTTTCGCTCATTGTTGTAAGCATTCCGGCTACCTTCCTTAAACATAAACATGGTAATACCTGCCATGCATAATTCTTGCGTATGGTATTGTTTGCGTTGCCGGGAATCAGGTAAAGTGATCAAATTCTGTCTCAATTCCGGGCAAAAGTGTTTTAACGTCCTGTAAATCTGACTAATAGCTATTTTGCCAGGACTTTGAAAAGCATGTTTTTCCTAAAGCATGTAAATTGCATTAAAAAAATAGTCAAATAACATTGATTTTCACCAATTAAAATTTGGTATAAAAAATAATAATTCCTATCTTTACATAAACCATAATAAAACAAAAGCCTGCTATTCAGGCATTTGCCATAGCAGACTTTTAAATTATTAATAAATTAAATATCAGTGCTTTATGGAAAAACACGGGCCATGGTGAAAACCATGGCTTATGCCATAAAAATAGTGCGAAAAATATTTTTTGGCAAATTTTATTTTTGCTTGTTAATCAGCTATCTTGGAAGAGGAAAAATTTCTCCCTGAATTGCTGGATTTTTATGCTACAAGTTTTATGCGTATTATTGTAAAAACATGCGTTTTTATAGATTAAAACATACAAATATGACTTTCGGAGAACGTTTAATATTGGTCAGGAAAAAGAAGAACCTATCCCAAAGTGAGGTGGGAAAAAAATTAATATCAATGGCGATGCTGTTGGAAGGTATGAACGGAATGAAGTAAGGCCTACTATTGAAATGGCCACCAAGCTTGCCAAAGCTTTGGAAGTATCTTTAGATTATTTGGTCGGTAATACCGATATTGAACTGGATAAAGCAGCAATGAGTAGAATACAGGAAGTAACGCAATTTAATGAGGAAGAAAAGAACCATATTTATGTTACCCTGGATGCTATGATCAGGGATTTTAAAAACAAACATGCATACGCACGATAAATATTAAAACTATGCAAACATTATTGGTTGAAGTAAAGGATAACACAGGCCTTAAAATCCTGCAGGATTTGGAGCAGGCCAATATCATAAAACTGTTGCCATCGGCAAAAGTAAACAAGCCCGTGAAGCTCTCGCAAAAGCTGCGAGGTTCAATTTCAAAAGAAACGGCTAAACAAATGCAAATTGAGGTTGAACAAATGCGCAAGGAATGGCAACAAAGGGATATTTGATTGACACAAATGCAGGTATAGATTATTTGGCCGAAGCTATGCCCGAAAAAGGGCTGGCATTTTTGGACGGGATAATTGATAATGGGTACAGCATTTCTGTCATTAGCCGGATTGAACTATATGCTTACAGCAAGCTTACCGAACAGGACAAAGAAAGCCTGGATATAATGACCGAACAGGCTTCTGTGCTGAATATCAATGATGAGATAATTGAAAAAACCATTGAAATACGGAAAACGTACAAAACAAAACTCCCTGATGCCATTATTGCCGCTACTCCAATGGTTTACGGTTTCACCATGATAAGCCGGAACCTAAAGGACTTTAAGAATATTACCGGCCTTGAAGTGGTTAACCCGCATGATTTATGATAATTGGGCTTCGAGCCCGTGCAGCACTGCTGATTGGCGGTTGACTGCCTGCCCGGCCTTATGTGCCGGGCTTTATTTTTTATCCCAATAGGAACAATCAAAGCTTAACACAATCAAAGAATCCGGATTGCTGCTTTTGTATATATTGTATTTTGACTCGCCTTTAATTTTAATTATTGAATCACCTTTGCTAATATATTTTTTAGTATCTGGAGTTTTTATATGCAAATAGTGTTTTGATGTATCACCGTGATACAATATTTCAAAAACAAATGCCTGCTTATTAAAATAATCTACATAAGTACTAATTACCTTCCCTTGAAAATTTTCATTTATTTTTTTTTCACAATATTCCATTTGCCGTTTTTTTACACTGGGCTGATTAGAAAACCATTGATAGATTAGAATGGATATTATAATCAAAATTATCGCATAAATAACAAATCTAATTTTCGCAGCATTCATTATAACTTTTTTTACTTTGTTCAAAATCATCAGTTGACTTTAAGGGGAAAAGCAATAAAGTACATGTATTAAATTTTCCTAACGAGCCAGGAGGAGATGCTTTGCTATAACCTATGGTTATTCCTGAGGTTGTACCTTTAAACACAGGTGTTATACCATCTAACTTATAACTTTCCCATTCAGTTTTTGCCGCAATTCCCGCACTATATGATATTTCACCTCCTTGACCGGATAAATCATAAGGTGTTTGTTCACCCCTAGTTTCTAAGTATTTTCCAGAAATCACACCGGATGAATTTAATGTTATATTTATCCCGGGTCCTTTTTTAATGTTGTAATTATATTCACAGTAACCAAATCCTCTTAAATAGCCTACCATAAATCCACTACCTTTTCCAACACTGATCGTGTTACTAATGCCTAAAATTAATCCGGATTCACTATATTTTCCTACAAAATCATTATCCCCATAGTAAGTATTACCAGTTGGAACTTCCTTGTCTCCTTCATAAAGTTTAACATCAACCGGAAAATAAGCATCAAAATATTTGCCGTTCATTTTCATGTGTGGTGGGAAATAGAATGGATCTTCCTTTGCTCTGATACTTACAAACTTCCCATCAATGTATTTTTTATAAGTATAATACACTCTAACACCACCATATTTGGCATCTTCATGATGTCGCAAAGTAGCTACCGGATTGCCTATAGGCAGGTCAAACCCAAAGGTAACATCTTCGTTCCAATCACTATTAAAATTATTACGCAATGCCCAATAGGTTAATCTTCGCATTTCATAATAATCTTCATTCTCCTTGGCTGTTTTAAACTTTTTAGAAATCATTGGGCTATAGATTTCTAACACCCATTCTATTTTATGGTCTTCACTAATATACGCCCCTTCCTCCTCATCCTGCGTCCACGCGAACAGCACATTCTGCGGGTCATGGATTAAGTCCCATTGGTATTTCCATTAACACCGGAAAAACAAGTGTCAAAACCGATCAATACACGGAGTCGGAATATGTCAAAGAACGTCTTTACATCTTCTTTTCTGCAAGATAGAAAAATTCCTTCATATCCTTTTTTCTTCAATTGAAGATTTTCATTTGAAGGGTATTTCAATTGAAAAAAAAGATTGAAGAGATTTAAACGGAACCGGGCATTTTGACCTTGTAGGCAATCATTTAAGCCAGCGCCGGCAGGTCAAGGCTTTTGGGAAAAATACTACCCAGCGGCACGAAGGGTGGAGATTTTTTTCAAAACCTTACGGGCCCGGCCTTGCGCGGGTTGGCCCGTGGGCTTTATCTTGGCCGTAAAGGTTTAAATGGCGGTTTAATCAAAAGGGATTCCTGTTAAATGTGAGATTCTTTTTGCTTTTCTGCTTTGCTTAGAAGTTGCTAATAATATGGAACTGTGCGGGGTAAAACAGCCTTGAGCAAGCGTCGGCCAGTGGCTGCAAATAGCGTAGAGAGGAACGAACGGAGCGGTTTGCGGACACTCAGGGAACGAAGTGCGAGCCGTCTGCGAGTACGACCGAGGCCTGCCAGGTAAAAGCTGACGATAGGAAGCTGGCTGGCAGTGGCGTTTACGCTGAGGCTTTGGCGGGCTTTTTGTCTGTCAGGTTGGTAATGTGCGGTGGAACAAAAAGCATGACAAAGGCAAACCGAGGGAGTTAGCAGGCGAGCCTAACACGGCAGCAAAGGGATGCGTGGCGGCTGATACGTAGTGAATGAGGAACGAACAAACGAAGTGAAGCGGCCTAAGCAGACCGAGAGCTGCAGTGAGGAAGATCGAGGAGCGCGAGTTTTGTGACAGCCTGCACAGCGTAGCGGAGTACCCGAAGGGCGGACGGCTTTTGTTTTTACCTTACAAAGTCTTTCATCTAAAAACAAAGGCCGGACGGGCTGGCGCTAAACTTGCTGACCGGGGAAGAGGAACACCGCTTTACCGGGTCTGTGGGGAGCCACGCAAAACTTCTGTTTCAATTAAATATCAATTCTAAAGAATAGAAGTTTTTGGCGATATGTGGGGTTATCCTTTCATTTTATCAGGATCTTGCCTGGAATCAAAAATGTCAGTGATATAAATATATTCATCTATTACCCTGTAGATAATTTTGTAATGGCTTTCTATTATCCGGCGATAACCTAAATCCAGATGTTCCAAATAAGGTTCTTTCTGGCCTTGTAGTGGGTGTAAGAGCAAGGTATCTGCTTTGTCTAAAATGCGATCCCTGATTTCAAGCAATTTCTCTTGTGTTACTTTTGGCGCAATAAATTCTAAAGCTTCTTCAAGGCCAAAAAGTGCTTGTTCTGTGTAAATAAGTTTCATTAACGCCCCAAATTAGCAGTTCTTTTTTCGATTTCAGCCCTTGAACAAACCCTCCCTGATTGGATGTCTGCTTCGGATTTACGAGCCCTGCTTTCTAATTTTGTCTTTAACGCTTCTTCTTTGCGTAGCCTTTCATAAAACTCATCTAAAGTACTTTCGTTTGCAATATGCAAACGGCTGTGTATGAAGTCTCTTTTTTCTACTGCGTTCATGATTTCCATTGTTTTATCTTCTACAAATTTAACGATTAATAATTACTTTCTGTTTCATTT
>NZ_AEWI01000057.1 GCF_000191885.1 Anaerophaga thermohalophila DSM 12881
AATTTGAAGTAGAGATGACGATCGTTAATTTGAAATAGAGACGCATGGCCGTTAGATTTCAAGTAGAGACGCACGGCCGTGCGTCTCTACTTGAAATCTAACTCTACATGAAATCTAACTCTACATGAAATCTAACGTATATTCACCTGACCATGTAACAGAATTAACAATTCTTGAAATCTAACTCTACATGAAATCTAACCTTACTTGAAAGCTAACCCAATTTAATTAAGAATAAAAATATTTTGTTAAATAACGACCGTGCGTCTCTACTTCAAATCTAACCCTCTATTGCTATTGCAGATGTTTTTTTATCAGCTGCAGTAATTCATCGGGCTGGAATGGTTTACTGATGTAATCATCCATTCCTGCGCTCAGACATCGTTCCTTGTCTTCGGGGAATGCATTGGCGGTTACCGCGATGATAGGGGTATGTGAACTGGTACTTTGTTCAATTTCCCTTATTTTTTGAGTGGCTTTAATGCCGTCCATCACCGGCATTTGAATGTCCATGAGTACCAGGTCGTATTTGGTTCGTCCGAATTTTTCCAGGGCTTCTTTACCGTTAAGGGCAACATCAACTTTTTTTACGGCATTTTTAATATAAAGAATAATAATTTGCTGGTTACTAAGGTTATCTTCCGCAAGAAGAATATTCGCATCTTTTAAATCAATGCCGGGTTTTTGTGTTTCTTCCTTCAGGTAATTTTTGTGTTTCGCGTTAACGGTATCTTCAGAGTCAATTTTTTCTGAAAAGGTAGACCTAAATTCAAAAATGGTTTTGTTTTCATTGGTTAAGATGGAAAACGACTTGCCTTCCGATTCAATAATTTTCATAGTTATACCCAGGTCGAGATAATCAATGAGGCGGCTGTTATTAATCCTGTCGAGGTCTTTTAAATTATAAAATCCTTCATCGGAAAGTCCTGAGTTCTCTGCCCGAATCGTCATGTTGGTAATAATGCGAAACAGCAATTCCACTTTTCCTGGCATTCCGTCCAGGCGGTTGACTTCTATGGTGATAAACCGGTTTGGATGGTCATTATTCTTCAAAATACTGTTTATAAGATTCAGGAAAATTTGTTTGATTTTCACGCTGTTTCCGGTAATAGAAGTCGGGATACCTGCAGAGAGAGAAAGGTTGAATCTTGTTCTGTCCATGCCGGCTTTGCCCGAAAAAAGCCTGATGGCATTGTTAAGAACCGTATACAGATTAAAACTGGTAATATTTTCCGGTTCGTTAGAGACGGTTTTTGATGAAAAAACAAGGTTATTGACAACATCTACCAGATTATTGGTTGAAGCCTGAATGGTGTTAATGTAGTCGCGTTGTTTATCGTTCATTACCGAGTTATCGAGCAACTCAAGAATGCCGGTAATGTTGTTCAGCGGGGTTCTGATTTGATACGATAATTTATTGATTAAACTTTCCTGTGCACGGTTTTGATTTTCCGATTCGAGAATTTGCCGGTCTTTTTCAAGAGATACTTCGGAGCGAATAAACTGAAAAGTATAGCCGATAAAAAAGGCGATAATGTAAGAGCCGGTTAGAAAAAGCTTTTGTCCGGTTGAGTAGTCGGCTACCCATGAAATATTTTTAATCGGAATTACAAAAAACAGCACCATGGCGGCAAGCAGCGAGAGCGCCCAGTATCCGCCCTTTTTTCTACCGGCAATCGTAATCGAAAGTAAAGGGAAAAAAACAGAAATGTAACCGTCGTAGCCTGAATTTCCGCCGGTGAGGGTGAAAATCACGAAAGTCAGAAAAAGAAGAAGCAGATAGAAGTTCTGGAAATTTACGTCCTGCTCGTCGCGTGAGCTGAAATAATAATTGATGGCAAATGTTAATACAATAAACAACAGCGGTGCTGCTAATATAAGGTTCTCATCAATGAGAGAAATAATACCCTCAACAAGGATGGTGACGAAGAAAAGAAAGTTGGTGATATTAATAAGCAGGGTCTTGGTTTTGGAATCCATGTCGGCATTGTCTTCTTTTTCCGAAATAAACAAGCTGACGATTCTGTTAAAAAAATTTGTGAGCATGGTCTGGGTTAGTTATTAAATTACTGCTGATTTTTTCCTAAAAGATTCTTTGTCAATGCATTGACTGGTACTGATTAACAAGGCGCCTATCCGTGTTCAAAAATTTTCGACGGTTTGGCCCTGTCAAAAATACCTCTTTTAGGAGCAAATTCGTTTTATCTTTAATAATCAAATATCGCAATTTTTTTATTTATTTTGGCAAATGATTGAATTCGAATAAATTTAATCCGATAAAAAAAGAAATAACATGAAGCAGCTGCCCTTACTTTTATTGATCCTGATAGCTTTTCAGGCATACTCTTCTGCTCAGGAACATGTTCCTGAATTGGAAGATTATCAGAATTTTATGAAAAGTAAAACGCTCGTTTTACTTGAGAAAAATCCGATGAGCGACTTCAATCTGGTCATCAGGAACATAATGGAGAATACATGGACCATTACGCCTTATAAATTTATTGATGATGCCGAATTTGAAGCTTATCGTAACAATTCAGATTATTCTTTTTTGATGATTACCATAGCCTCGTTTGATAAAGACAGGACAAAAGCACGTTATAAGTTTCTCAGCCTGCTTATGGCCGAAAGGGCCAGGAGTGTTGGCAACATGCCCGATTTGTGCTCCCTTCCTCTGGGATATGTCGGTGTAGAAGACGACACTTACAGTTATAAGCTTGAAGCATTTCTCAGATTTATGCAAAACCATGTAAAATTAATGCTTGAGGATCCTTCTTTGATTGGAAGCGATCCGTTTAAATTTTACAACCGAAAGAAAAAAGATGAGTTGCAGAGCAAAACGCTTTATCTGGTGAAAGATGAACTGGCAAAAGAGATCGATACAGAAGCCGAGATAAGAGATATTTATCCTTATGATTTCAAAATTGTTACGCGAGAAGAGGTGGCACAAGCCATAAAAGACAGACGTGAAGATGTCGTATTTTTGCATAAGGTAGGGCCCGAACACACACGCATCAGGGCAAGGGTCTACAAAATGCTTGTGGGAGCCGGAGCCCCCACTATTTACTACTTCGATTACGAAATGGCCAAAAAAGCAGCAGATGACGCTTTTCAGGAAAAAGACCTGAAAAAAATTCGGTAGTGGTTATTTTTGGATTTTGTTGATGCATCGGGTGCCTGTTTGATAAATCCTTGAATTTTTTATGGACGATAAAAAAGTAATTTTCAGCATGGCAGGAGTAATACCGCACTCAAAGATATTTGGATTTTAGACCGGGTTCTTAGAGATAAGAACTAAGATGAATCTTACATACTGAAAATCTGATTAAATGACTTTAGGAGATGATTCGGGGTTTTGCTTTTTGCCATTTGTCTGCCCGGGCATTTTGGGTTTGTGAAGATAATACATTTCTATCATGCCTTTACCCTTTACTTTTTGTGGAACCCGGCGTACAAATGTATAATGTGGCTCCAGCAGCTTTTTGGTTGTTTCGGATATATTGATCTGCATGGGGCCGCTATATGTTTGCATCCTGGCAGCAATGTTAACGTTATCGCCAAAAATGTCGTAAGAAAGATTGTGCTCGCTGATGAAGCCGGCAATAATATCGCCGGAATTCAGTCCGATTCTGACTTCCCATTGCACGCCGTTTTTCCGGTTACGTTCCACAATGAAATCGCGCATCTCATTGGCGGCTTTAGCTGCCCTCAGAGCATGTTCTTTTGAGTTGCTGAACATTCCGCTCACAGCCATATAAGCATCCCCTATCGTTTTTATTCTTACACAATTATGTTTTTGAGATATTTCGTCGAATTTGGTGAAGATAATACGCAATTCATCCAGTAGTTTTCTGGGAGACATGCGTGTTGCCTTTTCTGTGAAATTGACCAGATCGGCAATCAGGATTGTGACATTTCTGTAAGGTCTGGGTTGAATGACCTCACCGTTTCTCAACGATTTTACCACTTCGGCAGGAAGGATATTCTTCAGAATATGGTAGGTTTTTTTCTGTTCTGCTTCTAATTGCTGTTTCTGATATTTGAGTTCTTTAAGCGTATTGGCAAGTGTCATTGCCGAGCGGGCACGTGCAATGAGTTCATCGGTTTCGATGGGTTTGCGAACATAGTCTATGGCTCCGGCCTCAAGTGCTTCTTTAACTTTGTCGGAGCTCGAAAAGCTTGATATGATAATAACCGGAATATCTTGTGTTTTACTATTAAGCTTTAGGTTTTTCAATGCATCCAACCCTGAAATTTCCGGCATTTCCCAATCAAGTAAGATCAGGTCGGGGGCCGATTCAAGGGCGATACGATAGGTCTCATAGCCGTCTTTGGCACGCAAAAACCCGGTGTTATCATTCAATGTGGTCAGTTGCGCCTTAATGAATTCGGCGATGCTGTCCATATCATCGGCAATCAGTATGGTTAGTTTGGTCGGGTGCATTTATTTGGGTTTTGATTGATGTAAAATTAGTTAAAGTTATTGGTCTGATGGAACTCGCATGATTGATTTCATACATCAACTTTTGTGACAAACTTTGTCATGCTCGTTTCATCTTAAATCTTATATCTAAAAATCTGATATTCTATTAATGCAAACTTTGTCATGCTCGTTTCATCAGTATAAAATTAGTCTAAGTCATTGGTCGGATGGAACTCGCATGCAAGAACTTATATATGTTCTTTTGATACAATCATTGCCATACTCGTTTCATTAAACCAAAGTTAGTGTTTTTATTTAAAATTTATTGATTATAACAATAGTTCTAAACTTCTACAGAGAAGTGGCAATTAATTATGAAACGAGCATGGCAAAGATTGTCATAATAAGAATATGTATAAACACCATCTAAACCAGCTAATCCTATAGGAAACCAAAAACAGTGAACAGATTCTTCGTCGTTACCTCCTCAGAATGACATTAGACAGTCTGTCATTCTGAGCGGAGCGAAGAATCTACCGTCAATTAAAGTATAATAAATTGCATCAGACCAATAATTTGGACTAATTTTATACGGATAAAATTTAAGAAATAAATATCATTTTTTCTGATTCGAACTTTGTAGCGATCGTTTAGCAAAGGGTTTTTTTGGAATCCAAAGATTTTTGAAAACATTCTGTATCTTTGTTAAATTGTCAAAACAGATTAGTCAAATGGCTAAAGAAACTTTAGGCAAATATATTAGACGATTAAGCGTAGAAGGAAATCTCCTTCTAAGAAAAGTTTCAAATCTACTTGGTGTTGAAATTTCTACACACTTAAGGTTGAACATGAGAAAATACCAATGTCAATTGACTATTTGAAACCACTAAGCCAAATTCGGAAAATTGATTACCGGGAACTTCACTTGTGGTTTGAAACTGACAACATAAATGCAAATTGTTGAAAATAAGGAAATTTATAAAATATCCCGGACGAAGTCATTAGTCAATATAAAAAGAATAAAAAGTAATGCCAACTAAATTTTTCACAAATCAAAAGAATAATAGTTTACTCAAAAAGTTTGAGGGAGTATTTGCAAATATTGAAAGCATCCGTCATTTTGATGCATTGGTTGGTTATTTCAGAGCTTCGGGTTATTTCAAAGTGCGTGCTTTTCTTGACAAAATTCCTAAAATCAGAATTCTTGTCGGGATCAATGTTGACCAACTCATCAAAAAATATCACGATAGAGGACAGCTCTATCTTGAAAATCCTGATGAAACAAAAGCAACCTTCCTCAATGGTATTATTAAAAATATTCAGGATGCTGACTATGACGAAATTACAGAAAAAGGCGTGCTGCAGTTCATTGATGACTTGGTTAGCGGTAAAATTGAACTTCGGGCACATCCCAAAAAGAAAATTCATGCAAAGGTATATATATTCAGACCTGCATCTTTTAATGAATATGCACCTTGCGAAGTAATTACCGGGTCATCTAATCTCACCGATGCCGGGCTGGGTAGCAATCCCGAATCAAACTATGAATTTAATGTCAGTTTGCGTGACTACGAAGATGTAAAATTTGCCACTGACGAGTTTGAAAGGCTTTGGGCTGAATCTGTTCCCATACTACAGCCCGAAGCAGACAAAATTAAAAACCAAACCTATTTACGCGATGATTTTACGCCGTTCGAGTTGTATATAAAAATGCTTATTGAATATTTTGGCAAACGTGTAGATTATGACCCATACAATATCGACTTGCTTTTACCTCCAAAATACTTTCGCTTAAAATACCAATCAGATGCTGCCAATCAGGGCTATTCAATCATGATGAAGCATAATGGTTTTATTTTGGCTGATGTAGTTGGTTTAGGGAAAACAATTATTGCCTGTATGATTATTAAAAAGTTCATTTATGAAAATGGCACTCATACAAAGGTTTTGGTTGTTGTACCTCCGGCAATTGAAGAAAGCTGGAGACGAACTGTAAAAGATTTTGAATTGGATAATCATTTTACTTTCATTACTACCGGGAGCTTACATAAGATACTCGACAAAAACAATTATTCTTATCCTAATCCGTCTGAAATTGATTTAGTGGTTGTTGACGAATCGCATAAATTCCGAAACGATTATACCGAAATGTATCTGGCTTTACAGGAAATATGCAAAATGCCGCGTTTAAGAGCTTCCGAAAACGGAGATTCCCGAAAAAAAGTGATTTTAATTTCTGCAACGCCTTTGAATAACCGACCACAGGATATTGAAAACCAGCTTTATCTTTTTCAGGACAGAAGAAACAGCACGCTTGAAAACATCAGAAACTTACAGGAATATTTCAAACCAATTAATGAGCAATACAAAAAACTGGCTTACGAGAAGAAACTGAATATTAATAAACTGAAAACCTTATTCCAGAAATTGCGTGATGATGTTGTTGAACCTCTTGTAATACGCAGAACAAGGACAGATATTGAGAGCAACAAGGAGTATTTGGAAGATTTGGAAAAACAAGGGATTAAATTTCCCAAAGTTGGCGACCCAATTGCACTTTACTATCAATTGGATGCCAAACTTAGTGAATTGTTTTTCGATACCGTCTCTCTTATTACCAGCCTTGATGAAGATGGCAATGAAATTGACGGATTGAGGTATTATCGTTATCGCGCTATTGAATTTCTTGTAAAGGAAGAAGACCGAAAAATATATGGAAAAGTGGAATCCATTTCAGGCAGGTTATCAGCAATTATGAAAACACTTTTGGTGAAACGACTAGAAAGTAGTTTTTATGCTTTTACCCAATCTTTAAAAAGATTTCAGAAAGCCATTGATAATATGCTTGGAATGTTTGATGAAAACAGGATTTTTATCGCACCTGATTTAGACATCAACAAATTGCTTGAAGAAGGTTTAAGTTATGATGAGATTGAAGCTAAAATCAACGAAAAGGGAGGAAACAATAAAGAGTATAAAAAGGATGCTTTCGATAAAAAATTTGTTGACCTGCTAAAGCAGGATAAAGAAAAAGTTGATGATTTAATTGAACGTTGGAACAAAGTAAAAAAAGACCCGAAACTGACAGAGTTTACGAAACAAATTCAGGATGAATTTTTTAAACCTGATCAAAACATTAGTGGTAAGCTGATTATTTTTTCCGAATCAAAAGAAACAGTAGAAGAACTTACGGCCAAACTTTCGAAAATTACCAGGAAAAAGGTTCTTACTGTAAGTGCCGAAAATAGAAAACATATTGAGAGTACTATCCGCAATAATTTTGATGCAAACCTTGAAAAAGAAAAATGGCAGAACGATTACGATATTATTATCACAACGGAAGTACTGGCAGAAGGCATAAACCTGCACAGAAGTAATGTAGTAGTGAACTATGACGTACCCTGGAACTCTACCCGTTTAATGCAACGCATAGGGCGTGTTAACAGAATTGGTTCTATCGCAGACAGAATTTATGTTTACAACTATTATCCATCGGCTCATGGTGATGCTCAAATTCATTTGGTAAACAACGCCTTGCGTAAATTACAGGCTTTCCATACTGCCTTTGGCGAGGATAACAAGGTATTCTCCATTCTCGAAGAAAAAGGGGAGGGGGCTTTATTCGGAAATAAAATTCAAAAAGAGGAAAGCGAGATTCTAAAGTATTTGAATGAATTGAGGGATTTCAGAAAGAAACATCCGAAGATTTTTGATGAAATAGCTAAAATTCCAAACAAAGCACGATGCGGAAGAAAAGTTTCGGAAGATAGAAAGCTAACCTTATTGGATACTGAAAGCGGTGAAATAAATTATCCATTGCAAAACACATCGCTCACTTATCTGAAAAGCGATAATCATCCCGGTATCTTTTGCCTCATTACTCCTGAAATGAACATTATTGAAATGAACTTTTTACAGGCAGTCAAACTGTTTAAAGCATCTGACAAGGAAACAGCAATTGCCTTGCACGAATTGCATCATCAACAAACACTCGCAGCTCTTGAATATTTTAAATCGGAGAAAAATCAGCAAAATGTAAAAAATGTCTCTCGCAGAAACCTTAGTCCGGTCGAAAATAAAGCCATTTCAAACCTGAATGCGGTAGTAAAGATTGCACCTACCGAACAAAAACGAATGGCATTATTACGAGCTTTAGATATCATTAAAAAAGGAATTTTTGCATCTAAAGGATTGCCAAAATCCATCAATGATTATTTTACTTCAAATGCAGAATTGATCAATGAACCGGATAAATTTGTTGAACAGTTATTTATTACCGTGCTCGACAGATACGACCTGTCACCTGGTTCAGAAGAAGTGCCAAATTCAGATAAAATACAACGGGGAATTGTGAATCCTAAAATTGTATTAACTCAAAGTTTCAGTTAAATATGGCAGCCAACAGAATTCAATTACAAAACACATTGCATAAACCTTACGACAGGGTTTTGTTTTCACGTGAAGTTTTAAGTCCGGTCTTTGGTTCGGGATTTAATCTGAGTTCTTCCTTAATTCCTGCTCCGGTTCCACCAAACAAATCGGAATCGGCTGCTATTGACAAAGTTTCGATTTACGCAAATATTACTTTAGACGACAGCACCGAAATTACCTGTTACGAAGTGTTGCTTCAGCCACAAGTAAGAATTGAGCAAAGCAAGGTGGCCATTCAGCAATATGTTCGAAAACTCCTTACCGCCGGACAAGCTGCTTTAATCAATTTTGTTCCGGGCAGGAATTTCTCCCCTTCAGGGGAGATGTCCGCAGGACAGAAGGGTGTCTGGCGGCTTACGCTGGTTGCCAAAGACAGTGTGCTGACCGACAAAGGGGTAAAAGAAAAAACCACCAATGCCAAACGTTACACTTTTTTATTAGGCCCTTCTGAAACCTGCAAAACAGCAGCCGAACGCTTTGAAAAGCTAAGCACAGAAAAAGAAATTAATTTTCAATCCCTCATCAATGCCTTCTCTGTCGAAAAACTCAGTAAAGCATTCTTTGATGAATATACCCTGCATTACCAGAACTTTTGCGATTATTTACAGGAATCCAATTACCGTAAATCAGTTTTCAACATTTCTTTCCCAGCCGATGCTACAAAACAAGAAAAGGATAAAGCCTGTAAACCTATCCGCGATTTTGTAAAGAAACTGCTCGGCCGTATTGTCTTTTTGTACTTCGTACAGAAAAAGGGTTGGTTGGGTGCAAGTGATACCAATTATACCGATGGCATGCCCGATTTCATCAAACAACTCTTTCACAAATCGGGTGGAAACGATACTTTTTACAGCAATTGGCTCTCTGTCCTTTTCTTCGATACGCTCAACAAGGAACGACCAACTGATGATTTTAAAATGCCTGATGGGAAAACTGTTAAAGTTCCTTTTCTGAATGGCGGTTTATTCGATAAAGATGAATTTGATAAACATCTGCTCACTTTTCGTGCTAATCTTTTCCACAACCCCGATTTTGAAGATACCATCCTTACGGGAAAAAGTAATGGCAATGCCCGTGGTTTTCTCGACTTTCTCGATGCCTTTAACTTTACGGTGTATGAGGACAGCCCCGATGACCATACCATAGCCGTTGACCCCGAAATGCTGGGGCATATTTTCGAAAACCTGCTCGAAGACAACAAAGACAAAGGTGCTTTTTATACTCCTAAGGAAATTGTCCATTACATGTGTCAGGAAAGTTTGATTGAATATTTAGCAACAGGTCTGCAGAATAATTACACGGTTTACAGACAGATAGGTGATAATCAAATTGAATTATTCGGAAATGAAACTCGAAAAGGGCAGTTGAAATTGATTGAAGAATTGGGTGAAAAAGGTCTTGACAGAGATGAGGTAGCCTACATGGTTAAACAAAAAGACATTAGCAAACTAACATCAAAACAACTGCATTCAATCGACAACTTACTGGACAAGGTAAAAATTTGCGACCCGGCAATCGGTTCCGGTGCTTTTCCCATGGGTTTATTACAGGAAATTTTTAGCATTAAAGAACTTATTGCCTACGAAACCGGTAAAGATTGGAATCCTGCCGAAACCAAATTGAACATCATTCAAAATTCCATTTACGGCGTGGATATTGAAAAAGGAGCCGTTGACATTGCCCGCCTGCGCTTCTGGCTGAGTTTGGTGGTGGACGAAGAAAAACCCAAACCCCTTCCAAACCTCGATTATAAAATTGTGGTGGGCGACAGCTTAATAAGTAAGTTTGATGGCGAAATAGTGGAAATAGATTGGGAACGTAAGCAAAGCGTGGGAAAAGCTGATGAATATGTCAAAAACTTACAGCGTTTGTTGAAGGAAGTAGCCGAAAAACAAAAGCAATACTTTAATCCAAACAACAAAAACAAGAAAGAACTAAAAACCGAAATACGCAACCTGAAAATTGAGTTGCTGATTAACCAACTCTCATTTAACAAAGAACTTTACATAAATAAAACCGTGCAAAAAGGCGGCTTTATGCCGACGGCTGCCGATATAAAACATAATACTAAGCGCCAATTGCAGATTGCAGGTTTTGATAAGCTGATTAGTAAATTAAAAAACCTGCTTCAACACCCCGATGAACCCTTTAACCATTTCGACTGGAAATTAGATTTCCCGGAGGTGCTGAACCCTTATCTGGTAAACGGGAACGGCGGGGTTGATATTGTGATTGGAAATCCGCCGTACGGTGCAAAATTTAACTCTGTTGATAAATCATATTTCCTGAATAAATACAAAACCGCAATTTCCATTAAAGGGATTCAGAAAGGTTCATTAGATAGTTACACTTTGTTTATTGAATTAGGTCATAATTTGTGCAAAATGAAAGCCAGTTTACATTTTATTGTTCCAATTTCCATTACTTCAAGTGATTCTGTAACAGGTGTTCATAAATTACTTGAAGAAACTTGTAGTATAATTAAAATTTCATCATATGCTGTTCGTCCTGAACCAGTATTTGAAAATGCCGTTGTAAATACAAGTATTATCTACTTCAAAAAGGATTTTATTCCGGTACAAAAAATCCTATGCACTAAAATGTATAGAAAAAAAGGTGATTTGAACCTAAAGCATTTGATAGATAACTTGCAATTTATTGATGTGTCGGATGTCAAACTAAGAGGGAGATATCCTAAAATTAGCTTACCAATAGAAAAAAATATATTAAGAAAAATTTTAAATCAAAAAATCAAGATTAAAGATTGTTTAAGACAAAATGGCCGTAATATCTACTATCGTTTTGCTGGAGGTAGATATTACAAATTAGTAACAAACTATACAACAGGTTCTTCGGCAGAACGTGTTGTGTCTTTTAATGAAAGAATTTCTAATTCAATTGGTGCTATTTTAAGTAGCAACTTATACTTTTGGTTTTATCAAATTTATTCTGATAATCTAAACCTCAAAGATTATGAAATAGAATCATTCGGAATACCGCTTGAAAAATTAGATAAAGAAATAATTGGTCAATTAGAAACAATCTACTCAGAATACCTCAAAGACATTGAACGGAATGCAAATGTTAGGCATACAACACGCTATGCTAACATTGACTCTTTTAAGGAATATAAAATTGGAAAATCAAAACATCTAATAGACCAGATTGATGACATAATTGCACCACTTTATGGTTTAACAAATGAAGAATTAGAGTTTATTAAAAATTATGAAATTCAATTCAGATTACAAGATGATAAGTAAGTTTTTAGTTTACCTCCATTATGATTTAACTTATGACGAAGTAAAAATGATAGACTCAGATATTCCTTTAAGCAAAGAAGAATATGAAAGCATTGAGTTGTTTTAGACTTAAAACTTTGCAAAACAGTATTTGACCGATTGGATGATTAAGAGCATCCGGTAAGGATAAACCTCGAAAATATGAAGGAAGAGATACCAGAAATACGAATTATTGAAGGCTTGGGAAAATAAAGAAAATGCAAACACTTGACTGGAAACCAAAAGATCACGCCCCAAGTGCATTGCTAATCGGCTACGACCCGCGTTGGAGCAATCCGATACCCAGGTGGAATATGCCTTGTTTGCAAATTACTATTTTGATAAAACCATCAGGGACAAGGCATTTAAAAGTAAACAGGCTTTGGTTTCATCCGCCTTTAACCAAATAACCAATATCACAAACGGAAAAATCAAGCCTGATGAAACGAGCATGGCAAGGTTTGTCACAACAGTTGATGTATATCATCAATCATGCGAGTTCCATTCGACCAATAACTTAGATAAATTTTATACGGATGAAACGAGCATGACAAGGTTTGCCACAAAAGAACATGTATAAATCTCAATCATGCGAGTTCCATCAGACCAATGACTTAAGTAAATTATATACTGATGAAACGAGCATGGCAAAGATTGTCACAAAAGAACATGTATAAGTTCATACATGCGAGTTCCATCCGACCTTAATAATTAAATTTTATACGGATGAAACAATTGCAAGCAGGATACATACTTGACTGTGTAAAGGAAACATTAGAAATGAAATACAAGCCGACAGAAGTTCAAGGACTTTTGAGGCAACTTTCCTATTTTGATATTGACATAAATTCAACTGCTGAGTTTAAAGACAATTCAAAATTTGAACAAGTTCTTTCAGTAACTCATAATATTATTTCAAGAGGTTTACCGACAAGACCAACACTATGGCTGGAAAACAAAATCTTGCAGCCATTTGGTTTGACACAGATAGACAAAAAAATGCTTGAAATTGGAACATTAAGTCGGGTTTTAAAAGTTGAAGAAACGTTAATTCAAAAACTTTTCCGGGCATTACATATTATCGATCCAAATTTGGGAGGCAGCAATATTTCGAAACAAAAAATCAAAACTTGGGAAAATTTAGGAAGTTCTTTTGAAGAAAACTTTTTATATGAACAGTTGCCCAAACACGCTTCGCATATTTGGATTCAGCTATTTGAAACGCAACGTGAATTAGAGAATGTTTTGCGATTTTCAACCACCTCAGAAGATGAAGTTGAAAAATATTTAAACGGATCAATTAATATATTTAATGCGCAAAGATTAGACTTTTCCGTTGAGTTCCCTTATAAAATAAAAGAACAAAGGGGATTTGTAGTTGAAATTGATGGAACCCAACACGAAAACTATCCGCAAAACCGTATTGATGCCGACCGAGATAACGCTACTGAAAAAGCAAAATGGGGGAAAGCAATAAGAATTAAAACTTTGGAATGGAATAATATAGCAAATAGAATAAACAATATAAAGAAATTTGAAAACGAACAATTTTTCAGTTTGCTAAAGCAAAATATTGAAAATCCACTTTATTCTGAAAAAGAAGGATTAACTGCGTTACAGTTATCACTCATTCCTTTTGCAGTTGCCCGAATACAAAAAACAATTATTCATTTACTTTTTGAAGGGAAGTTAAATTTAGATGCGCAAGAATGGAATATCGCAATAATTGAGCAAGATATTCCTTGTGGAAATTTAGCAATAGAAGATTTACAAAGATTAATAAACGCTCTTTTCAAATTACAAGGAATTAAAGAAAAGCTACCTGAAATTAATGTGTTTGTTGAAAGAGATGATAGATTAGCTCACGCAAATTTTTATTCTTCAAACAATATTATTGAAGGCAAGAAGTATGATTTGCTGATTGATATTTCTGTTCTTCAAAGAAGTGGATTAACAAACATAAGCACCAACATAAATGCAGACACCAAGGTTTTAATTCGTTCGGCTCATTCACCTAAAACCAACAGAAGTTTTAAAACAACAAATCTGGTTGCATACAAACCGCTTGGGGAAAAAAATACACAAGATAACCGTTTCAAGGAGAACAAAGTACAAGTTAAGGCATTAAAAAAATTTGTCCAAATGATTTTTAGAAAATCGACTTTTAGACCAGGGCAAGTTGAAATTATTAATAGAGCATTTCAAGGTCTTAGTGTAATCGGACTATTGCCAACAGGTTCCGGAAAATCATTGACATATCAGCTAACAGCTTTGTTGCAACCGGGAATGACAATAATCATTGATCCCATTAAATCGTTAATGAAGGATCAATTTGAAGGACTTTTAAAAAACGGAATTGACGGAGCAGTTTATATCAATTCATCTTTAAATCAAAAACAACGGAAAATTGCATTAGAGAAAATCAAAAAGGCACAAACCATTTTTGCCTTTGTTTCGCCTGAAAGATTGCAGGACAATTTATTCAGAAAAGAACTTTTAGAAACAAGCAACTTAAACAATCATTATTTCAGTTACTGTGTAATCGATGAAGCACATTGTGTTTCAGAATGGGGACACGATTTTAGAACTTCATATTTACGTTTGGCCGACAACGCCAGAAATTACTGCATCGCAAAAGAAAGGAAACATTTACCATTTTTCGCTTTAACAGCTACTGCTTCGTATGACGTTCTATCTGACATTCAAAGAGATCTTGGTATTCCGGATGAAACAGCAATCATTAGACTTGAAACATTAGACCGTCCGGAACTTCAATTTAAAATCATTGATATAATAGCAAACATTAAACCTGAAATAGGATTAAGTTGGGAAAACAAACAAGCATTGGGTGAAGCAAAACAATATCAGCTCATCCAACAATTAAATAAAATACCTGAATATTTTAAAGAGTTTTCAGATACCGAAAAAGTTTATGATGGGAAGAATATTCGTTTACCAAATTTCAATCCTGAAACTTTTCATCATCAACAAGGCAGAGAAAGCAATGCAGGGTTAGTTTTTTGTCCGCATAGGAATTGGTATTTCGGAGTAATGGATAATGCAGCCATTATAGCCAGGAACTTTAAAACCCTCAAAATTGGGACTTTTTTAGGAAGTGATGGTGTAGAGGAACGTGACAATGAAAATGAAAAAAATCAATCAGCTTTTCTTAATAACGATTTGGATTTGATAGTTGCAACAAAAGCTTTTGGAATGGGTATTGATAAGCTGAACATACGTTATGTTATTCACTTTAACTATCCAAGTTCCATTGAAAGTTATTACCAGGAAGCTGGTCGTGGTGGACGTGATAAAAAATTAGCATTGGGTCTGATTTTATTCAACAAACAGGAAGTTACAACATTTGAAAAAACAGAAGCTGTAACAGAGGACGGAGAAATAACTGAAGTTATCGACCAAAGAACGACTTCTATTGACAAAGATATTTTGCAAAGTTTTCATCGGAACAATTTTAAAGGAATTGCCAAAGAAAAACGTCTGTTATTCGAACTTCTGACCGAAATAAAATTTCCATCAAAACGAATAATCGACACATTTGAGGATAGAATTTTTGTAAGCCTTCGGCCTCCTACGTATTGTAAAAGTAAAAAAATTTTCCC
>NZ_AEWI01000056.1 GCF_000191885.1 Anaerophaga thermohalophila DSM 12881
CTCTTGTACATTGCATAGCCTATTTTACAAGTATTTATTCGGAATATCAAATCATGGTTCAGAAAATATTTATCCTCTCGAAAAGGTTCTTTGGTGTACCAACGTTCTTTAATTATGCAATGGCCGATGGTATTTTTGAACTTCTAAAACATAGCAGGAAAGGTATTGCCGAATTTAAAAGCAGAATTGGCCCTCATCATGACCAGTTTCAACTTTCTTTATTCCCTGATTAAAATTTTGAGGAAACTCCAGTAATATCCGGGAATAACACCTTTTTACCCTAAAATAGTTGCATTTTTATAGAAAACCCCGCAAGTCGGGTTAAGAAAAAAACGGTAATATTGTCAGTCCATTTCGTTCTTTGAACCATTACTGAGCATGGGGTCAATATCACCGGAATGGTGGGGCAGCATCACCGGAATATCCACTTAAGCATATACAAATTTGATGAATCTGTTGGAAAAATCCCTATGGATTACCTCCAATTAAATTAATATATAGCTGTCGTAGCCATCTAAGAGAATGAATTGTGAGGTTGTTCTATTGTTTGTTTTTAGCGCTGCTCCGTTTTTTGAAAGGGAATGTTTCGTTAAAAACCTCAAAAAATTTTTGTGAATTTAAAAAAATTAATAGTTTTGGTCAACCAATGTTTGGTCGCCCAAGGAATGGTTGGTCAGAATATGTTTTTCATACTTCTAATTATGGCAAGTATTGCCCAAAGGGAATAATCAGTTATTAAAACCTGCTGTGAGGGAATAGTGTAAATTTTAAAAGGGAGTGAATGACTAAAATGAATTACGAATTTTAAAAAGAACATCCTACGCATTGTCTTTATGAATGTAGCTATGATCCTTTAATCAGTGAAAAAGGCACTTTATATCTACCCTTAAAAAGACGGTCTCAGGGACAAAATGTCTTTCAGAAAGGTAAAAAAATCTAAATGTTTAAATTTTAATGAAATGAAGTATTTAGTGGTTTTATTGTGTTTGCTGGCCTTGGGTGGAATCACCCAAGGCAAACAAACACAATATGGTGTCGATATTCCAGAGGGTTTTCAGGACGATATTGATGTAGTGTATAAGGTGGTTGAAGGTTGGCAAGGCAAACTGGATGTATATTATAATAAGAGTTCGAAAGAGCCAACTCCGCTAGTCATCAATATTCATGGTGGAGGTTGGAATCATGGTGAGAAGGAATCACAGAGGGGATTCAACAACTTTTTTAAAAATGGGTTTGCCGTGGCTAATGTTGAATATCGCTTGGTTGACATCGCTCCTGCACCTGCCGCAGTTGAAGATGTTCGTTGTGCGTTACTGTATATGATCAGGCATGCTGAAAAATATAATATTGATACCCAGAGAATTGTTCTAATGGGTGCGTCCGCAGGAGGACATTTGGCTTTGATGGCAGGTCTTCTGAATCATAATTCGCTGTTTGACAATGACTGCGATAAAGTCGACATACCATTTAAAATCGCAGGAATTATTAATAAGTATGGGGTTACTGATTTGACACCGGTACCAAAGGGAGACTGGAATTACAGTTCGGTTCTAAAATGGCTGGGAACAGGCAAAAATAGTGTGGAATTTGCTGCTTCCGTTTCTCCGATTTCTTATGTTGACGCTGATAGCCCTCCGGTATTTATAGTTCATGGAGACGCAGATCCAATCGTTCCTTATTCTCAGTCTGTTATTTTACGAGAGAAATTAGAGAATTTCGGAGTCGTTTCTAAATTTATAACAGTGGAAGGTGGTGGCCATGGGAAATTTTCCCGTGAAGACAAATTAATGATTAATCGGTCCATCATTAGTTTTTTAAGAGAAATTAAAGTTATCGAATGAGATAAGAAAGTGCGATTTTGATTATGAAAAAAATAATAAAAAAATATTGATGCTAACATTAGCGATAACACTACAGTTGGGGTGTTATTTGGCTAGTGCATCAGAGTATAAGGTATATTCTGCGGCAGGTATCACAGCTTTACCGACTTTGCAACCTGGTGATGTCGTAATAATGGTAAATAAGGTCTGGTCGAATGAGAATATAGTTTTTGAAGGGCTTGGAACGGAAGAATCTCCAATAATATTTAAGGCCTCAAACCTTAGGACAAGTGGTTCTTACAGGTACTTCTACCTTAGATATAGCAGGGAAATATCTGAAGGTTGAAGGTTTTAAATTCATGGGAGGGAACGCTTCAGGGAGTTTAATTGAGTTTCGTCAAGGATCGAAACTCGCTCATCATTGCAGACTAACCAATGTGACAATCAAGGACTATAGTCCTGCTGATAAGAGTGTGGACTCTAAGTGGGTTTCACTCTATGGGACCTTTAATCGTGTCGATCATTGTTCATTCTCTGGGAAAACCAATTTGGGAACTACATTAGTTGTATGGATGGATGAAATTCCAGATAATCATTTGATTGACCACAATTATTTTGGTGTCAGGCCTGAGTTGGGGATGAATGGTGGGGAAACAATCCGGATCGGGACCAGTGCTTGGGTTGAATATTCTTCCAATACAGTTGTCGAATATAATCTTTTTGAGGAGTGTGACGGAGAAGTCGAGATCATTTCAAATAAGTCAGTCGGAAATCATTATCGTTTCAACACGTTCAATAACTGCAACGGATCCCTAACACTTCGTCACGGTTCATATTGCAAAGTTTATGGCAATTTTTTCTTTGGTGGAGTTAATAAATATTCAGGAGGTGTACGAATAGTCGGAGAAGGCCATGAAGTGTACAACAACTACATGCAAGATTTGAATGGGTCATCCTATCGAGCTGCTATCTGTTTGATTAATAGTATACCGGATTCCCCAGTGTCAGGTTATTATCAAGTCAAAAATGTAAAAGTGGGATTCAATACGATTATTAACTGTAAACAGCCGATTGCTATCGGAGCAGGAAAAGACGACAGTAAAACATTACATCCTGTAGATAGCTACATTGTGAACAATTTGATTAAAGCAAGAACTGGTTATTCGGTAATTGAAGACTATGATATTACCACGGGAATTATATGGGATGGTAATATTTTTGACGGGGAGGAATTAGGAATTTCTCAAGTTAGTGGGATGACGAATGCGGAGATTGAGGTTGATGACTCAGGAACATTTTATTGACCTGTGGCTAATAGTGTTACTATTGGAGCTGCTACCTCGAGCATGGAACAAGTTGAAAGAGATATAGAAGGCCAATTGAGACCACAAAATGGTCGTGATGTTGGTTGTGATCAAACTTCAGATGACCTGGTAATCAACAAACCTCTGTTTAAAGGTGATGTTGGAGCTAATTATTTTAATTCGACATCTGTAGAGAAATCTCAGGTGGATGATATAAAAGTTATATCAGGTTTTGACGAAGTAACGATTGTGTTTCCTTCTAACGAAACCAGAGATGTCTGCGTTTGGACCATTGACGGACGAAAAATTAGGCAAATATATAGTAATGATATAGCCTGCGTTTTTCACAATACAAAAAGCTATGGGTTGAAGATCATTGCAGTTAAAGAGAAAACAAGGTCTTAATCTCTTAAAGTTATGTTATAGCTCTGTGTTATTTTTGTTGTACACATGCAATTTTCGGATATTTAGTTTTATTTACATAAGCTTATTATCAATTGAAAATACTTCTGTTTCTAAAATAAGTTCAAATTCAAAACATTTATTATGAATAAAATATTATTTTCAATAGTACTCGTATTTATTGGTCTATTTAATGCTCAAGCAACTATACAGTTACCTTCCATATTTTGTAACAACATGGTTCTTCAGCAAAATGCTAATGTTAAGATATGGGGAACTGCTAATTATGGCGAAAGATTAACGATTGTAGGTGGTTGGTCGGACAAAGAATATTCTGTCAAAGCAGATAAAAAAGGGAATTGGTTAACAAATATTGGGACCCCTGAAGCTGGCAGCCCATACACGCTGACTGTTTCCGGAAGTGCAATAATAACTTTTGATAATGTTATGATTGGAGAAGTTTGGTTGTGTACCGGACAGTCTAATATGGGATTTACGGCCCAAAGTGGATTGATGAATGGTGACAAAGAAGTCGCTGCTGCCAACTTTCCAAATATTCGTTTCTTTAAAGTTCAAAGAGCTCAGGCTGATAAGCCTCAAAATGATTGTATTGGGCAATGGGTGGAATGTTCCCCTGAAAGCATGAGAAGATTTAGTTCTGTAGGGTATTTCTTTGGTCGAGAATTACATGAACAATTAAATGTACCGATTGGATTGATCGAATCAACTTGGGGTGGTACGTCGATTGAATTGTGGACTCCTAAAGAAGTTATTTATAAAGATCCTGTTGCACATGAATCTGCTCTAATCGCTACCAAATGGCCAATCGAGAATGTGGGCACAATGTTTAATGCAATGATTTATCCACTGATTCCATTCCGGATTGCAGGAAATATTTGGTATCAGGGAGAATCTAATCGATATAATATTTCCGGATATTCGCATTTAATGGGATTGATGATTAATGCATGGCGAACGTCCTGGGACTATGAATTTCCGTTCTTTTATGTGCAAATTGCACCTTTCCGATACAACGAGCCATATACAGCTGCTTTAATTCGTGAGCAACAGTTACAAGCCATGCTATCATAAAATTCTGTATTCCAGTCAGATGGGTTTAGAATATTCAT
>NZ_AEWI01000055.1 GCF_000191885.1 Anaerophaga thermohalophila DSM 12881
TTGCGCATTTTTTGGTTTTTTTGGTGGCATTTTTCACAAGTTGGGTTAATACCCGGCAAAGAGCGGCGAGAAGAAATATTCGCCGTATGTATAACCGTGAAGCTATTGTTGGAGAAGGCGGTATATTTACGGATTTATTACAAGCTCTTGTGAATGCTTCTTTAGAGGGTGAGATGGATTATCATCTTGAAAAAGAAAAAGTGGTACAAAGGATGGGGAGTAGAATACAATATTAATTATGATCCCAACACTTGGATGACTTTTTGCCACACAATTGGGAAAAATCTAACGATTGCCAGAATTTTCCGGGAAGTTCCAAGTAATTCCCAGAGATTCTATCAGAACTTAGATATATCCATCTTCCAGGCTGGTATCCTAGCGTGGGAACAATTTTTATTTTTACGATATGTAGGAGGCCAAAAGCTTATCATAAATGTATGGTTCATAAGTAGATATTAATTGGCAGATTATTAGTACCATCTATGATTAAAGTGTACATTAAGTCCAATAATTCAAAAAAATGGTAATATTATCTGGCCGATGTTGTTTTTTTAATTTGCATAAATGTTAAGAATTTTATTATGTGGAAGTTAATATCTTCAAATATAGAGGTGAGGTGATTTATATTGTATTAGCAGAAATAACATTTTCTTAATAAATAATCAATTTATAAGGCCGACTTACTTCATTGTTATTTGAGAAATGCAGAAAATATATGCCTGGTTTTAAAATAGAAACATCAATGACTTGTGTCGTGATTTTTTTTTGTAAAACCACTCGTCCATTTATATCATAACAGGTCATTTTAGTGTAAATGTTTTTTAAATTTGGGTTTAAAAATATACTGTCTGTTCCAGGATTTGGGTATATATTATCCTCAGAGATGGTCTCATTAGGAGAGTTTATTGTGGTACATATTTCCTCAACACTGAAGTCGGCAAAAAGAACAATTTCATCTCTAAGGTTATCCTTATCATTTAAACTTCGGTAAATACCCCATTTTGGCCGTATAAAATCAGCATCCGTTTTCCATGTTCTGATGTTGTTATTATAATTCAATATTTCTTCATTCCCATTCACTGTTTTAATCTCTATATGGTATTGACCACCGGCTTCTTTTTCCCCATAAGTGACAGTTTCTGTAACTTCTACCCATGTTCCTTTTAATGGTTCTAATTCTATTTTCTTTAATGTAATTTGAGAATAGGTTTCAGCATATCTAATCTCCAGCTGATCCGGGGTTCCTTTTCTGGCAGTGAGTGTAATGAGAGGCATACTGTCTTCATCGCTTCCCACTGATTTAAGTTGATGTAAATGAGTAAAGCTACCTGATGGCTGAAAATCACTATCCAGCTTAAATTTCCATTTGTATCTTACTACTTCGCCTTCTGTACCAATTAAATTGTCTGGTGATTTGTCATAAGTCTTTATTTCAGTTCTTTGTCGGTCATAGTTCATACACCTGTCGTTGTCAGGGGTAACATGAATATGAAAACGAAACACATATTTTCTTAGTTCTGTATCATATACTTCATCTATGTGTCTTCCAAATTCCTGGTGTCCGCAATCAGGGACCTCAACAACTTCACCGCCGGGCGAAGTGAGCACAGAGTTAATAAGTTCATAAGTGTCTCCCGGTCCATTGGCCTCTAAAACAACCTGGGAAAATGATGCATGATGAATAAGTAAGGTTATCAGGATAATGAAAATTTTTTTACACATAAGTGATAGTTTTATTCAAAAAGTGCTGATGTGATTAATTAGATTATTGAGCCCAGTCTAAAAAACATCTTTGTTGCCAAACTCGTTGTTGTTTTAAATTTTTGAGTCCTCATTAATAATAAGTTAACTCCGGTACAAAATTTAAAACATCTAAAATAACATCTATATTTTGACAGAAATATGCTTTTTATACTGCACTCATTATTTTAAACTGTTGAAAATTCTTTATAATTCAACAAAAAGCATGGTGATAATGAACAGCCATGAATCTCCCACATTAAAAATCATTCTTCTTGAAGAAAGAAGAAAGAATCTGAAAATTATGCTATTTTGATAACGTTAGTAAATCAGTTTTAGCTTTAAGTTGTCTTCAACAATTATTTTACCTGAATTAACAATGGTATTGTCTGAATGACTATTATTTTTTGCCCCCCAAAGTCTTGCAACAAGTTTTACCGGGTTATTTTTAAAAGTGTTATTATTTATTTTAACATTAATGATTCCATAAGTGTTGATCAAAATTCTGTTCTCTTCCTTATCTCCACAGTTTTGGAAAAGGCTATTGGAAACCAGTAGGTTACCTCCAATAGTTGATTCGTCATATCCACCGCGATAATAGTCAATGACATTCTTTCTTACATTTTTGAAAGAACAACTATCAATGGTGAGAAATTCTACATTATAGTCTCCTTTGTCATCCTTTTCGGCAGATAGTTCCAATCCGTTATTGCAGTCTTTAATTGATGTTTTTTTGAATTCAATTTCCTGTGCAAAGCTATTTTTGTAGGCTTTTAGGACATAATCGAAATTACTGATATTACAATTATTAACGGTAAGCATATAATGACTTGACATATTCTTCCTAAGTGGGGCAAAAGCTATTTGATTGCCTTTTCCAGAAATTGAAATATCCTGAAGTGTTAAATCCCCTTTGGGGTGCATTGCAAACAAAGGCGTTTCAGTATTTCCTGAGTATTCAATAATAGCATGGATGTTTTCAGCTGATTTGATTGTTATTTTTTTATCAATTATCAAGGGTTTCTGAATTATATATTTTTCAGAGGTAAGTTCTATTATATCACCTTCTTTCGCATTTTCTAAAGTTTCAATGATATTGTAACTGTTTGCTTTTAACACTGATGGTTCTGTTTTCTCAGGAACGGGTGAAAACCAATCAGGACCGTACTTTGTGTAATCAAGTATTTCTTGTGGCGTTTCAGGAACAGCCGTCATAGCTCCAATCCAGGAAGTACCTGTTCTTGAATTCCCGAAAATGTCTTTTGAAATTTTGTCATATCCGAACCCTTTATATGCTTCAATTTCGGGTTTAGATTTGGGAACCCATAAGTAATCATTAATAGGATAAAATCTAATGTTACTAGTTGATATTAAATCAGAATGCTTGAATGAGATGCCCTGATTATTAATGATATTGGATTCGAACTTTATTCCATCGGTTTTCGAATGTACAACAATAGGCGTCGGATCGCCGGTTTCGTTATACAGGATGTTGTTGGCTATCTCTGTTCTGATTGGGTGGGCAGAGCGGATCTCTGATGTAGGTAATACATCTTTTTGATCGATATTATTTCCTACACCAATATGCCAAGGGGATTTGCAGTTGACCCATGTGTTAAATACAACGGTAACGTCTGTTACCTGATTGTATCTGTTGAGCGGTGAGTTGGGGATACCATTCATAATAGCAAGTGGACTGCGGAATGCTTCTCCTCTTAAGTCTATAAAGTAGTTGTTTGTAACTGAGTGCCCGGTATTAATAATTCTGATTCCCCCGATATTGGGAGAACTTTCATCTCCAATGAAAAAATTACCATCAATGACACAATAATTACCATGACGAGTAACTAATGACCCTTCACATTTAAAGAATACGTTATTGCGAAATTCATTAAAGTTTGTTTTACTCGAGATTACTTCTATTTCTCCGTTGCATTTTTCAAAAAGATTATTGACCACCAATGTGTTACTTGGAGACATTGAAGTGGAACTATCGCCAAGTCGTATTGTTTCTGCCTTAGGGCCTCCTTTACGGGGTCTTGGTCCAAAGTGATTATGAATTATTTTATGATGATTTCTAATGTTTTTATTCCCTTTTATTTCCACCAGTAAGGTTGGGCCTTCATTTGATTTTCCTGCGATATAGCAATGATCCATTTGGTTGTTTTTCCCCCATAATTCGATCCAGTGATCAGATTTATCTCTTGAAAGCTGGTTGAAATCTTTAATGACACATTGGGTTATTCTACAGTGATTGGCTACAACTTCTTCATTGAGTTTAAAGTCAACTACTGTATTTACCGGTGTATATCCATTTCTGAAATACAGGTCTTTTACAATAAGATGGTCTCCTCCAAATTTCAGATATGAAACGCCCTCAATAAAAACTTTTCCTGGTGTTTCAGCTTTCAATGTGATAGGGGCTTTTTCTGTACCATTTGTTTTGAAGAGTATTTCAACATCCCTCCAGATTCCGTTGGACATTTCTATTACATCGCCTGGTTGAGCATTTGCAATGGCAGTTTGAAGCTCCTTGTTATTAATTACCTTTATTACTCTATCAGCCTTATTTTGACAAGACAAGGTAGAAATTATTAGAAGAAGTGAGATGGCTATTTTATTCATGCTATTGAATTTTTTGGATTTTTAATTAAGTTTGGAAGGCCAGCAATTGGTCAACCAAAAAAATGAATGGCAATTTTATTAATTTTTTTCTTTTTTACAAAAAAAAATAACAAAAAACAGCAATTCAGCAATTAGATTTTTTTCACTTTCTGGTAAAATTAGTTAAAGTTTGGGACAATACATTGGCTGTCCCGGTATATATAACACTCTCAAAAATCGGACTACAATTTAAGTTGAAAAAACATAACTTTAAAATATGATATGAAAGCAAGTAGAAAGAAACATTCGTCTGCCTTTAAGGCCCAAGTAGCTATCGCACCCATCAAGGAGCGTGGAAACTTTAGCAGAGCTATCAAAGCGGTTCGATGTGCATCCAACGTTTAAATTACCCATTCTTCCAATCCCTTCCAGTTCGATTATTTTCCTGTATCCAATTTTTTGCGAGGTAAAAATCGCAATAAATAAAGCCTGATAATTCCACGAGCAAGAAGGTTTTTGCAGGTATTTTATTCCATTTCAACCAGCCGTTTAAAACACAAAACTAATCACTATATTTGTATTTAATAAATGAGTGCAGTCTAAAAAGCCTTTTGACCCCTAAATCCCCTAAAGGGGACTTTTTCAAACTGCTGATTTTTAGCATTTCCCCTTTAGGGGTTAGGGGTAAAAATGGTAAAAATCAGCATTTTGAAGGCTTTTTATACTGCACTCATAAATTGAACGAAAATGAATGAGATCATATTTATTGTGAAAGAATCACCTGAGGGGGGATATGAAGGAAGGGCCCTGGGGTATTCCATTTTTGTAGAAGGAGATACTTACGAAGAGATTAAAGAAACATTCGGGACGCAATTCATTGCCATTTTGATGAGGATTCCCCAAAGATTATCCGGATACATTTTACAAAAGAAGAAGTTTTTGCGGCATGAAGAAAATCCCACGGGATATTACTGGTTATGAATTAATCAAAATAATCGGAAAATTCGGTTATTAAATTACCCGGCAATCAGGAAGTCACATTCGACTTACAACAAAAGAGGACGGAATTCATCATGTTCGATACCAAACCATAAGCCTCTGAGAATCGGAACTCTTTCCAATATTTTGTCGGATATTGCCGACCATTTCCAATTATCGAAAAAGGAACTTTTAGAAAAGCTGTTTTAAATCAAAAGTATTCATTACACTTGCTTTACAACTTTGAATTCAGATTCATAAAAAACAGATATACCGATGCAATTAAAAGAGATCGTTTCCGCGCAAAAGAAGAAATTGCAAACTACACTCAGCCCACAGGAACAGGCGTTGGGCGAAATCATTTTCAACAACGGGCAGTGCCAGGTGCTGGCCCAGTCGGTATTACGTTTCGATAGCGGAATTCGTAGTCATTTGCTGAAAACTGTGTTAGTGCCGCCCCATTTACCATTTCTGTAAACATTTGCTTTTCGCATGGGTTTTAATGGTTTATTTTGACTCATTGTAAATAAAAAAGCCTACAAATCATTTGATTTACAGGCTTTTGATGTTTTTTGGATTTCCTATTCGTCGGGGTAGCAGGATTCGAACCTGCGACCTCCTGCTCCCAAAGCAGGCACACTAACCGGGCTGTGCTATACCCCGATGATTTGCGGAGAGAGGGGGATTCGAACCCCCGGTACGGAATTACCCGTACGCCGGTTTAGCAAACCGGTGGTTTCAGCCACTCACCCATCTCTCCGGGGAACGTTCTGAAAGACTTTTCCACAACTTGTTGTGGCTTGCGTTCTTTGCGGTTGCAAATGTATTAATTCGCCCTTTAACTCCCAAATTTTTTGTCTTCAGAATATTAAAAAAGATATGGTTCCCCGAGAATTGCCAAATTATCAAGTGAATAAATGAAGATCAGGTAATATTTATGCCTGACCTATACGTCTCGACCTTGACAAAAACAGCTCTTTCAGAAGCTCACTCAATCTTCAAAATTTTCTTCCGTGGTGAAAGAAGGCGCAGGAAGTCCTGCCTCATTAAACAGCGATGCTTCCGCACCGTTTTTATATGCGTAACGAACATACGCGGGCGATGACAACTCTGGTGAGAAGACTTCAAGCTTATTCCCAGAGACATTAACCTTAGCAGGAACAAACTTTCTGTTTTCGCCGGCAATCTCAAATTGATTGGCCACATCTTCTTTAAGAATAAGCCCTTCGTCTGCATGTGTGAAAGTGATTATGATTTTGTTGTTTTGCACTTCAACATTTTTGGGAAGAGGTCCGGAATAAACAATGTCTTTACCGTAATCATTGGCCAGGGCCCAAAGAGCCAACCGTTTTCCAACGTCAGCTTTGTTGGCCGGATGGATGGTGTTAATATCTCCAATGTCGAGGGTTACTGCCATTCCTGTATGAGGTATTTTCATGGCTCTTCGTTGAGCCTCCCGTAAGTTGGCCGAGGATATTCCTTCAATCTCATTGTAATGCCAGGGTGCAAGCTGCACGTAGTAGAAAGGCATATTTTCATTATTGAACTGCTGACGCCAGTCGGTTATCAGCAATTCCATTAATCGAAGATATTGATTGGCCCGTCCGACATTGGCTTCGCCCTGATACCAGATGCTGCCTTTCAATGTATAAGGTGTTAAGGGGGCAATCATCCCGTTGTAAAGGGTAGTGGGCGTGTTTGCGCTTAACGACATGGAAAGCTCGGGACGGTTAGCGTAAACGTCGGTTTTGGGGTCAAAAAGGAATAATTCATCGCCTTCCAATTGAGCAGTAACTTTATATTTCCATTCACCGGCAAGAGACAGTGCCCGGGTTTTATTGTTTTCTGGATAAACTTTCAATAACTCAGGCTTGCCGTAAATACCGCCGCCTCCCTGGTTGTCAATAACTTTAACAGCCAGTAAAGCCTGTCCGGCTTTTACTTTCCCGGCCGGAACGGTATATATCCGCTCTTGGTTCCATTGTCCTGTAACTTCGGTGCTTCCGATTTTTTCACCGTTGAGGTAGGTAACATCCATGTCGTCGATAGGGCCAAGAGAGACGATCAGTTTTTTCCCTTCCCATTCGGCGGGAATTTCAAATGATTTGCGAAACCAAATGACTCCGTCTAAATCTCCGGTCGTTTGCTCAAAATTGCCGGGCAGTTCCATTGTATTCCATGATTCTGTATCGGTGGCCGGGTCGCTGCAATAATCATCAAACACATCCAGGTTTTTAAAAGGCTCTTTGTTGTTTTCCGTTGCCACTACAGTAACAGATTCCAGCGTGTTCAGCCATTCATTGTAAGCTTTTTCCTGTGGAGCAAGTTGTTTTAATTGCATAGTAATATCTGCAAAGTCTTTATCAGTGGCAAGCGTTGTATTGCTTATCCAGGCTTCAATAGGGGTTCCTCCCCAGCTGCTGTGGATGATTCCGACAGGAACGCCCAGTTCGCGATTTAGCTTTTTTGCAAAGAAGTAAGCTGTGGCACTGAAATGGTCAGCATTTTCAGGTGAGGCAACTTCCCACTTGCCGGAAACATCGTCCAACGGTTCTGCTGATGTTGTACGGGTAACGGTGAACATTCTGATTTCAGGATTTTCTGAGTTGGCAATAACATCGGCCGAATGAAGTATGGTATCGTTGGGCGGCCATCCGGAGAGGGGCATTTCCATGTTTGACTGCCCCGATGCCAGCCATACTTCTCCCAGCATAGCATTTTTAATAATGATTGAAGTGTCCGGTGCCACTATAGAGAGATTATAGGGGCCGCCTGCCTTTGTGGTGGCAAGCTTTAATTGCCAGTTGCCGTCTTCTGCGGTTTTGGCTGAAGAAGAGCTACCCCAGTCGGCAGAAACTTTAATCTCTGTTCCAGGATTTGCTTTTCCCCTGATTACCACATCGGTGTTTTGCTGAAGAACAATATTGTCCGAAAAGATGGACGGAAGTTCAAGATTTGATTTGGATGGTTTACATCCTGCCAAAGACAGCATAAATAAGCTGAAAATAAATACGCTGTTTGGTAAATTTGATGTTTTCATAGCTACGTTGTTTGGTTTTATTTGTGTAAGGCCGGTCTTTAAGGGTGACGGCCTTTCTTTGTTATTGAATGAAAGATTGTCACAAAAGAACATGTATAAAACTCATTCATGCGAGTTCCATCAGGCCAATGACTTAGACTTGTTTTATACTGATGAAACGAGCATGACAAGGCTTGTCACAAAAGAACATGTATAAAACTCTTGCATGCGAGCTCCATCCGCCCTTAATAAATAAATTTTAGACGGATGAATTAGTATCTGTCCATAAAATACCATTTGCTGGGTTATGCTTGCCGTCAAAATACCCATTTACGGGGAGTAAACACCGTTTTTGGCGGCTTCGAAAGCCTTGCAACCGGCACTTTACGGACAGACACATGATGATTTGTTACAACTTTTCCCGACTTTATCGACGGGTCCTATTTATCATTTTTGTCCTTATCGTTAGCGTTTCTGCCTTTCGACTGACCAGGTTGCTGTGGTTTTGCTATGGAATCGCGCATTTGAGTGTCAGCGTCAATGTTCTTGTATCTCATATAATCCATAACTCCAAGGTTTCCTGATCTGAATGCTTCAGCAATGGCCTTTGGCACTTCTGCTTCGGCTTCAATAACGTGTGCGCGGGCTTCCTGTGCTTTGGCTTTCATCTCCTGCTCTTCGGCAACGGCCATTGCTCTCCGTTCTTCTGCTTTGGCCTGGGCGATATTCTTATCAGCCTCGGCCTGGTCGGTCTGGAGCTCTGCACCAATATTTTTACCAATGTCTATATCGGCAATATCTATTGATAAGATTTCGAAAGCTGTTCCGGCATCAAGTCCTTTGCTGAGAACTACTTTAGATATGGAGTCGGGGTTTTCAAGTACAGCCTTGTGCGAGCTGGAAGAACCTATTGATGAGACGATACCTTCACCAACACGTGCAAGGACGGTTTCTTCACCGGCACCCCCGACCAGTTGTTTGATGTTAGCGCGTACGGTAACCCTGGCTTTGGTGATGAGCTGAATTCCGTCTTTTGCGACGGCTGCCACAGGAGGTGTGTCAATAACTTTGGGGTTTACCGACATCTGTACGGCCTCAAATACATCTCTTCCGGCAAGGTCGATGGCAGTACCCATTTGAAATGTAAGATCGATGTTGGCCTTCGATGCCGATACAAGGGCATGAACCACGTTGTCGACGTTTCCTCCGGCCAGATAGTGAGCTTCCAGTTCGTCACGTTTTATGGTTTGCAGGCCGGCTTTGTGTGCCTCTATCATGGCTCGCACAATAATGGCCGGTGGCACCTTACGGATACGCATCAGTACCAGCTGCAGGAGAGATATCCTGACTCCGGTAACAAGTGCAGAGAACCAGAGAATGACAGGAACATAATACAAAATGACGAAGAATAATACGACAATGACCGCTATAAGGCCGAGTGTCCCGAATACTTCCATAGTAATTATTTTACAGGTTTAACAATGATGTATGTTTTGTGAACTTCCGTTACTTCTATTTCTGTTTTGGGATCGACAAATTGTTCCTGACAGCGGGCTTCAACTTCCTGATTGTTGACTCTTGCTTTACCGACGGGATTCAGACGGGTTATGGTTTTACCACGGTCGCCGGGCTTTATTGATTCTTCTTCGACTGTATCAACATGGCTGTTGATGGTTGATTGTAACATCACTTTATTCCATGTTTTTGATCTCAGGGCATAGAATAGAATAATGATGGTTGCAATCAGTGTTGCTCCCAGTGTGATGTGCCCTGTAGAAACATCAATTTCGTAGGCCATGAAAATTCCCGCCACAATCATTCCCAAACCGCCAATCCCCGCTATGGTAATGCCCGGAACCACAAAAAACTCAAGAATGAGTAACAACAGTCCGGTTATGATAAGTAATATGATGATAGCCATTGCAAATGATTAGTCAATACTGACTTTTAGTGATTTTTCCGTGAGCATTTTCTGCAGATCGGTGAGTTCATTATAGGTTCCCCGTTTTATTTCACAGTGTCCCTTATAGTGGGTAAGGGTGGCACATTGTTCGGCCTGTTCACTGTTGTGAAGGCAACATGCCATCAGAGCATCGATAACATCATCGAAAGTATTAACATTATCATTGTGAAGGACCAACACATGTTCTCCTATGCTTTCTTTGTTTGATCCGTGATTCTGCTCTTTTTTATCGTAAGGTACCATATCCTGAAATTTTTCGTAAAATATGAAAATAATTTCAATGGAACAAGAGAATGACAATTTCGCTTGGTCCAAATTGCTAAGATATTTTTTGAACTTAACCTTCTGATAATCTATTCGCCCGTTATCTTTCTTGCTTCATTAACGGAAATCTGCTCTCCGTTTAAGAAAGCGACGACAAAAGCTCCGGGAAAACCTTTTTCCCTGATGTCTGCTACATTGTGATAAGCTTCTTCATAGGATGAATAATTACCGGCAAAATATTTAGTCAAGTCTTTACCTGCAACAGGAACGGAAGAAATGTTTGCAATTTTGGATAAAGCGCCGGAATCAGGAGCATTTTTAAAAACCCCGATCTGTATCTTAAACACCGGTTTCCGGGGTTGATTTTTCGTTGCATGATTAACCTTAGTGAATGCAGATTCTACGACGGTTTCAGCATCTGCCTGGTTCTTAGCGTCATAGCCCGAGTTCTGACTTGAGGTTCTGCTGTTTTGGATGGTTTGATAATTATTCTGAATGTTGTTATCCGGTTTCGTTGATGGCAAAGTCAAATCGTCTTTTTGAGTACTATGTCCCGATGCATGCTTAATAAGTTCGTTTTCTATCATTTCGATGGCCTGTCTTTTCAGGCCGCCCAGTTGCTCATATTTTTCCGGATTCCAGATGGTCATGTTATCAATCTGATTATTGGCATCTTCGAAATAGCTTTGAGCTTGGTGAAAAATCTGCTCCATTTCCGGTTGGGAAGCGTTTTTGCTGAACTTTTCCAGTCTGGGTTGATAAATATTGAACTTTTCATCCAGTGCTTCGTGATACATATCCAGTGCTTGCTTGTGTAACTCTTTGGATTTTGAAATTAGCCGGCTCGTTTCATCCGGAGTTTGGTTTTTGTTCAGTGTATCGGTGTTTTTAATTTTTCCGAAGAGAGAACGCTCTTCTGATTCTTCATTGTAATTAACAGACTGTTCGAGAAGGTTTGAGGCTTCAAGTTTTAATATATTCGCCCAGGTAAACATGCTGTCTGTGCGTTGTAAAGTTTTGATCTGTGCCTGAGTGAAATATTTTTGGTAGACAGGGGTCAGTTTTTCTTTTCTTTTTCTGAATTCTTCATCCGAGAAAAACGAAAAATCGCCGGGATCCAAATCTTCCAACGAGCTGTTGTTGCTATTGTTTTCGGGAGTTACTTTCCTGTATGTTCCTTCTTCGATGAGTTGAGTGATTTTTTCAGTTTCGAGTTGACGGGCACGGATAAAATGGCGCTTAACACGGTTATCCTGTCCATAAACCTTTTGTTCGAGTTTAAGAATTTCATCCATCAGTCGTGTCAGCTCTTCCTGATTGTAACTTTGAGCATATTGTTGCCTCTTGTTTCGCATTAGTTGTTCAAGGCTGTCTTTTTCCATATCGGCCATCTGACCCCGCTTAAATTCAGCCCGGGCGGCATCACTTAAAAATTGATTGTAGTTTGTATAAACAATTGTGTCATTGATGTGAAATACAAATTCCCTTTCAGAATCCGTGTTTACCTGTTGTACGGCCTGTTGTTTTGCCTGTTCCTTTTCCCAGACATTTCCCATTGCTAACGGTAGCGCTGCCAGTTCTCTGATTTGTTCGGTGTTTTCGGCAAGATTTTTAATTACCGTGTTGTCCCATACAAGTTTGACAACAACTGCCTGACCGGGTGCAACTCCTCTGTTGGTGGTGAACCACGCCTGTTGCCCTAAAGGATCAGCGGCAAACATATAATCGTCGGCCGGAGAATTGAATGGAGGCCCTATATTTTCAGGCTCTGAAAAAGAATTGCTTTCCCGATCATAAATTGAGCGGTAAATATCGAGGCCGCCCATTCCTCCCGGACGGTCGGAGGCAAAAAAGAAAGTGGTGCCGTCAACCATTAGAAATGGGGTGCGCTCGTCATAATCGGAATTAACCGGTGAACGCAAATTTTTACTGCCACTCCAGCGGTCGAGTAATTGTTCCATTTTGTAAAGATCGTGGGTGGCAGTGTCGGATTCTTCCAGAACAAAAAATACTTCGTTTCCTTTTTCGGTTCGATACATAATGTTTTCAGGAGGCACGCCGGTTTTAAAAAAAGTTTTGTTCGGTGCCAGCGTGCCACACTCTTCAGGAAAATTGTAGGCAGCTATGAAATTATTTTCAGACACAGTGTCCTTTTTTGTCACTTTAATGCTGAAATATTTGTTTGTCAGACGGGTAGCCGATTCGCAGTCCTGAATAGCTCTCTTAGCCAGTTCTCTCCGGGGATCGCTGTTAGAAGCATACTTAAGGAAAACTTCATATTCTTCTATAGCGGAATCAAAGCGATAGGTGTGTTGATATGCCTTTCCAAGATAATAATGGGCGTCCCGGCTTACTCGCCTGTTTGAAGCAAATTTCAATCTTTCAATGGCTTCATTGTAGTTTTGACGTTGTTCAACCAGACAAACACCAAGGTAGTAATTGTATTTAGGCTCACGGTCATAGCGTTCGATCAGATGCTGGTACATGGGCAAAGCTTCCCCATACTTGCCGGTGCGAAACAGTTCACTCGCCTGGTCGGGGGAAACCTGGTTTTCCTGGGCACTGATGCACCCAAGTGACAATGTGAACGCTATGATTGTTGTGTAAATTATTTTCATGCTTTGTGTCTGTTTATGAGGTTGGGAAATAATATAACTTTGAGCCCGGTCTAAAAAGCATCTTTGTTGCCAAACTCGTTGTTGTTTTAAATTTTTGCATTCTCATTAACAACAAGTTAACTCCGGTACAAAAATTTAATACGCCTGGATTTTGACAAAAATATGCTTTATTATACCGCACTCAACTTTTAATGTGTCTCTTTTCAGGCATCAAATTTAATCATTAAGGTTGAATTCCCTAACCCGGACAAGCCGGAGCCAAAAATAACTAAAAAGCTTAAGTCATATATTTGTCGGATTAGCTAATTGCTACGCAATTATTTTTTGTCTTCAACGAAACGAGCATGACAAAAATTGTCTCAAAAAAACTCAATCATGCGAGTTCCATCCGACCTTGAAAATAAATTTCATACGGATAAATCCTCATTAACAATGAGTTAACTCCGGTACAAAAATTTAAAACGCCTGGATTTTGACAAAAATATGCTTTTTATACTGCACTCTATCATAATATATGGATTCTTCACTATCATTTTTTGCAACAATCAGATTGACAATTTCAAGATTTATGTATCAAGAACAAAACTGCGATATTAGTGTTTTGATATAAACTAAAAACGGTAACGCTATGACAAAACTTGCAGAAGGACAAAAGGCACCTGCCTTTACCGGTAAGAACCAGGACGGAAAAGAAATTTCGCTGAGTGATTTTGAAGGACAAAAAGTTGTTTTATATTTTTATCCGAAAGATAACACTTCGGGATGTACTGCCGAAGCATGCAATTTGAACGATCATTTGGATGAATTTGCTGAAAAAGGATTCAGGATTATCGGTGTAAGCCCCGATGGTGAGGCGTCTCATCGTAAATTTATCGATAAACACGGGCTGAAATTTGACCTTATAGCCGACCCCGAAAAAGAAATTCTTCAAAAATACGGGGTATGGGCCGAGAAAAAAATGTATGGTAAATCATATATGGGTGTTGTTCGAACTACTTTTATCATCGACGAGAATGGAGTAATAGAGAAGATTTTCGATAACGTGAAAACCAAAGAACATTCCGAACAAATATTTTCCGAGTTGAATCTTTAATATTTATGGTTATCTTTAAGGTTTAAAATGAACGGATATTTATCTCGTAATCCTTTGTATATCGGGGGATAGGGATAAAAAGCGTGGTTTGACGTAATTTATTGGAAGACCAATTGTCCGTTCAGACAATTTGAATCGCTAAACAGAGAATTTAAACATGGCCGAACAGCAACAGGAAAAAACGGAAAAGAAGCAACAGGAAGCTAAAAAGGTGAATGCCGAAAAGTTGAAAGCACTTCAGCTTACCATGGATAAAATTGATAAAACCTATGGTAAGGGAGCTATTATGCGCATGGGAGAGTCGGTAGCCGAAAATGTGCCTTCCTTTTCGTCCGGATCCATTGGACTTGACCGGGCGCTTGGCGTAGGAGGTTATCCACGCGGAAGGGTGATCGAAATATACGGACCGGAGTCATCAGGAAAAACAACCCTGGCCATTCATGCCATGGCCGAAGTTCAAAAACTCGGTGGCATTGCTGCTATTATTGACGCAGAGCATGCCTTTGATCGTTTTTATGCAGAAAAACTCGGAGTGGATGTTGAGAACCTGCTCATCTCGCAGCCTGATAATGGTGAACAAGCGCTTGAAATTGCCGATCAGCTGATTCGTTCATCAGCCATTGATCTGGTAGTGGTCGACTCGGTAGCAGCTCTTACACCAAAGGCTGAAATCGAGGGAGAAATGGGTGATAATAAGATGGGACTGCAGGCACGCCTGATGTCACAGGCATTGCGAAAACTTACATCCAATATCAGCAAGACCAATACCTGTTGTATATTTATCAACCAGTTACGTGAGAAAATTGGTGTGATGTTTGGAAATCCCGAAACCACCACCGGGGGAAATGCACTTAAGTTTTATGCATCAGTCCGGTTGGATATTCGCCGGGTTACTCAAATCAAGAACGGTGATGAGGTGGTTGGTAATCATACCCGTGTGAAAGTTGTGAAGAACAAAGTGGCACCTCCCTTTCGAAAGGCCGAGTTTGACATAATGTATGGTGAAGGTATTTCTAAGATTGGCGAAATTATTGATCTCGGTGTGGAACATGGCATTATTAAAAAGAGTGGGTCTTGGTTCAGCTACGGAGATACCAAGCTGGGACAGGGGCGTGAAGCAGTGAAAGATGTAATCCGCGATAACCCCGAGCTGGCCGAAGAGCTGGAAAAGAAGATCATAGAGGTTTTGGATAAAGAGAAACAACAATAGATTTTTATTTCATCCGTATAAAATTTATTTATTAAGGTCGGATGGAACTCGCATGCAAGAACTTATACATGTTCTGATAGTGGCAAAACGTTGTCCTGTTCCTTTCATCTTACATTTAATAAATTGTTACGGCTGTTAGAATTGTTAAAGTTGTTAAAGTTGTTAATGTGTTAGTTGTCAG
>NZ_AEWI01000054.1 GCF_000191885.1 Anaerophaga thermohalophila DSM 12881
GCGAGTTCCATCAGACCAATAACTTAGACTTATTTTATACTGATGAAATAGGCTTGCCCGTTACTCAAACTTTAAAGTTTGATGATTCCGGGGAATATTATTGATCGGCCAGCCTGGGAACCACCATCCTTTCCCTGAGCTCGGAGGCTTTATTGGCTCCGTAAAGGTTTGATATAATTTCAAGGGAAAATTCTATGGCTGCCCCTATGCCTCGACCGGTAATGATATGACCATCGGTAATAGCTGGAACCGGATAATGATGTGCCCCTTTTAGATGATGTTCAAATCCCGGAAAACAGGTGGCTTTTCTGTTTTGAAGGAATCCAAGTTCTCCTATAATCATGGGAGCGGCGCAAATGGCACCAATCCATTTTTTTTGATCGTTGTACTTTTTTAAAAGATCGGTTAGTTTCGTATGAGACTGAAGATTTTTGGCACCTGGCATGCCTCCTGGCAGAATGAGAATATCCTTTTCATCGATGGGTTTGCCTTCGAAAACCCGGTCACACACAATGGTAAGACCATGTGCTCCTGTAACGCTTTTGTCCTCCGTTACCGATATTAATTCTACTTCTGCTCCGGCACGGTTAAGAACGTCGGCCGGTGTCAGTGCTTCTACCTCTTCGAATCCGGGTGCAATAAATATGGCTGCTCGTTTCATCAGTATAAAATTAGTCTAAGTTGTTGGAATGATGCGATTTATTATGCTTTAATTGATTTTAGATTCTTCGCTCCGCTCAGAATGACAGACTGTCTAATGTTATTCTGAGGAGGTAACGACGAAGAATCTGTTACTTGTTTTTGGTTTCTTTGATGATTAAAGGTTAATTATACATGTTCTTTTGTGACAAACCTTGTCATGCTCGTTTCATCAGTATATAATTTATTTAAGTTATTGGCCGAATGATACTCGCATACAAGAACATAAATAAATCTTACATGCGAGTTCAAATAAACCTGGTTAAGCAGGTTCGCTCATTTTATATTGAATCTGTTTTTTTACTTTCAAGGTAAGCGCGTCATAACTGTCATTATGGGGGTAAACAGGTTCAAGAAACTCAATGTTTATTTTTTTGAAAGGTTTTGGAAACAGACTTCCTTTTGGAAGTGCTTTGTGTGCCCCCTGAATGGTAACAGGAACAACAGGAATATTCAACTCCCGGCTGAGGATGGCAAACGTTTTTTTGAATTGTCCCAGTTTGCCTGTCTTGCTGCGTGTTCCTTCCGGGAAGATGATGAGATTTTTTTTGCGTTTCAGGACTTCCGCCATTTTCTGGATGGAGGTCTTAAGGTCTTTGTTCAAGTCCACGATAATGATGTTGTTTCTGTTGGCCAGAAATTTCAACCATGGTTTCCTTATATGCTTTTCTTTGGCATAAAAATAGGTTTTTCTGATTTGATGCGTTTTTAGATATGAAGCCACGAAAAGCCCGTCGAAAAAGCTTTGATGGTTGGGAGCAATGATGCATGGACCGTCCGGAATATTTTTCATTCCTTTGACTCTGAATCGGAAGTATAAATGAAAGAAGAGACGGGAAACTCTCACCATGAAACTACCGGTTGGCCATGTTTTTGGGAGCTGAAAATGGACTTTTTCCCTTAGTATGTCTTTCCAGTTTATTTTGTGTTCTTCAATTCTTGTTTTTACTTCACGGACATGTTCGGCCAGCAATTGAATGTTGTTGAACCTCAGCATCTCCGTAGGGTCTAATTTAACCCCGAAGGTTTGGTCAAGATAGGTTTCAAATGCTACTTTATCCAGAGAATCGAGTCCCAAATCCATTTCCAGATGATGATGCGGCAGAACGGCCCGTCCCTTCTCTTTGGATAGATAATCTGCAATCATCCGGTATTCATCGAAATCGGGTTTTAGCCTGAGTTCATCTTCCGTATCGTTATGTTGAGCAAAAGCTTCCAGCTTGAATCGTTGCAGTTTTGACAATTGAGTTCGGGGCAGTTCCTGGTCTGTCAGGTAGAAATGCATGATTTTTTTATAGGAAGATACATTCCGGTTAAAATGATCGATAACTTCCCAACGTATGATTTCTTCAATGTCTTTATCTGTTTCAGGAGAGTAATTAATTGCACTTTTTTCGGGGACGATAACTGCCTGAAGCATGTCATCTTTAAAAAAGACACCACATTCGCGAACCAGTGGCGACTCTTCAATCTTTTGCTCCAGTTCGGCGGGATTAACATTTTTACCGTTCGAAAGTATGATGATTTCTTTCTTTCTTCCTGTGATGTACAGGTATCCGTCGTTTGAAAGATGGCCGAGATCGCCTGTGTAAAGCCTGCCGCTTTTTAAGACGTGAGCCGTCTCTTCAGGGCGATTGTAGTAACCCTGCATGATCTGGCGTCCACTGGCCGTAATTTCCCCATCAATAATTTCAATTTTAGTGCCCGGTAGTGATTCTCCGGGAGACCCGATTTTCACACGGCCCGGACGTGTAAAGGTAATCATCGGAGCTGATTCGGTCATTCCGTAACCTTCCAGCACTTCAAAACCGAGAACCTGAAAGTCGCGTGCCACCTCGGGGTCCAGTGCAGCTCCTCCGGAGACAAGATACGTAAGAGCTCCGCCCATTTTTTTGTGAACCGTTTTAAACACAATTTTGGAAAAACCTTTGCTGTTTATTCTTTCCGCTATTGCAAATAAAGCTTTTGCAGGCAAACTGGCATTAATCTTTTCTTTTATTCCTTTGCGAATAGCGGCATACAAACGTGGTACCCCGATGATAATTGTAATCTTGTTTTCCTGAAGTGTTTTGGTAATATCTTCAGAAGCCATGGAAGGACTGATTGCAATGCTTCCGCCCGAGTAAAGAGGGATGACCATTGTGCCCATTAAAGGGAAGATATGGTGAAGCGGAAGCAAAACCATTGTTCTGCTTTCTGAAGTGTAGATTTTTATTTTATTGACTACACCTTCAATATTGGCCAAAAGATTATCGTAAGAGAGCATGACACCTTTCGGGCTTCCTGTCGTTCCCGATGTATAGATTATAACTGCCGTGTCAGAGACATCCGGTTCAGGAAAGTTACTCTCCGCTGATTGAATACTGTCTGATAATACAAAGTCTTCAGCAATAAATATTTTAGGGGTTATGTCTGCTGCTTTCACAGCTTTTTGAAGCGTTTCCACATCGTTTCTTGAAGTAAAGATCACTTCCGGTCGGCAATCTTCCAGAATAAACGCCACTTCATCGGAAGTAGCCAGATGATCGACAGGAACGGCAATTCCACCGTTTTTCCATATCGAATAGAAAGAGTATATCCATTCGGGCCTGTTTTCCATAAACACAGCAGCCCTGTCTCCATGGTTCAGGGAATATAAATCTGCAATTGTTTCAATTACACCAATCAGGCGGCCATAGCTGATTTTTTCATCACCGTAGGTAATGGCCGTTTTATTGCCCATGTTCTTTACCATATTGTTCAATCAAAAAATGAAGCCGCAAAATTAAACTTTTGTGGCTGAAATTACCAAAAAAGCCTTAATCTGGTCTCTTAATAAATTTTCTATTACAATGTTCAAACTATCTGCAAAATGCAGATGTCCTCATTAAAACCGGCTCGAAAATAATGCATCATTCCCTTCTCAGGTTTTATATCCGCGGTTGATTATATTTCTTGATATTTGAACATCTGAGCCCGGTCTAAAAAGCATCTTTGTTGCCAAACTCGTTGTTGTTTTAAATTATTGCATCCTCATTAACAACAAGTTAACTCTGGTACAAAAATTTAAAACGCCTTGATCTTGACAAAAATGTGCTTTTTATACTGCACTCACATCTCATTACGAAAACTTATGTATAGATCAACTTAAAGAAAAACAATTATTGTGCCATAAGGTTCTATGGTTTATTTCTTCATTTTCACCGGTTTGGATTTGTCTGACAGAATACTGATTCAAGAAAATCGCTGACTTTGCTATAATTGAGAACAGAATTGCGGTAATTGCAAAAATTCTTAGAACAAAAGGGTCTGTGATTTTTGTCAGAAAGATGGATACTGGAACCTGGCACCTCTGAGTAAGTCGTATTTGGCACACTGCCCAATGTGAGGCTGAGGCTAATTGAGGTTGAGGTTGAGGCTAAGGTTAAGGTTAAGGTTGAGGTTGAGGCTGAGAGTTCACCACAGATATCACAGAATTGCACCGATTTAACAATCATCAAATAGAGGTTGAGACTGAGGATGAGGTTGAGAAAGAGATTCTTCGCTTCGCTCAGAATGACACAAAGCTGAATGTCATTCTGAGGAGGTAACGACGAAGAATCTATTCTATGATCAAATGAGGTTAAGCATTTGTGTAAGACTGGAAAGAGGAGATGTTACCGGTCATTAAAATGATTTGTAATGGAGGAATAAAAAATCCGCAGAAGAATCTTCTCTGCGGATTTTTTGTTAAAAGAGCATTTACCGTGCGTGTTCATAGACAAAGGGGAAAATCGGGATAGATAAGGGAACACTTTTCACAGTAAAGCTCTTTTCAGATTATCAGAAGTTTCGGGTTTGGAAAACCTATTATTGTACTAAACAACACCCTGTGCAAGCATGGCATTGGCCACTTTTATAAAACCGCTGATATTAGCACCTTTTACGTAATTAACAAATCCGTCTTTTTCCTGTCCATTCTTAACGCAAGCTGCATGAATGTTTTTCATAATGGATTTTAACTTCTGGTCTACCTCATCGCGTGTCCAGGTTATTCGCATGGAATTTTGACTCATTTCCAGACCGGAAACGGCTACACCACCAGCGTTGGCAGCTTTACCCGGCCCAAAAAGGATTTTTTTCTCATGGAACAGGTCTACCGCTTCAGGGGTAGAGGGCATATTGGCTCCTTCAGAGACGCAGATACACCCGTTTTCGATGAGTATATGAGCATCATCTCCGTTAAGCTCGTTTTGAGTGGCCGATGGTATTGCCACATCACACTTGACTTTCCATGGCGTTTCGCCTTCATAATATTCGACATCCGGATATTTTTCGGCATATTCCCTGATACGTCCGCGGATGGCATTTTTGAGGAGTTTTACATATTCCAGTTTTTCAGCATCAATACCGTTCGGATCGTAAATGTATCCGCTGGAGTCGGACAGGGTAACGGGTTTTCCACCCATTTCAAGAACTTTTTCAACGGCAAATTGGGCTACATTTCCCGAACCACTGATGGCAACTGTTTTTCCTTTAATAGATTCACCTTTAGTAGCCAGCATTTCCTGCGCAAAATAGACTGCTCCGTAGCCTGTGGCCTCTGGTCTTAAAGGGCTTCCTCCCCATTCGGCGCCTTTGCCGGTGAAAGTTCCCTGAAAAGCATTTGCCAGACGTTTATACTGGCCAAAAATGAAGCCGATTTCACGACCGCCTACACCAATGTCTCCGGCCGGTATATCGGTATTCGGACCTACATGTCTTTCAAGCTCTGTAGCGAACGATTGACAGAACTTCATTACTTCCTGGTCGGATTTCCCTTTGGGATTGAAATCGGAACCACCTTTTCCGCCTCCCATTGGGAGTGAGGTAAGACTGTTTTTCAAAACCTGCTCAAAAGCTAAAAACTTCAATATGCTTTGATTTACCGAAGGGTGGAAACGCAAACCGCCTTTATAAGGCCCAATGGCACTGTTCATTTGAATCCGGTAACCTTTATTGATTTGTATTTCTCCCTGATCGTCAATCCATGGTACCCTGAAACTGATGATTCGTTCCGGTTCGGTCATCCGTTCCAGAATTTTGTTTTTCATCAATACAGGATTTTCAAGAATAAAGGGAGCCAAACTTTCAACTACTTCGTGTACGGCTTGATGAAATTCCGGTTCATTGGGATTTTTGGCTTTGACATTAGCCATAAAATCCTCAACGTACTTGAGTACTTTTGATTCATTCATAAAATAAAATGTTAGAGGTTTTGACTTTTTGGATGTGCAAATGTAATAAAAAATGTCGTTTTACTTAAAAAAAAGAAGTTAAAATTGTTTTTTGTCGACAATTTGTAGCCGAAAGTCCATTGTTAGATGCCTAAACGCCAACAACGGATTTTTGATATAAGTAAACGACAGGCAGTAGTCATAAGGTATGGAGCAGAGGGTAGAGGCGGTGGAAATGGTTTTCAAGAGTGCATCGACTCATCAGGTAACGGTCAATTGTGAGATAAACTTTCAGGGATTGATAAAATTTTTTAGCTTTGAATTGTTTTTAATCGCATTGATTATTTGAATAACGTTAAGATTATGAACAAGATCATACCGCATATTTATCAGGTAAAAGTTGAACTTGAAGATATTGAACCGCTTATCTGGCGCCGGTTACAAATTCCTGCTGATTTGTTTTTGCACGATTTTCATAAAGTTCTTCAAACCACTATGGGTTGGGAAAACCAACACTTGCATTTGTTCCGGAAAGGGAAGAAACTATTTGGAATGGCCGATGATGAGTGGAATGGCAATCCTCTGTTTCAGGATTATACTATTGTACGGGTGAATGATTTGCTAAGAAAACCCGGGGATGAGATGGTTTATGAGTATGATTTCGGGGATGACTGGCGGCACAGGATCATATTGGAAATGGAGATGGAACCCGATCCTTTGGAATATTATCCGGTTTGCATTGATGGCGCCCGGGAATGTCCGCCGGAGGATTGTGGCGGACCCGGCGGTTATCAGGAGATGGTGGCAGCAGTGAAAGACCCGTCTAATCCCCAGCATCGGTTTTTTAAGGCTCTTTTTCCCGACGGTCTTGATCCTGAGTATTTTGATCTTGAGGAGATCAATGATATCCTGTTGGAAGATGATTATGGTTGCCTTCTTCCTTTCGATGACTACGATGAAGATGAAGATGAAGATTGAGAGGATAAAAGTGGATTAATTTATGGGCCGGTTCACAAAAGAGACTTTTAGGAGTGTTTTATTTCACTTTAAATGATGCTACTACCGCTGCATGGTCAGAAGGGAATCCTGAGGGCCAGGTGTCTATAACTCTTGCCGAAGTTGGCTCAAGCGTTTCTCCGCGGAAATAAATGAAGTCCATGCGGGTTTGAAGTCCGTCCTTATGGATGGGCGACCAGGTCAATCCGGGTGATGTGGTCTCATCCGGGAAAATAGAACGGTAAACATCGGAAAAACCTTCTTCATACATGAATTTGCTGGCCGGAAATTCTACAACCAAATCATTGTGTCTTTCTTTGTTTCGCTCTGTCCAGTCGAGGTGCGAGCCACTGTTGAAATCGCCGGCGATAATGGATGTTGTTTTGTTATTGCTCTGAATGAGTGGTCTGAGTTCGCTCAGCAGAAGCCGTGTTTCCATTCCGCGTGTTTCCATTTCTCTCACCTCAATGGTATCGGCACGTGCATTTTCCTTCATGAAATAGGCCGAAAGGTTGGGTTGGCGGCTCAGCCAAACCGGGCTTACAAGAATTTCTTTGTCGTTACCGATATCTATTTGGATGCATCCAAAATGGAGCGGACGGTATACATTGAAACTTTTTTTGAGTGGAAACCTGGAAATAACACTCAGGTTGTCGCTTCTTTTATAGAAATAGTAGTCCAGTTCACCGGCTATGATTTCACCGGCATTCAGGGTTTCCTGAAGAGATATGACATCGGCTCCGCTGTGTTTGATGATATCGGTAATACGTTGTATTCCTGCATATTTACCGTGGCTGGTACCTCCATTCCAAATATTCCAGGTCATAATGGTTATTGAGTCATTGTATTCGGGCAGAGGGCGAAGGTTTTTCCCCCTGATTTTCCTGTAATGTCCCGCTACCTGATTGTCCGATAGCGTTCGCGACCAGATACCCAATTCGTCAATCATGCCGTTGAAAGTTTCAATTCTGATATCCCTGGCCATTGGATCAGAACCTATAAACAATGAAGAACCCGGGAATGGATTTTCTATTGCTTCCATACTGAGAATGGCTTTCAGATTGCCATCGTAGTAGAAGCGTGCCTCGCGGAGTTGCTTGTTCAGAGAAAAACCAATCTGGTGCCATTTCCCGTCGTTAACAGGCTGTTGCTTATGTGAGGGCTTGTAGCGGATGGTTTTTTCCCCGTCACTGGCTTCCCACATCCAAGAGCCCGTCGGTGTTTTACTGATGTGCCAACCCTGATATTTCTGAAAATCATCCGACGGGAGTTTTTGTCCGGCAACGACATATTCATAGGGATCACTTTCATCTGATTTAACCCATATCAAAAGCGTGAGACCTTCGTAATCATTGAAACTGTTGTTATGACCTTTGTCAATGATAACGGGTTTCCGGTAAAGAGCTGTTTTTGTCAGATTTAGGCAGGTATCGGTAACACCTCTTTCATACGATACATATTTTTCACCCTGAAATATGACTGGTAATATTCCGGCATTGGTTATTTCCCGGTTGAAGTCCAAATAGATAAGCGAAGGGCCCGGTTTACTGTATTCTCTTTTGTTACATCCCGAATAGATGAGGATTGTACAGATAAAGATGATTAAAAGGTGTATTTGCTTCATGTGTCTCTTTTTGTAAAGTCCAATATATGAACCCGGTCTAAAAAGCATCTTTGTTGCCAAACTCGTTGTTGTTTCAAATTTTTGCATCCTCATTAACAAAGAGTTAACTCCGGTATAAAAATTTAAAACGCCTTGATTTTGACAAAAATATGCTTTTTATACTGCACTCAATATATAAAAAAATGTCCAATTTGCAGAGTTTGGGGTTTAGTGGTTCTTATTTTTTTAAAAAACTTACCTTTGTACCGAATTCAGAAATTAGAAAACATGGAAAAAGCAACCATTTACACCCCCAGGGGAGAAATGAAAGTCGAATTTTATCATGACGATGCTCCTGGTACTGTTGAGAATTTTATCAAACTGGCCAAAAACGGTTTTTACGATGGTTTGGCATTCCATCGTGTTATCCCCGGTTTTGTGATACAGGGAGGATGTCCTTATTCAATTGATATGAGCGATCCAAAGGTTGGGACAGGTGGCCCTGGTTATACTATAAAATGTGAACTGAACGGTGATAAGCAGTATCATGATCGTGGAGTGCTTAGCATGGCGCATGCAGGAAGAGATACTGGCGGTTCACAGTTTTTTATTTGCTATAACAGGGAGAATACCAAACATCTGGACCGTCAGCACACCTGTTTCGGAAAAGTATATGAGGGTCTTGATGTGATCGACAAGATTGAACAGGGCGACCGTATCGAAAAGATTATTGTTGAATAATGAGTACAGTCTAAAAAGCATCTTTGTTGCCAAACTCGTTGTTGTTTTAAATTTTTGCATCCTCATTAACAATAAGTTAACTCCGGCACGAAAATTTAAAACGCCTTGATTTTGACAAAAATATGCTATTTTACTGCACTCAATAATATTTCAGGTTTATTTTATGAGTTTTGAATTGACCGGCAAGTTAATTGTCAAAGAAGATACAGTGAAGATATCGGACAAATTCCAAAAGCGTGAATTTGTAATTGAGGTTCCAAATGAGAAGAATCCCGAGTGGAATGACTTCGTGAAGTTTCAGTCTGTTCAGGATCGTGTGGACCTTATCGAACCGTTTAATATTGGCGATGAGCTTAAAGTCAGCTTTAATATTAAAGGGAATAAATGGGAGCGAGACGGCAAAGTGAATTATTTCACCAATCTGGATGCTTGGAGAGTTGAAAAAGTTGAAGCCGGTGGAAGCGGGAATATTGGTACTGCTTCTGCACCGATGCCTGATCAGCTTGAGGACTTGCCTCCGGAGGCAGAGGATGATGAGTTTCCGTTTTAATGTGGAATAGTCCGTTAAAAATGCCTAAACGCAGAAACGCAATGGCGATAAATTTTTATTATGAGAGAGTTATGTTATATATCCTGATTTCATACGAGTGAAGGAAACTCCGTTTTTGGCGGCTTCGCAAGCTTTTCAACCGGCACTTTCTGAACAGACACATGATTTGCTATAACCTTTACTGAATTTATAGACGGGCACTATTTATAAAATGAGCCCGGTCTAAAAGCATCTTTGTTGCCAAACTCAGTGTTGTTTAAAATTTTTTATCCTCATTAACAATGAGTTAATTCCGGTACAAAAATTTAAAACGCCTTCATTTTGACAAAAATATGCTTTTTAAGCCGGGCTCATTTATATAAGAAGGTGTCTGAAAAGTCCGTTTTTCTCTGTGAATCTTTGTAACGTGTTTCATGCACATTTGTCTAACTAATTGAAAAAAATACTTTAGACAGCAAGGATTCAGTTCAGTTTTTCAGGAGAATTACTTTTTAAACACCCTCGTTTTATATAGTAACCTCATTTATTGCAGTTGCAAAGTAACAACTGAATGGGGTGGCAAAGTAACGGTTAAGGTTTCTTTTTTGAGTTTGTAGTCGGAGAATTCGACTGGTTTCACCACCTCCGGATTGTCGAAAGTGTTAACAGAATTAATCTTTGGAGCGGTAAGCAACGAAGCGTTAATAACGCTACTAAGGTTTCCGCCTTCAACATCAACTTCCACGGTTTTCTTTTCGTTGGGATTCAGATTACTCAGGCTGATGTTGACTTTCCCGTCCTTTTTGGAAGCCGTTCCACTGATAGCAGGGATACTTTCTTCACCGTATTTGTAATCTTCGCTTTGGAGCAAAACCGGAATATAAGTGGCATCCTGATGCACTTTGTACATATTAAAAATATGATAGGTTGGGGTCAGCACCATTTTGTCATCTTCTGTGAGGATCATTGCCTGCAAAACATTAACAGCCTGGGCAATATTGGCCATCTTTACGCGGTCGGCATGTTTATGGAAAATATCAAAAGTTGTGGCAGCAATCAGCGCGTCACGCATGGAATTTTGCTGATACAAAAAACCGGGTGTTGATCCGGGTTCCGGGTCTGTCCAGATGCCCCATTCGTCAACAAACAAGGGGACTCTTTTGTGGGGGTCATGTTTATCCATCATGGCCGAATGTTTGCTGATCAGCTCATCCATGTGGCCGGCATTTTGGAGAGCGCTGAAGTAGAGCTCTTCACCAAAATCCGTAGCCGACGATTTGTTACCCCAGTCGCCCGTTGCAATGGTATAGTAATGTACCGATAGGGCATCCATGTGTCGGGCGGCTCTGCCCATAACGATGTCGGTCCAGTGGTAGTCAGAACCATTGGCGCCACATCCTACCCTCTGGAATTTGCCTTCTCCATATACTCGTGCGTAGAGTGAATACTGTCGCAGCAGATCGCTGTAGTATTCGGGTCGCATGTCACCACCGCATCCCCAGCTTTCGTTGCCAATACCAAGAAATTTTACGTCCCAGGGCTCCTCGCGTCCGTTCTCTCTGCGCCAGTTGGCCATAGGTATGTCTTCGTCGGAGGTCATGTATTCAATCCAGTCAACCATCTCTTCGACGGAACCGCTACCTACATTGGCAGAGATGTAGGGATCGGCCCCCAATAGTTCACAAAGGTTCAGGAACTCATGGGTTCCAAAGCTGTTGTCTTCGATAACACCACCCCAGAAATAGTTTTTGATGTTCGCACGCTCTTCCACCGGGCCAACCCCGTCTTTCCAGTGATAGGTATCGGCGAAGCAACCACCCGGCCAGCGCAATACCGGGATGTTCAGCTCTTTAAGAGCATCTACGATATCTTTGCGGTATCCGTTGATATTAGGGATTTCTGAATCAGGTCCTACCCAGATGCCATCATAAATACAACGGCCAAGATGTTCGGCGAAATGACCATAAATATTCTTATTAATGGTCTGGTCGGCATGAGCGAAATCCAAATTCATTTTGTTCTGGGCGTTGGTCTGGGAAAAAGTAAACAGACCAATTGCTGAAATGACAAAAATCAATCGTTTTAGTTTCATATTTTTTCTTTTTAACCTGCCTTGGGCAGGAATTGGTTAAACAATCAATTATTTACGAAATTAGTGTATGTTAACAAAAAGCGGGTGGATACACTGTGTATTTTGGTGGACAATTCTCTTTTTTTTGAAGAATTGTGTGTGATTAGTGTATCTGTTGCTTTTTGTTCCTGACACAAATAGCAAAGCTTCGGCAAAATTACCGTGATACATGATAAAAAAACGGCGCCAACCGAAATTTTGATTAATTTGCTGTAAAGTTATTACAAATTTTTAAAGATATTTGCAAATAAAGAGTGTTTTTTACTTTTATATATTTTTTAATATTTTCGTCTTTTCAACAGGCTGTTAAAAAAAGCCTGAATGCAAAGTTTCTATTATGAAAAAATCGTAGTTTATTCATCTGTTATGTAACCAGTTCATTGGCAATTGTTTGAAGTGATTTAACAATATTTTGTGTTTTAAAACAGGCATTAGTTCTGAGCAGTCATCCGGATGCTGCTGATGTGCGTCCCGTTACAAATGAAATAGCTGTAAGTGAAATGATTAAGCATGTTTTGCCCGCTTATTCATTCACGGTGATTCGAATACCTGAAATAGGCACTGAATTTGTTTATTGAATTTTCTGGAGAAGAATGGGGATAGATAGTTAATTTTGATGAGTCTTCAAAAAATGTGTTGATTGCTGATGAAACGAGCCTGACCAAGATTGTTCGAAAAAATGCAGTATATGGCAAAAGTTCCTTTGAAAAAATGTAGAAATTGACATTTTTTCGTATGAAAAAGTGTGTATTTACATCAATATCTTCAATTAAAATTGGTGTAAATTATACTCAGATTATGGAAAGAATAGCAATGGAGGAACACTCCCGATTTCACGGTTGGCTTTACGTTTTTCCATGTCTGATTTCAGGCAGGAAGACTGGCTTACAAATGTACCGCTTTATGCAGTGTATAATTTCATGAACTCTATAAGCAAACAATAATGCGTCGACTATTTTTTGTTGTTCACGAAACGACTGGAAGGAGTCCGAGAACACCTTAAAAAATCAATTATGATGGTGCCAATGACATCAATGACTGTCGCATCAAAGATGCGACTAAATTCGTGTTAATTCGCGCAAATTCGGTGATCCAAACAACAAATGGCGCAGCCATTTTTATAATATTTTGCCAAAAAATACAATAAAATTAGAGATAAGGTCTAACAATCTAACAATTTACAACAAAGCCATGAGAAGAAATTTTCGGATAATATTGACAGCCTTAATATCAGGGTGTGTGTTGACGGGGTGTAGCAATCCGAAACCAGTCCAACCCGATGTGGAACCTTTCCCGCTTTCATTCGTGCGTTTGCTGGAGAGTCCTTTCCGGCATGCCGAAGCATTGAACGAACAATATGTGATGGCCCATGATCCGGATCGTCTTCTGGCGCCATTTCTCATAGATGCTGGCTTGGAACCCAAAGCTCCGGGTTATGGAAACTGGGAAAGTTCCGGGCTGAATGGCCACTTTGGCGGTCATTATCTGACGTCATTGTCGCTGATGATTGCCTCTACCGGTAACGAAGAAGCCCGCGAGCGGTTGAATTACATGATTGACGAGTTGGCTCGTTGTCAGGAAGCCAATGGTAATGGTTATGTAGGAGGTGTTCCGGGCGGACAAGACATGTGGGCCGAAATTGCCAAAGGCAATATTGATGCCGGTAATTTTTCGCTCAACGGCAAGTGGGTGCCTTTGTACAATATTCATAAACTCTATGCCGGATTGCGTGATGCCTGGCTTTATGCCGGAAATGAAAAGGCAAGGGAAATTTTGATCAAACTAACCGACTGGTGTATTGATCTGACAGCTGCCCTTTCTGATGATCAGATTCAGGAGATGCTGGTTTCCGAGCATGGCGGACTGAATGAAGTGTTTGCCGATGTGTATGATATTACCGGAGATGAGAAGTATCTTGAGCTGGCCCGCAGGTTCTCGCATCGCGAAATACTTGAGCCGCTTTTGCAACACGAAGACAGGCTAACCGGACTTCATGCCAACACGCAAATTCCAAAAGTGATTGGGTATATGCGGATTGCTGAATTGACCCATGATTCTGCATGGATCGATGCCTCCGATTTTTTCTGGAATACCGTAGTGAATAATCGTACCATCACCATCGGTGGGAATTCAACTCACGAGCATTTTCATCCGGTTGATGATTTTTCTTCGATGATTGAATCCCGTCAGGGGCCTGAAACCTGTAATACTTACAACATGCTTAAGTTATCGAAGCATCTTTTTTTGTATAAGAACGATCTTAAGTATATCGATTATTACGAACAGGCTCTTTATAATCATATTCTTTCGTCACAGCATCCCGGACATGGCGGGCTGGTCTATTTCACCCCCATGCGTCCCCGTCACTATCGGGTTTATTCCAATCCCGAAGAAACGTTCTGGTGTTGCGTTGGCTCCGGCATTGAGAATCATGAGAAATATGGTGAGTTGATTTATGCCCATGATGACGAGGACGTTTTTGTCAATCTTTTTATTCCTTCCGAACTCAACTGGAAAGAGAAAGGTCTGAAGCTGGTTCAGAAAAACAACTTTCCGGATATTGAAAAAAGCACTCTTCGCGTGGAACTTGACGAGTCTGATGAGTTTATTGTCGGTATTCGTTGTCCTGCCTGGGCTAACCCCGGAGAAATGGAAGTTACTGTTAACGGCAATTCTGTTAACGGAGAGGCTGTTTCCGGTCAGTATTTTCTTGTTAGCAGGAAGTGGGATGACGGCGATGTAATCGAAGTTCACCTGCCTATGCACACTTTCGGAAAGTACCTGCCCGATAAAAGTCCATATCTTTCTTTGATGCATGGTCCATTCGTTTTGGGTGCTGCCACCGATTCAACCGACCTGGATGGATTAATTGCAGATGACAGTCGCATGGGACATATTGCCCATGGTCCGCTTTATCCGCTCGATGAGGCACCAATGCTGCTGATTGATGGTGAGAATTGGGAAAAGAAGGTGATTCCTGTTGATGATCAACCAATGACTTTTAAAGCGCTTGGTTTAATTGTTCCCGATTCGGAAGATGATCTGGTATTAGAACCTTTTTTCAGGATTCATGATGCCCGATACATTGTTTATTGGCGAACCGGAACCAGTGAAGAAATTGATTCTATCCGGAGTGCTATTTCTGAGCACGACAGTGTGATGCTTGCACTTGAAAAATTGACCATCGATGAGGTGGCTGCCGGGGAGCAACAACCCGAATCGGAACATAATTTCAGGGGTGAAGGTACAGAAACCGGTGTTTACATGAATCGTCACTGGAGACATGCTTCGCAATGGTTTGCCTATGATCTGAAAGATCCGGAAAAGGAAGCACGCGTCTTAAGAGTTACCTGTTTTGGAGGTGATACTGACCGGCATTTTGATATTCTTATAAACGATCAAAAAATTGCTGAAGTGAACCTGGACGGCTTTCAGGGTGATGGTTTTGTAGATATTGATTACCAAATTCCGGAATCTGTGGTAAAAGAAGCCACCGACGGAGTTTTAACAGTTAAGTTCAGAGCTCATGGAGGTTCTGTTGCCGGTGGAATTTATCATGTAAGATTGATGCGTAAATAAAGGAGCAGCGGCCTCTCCCAATCCGGAAATACATGGTATGTGGGTGGAATTAACGGTGAGAATAAGAAAAAACAACTGAAACTGGATTTGCCTTTCGTTAAAGGAGACCAAACAGGTTATTTGATCACTGACGGCGACGAAGGCATTTTGTCGTTTACCGAAAAAGTGCTCTCTCTCAGTGAAAATGAAAAACTCAATGTAACAGTAAAGCCTAATGGTGGCTTTGTGATGGTTGTTGATTAACAGGAGCGGCGGATTCATTGTTGACAAAAGAACTCGCAGCGATCTCTTAATACAGAAAGAAATCTTTAAATAAAAATTTGAGCCCACTCTAAAAAGCATCTTTGTTGCCAAACTCGTTGTTGTTTTAAATTTTTGTATCATCATTAACAACAAGTTAACTCCGGTACAAAAATTTAAAACGCCTTGATTTTGACAAAAATATGCTTTTTATACTGCACTCATTGATGAATTGCTGTTTATTCACAATCCTTTTGTGTTATTTCGTTAATTTTTTTAATTTTCCATGGTCAAAAGATTTTGGTTGATCAGAAAGTACCGGGTGCAAGGCTTGCGAAGGCGCCAAAAGTAGAGTTTACTTTTTGTAAACGAGTATTTTGGAGGCAAAGGTAATACTGCAAATGATACTTTCGGGACAGAGAGTATTTAATCATTGTGCCTGGTCTAAAAAACATCTTTGTTGTCAAACACATTGTTGTTTTATAATTTTTTTTAAGTGATATAATGTCCATTCATAAAAGTTTTTCAGGTATAGCTCATATACTTCATACTCAAATAATTTTTCTCGTGTTTAACACAACTAATAGAATTTATCATGGAAAACAGTAACAATTCAGGCGGTCTTAGCAGACGCCGTTTTTTGCGTAATTCCGCTGCTCTTGCAGCCGGAATGACAGTGATTCCGAATGTAGCCATGGGCGGTGTATTAGGTCGTAGAGCCCCAAGCGACAAGCTGAACATCGCGGGAGTGGGCGTAGGCGGTCGCGGCTTCGCCGTTCTAAAAGAGCTGGAAAGTGAAAACATTGTGGCCTTGTGTGATGTAGACTGGAGGTATGCGAAAAAGGCTTTTGATTACTTTCCAAAAGCGAAAAAGTACTGGGACTGGCGTAAAATGCTGGATGAGATGGGCGACAGCATTGATGCAGTGGTGGTTGCCACGGCCGACCATACTCATGCCCTCATAGCGGCCCATGCCATCACCATGGGTAAGCATGTATATGTTGAAAAACCGCTTACACACACGGTTTACGAATCCCGATTGCTGACCAGGCTGGCCGATAAGTATAAAGTAGCCACCCAAATGGGTAACCAGGGAGCCTCCGGCGAAGGTGTAGCCCAAACCATCGAGTGGCTTCAGAACAACGAGATCGGAGAAGTAACTAAAGTAGAAGCCTTTACCGACCGTCCAATATGGCCGCAGGGACTGAATGTTCCTGAACAGGGACAGTGGGTTCCGGAAACATTGAACTGGGACTTGTTTATCGGTCCTGCCGAAATGCGTCCCTACAATGAGATTTATACGCCATGGAATTTTCGTGGCTGGTGGGACTTTGGTACAGGTGCTTTGGGAGATATGGCTTGTCACATTTTGCATCCGGTGTTTAAAGGCTTAGACCTCGGGTATCCGGTAAAAGCTCAGGGAAGTTCGACCTTGTTGCTGACCGAATCGGCACCGACAGCCCAGCGTGTCAGGATGACATTTCCCGATCGGGGAAGAAAAGGGAAAATGAAGTTGCCAAAGGTTGATGTCTATTGGTACGATGGCGGTCTTCAGCCAATGAAGCCGGAAGGATGGCCTGCCGGTAAAGACATGAACGATGCTGGCGGAGGCGTCCTGTTCCACGGCACCAAAGATATTTTGGTGACAGGTTGCTATGGAAAAGATCCCTGGTTACTGTCAGGTCGTACCCCAAATGTACCCCAAACAGAGCGAAGAATTCAACTAAGCCATCAAATGGATTGGGTGCGGGCCTGTAAGGAAAGTGCAGAAAACCGCCTGGAGCCGTCATCCCCATTCCGCGAGGCCGGCCCGTTCAACGAGATGGTAGTAATGGGCGTACTGGCAGTTCGTCTGCAGAGCTTGAACAAAGAGCTTGAATGGGACGGAGAAAAGATGGAGTTCACCAATATCACAGACACTGAAACCATTCGCACGGTGATAGAAGACGGTTTTGAGATTCATGACGGACACCCGACGTTTAATAAGACGTGGACCGACCCGGTCAGTGCCAAAGCCTTTGCACAGGAACTGATCAAACACACCTACCGCGACGGGTGGAGTCTGCCGCCAATGCCTTAGGTGGATATTATTTCTGGAATCAAGCTATGCCTGCAACACTGTTCCCCTAAATTCTGGTCGTAAGGTCGTCAGGTGTGCGGACAATAAAAGTATCGCACAGGGGGTTCCTCTTAAGCGGGTCAAGGAATAGCGCGACTGAGGTGAACACGAAACCCGAAGCACAAACCCTGAGAACCCGAAACACAAAAAACAAAACAGAAAAACAAAACAAAATAATATGAAAACCAGGAACATATTTTTAGGCCTGACAGCAGGAGTATTTTTGTTAACATCCTGTGGTATGGGAGGCCAGAAATCGGAAGAAAAATCAGAGAGTGAAACGACAAAATCAGCAACAGTGGAAGAAGCCCCGTTAAATACACTGACAGAAGAAGAGAAAGCCGAAGGCTGGCGTCTGCTTTTCAATGGAAAAAACTTTGATGGCTGGCGAGGCTATAATAAGGAAACCGTTCCCGGCGCCTGGAGCATTGAGGATAATGCTATCAAGATTAACGGCTCGGGAGAGGGCGAGGCCGGTGCCGAAGATGGGGGTGATATAATATACGATGAGAAGTTCAAGAACTTCGAGTTGAAATTCGACTGGAAAGTATCGAAAGGAGGCAACAGCGGTGTCTTTTATCTGGCCCGCGAGTTTGATGATCTGCCAATTTATCGTTCCGCCCCCGAGTATCAGATACTGGACAACGAGAATCACCTGGATGCGCAGTTGGGAAAAGACGGCAACCGCCAGTCGGCTTCGCTGTACGATCTGATACCTGCCAAGCCGCAAAACAGCAAGCCCTGGGGTGAATGGAACACCGGTTCTATCATAGTATATAAAGGAACGGTTGTACACAAGCAAAACGGTGAAGTTGTTCTCGAGTATCATCTGTGGACCCCCGAGTGGGAAAAGATGATAGAAAACAGTAAGTTTAAGGGATGGACGGAAATGATCAACGCCGGTGGAGAAGAACGCATGGGGTACATCGGACTTCAGGATCATGGCGATGATGTATGGTTCCGCAACATTAAGCTGAAGGTAATGGAATAGATAAAATAATGGCATAAGCGACAGCCTGATTTCTTAAAAATTAGAAATTGGGCTGTCTTTTTTGTTGACGAGTTGAAAATTTGATAGAGAATGCTGAATTTTTTTTATTGGACTATATCTTTTAAAATTATTTTCGTCAAGTTAATTCTGTCTTAAAACTAATTAGTATTTTTATATGTAGATATGACATAACGTGGCGTTGTTGCGGATAACAGTTGGGGGCTTTGCCTCACGATTGAGACAGATTAACCGGAGATAATTATAATTTTTGGTTTTATTATTGCTTCGGAGATGATATAAATTCGAATGAAACGAGCATGACAAGGTTTGTTTTAATAGATTATTAGATTTTTAGATATAAGTAATTTAGTCAGTAGTTTTTAGTCAGTAGCCAGTAGCCAGTAGTGTGAATTATAAACACAACAAACGTCTTTGCGTTTTAGCTTTTTTTACCAACCCCTGCAACACTACAGTTTGCCCGTATAAAGAAAAAATATTTATAGTGATGAAACGAGCATGGCAAGGTTTGCCACATAAGAACATGTATAAAACTCAATCATGCGAGTTCCATCAGGCCAATAACTTAGACTAATTTTATACGGATGAAAAGAAGTTTTACTTTTTTGATCGTCATATTGATATTTTTTGGTGGTGCCTGCCAGAAAAGTAAAAAAAAGATTCAAACACTTGCGGATGATGCGGCTTGGTGTTGGTTTTCTGATCCTCGTGCCATCCAATTGCAGCATTCTTCAGGTTCAAAGATAATAGCCGGAGGTGTATCGAAGAATGGATCGGTTGTTGCTTTTTCGTATGATATGCGAAAAGAGAATATTGAGAAAGGGATCATACATCCTTACTTGGAAGTCGATGATCATAATAATCCGGCTTTTTTGGAGCTTCCTTCTGGAGATATTCTTTCTTTTTATACCCGTCATCATAACGAGGACCTTTTTATGTCAAAAACTGTTTTTGCAGGTAACATTACTCAATGGGAAGAACCTCGGAAAATTGAGATAATGAATAATGATGAAGAAGAACGGTATGGATCACCCAGATATACTTATGCAAATCCGTTTATGCTTTCTGCCGAAAAAAATCGTATTTTTCTTTTTGGACGGTGGATGGGGTTTAAACCTGTTATGATATGGAGTGATAACCAGGGAGAAAATTGGAGTAATAGCAGGGTTGTTATTTGTCCTCAACCATTTGATTCCGGGAATAGACCTTATGTAAAGTATTATTCCGATGGCAAAACAAGGATTCATATGGCATTTACTGATGGTCATCCTCGTAATGAACCGTTAAACAGCATTTATTATGCCTATTATGAAAAGGGTAGATTTTATCGGGTTGACGGTAGCTTAATATGCACGATAGATAGTTTGCCTTTTGAACCCAGAGAAGCTACTTTAGTTTATAAAGCTAATTCGAAGGATGGGAGAGCTTGGATTTATGATATCAAAGCTGATGAAAACGGCTATCCTGTAATTGCCTATGTACGGTATCCGACAGAAGAAGATCATATCTATCATTATACAAGATACAATGGAAAAAACTGGGATGATGATGAACTTTGTCATGCCGGCAAATGGTTTCCCCAGACCCCCTCGGGGCAAAGAGAGCGAGAGCCTCATTACTCTGGCGGCCTTGCGATCAGCTTGAGTGATGTTTCAACGGTTTTTCTTTCTCGTGAAATGAATGGAATTTTTGAAATTCAAAAATGGTACAGGACCGAAAATAAGGAATGGAAGCATTCGTCGATTACCGAAAATTCCGATTATGACCAAGTCAGGCCGGTTGTGCCGTGGGGCATGGATCATCATGACTCAGCTGTATTATGGATGGAAAATGAGGAATATATTCATTACACCAATTATTCATCCAGAATTAAGATATTGAGCCCGGTCTAAAACGCATCTTTGTTGCCAAACTCGTTGTTGTTTTAAATTTTTGCATCCTCATTAACAACAAGTTAACTCCGGTACAAAAATTTAAAACGCCTGGATTTTGACAAAAATATGCTTTTTATGCTGTACTCATAAATAAAAAAATAGTAATATGAAAAAATTGTTCTTCACTTTCGTTGCATTTTGTTTGGTAGTTTCTGCATACGCCAATGAAAATCTTCATCCGTTAATTACTAATGTTCCAAACCGTACGGCAAAATCACTCAACGGTCAATGGGATTACATTATCGACCGGTATGAGGTTGGGTATTACGACTATCGACTTCAACCAGGTAAATGGGGCTTTTTTAAAGATCAGAAGCCGAAGAGTGAATCTGATCTTGTGGAATACAGTTTCGGGAAATCGAAAAAGATGTTTATTCCCGGCGATTGGAATACTGCCGATCAGGAACTGAAGTACTATGAGGGAACGGTGTGGTTTCGAAAAACTTTTGATTTCAGTCCTGAAGAGAATGAACGCTATTTTCTCTATTTCGGAGCAGTAAACTACGAGGCTTTGGTTTATCTGAACGGTGAATACATTGGTTCGCATAAAGGCGGATTTACACCATTTAATTTTGAAGTAACCGGAAAACTGAAAGACGGTCATAATTTTGTGGTGGTAAAAGTTGACAACACCCGGCACAAAGATGAGGTTCCTACGGTTAATACCGATTGGTGGAATTATGGCGGGATAACCCGTGATGTTCTGATTTTGGAAGAGCCGGAAACGTTTGTCCGGGATTTCTCTGTTTCTCTTTCCGATGGGAAATACAACGAAATTTCTGGCTGGGTGCAGTTGGATGGCACCGACCTTCAAACGCCGGTAAAAGTATCTGTTCCAGAACTCGAAGAAGAGGTGACCATTAGTCCGGATGAAGAAGGAAAAGGAACTTTTTCGTTGAAAGCCAGACCGGATTTGTGGTCACCACAAAATCCCAGACTTTATGATATCTCAATTTCAGTGGCCGGGAATTCTATGAACGAACAGGTTGCTTTTCGTCACGTAGAAGCGGTGGGTAACCGCGTTCATCTGAATGGAGAACCTCTATTTCTCCGTGGTATATGTATTCATGAGGAAGCTCCTTTCAGAGCCGGCCGTTTTAATAGTCCGGCAGAGGCGCACACGCTTCTTTCGTGGGCAAAAGAGATGAATGCCAATTTCGTAAGGTTGGCCCATTATCCTCACAACGAGTACATGGTGCGTGAGGCAGAAAAAATGGGGATACTCGTTTGGAGTGAGATTCCGGTTTACTGGACCATCAGTTTTACCAACGAAGAGACTTTGCAAAATGCTCAGAATCAGCTTGAAGAAATGATCACCCGCGATAAGAACAGGGGTGCCATTATAATTTGGTCGCTGGCCAATGAAACACCGGTGAGTGATGAGCGTAATCGTTTTTTGACCAAACTGGTTCAGCATGCCAGAAAATTAGATGATTCCAGGCTCATCAGTATGGCGATGGAAAAGGAATATCACGATGCTTACACACCTGCCATCAATGATCCGCTCATAGATATTGTGGATGTAGTAAGTTTTAACACCTATATTGGCTGGTATGACGGACTTCCTGAAAAATGTGCCAAAATGAACTGGCAACTCCCGGATAATAAACCGGTGGTGATCAGTGAATTTGGTGGCGGTGCTCTTCAGGGATATCATGGAACTAAAAATCAGCGGTGGACAGAGGAGTTTCAGGAAGAATTATATATTCAAAACGTTGCTATGTTTGATAAAATGGACCTTGCGGGAACAGCCCCCTGGATTTTGATGGATTTTATGTCACCACGAAGAATGCTTCCCGAAATTCAGGACGGATGGAATCGCAAAGGGTTGGTTTCCGATCAGGGAATCAGGAAAAGGGCATTTTTTATCATGAAAGATTGGTACGAGAAAAAACGGTAGGAAGGTAATGTCTCCTGAATCCCCTCAAAATGGTTACTTTGGAGAGTTCCCCTCGTACGCCTTGATTTTGACAAAAATATGCTTTTTATACCACGCTCACACATGATTTGGTACAACTTTCCCCGACTTTATAGATGAGACCGGGCACAAATTAGCGGAAATAACAAAAAAGACGACGGAAATTTCCGTCGCCTTTTTTGTTATGTTTTTCTTTAAGCTTACGCATTGATCATCATAGGCATCAGAAGCATCAGCTCGTCTTCATTTTCCGATTTATCAAACGGCAGGAATATTCCGGCTCGTGCCGGGTCTGAAAGTTCGATCACGATGTCGGATGATGATATATTTTCCAGGATATCAGCCAGAAAAGAACTCTTAAAGCCAATTTCCATTTCATCGCCATCGTATTGGCAACTCAGTTTTTCAAAGGCCGAAATAGAAAAGTCAATATCCTGAGCCGACACGACCATTTCGTCGGATGAAAGGTGAAGTTTCACTAAATTGCTGGCCTGGCTGGCAAAAAGAGAAACCCTGCCCAATGTGTTGAAAAGATCCACGCGGTCAATTATAACTTTGTTGGGATTGTCCTGCGGTATCACGGCATTGTAGCTGGGATAATTTCCTTCAACGAGCCGGCAAACCAGGCGGTAATTTTCCATTTCGAAAAAGGCATTCTGATCGTCAAAGGATACAGCTACTTCGCCTTCTTCTTTCGGGAGAACGTTTTTCAGCAAACCGGCCGGCTTCTTGGGCAAAATGAATGAGGCTTCATAATCGGTTTTAACATCCAACCGCTGATAACGAACCAGCTTATGTGAATCCGATGCCACAAAGGTCATGTTATCGGGAGTAAATTCAAACAAAATCCCGTTCATGACTGGTCTCAATTCATCATCGGCCGTGGCAAACAGGGTTTTCACGATTCCTGTCATCAGGGTCTCGGCGGGTAATTGAAGTTTACTCGCTTTATCTTCGTTCAATTCCGGTAAAGCCGGAAAGTCTTCCCCGTTCTGACCTACAACGCTGAATTTACCCGTTTCGGTGACGATGTCTACCGCAAGAGTTTCCAGATCAATTTCAAAATTGAGAGGTTGTTCGGGAAATTTCCTCAGAGTCTCCAATAAAATTCTGGAAGGAAGGGCTATCACACCTTCACCTTCAGTCGATTCAGGGTCGAGCGTGGTGATCATCGTTACTTCGGTGTCCGAAGCAGTGATGGTGAGCTTTTGTCCTTCAAGACTGAACAAAAAATTATCAAGGATGGGCATCGGGCTCTTGGAAGCAATGGCCCTGCTAATGGCCTGCAAATGAGACAGCAGTCCTGAACTGGAGACAACAAACTTCATCGTTTCTATTTTTTTTAGTGTTAGTCAAAAATTAAAAATAAAATATGTTGAAATGAGTGCCGAATATACGAAAATTTGATACCATTAAAAAGGCTTATCAGTTTAAATGTCAGTTGACCTGATCAATTTTGTCTTCCATAACGCCACTTCCTGATAATCGGGACAATAACGCCTGCAATTATTACCAGAAGAAGAGGAAGTCCCATGTTAAGCCATTTCCAGAAGTTAGACTCATTGGCCACTTTGTCTCTGTCGAGTAGTCTCAACTGATAATTCCGGGTTCGCAAGTTCATCCATCCTTTATCATCGGTAAGATAATTCACGGCATTCAGGATAAATTGTTTGTTCCCGTAAGTTTGATTGGTGGCTTCGTCGAATCCCAGCGGCACAATTCGCGGGTTGCTTGTTTCGCGTCTTCTGACTTCATTTTTGATGATATCGCCATCGGCCACGACGATCATTTTTGTCGGCTTACTTATATCGCGTCGCTTGTCGGGCTGATAATTTGATTCCGGGGGAGCAGACCTGTGAGCAAAGACCGAAGGAAACCTGCCCTCAGAAGCATAAGCTATGGGAATGAACGATTGTGGAAAGTTTTCCCGTCGGGGCTCTTCCTGTACATGGGCCAATGAGATAAAGACGGGACTTTGCATGATCCTTGAGTGTCTGCTTGTTTGCAGAAGGGGAGTTGATGTGGTTTCCGGATTTTCTCCTACCGTATCAATACTGCTTGCAAACTCTGCTCTGACAGGTTTTACGTTACGGGTAACGGGATGCATTCTGTTGGTATTCAGAATGGGATTGAATATCCATGGCATTGGAACAAAGCGGGATGATTGTCCCGGCGGTGTAACGTTTACAGGAATGAGACCTGCCTGAACATCCTGAACCAGGTCGGCATTGATTCTGAATCCGTAACGAAACAATTGATCGTTCAGGTTAAGGTCGAATGGTAGTCCCACGGTTTGTGAAGTGTGTCGAAGGCTGTCCATGGAGGCATTGATGGCATCGATAAGCCAAAGAACACGTCCGCCATGCATGATATACTGGTCGATGGCGAATTTTTCAGGTTCTGTAAATTTTCGGGTAGGGCGGGCTATAATAACCGCTTCGTAAGGTTGGAGCATTTCGGGATTACCGCCGGGATTGCCACGGTCAACCTGGTAATATTTCGAAAGTTCTTTCGTGATGTCGATAACATCTATTTCGTCTAATTCTCCATGACCTTCAAGAAAGGCTATTTTTCTTTGGTCATTCACAGTGAGGCGTCGCATGGCATCTGTGAATTTATATTCAAGTCCTTCGATAGAGGCATTCAGGTTTTCGGCTCCTGATAATCCGGGCATGTTCTCAAGCAGATTCACGGCTATCCCGAAACTATCCTTTTGAAATATCAGGTAGGGATATACCAGTGTTCTTTTTTGCGAGCCGTCTTCTTTGGCCTCATATACCGGAACCGGACTTAAATCATGGTCTTCCATCCGTTTCAATGCACGTTTGGCATCCTCGTTATCTTTTGTTGGATCAACAAATTGATAGTCGAGATTATTGCCTGCATATATTCCAAATTCGTCTAATTTTTCTTTAACCGAACGTGACAGACGTTCAAATCCTGCATTCAGGTCACCTTCAAGATAAACATGAGCAAACACAGGAGCTTCCATTTCCGAAAGAAAATCCTTTGTGATGCCGGCAAGCGTGAAACGTTTTTCCTGTGTCAGGTCTGCTCTGATAATAATATTGGAAATCAGTATGTTGATGACTATTACACCGGATAATAGGAGAAAAAAGTTTGTTTTTCCTCCTTTCAGTTTAAGGCGGGTCATACCAAGAAATACCATCATAACACTCAAAAAATAGACGATGTCCCGGAGGTCGACAACACCACGGCTAATGGATTGATAGTGCGCATCAATTCCCAGATTGATCAGAAAAGTATCAATTCCGTCAAAAAACGGTATGGAAGCCAGAGCATTGAAGCCGCTGTAGAAAAGAAATGAAAACAGAGCAGCAAGCACGAACGCGACAATCTGATTTTCGGTGATGGATGAAGTGAAAATGCCAATGGCAACGTAAGCTCCTGCCAGCAGTAGCAGTCCGAGATAACTTCCCCATATTGCCCCGGTGTCAATATTTTCGGCAGGCTGCGCCAGATGAGACACCGAGTAGAAATAAATAAGCGTAGGAAGTAAACTAAGAACTACAAGGGTGAATCCGGCAAGGAATTTTCCTGTAACAATCTGCCAGGCCGGCACCGGACGGGTCATCAATAATTCCAGAGTGCCCGATTTTTTTTTCATCTGAAAACAGACGCATTGTAATGGCCGGAACCAGAAAAAGATATAACCACGGAGCCATATAAAAAAGGCCGTCAAGATTGGCGTAGCCCCCAAAAAGAATATTAAAATTTCCCGGGATGATCCATAAAAATAATCCCGTGATTACCAGAAAAACAGCCATTACCAGTGCCCCTGTCAATGAACTGAAAAAGGTCACCAATTCTTTTTTCCACAATGCAATCATAGAAAGAATTTTGCGGGTTTGTGTTACCTGAGTAAAGCAATACTTCACATAATTCGTATCGCTCCGCCCGGCTCTCTTTGCAAAGCAAGGCGGCCGATCGGCCGCTTGCTTGATAATTGCGTAGCAATCAACTAATCAGGCGGCTAATTCTGATTTTATTTTATACCGTACTCATGATATATAACTTATTGTCATTCTGAGCGAAGCGAAGAATCTAACTAATCACTAACTACTAACCACTAACCACTAATTTCTGAAGTGCTTCCCACATCAGCCGGGCGGTTTTTTTACTGCTTCCCGGTCCGCCCATAATTTGTCTGACTTCATCGTAACCGGCAAATATTTTATGACGAACTGATTCATCAAAAAGAATTTTTTGTAGTTCTTCTTTCAGATTTTCCCCCGTCATGTTTTTTTGGAACAACTCGGTTACTACCTCCCGGCCGGCAATTAAGTTGACAAGGGAAATATAAGGGACTTTAATAATAATTTTCTTGGCAACGAAATCGGTGAAAGCGCCGCCCCACATTTTGTAACATACCACTTGGGGACAATTTAGCAATGCAGCCTCGAGCGTTGCCGTTCCGGAGGTAACCATGGCCGCTTTCGCTTGTTGGAGCAGAGCATAAGTTTCATCAAAAATGACTTTCACGTTTTCCCTTTCGGGTAAAAAATTGTTGTAGTAGTCGGACGAAAACGAGGGAGCTCCCGCCACAATAAACTGATGTTCGGGAAAATATTTTTTCATGGCAAGCATATCGGGGAGGAGTCGTTCAATCTCTTGTGTGCGACTACCGGGAAGAACAGCAACAATAGGCTGGTCGGGCAAGCCATGTCTGGACAGAAAATCTTCCCGTTTCTCGTCTTTATATTTTCTTTCGTGGATGGCATCCAGAAGCGGGTTTCCTGAATAGACTACCGGTACTCCCTGTTTTGCAAAGAAATCGGTTTCAAAAGGCAAAATGGTAAACATCTTGTCTACCCGTTTTTTGATTTTTTTTACCCTTCCTGTATTCCATGCCCAAATTTTCGGTGAGATGTAATAGAATACTTTGAATCCGAATTCGTTTGCAAACTTGGCTATGCGAAGGTTAAATCCCGGATAATCGACCAATATAATTACATCAGGACGATATCTGAGAATATCTTCACGGCATTCGTCAAGATTTCTGAATATAGATTTCAGGTGTATCAGTACTTCCCATACGCCCATCCAGGCGGTGTCGCGGTAATGACGAACAAGCGTTCCGCCCTGGGCTGCCATTAAATCTCCACCCCAGAATCTGAAATCCGCTTCGTTGTCAAGCTGTTTTAGCTCTTTCATCAGATTGGACGCGTGAAGATCTCCTGATGCTTCGCCTGCTATGATGTAATATTTCATCCCTATAAAATAAGTCTAAGTTATTGGCCTGATGTAACCTATCATAGTTTAAATGATATCAGATTCTTCGCTTCGCTCAGAATGACAGAGCGCTCAGTGTCATTCTGAGGAGGTGACGACGAAGAATCTTTCTCTAATTACAACAAGTTCCTTTAGCCGGTTTTATCATTTAAAGGCTCTTTGCCCCCTGATGAGATTTTTCGCTCCGCTCAGAATGACAGACTGTCAAATGTCATTCTGAGGAGGTAACGACGAAGAATCTGTTCCCTGGTTTGGTTTCTTTGATGATTAGAGGTTAATTATACAGGTTCTTTTGTGACAATCTTTGTCATGCTCGTTTCATTTAGTTATTACACAGAGTGCCCGAAGCACATCACAGAGATTCAAAGAGGAAAAATGGACTTTTTAGATCGCCATTTTCTTAAGCGGTGCAGCCGCTTCAAAAGTGGCTGACTAAAAAACTAATTTTCCCTCTGTGAGACTCTGTGTATCAACTCCTTGGAACTCTGTGAAATAATGAATTACACAGAGTTTTTAGAAACCCCCGATCATTCGCGTAAATTTGTGAAATTGACAACATCATAATTGATTTTTTAAGGAGTTATCGAACTCTTTTTCCGGTTGATTCCGTCTTGTCCAGATTAGGTTTAAAACGTCTTGATTTTGACAAAAATATGTTTTTTATACCGTACTCATTACATTATAAAGCTGATTACCATGGTAATCACAGCCCATATTACGGTGGCAATAACGATACCCCGTGCTGCCAACAAGCGTTCGGTCCAGATCGCCAGAAAAAAAACGAGCAAGTTAGGCAATACACTGATGCTTACTAATTTACCGAGACTTTGAAGTCGGAAAAGACTTCCCAAAAATTCTATAAATCCCTGGTCACCGTTATACCGGTTTTCGAAAAGAAGAAAACCAAAAATTACCGGCAAAATCAGGCCAATGATAAGACCTATTAATTGTTTGTTACACCAAAGTTTCATAAATGGCTTTATATCTGGCGTCTGTCTATAAAATGCCATTTACCGCGTTTCGCTTGTCCGAAAATTATAAGTAAACTTACTATTTTCGGACTTCGCAAGCCTTGTAAATGACTCGTTCTGATCAGACACATGATTTATTACAATTTTTCCCGAATTTATAAAAGGGTACTACTACCTAACCTGGACAAGCCAGAGCCAAAAATCACTAAAAAGCTAAAGTCATAATTTGTCGGATTAGCTAATTGCTACTCAATTATTTTCTGTCGTCAACGAAACGACCGGAAAAAGAGTTCGACAACACCTTAAAAAATCAATTATGATGTTGTCAATGACACGAATGCCTGTCGCATCAAAGATGCGACTAAATTCGCGTTAATTCGCGCAAATTCGGTGATCCAAACAACAAATGGCGCAGCCATTTTTATAAATATTTTGCCAAAAAATACAA
>NZ_AEWI01000053.1 GCF_000191885.1 Anaerophaga thermohalophila DSM 12881
CGGGTTGACGGTTCCCCCTTTAGGGGGTCAGGGGGTGTGCGACTGGGTTCTGGGTTCCGGGTTCCGGATTTCTGGGTTTTGGGTCTGGGTTTTGGGGTCAGATGTTACGATTTGAATACTTAACACCTTTATTGTCAGACTTCGTCAGATATTTCATAAATTAGTTAATTTTCCAATTTTTTGGCACAAAAGCCTGCCCATTTGCCAAGCTTCAATATCTTCAAATCTTTTAATCGATGACATATTTCTTTTTTTTATTAGAATTAACTTGAAGATAATGAAATTAATGAATACTGAACTCAGAACTCAGAACTCAGAACTCAAAACTCAAAACTCTCCAGCCCCAGCTCTTTTCCTTTTTTCAACATAAACACGCGGGCTTCTTCATAGTCGTTGTGAATCTCACCTTCAAGAATGGCCTCTTTAATGGCCGATTTTATTTCGCCCACAGTCCGACAGGGGGGTAATCCGAAAGTTTTCATTATCTCTTCACCCGAGACAGGAGGCTGAAAATTTCTGATCCGGTCTTTTTCTTCTATTTCTTTCAGCTTTTGACGAACAATTTTAAAATTACGCAAGAACTTACGGACTTTAACTTCATTCCTGGAAGTGATATCGGCTTCACAAAGGGTCATCAGGCTGTCAATGTCATCACCCGCTTCGAACAACAACCGGCGAACGGCCGAATCCGTAACTTCGTCTTCACTAAGTACGATGGGACGCATGTGCAGTTCAACCATCTTCTGGACGAACTTCATTTTGTCGTTCTGAGGTAACCGAAGTCGTTTAAATATCTTCGGAACCATTTTCATACCCACGTGATTATGAGCATGGAATGTCCATCCCTGATTGGGATCGAAACGCTTGGTGCGTGGCTTGGCTATATCGTGCAAAAGTGCCGCCCAGCGAAGCCAGAGATCATCGGAGTGCAGAACCAGCTGATCCAGTACCTCAAGCGTATGGTAAAAATTATCTTTATGCCCGATGCCGTTAATCTTTTCAACTCCCTTTAAATCGTGCAGCTCGGGTAATATCATGGGGAGCAGACCGGTTTTTTCCAAAAGTTTAAACCCTATTGAAGGTTTATCAGCCATTAAAATCTTATTGAGCTCTTCGGAAACCCTTTCCATGGATACAATCTTCAATCTTTCTTTCTGAGCGATAATCCCTTCAAAGGTCTTTTCTTCTATTCTGAAGCGCAACTGAGTAGCAAACCGTACTGCTCTCAACATTCGCAAAGGATCGTCAGAAAAAGTCACCATTGGATCCTGCGGAGTACGGATAATTCCTTCTTCAAGGTCTTTCATCCCGTTAAACGGATCAAGCAACTTCCCAAACGTCTTTTTATTCAAAGACAGGGCAAGTGCATTTATGGTGAAATCGCGCCGGTTTTGATCATCTTTAAGAGTGCCGTCTTCCACAATCGGCTTACGACTGTTTCGCTGATATGATTCCTTTCGGGCCCCCACAAACTCAACATCCAGTCCCCTGTATTTAAACATTGCGGTGCCAAAATTCCTGAAAACACTGACCTTCACTCCACCCAATTTCTTTGCCACTTGTTGTGCCAATTCAATACCGCTGCCAACGACAACAACATCGATATCGGTGGTAGGACGATTGAGAACAATATCCCTGACAAAACCGCCGATAACATACACCTCTTTGTCACAGTTATCAGCAATTTCTGATATGGCTCGAAAAACCGGTGAGTTCAAATGTTGCTTCATTCTTATAAAATTAGTCTCAGTTATTGGTCTGTTGCCTGCCGGCAGGCAACCCGCTATTTTTTTATACATGCCCTTCCCCCCGGTGCAATCAAGTGGCGACAATTTTCTTTGTAAACAATGCGGCGGAACCAAGGAAAAATCAAAGTCCCATGCTTGAGTGCGGTCTAAAAATATATTTTTGTCAAAATATGCTTTTTAGACGGGAATCAACCATTACGCTCAAACATCTTCTTAACTCAAGTGTTTATATTGAAACGGCAAAATTACAATTAAAATCCCATTCGGGACAAGGGTTGACAAATCTTAAAGTTTTTGGCACGGTGATTGTATGAAAGTATTTACAAATTTAGATATTTTGAATATACCGAGAGAATTCATTATTTTTGCATCAGAATTTATTAAAAGCAACAAGAATTATGGTTGAATTTTTGACAAAAGAAACTTTCAAAGAAAAAGTTTTTAATTACGAGAACAACAAAGAATGGAAATTTGAAGGTGACAAACCTTGTTTGATAGACTTCTACGCCGACTGGTGTCAGCCTTGCAAGATGGTAGCGCCTGTTTTGGAGGAACTTTCGGAAGAATACGACGGGAAATTAGACATATATAAAATCGATACCGAAGACCAGCGTGAGCTGGCCGGAATGTTCGGTATCCAGAGTATTCCGTCGTTGCTGTTTGTTCCTACCGACGGACAACCCCAGATGGCACAGGGCGCATTGCCTAAAGACACCTTTGAGCGCGCCATTAAAGATGTTTTGAAGGTGGAGAAATAATCTCCCCTTCATTTTCTCTTTTTTACCAACATCAACAAGTCAACAATTATGAGGCATTACGTATCAATATTAATGGTTCTTGCTCTTTTTTTGGCTACAGGAACTCAAAATTTAAAAGCCGTTTCACCCGATGAAGATACAACAGCGGGAAATAACGTTATTACTTTAGACAAGACGGCTTTTATTGAAAAGGTGTTCGACTATGAAAACAACAAAGAATGGGTTTATAAAGGGAATAAGCCGGCTATTCTGGATTTTTATGCCGATTGGTGCGGTCCCTGTCGTAAATTATCCCCATTGTTGGAAGAAATTCAAGGCGAATACAAGGGGAAACTTCAGGTTTATAAGATAGACACTGAAAAATCGCGTGAGCTTTCAGCTGCTTTCGGTATTCGTAGTTTGCCGACTATTGTGTTCATCCCGTTAAATGAAGAACCAAGAGCCGTTTTAGGATACGTTCCCAAAGAACAATTGACGAAAATAATCACTGAGATATTAAAAGTGTCGAAATAGTATTTATCACTGATTTGATTTATTATTTGTCAAAACAAAAGCCGGTGCCGCTAATAGGTATCGGCTTTTTTTTCATCCCTATATAATTTATTTATGAAGGTCGGATGGAACTCGCATGCAATAACTTATACATATTCTGATTGTGGGAAACTTTGCCATGCTCGTTTCATCCGTATAAAATTAGTCTAAGTTATTGAAATGATGCAATTTATTATGCTTTAATTGATATAAGATTCTTCGCTCCGCTCAGAATGACAGACTGTCTAATGTCATTCTGAGGAGGTAACGACGAAGAATCTGTTCCCTGTTTTTGGTTTCTTAGATGATTAGAAGTTAAATGATGTTGATACATGTTCTGTTGTGACAAACCTTATTATGCTCGTTTCATAGAGTGATTAACAATTTATAGTCTTTTGCGCCCTTTGATTGATAATGTTTTGCGCCTTTTGCGTGGAAAATTTTACCAACACCTCAAAATAATATTTAGCCTTATGCCAGGTTAAGTAATAAATAATGTAAGTATCTGCTTTTACGGGATAAATTATTAAATTTCGTACCAGAAAAATTTTCTGATGAAACGAGCATGACAAAGATTGCCTTAATAGATTATTAGATTTTTAGATATAAGATTTAAGATGAAATGAAACGAGCATGGCTAAGTTTGTCACATAAGAACATGTATAAAACTCAATCATGCGAGTTCCATCAGACCAATAACTTAGACTAATTTTATACGGATGAAAATGACGGGCTTTACCTCAATAAAGACAAATATAAATTCTTGCATGCGAGTTCCATCCGACCTTAATAATTAAATTTTATACGGATCAAAAACGAATTTTTCACCGCAATTATCAACCTCATACGTTACACAAATGGAAGAGAACCCAAACAAATCAGCCAATTATGCACTATTGGAGGAACGACTGAAGCGACTGGATCAAAAACACTTCGACTGGCAGGCCTGGAAGAAAGGAACCCTTCTGGTTCTGGAAAAAATTTTTGGTCCCGACAGTTTATATGTAAAAGAACTGGCCAATACCGATTATCAGTACAACAGCTGGTCGTTGCGTGACACTGCCGGCAGCGAGGACCCTGTTAAGGAAAGCGTCAGGGAGTTGCTCCGGATATGCATTACTGATGCAGCCAGTCAGGAACCGAAAAAAGCCGCAACACCCGGAAAAAACACAGCAGAGGTCAAAGAAATTCTAAAACAATTTTTCGACGGTGCCACTTTGTCAGAAATTGAAAAAATTGCATCGTCCGATACGCCGTCTATGACAAAAGAAGAACAGATACAAAAAATAATTTCCGACAAAATTCCTAAGTATCAGACGGCATTGCTTGGGAAAATTTTGTTGTGGGTAGCAGGGTGAAAAAGCAAATAAATCCCCATCTGAAAAGGACAAATCAACAGGAAATAAAAGCCTAATAGTGCCGGTAAAACAGCGGAAATTACATCCTCTCCGGAACATCAATGCCCAAAAGCCACATACCCCGCTTAATGGTTTTGCCCACAGCATAAGTCAGTGCAAGACGATTGGCTCGAACGGCTTCGTCTTCTTCATACACGATGGGTAATTCGTGGTAAAGCTGGTTAAATTCCCTGGCCAGATCGTAAACATAGTTAGCTATCAGTGCCGGATTGTAAACCTCACCAGCTTCTTTTACTATCTTAGGGAAATTCCCGATAATTTTTAGCACTTCAGCCTCTTTGGGGGTCAGCGAGACATCTCTGACCAGATTGTTCAATGAAGTATCGATGCCTTTTTCGTTGGCTTTCCTGAAAATGGACTGTACTCTGGCGTAAGTATATTGGATAAAGGGCCCTGTATTTCCGTTAAAGTCAATCGACTCCCGGGGATCGAAGGTCATATTCTTTTTGGGGTCAACTTTCAGAATAAAGTATTTCAGTGCCCCCAGTGCAATGATGCGATAAATACGTTTGGCCTCTTCATCCGAATAGCCATCGAGTTTTCCCAATTCTTTAGACATCTCGCGGGCGGTGTCTATCATCCCGGCAATCAAATCGTCGGCATCGACAACAGTCCCTTCGCGCGATTTCATTTTCCCTTCGGGCAACTCAACCATGCCGTAACTGAAATGAACAAGGTCTTTGCCCCATTCGAATCCCAGGCGGTCCAAGAGGATAGAAAGTACCTTAAAATGATAATCCTGTTCATTCCCTACTACATAGATCATTTTATCGATCTGATAGTCTTCAAAACGCATTTTGGCAGTCCCAATGTCCTGGGTCATATACACCGAAGTCCCGTCCGATCTGAGCAACAGTTTTTCATCCAGTCCGAAATCCGACAAATCGGCCCAAACACTGCCATCCTCTTTCCGATAAAACAGTCCGTTCTCCAGCCCTTTAAGAACCATTTCGCGCCCGACGGTGTAGGTTTGCGACTCGTAGTAAATTTTGTCGAAGTCAACACCCAAAGCTTTGTAAGTTTCATCGAATCCTTCGTAGACCCATTCGTTCATTGTTTTCCACAGATCAACCACCTCCGGGTCGCCTGCTTCCCAGGCACGCAACATATCACGGGCCTCCTGCATGAGGGTGGATGTTTTTTCTGCCTCCTCTTTCGAAAGGCCTTTCTCCATTAGCTCAGCGAGTTCTTTTTTGTACTCCTGATCGAATCTTACATAAAAATCACCAACCAGATGATCCCCTTTCTTTCCTGAAGACTGAGGGGTCTGACCGTTGCCCCACTTTTTCCAGGCCAGCATAGATTTGCAGATGTGTATGCCACGATCGTTAACGATATTGGTTTTCACCACGCGATTGCCATTGGCCGATACAATGCGGGAAAGAGAATAACCCAGCAGATTATTTCTGATGTGACCAAGGTGTAAAGGTTTATTGGTATTGGGTGATGAATACTCAATCATAAATTGAGGGGAGTCCTCATCAGGCTCAGTAAAACCGTAGTTTTCGTCATTCACTGCCTCTTCCAACACCGAAAGCCAGTATGAACGGGATAAAGTAAGATTCAGAAAACCTTTTATTACATCAAATGTGGCAATGGAAGAAAGCTGCTTTTTCAGAAACTCGCCAATCCCGGCACCTGTATCTTCGGGCTTTTTACGGGATATGCGCAATAGCGGGAATACTACCACGGTGTAATCTCCCTGCTGATCTTTTCGTGTCAGCTCCAGGGATACATTTTCTGCTTCAAAATCGGCCCCGTACAACTCTTTTATGGCCCGGGCAACGGCCTCTTTAATCTGCTGTTCTATTCCCATTATGATGATTTTATTTGGTCTGTTTTATATCCTGTTCCCATTTTAGAAAGGCGAAAGAGAACAGGCAGAAGAATAATGTTCCTGTTACCACCTGATTGCTATTAATCAGTAATTTTGGCGCAAAGATAACAAAACGAAAGGAAAGCGGAATAATATGGTTGGTAAAGAAAATTTGTGTTCTCCCGTATAAACAGGATTGCAAATCCTGAATTAAGGCAACGCGGATTACCGATCGGCTTTGCCGCTTTGCTCTGCAAAGAAATCCGTGTTAGCATTTCCGGCAAATTTTGGTAATGAGTATAGTATAAAAAACCTTCAAACTGCTGATTTTCACCATCTTTGCCCCTGCCCCTTAAAGGGAGCTGCTAAAAATCAGCAGTTTGAAAAAGTCCCCTTTAGGGGATTTAGGGGTCAAAAGGCTTTTCAGACTGGCCTCAAGAATGAATTTGGCAACAAAGATATTTTTTCAGACCGTGCTCATAATTTATTTTCTTTTTTGCTCATTTATTCCAGATAGGTATATCCATACAACCCGGATCGGTAATTAGACAAAAATTCTTTCCCTTCTTCTGCGGAGATGACGCCTTTTTTTACCGATGACATAACCCATGTTTCCACGGTACGCACCATTTTCTTGGGACTATACTGAACATATTCCAGTACCTCAGCCACAGTCTCACCGTCGATGATCTGATCTATTTTGTAGCCGGTTTCATCAACGGAGACGTGCACCGCGTTGGTATCGCCAAAAAGGTTGTGCATATCGCCCAAAATTTCCTGGTAAGCGCCCACAAGGAACACACCGATGTAATAAGGTTCGTCTCTTTTTAACTTATGAACCGGGAGGTAGTATGAAAAATTGCGGGTGGCAATAAAATTATCAATCTTACCATCAGAATCACAAGTTACATCCTGGAGGGTAGCCACGCGGTCGGGGTTTTCGTTGAGCCGGTGAATCGGCATCACGGGGAAAATCTGATCAATAGCCCAGCTGTCGGGCAAAGACTGAAACAAAGAAAAATTGCAAAAATATTTGTCGGCCAGAAGTTTTCGGAGATTTGTCAACTCATCGGGGACATGTTTCAATTTAGAGGCCATATCGTGTACTTCACGTGCAATGGACCAAAACAACCGCTCCACCTGACCTCTTGTTTTTAGGTCGATGAGACCAAAACTGAACCGGTCGAGCGCTTCTTCCCTTATTTGCTGGGCATCGTGCCATGTTTCCAGCATTTTGGGTTGATTCAGTGTATCCCAAAGCGCATAAAGGTCTTTCACCAGGTCATGATCATCTTCAGAAACTTCTTCATCCTCATCCCATTGCGGAACGGAAGTAGACTCCAGGGCTTCAAATATGAGCACGGAGTGATGGGCCGTGAGCGAACGGCCCGATTCGGTAATGATATTGGGATGTGGAATTTCGTGCCTGTTGCTGGCTTCTACCATTGTATAAACTGCATCGTTCACATACTCCTGAATACTATAATTGATACTGCTCTCGCTGTTGGCCGACCGGGTGCCGTCATAATCGACGCCCAAACCGCCACCGACATCGACAAACTCAACACTGAAACCAAGTTTATATAGTTCAACATAGAATTGGGAAGCCTCTCTCAAGGCGTTTTTTATTCTCCGGATTTTGTTGACCTGACTGCCAATATGAAAATGCACCAATTTAAGGCAATCTTTCATTTTATGTTCCTCCAGATAATCCAATGCCTGGATTAGCTCACTGGAAGTAAGCCCGAATTTACTGGCATCGCCTCCTGAATCTTCCCATTTTCCGCTACCGGAACTTGCCAGTTTAATACGAATGCCCAGATTGGGACGAATCTTATGTTTGCGTGCAATGCTGGCAATGAGCTTCAACTCATGTAATTTCTCAACCACCAGAAAAATACGCCGCCCCATTTTTTGGGCCAGAAGTGCCAGCTCAATATAGGCTTCATCCTTATAGCCGTTACAAACAATCAAAGAATCACTGTCTGTATTGGTGGCAATAACGGCATGTAATTCGGGTTTTGAACCGGCTTCGAGTCCGATGTTAACCTTTTTCCCGTGTCCGACAATTTCTTCGACCACGGGTTTCATCTGATTGACTTTAATGGGATAGATGATAAAATTCTGCCCCTTATATTCGTACTCTTCGCTGGCTCTTCGGAAACAATTCTGAATGGTTTCGATCCGGCTGTCGAGAATATCCGGAAAACGGATCAACATGGGGGCTTCGACATCCCTCAGGGTAAGCTCGTCAACCAGTTCTCTAAGGTCAACTTCCACGCCCTTGTCACGGGGTGTAACCACGACATTACCTTTCTCATTGACAGAAAAATAATTGATTCCCCAGCCGTTAATATTATACAGCTCTTCTGAATCTTCAATGCGCCATTTTCTCATTTCGATAGCGATGTTCTTTTGGATTTTTAAAATGAATAACCTGCTCCAACCCTGGCATTAAAACCTTGCATAGGGTATCCTGCCCACGGGTAATATTTCGATGCAAATATATTCTGAATTCTTCCAAAAAAATGCAATCGCTTATTTAATTGATAATTTGCACCCAAATTAAAATCGGCTACCGACTTAAGGTTCTTTACGCCATTGGCTTGCGTGGGATCAAATGCTTTTCTTTCCCCTACCACATTAAAAGAAGCATCAAACTGCCATTCTTCATTGTAAATATACGCAGCTCTTATGCCAATTTCCATTTCGGGTTTGTGCCAGGGATGATCCAAAACATCCAATTCCCAGCCGTAATAAACGCCCTTAAGAATAATATCCAACTCCCGGACGGGACGAACTAAAAACTCACCGGTTAATGTAAGTAACGTAACATCATCATATATTACATCAAAAAGATTACTCAACCCGGGTTCAGTCGTTGTCCCGAAAGGTTCAAAAGTGCGGTTGACAAAAAAATGTTCATCTTCGATAAACTCATAATCGAGCCGGGCAGTAAACGAGGTAGCACTGCTAAAATTACCTTTGACACCGGCAAAACCCCGAATATTGGTAAAAGCCGGTTTTACCAATACATCGGGGGACACAAACGGGTTTTCTGCCATGATGTCGCGATAGCTGTTGTGATGAACTTCACCCGTCATTCCCAAAAAAGTTGAAACAACACCTTCGGCAATCACTAAATCGCCCTTGACATGTGGTGATAAGTAAAACTCCTCAGTATCAGAAAATTCCCCGGTTACATTCACGCCCAGTTCAACGTTCAGTTTGTTACCCGGAATAACCACTTTAGGATTGGCTGTCAGAAAAACCTGCTCCCGGTCTTCAAAAACAAACAATTCGGGGTTTTCATTCTCACCGGAAGGAACATTTACCTTACGGTAAATACCTCCCCCGTCAACAAGAAGAGAAAGGGCCCCGAACGGGATATTCAAATCTCCGCCGAGCGAGAAGCTGTTTTCTCCAACGTCGGTAAAGTTGTTAAATCCATTGTAATCAAAGTTGAGGTGATAACGTGTTTCCCTAACATCAGACTGTTGACTGAGAAGACCAAAATGGAGGTCAAAGGCGGTCTGACGTTGTTTTTTGTCCGGCATCATATCCTCACCGGACACATTATTTCCGGTTCTATCGCTAATGTAGAAACCCTCTTCGGTATTAACCGTGTTAAAACCGTAATACCGGTAAGCATACCGATCGAAGTTCAGGTCTAGTTCCAAAGTCTTATCATCAAAAAAGTGGCGAAAATACAAACCTCCAAGGGTACTATGATAGGGAGCATCAACAGATTTGCCGTCTTCCAGTTCCAGGTCTCCCCATGAGGATTCCTGCTGCAAGCCAAGTGAAAAGGCATATTTTTCGTTGCGTGTCAGATTATAGAAGATATCGCCAAACAGAAGCTGATAGTTACCCAACCCGCCGCGGACATACGAAGAATAAAGGTCCCGTGGCCTTTGCCTTGCAAGTCTGGCCGCCTGCATAGGTTGAATTTCCGGAGTACCTGGTAAAGCATGTCCCACAAGATTGTAACTAAATTCCGGAGTGAATTCAAGCGTGTCTTCCCGTTGGGGCATAAGATTGATTTTCATGGCATCCGAAACGCTGGGGTCATATTTCCGCTCTACCCGTACATCTTTACTCAAAGGTTGCTGTGAAAAAGCATTCACCCCGTAAATGAAAAGGGTAAAAATCAGAATTATATTTTTAAAAACCTTCATATTTCAATAGATAATTAGATTTTTAGATATCAAATTTAAGACCTTTGCTGTCTGCCGACAGAGGAGAAAAAACTGACATACTATTTCTTTGCCTCTTCCAACTTTTTCAGTTCTTCCAGGCGTTTATCGGCTCTTTCCTGAATGTCGTCATCACGACCCTTATAATTTTCCAGTAAACTCTCAATATATTGTCTGGCCTGGAATAATTCACCCCTTTTTTGATAGATATCGGACAAAAGAAGGAAGCATCTTGCCATCCAATATTGGTGGGGAGTTCCCACATTCACAAAATCAAAAATTTCTTGTTCCGCCTGATCAATATCTCCACGGTCGAAGAGTATTTGTGCTACCCGATAACGAGCCTCGGCACCCTCGGGAGAACTGGTATTCTCTTTCAGAACCTGAAACTCATCAAGGGCAAGTTGTTTTTCGCCCAATTCCAGGTGGGCTTCTGCTTTACGGAACCGGGCTTCCCGCGCCACTTCGGGCGAAGTTTTTGGGTCTTCCAGCAGGCGCTCGGCCAACCTTGTAACATATCCGGGTCGATCATCCAGTTTTACCAGGCAGCGCATCTGGCCAATCAAGGCCTCTCTTCTTAATTCTTCTTCATTGGCCTCATTTTCCAAACGCTCAAAATAGCCGAGGGCATCTTTGTAGCGTTCCTGTTGATAGCTGATACGGGCAACTCCCACAAGGGCATCTTCCATGAAGATGTTCCCGGGTCGACTGGCCACAAATTCGAAGGAGCGACGGGCATTTTCATAATCTTTATTACGAAACTGACAGTCGGCTTTGTAAAAATGAGCATTGACCGCGAAGCGTCCATTGGGAAAGTTCTGCAAATAAGCCTCAAACTGATTGATGGCTTGCAAACATTTACCCTGCATATACAATTTTTCGGCAGTAACATAGGAAAGGGAATCCTCCTGGCGCTTATCTATGCTTGCAAATCCTCCAACCTGTCGGGTATAATTTATATATCCGTCGGCATCGTTGCGGTCGAGGTAAATATTTTTTATTCCCAGCAAAGCATCCTCAGCCTCAGGTGTGCCGGGAAATTCATTTACAACACGTTTATAAAATGCCAGCGACTGATCAAAGTCACCACTATTATAATAAAGAAGGCCCAACTGTAACATAGCCTTTTTTGAGAAGTTGGAACGCGGATAATTCTCCTTAATGGTTTTAAAGGTCCTTATTGCAGAAGGCAAATCATTCAGCGCAACATAAGAACGTCCCATCTCATACCACGCATCGTCCACGTAGGTAGATTCAGGAAATCGTTCCACCAGCTCTTCCAACTGTTTAATTTTGCTGCGATGGTCTTCCGCAAGTCCCAGGGCAAAAGCTTTCTGATACATTGCATAGTCGGCAGAAGAGCCGGGCATATTTGTTGCAGCTTCATAATAGTGAATCGCCCGTGCAAAGTCGCGTTCCATGAAAAAGCAATCGCCAATGCGGCATAATGCATCACCCAACATGGGAGACTGGCGATCGCCCATCAAATTTTCGTATTTCCTGAACCACGACGCCGCTTCGGAATAATTTTTCTGTTTAAACCACGCATATCCTATATTGTAATGTGCGGTTTTAAACTCATCAAGCTGGTAGGAACCGGCAGTATGAATAAAAATGTCATAATTCTCAATGGCTTTATCGTATTGCCCGAGTCTGTAACAGGCTTCTCCCATCCAGTAATAGGCTTTAACCTTCATATCGCGGTTGTATTCCCCGTATTTCAGGCTGTATTGCAGCATGTCGATGGCTTTATCAAATTGAAGATTGGTAAACAGTTCAAGACCACGGTGGTAGGCAATCCGCTGAAGGGCCTGATAGTTTTCGGCAGGTTTGTTTTTCACCTGCTCCAGAGCTTCAAGTGCCTGCTGATAGTTACGGGTAGTTAACAGTGCCTGGCCAAGGTATTGCCATGCCTCATCGATGTAGGCACTATTGGGGAAACGATCTATAAACTGCATAAAGCTGTCGATAATCTCATTAAAGGGAGAAAACGACAGTTCATAATTCAGTTTGATATAATTAAACATTGCTTCTTCCGTAATAACTTCATCAAAGCGATATTCAGAAGCTGCTTCAAAAGCGACTCGTGCCCGTTTCTTGTCATTAAGCTTCAGATAACAATCGCCCAGATGGTAATAGGCATTTTGTGCCATGGCATCATCTTTATCCGTCACCCTGGCAAGTGCTTCTGCGGCCTGTGCATACTTTTTCAGATGATAATAACTCAACCCCAGATGATAAAAATCCTGTCTCGGGGGTTCATTGGTCAATTCGACCGCAATGGCAAGATATTCGGCTGCTTTTCCGTAATCTGAAAGGGCATACCACGCATTTCCCACAACTCTGGCCATATCGGCTTTACGAACCCCTTCAGCCTCTTCTGCAAGAGGTGCGCCATAATCGATGGCCTTTTTATATTCTTCCTGCAAATAATAAATTTGTGCGATGTAGAAAGGAACTTCTTCACCGAATCCCGGCTCACCTCTGAGTTGCTCAAAAACTTTCAGGGCAGTATTATAGTTTTCCTGTTCGTACTGAATATGAGCATAATAATAATTAGATGCCCCCCACCATTCACCATCCACATCACGTATCTCTGAAAAAGCCGGTAGTGCCTGATCATATTCTCCTTCCATAAAATGGCAGTAGGCCGACTTAAAGCGGAAATCGTAGCGGGCTTCACGGTTAAGTTTACGGGCTTCAACATACCTGTAGTTGCGCAGGGCCCGACTGTACTTCCCATCTTCATAATCCATATCGCCCAGCCGTTTATATACATACGGACGCATACCACTTTCCGGAAAATCAATCAGAAAAGCTTTCAAAAGGTCCTCTGCATCTTCATTTTCCAGTTTTGAAGCCGCCATGGCCACGTAATAGGCCGATTCGGCCCTCAAATTGCTTTGTCCGGGAGTAAATCTATTCTGCAGGTCTGAAAATATATCGCGGGCTACACCATACCGCCCGTTGCGATAATGTCCGAGGGCTTCGTTAAAAAGTCGCTCGGACTGCCGACTGTCGTACGACTGCTGCCCGACAGCCTGAGACGAGATAACAATAACCAGTAGAAAAACCCACAGGGTACGTTGTTTTGTCATGGTATTACAAAATTGAAGTATTCAAAGTTTTCTGCATTCAACTCAATTTAAGAGCCATCAGGTTATTTAAGACAACGAAAATAGAGAAAATTTGGTGTATTTCCAGATAATTTAAGAATTTAAAAAAGAACGACAGAATAACCCTGAAAAATTTAATTGGAAGAAACGATATTTGTTTAATAAGTCTGTATTACAAACCATCAGATTTTTAAATATTAAATATAAGATAAATGCGATGGCATTGAAAATCAGAATCTTAGGACGAATATCCTTACAAACACAAACACCTGATTTCAAGATATTTGAAAAAGTTTAAAGGACTATTGTTTGGAACAACACTAATACATACCTTTGCAACCATAAACGGGGGTGCCCAACCATTGGCTGAGATCATACCCTTAGAACCTGAGACGGGTAATGCCGGCGCAGGGAGTCGACTCTCCTTTTGTTCACATTCCCGATTTATTAGTTTTTAGTTTATAGTGATTAGTCAATAGATGAGTGCAGTATAAAAAGCATATTTTCGTCAAAATCCAGGCGTTTTAAATTTTTGCACCGAAGTTAACTTGCTGTTAATTAGGATGCATAAATTTAAAAACAACAACGAATTTGGCAACAAAGATGCTTTTTAGACCGGGCTCATAGATGTTTATTACATCCCTTTGCCTCTACTGACTATTGACTAACCACTATCCACTAATCACCAACCACTAATGAACCAACTACAATGGGGTGCCTGAAAAAGGCTGAGATCATACCCTTAGAACCTGGCCGGGTAATGCCGGCAAGGGAATGTATGATGTCTTCAAACACTTTCCTCATTGCAGTTTAATGTTTGATTGTTAAACTTTAACTGCTTTGTTATGCAAAAATTTTTGATGGTTTTGGGACTGCTTTTCTTTTCGGTCCCAATGTTTTCGCAAAATGAATTACGCGGAGTTGTTTACTCCGAAGAACAAGAACCGCTGGCCGGTGCATCAGTATTGTTGAATCCGGGAAATCGTGGCACTGTAACCGACGAGCATGGCCGGTTCCGGTTTTCAGATGTTTCCTCAGAGCGTGTTGAGATCACGGTGTCTTTTCTGGGATACCAGAAATGGCAACAAGTCGTTAATCCCGAAAAAACCGGTGAATTGGAAATTATCCTTAAACAAAAATCCCAACTGACCGGGGAAGTAGTGGTAACCGCTTACCGTGCCGGCAACCGGACGCCGGTAGCTCATACCGATCTTGGCCGTGAAAAACTTCACGCCGGCGGTGCCGGAAATGACATTCCGTCTCTTTTGAAACTGACACCATCGTTGATCACCACATCCGAAAGCGGCATCGGACTAGGGTATACCAATCTAAGGATACGAGGTACCGATCCTACGCGAATCAACGTAACCATGAACGGAATACCGGTGAACGATTCTGAAAGCCAGGGTGTTTTCTGGGCAAACATGCCCGATTTTGCCAACTCGGTAGAAAATGTTCAGATACAGCGCGGTGTGGGAACATCGACCCAGGGACCTGCTGCTTTTGGAGCAACCGTAAATTTCCAGACAACCACGAGCAATGCGGAACCTTATGCAGAACTTAACTCCACAGCCGGCTCCTTCAACACTTACAAAAACAGCCTTCGCTTTGGAACAGGACTGATCAACAATAAATTCTCATTCGAAGGCAGATATTCACGACTCAAAAGTGATGGCTACATACACAACGCTTTTTCCGATCACCAATCTTTTTACCTTGCGGGAACGCTACACCTTAATAACAGCTTTCTGAAAATGATTGTTTTGCATGGCGACCAGCGTACCGGCATCAGTTGGTGGGGAGTGCCGCAGGAAATGCTGGAAACCAACAGGCGATACAATCCGGCAGGTGTTTTTACCGATGAATATGGCAATGACCGATATTACGAAGACCAGACCGATAACTACAAACAGACACATGCACAGCTGTTTTACAGCATGGCTGCCGGCGAACGGTTTCATTTTACCGCCGCCTTGCACTACACACGGGGAGACGGCTTTTATGAACAATATAGAGAAGCCGATTCACTAAAATATTATGGATTACCTGCACTTATTATTTCAGATCAAACCATTGCAACCACCGACCTTGTGCGCCGAAAATGGATGGGTAACGATTTTTATGGTGCCACTGTATCGGGCAATGTTGAGCTGTCTCCGGGGACCAATCTTACTTTTGGGGGCGGATGGAACCAGTACGACGGCGACCATTTTGGCCGACTGATCTGGATGCGGTATGCCGGAAAAACCGAAAAAGAGTACGAATGGTATTCCAACAACGGATTGAAAACCGATTATAATGTTTTCACCAAATTCAACTGGCAGATAAGTCCGCTGCTCAGAATTTTTGCGGACTTGCAATACCGTGGCATCAATTATGAAATGACGGGCGATGATGATGACCTGAGAACATTGGAACAGGAGCATGATTTCAGCTTCTTCAATCCCAAAGCCGGCGTTTATGTTACTCCTGCAGACAGGCACAGCATTTATGCTTTTGCAGGAATCTCTAACCGCGAACCCACACGTACCGATTTTAAAGAAGCCAACAAAGACCCGGATGCCACCCCAAAAGCGGAAAGATTATACGACCTGGAAGCAGGTTACAATTATGAGTCACCCACTTTTTCGGGAGGCATCAACTTTTACTACATGCATTACAAAGACCAACTGGTACCAACGGGCGAAAAAAGTAATGTCGGTAACGATATTATGACCAATGTCGAAAAAAGCTATCGTGCCGGCGTTGAGCTAATGGCAACCACCCGTCCGCTATCATGGATAGACTGGGACATGAACATCACACTCAGCCGTAATATTATCCGTGACTTCGTGGAAACATCCACCAACAGTTACCCGGTGATAGTAGATGGCGAAGAAGTCTGGAAAACAGAAACCATAACCAGAGAACGGGGTGATACCGAAATAGCTTATTCACCATCGGTTACTGGCAGCAGCAGGCTGTCAGCAGAGGTAATTAAAAATCTGAAAGTTTCGCTTCTCAGCAAATATGTTGGCGAGCAATATTTCGACAATACCGAAAGTGAAGCACGTAAACTGGATGCTTACTTTGTGAATGACCTTCAATTCACCTGGTCATTGTTCCCAAAACCGCTAAAGAACATCGACCTTCAGCTGACCATCCACAATGTACTTGATCACGAATACGAAACCAATGCTTATGGCGGTAACTGGTATGAACAGGGACAAGAATACACCTGGGCCTATTATTATCCCATGGCCGGAAGATATTACATGGGGCAGGTGGTGATAAGATTTTAATGTTGTATCCGTCATAAAAAACGTATCAGGAATCACTGATTTTTGATACGTTTTTTTGCAAAAAACAACACCAGTGTTTTATCAAACAGATTCGTGAGCGGTCCGCGCGATGATTTCATCAGTATAAAATTAGTCGAAGTTATTGGTCGAATGGAACTCGCATGCAAGAATTTATATTTGTCTTTATTGAGGTAAAGCCCGTCATTTTCATCAGTATAAAATTAGTCTAAGTTATTGGTCTGATGGAACTCGCATGATTGAGTTTTATACATGTTCTTATGTGACAAACTTAGCCATGCTCGTTTCATTTCATCTTAAATCTTATATCTAAAAATCTAATAATCTATTAAGGCAATCTTTGTCATGCCCGTTTCAAAAATTTAAAACAACAAAGAGTTTGGCAACGAAGATGCTTTTTAGACCGGGCTCATCCAATGCATTTAAGCAAGAAAGCCTATGGTAAATCCTCCATTCAGCATTCAGCATTCAATTTTATTCTTGTCGGATGATCCCCACTCTAAATCTCGGATCAATTGGAACAGCAACTTCTCCGTTACTTCTTCAAAACATTTTCGAATTCCTCCCACAAGTTGTCATTTCGTGGAACAGGTGCTTCAATAACAACCGGTTCTTTTTTTACAGGATGCAGAAATTCAATCCGTCTTGCGTGCAAGGAAATGCCACCATTCGGATTGGAACGGGGAAAACCATATTTCAGATCGCCCTTAATCGGGCAGCCAATTTTTGCCAACTGACAGCGTATCTGATGGTGACGACCGGTTTTTAAATCCACCTCGAGTAGGTGATAATTGGCTGAACTTGATATTAACCTGTAATGAAGGACGCCTTCTTTAGAACCGGGCCGTTTTTTAGGTAAAGCATAAGACTTGTTTTTTTTGCTGTCTTTCAGCATAAAATGTCTTAATTCTCCCTGATCTTCCGGCGGGATTTCTTTAACAACGGCCCAGTAAATCTTTTTTACCTCCTTTTCCTGAAACATCTTGTTCATTCTGCTTAACGCTTTGCTGGTACGGGCAAATAAAACTACTCCGCTGACAGGACGGTCGAGTCTGTGAACAACCCCCAGGAAGACATCGCCCGGCTTGTTGTATTTCTGTTTAAGGTAGGATTTCACTTTGTCGCTCAGGGGTTCGTCTCCGGTCTCATCACCCTGTACCAGGTCCGAACCGGTTTTATTGACGGCAATCAAATGATTGTCTTCGTACAGTATTTCTAACTCCATATCCGTGCTGTTAATTGGTGTCTGTCCATAAAATACCATTTACTGTGTTACCCTTGTCCGAAAATTACTCATTTACGAAACGAGCATGGCAAAGTTTGCCACAATAAAACAAAGCGTGCGACAATAACATGCTTTTATGCCGCACCCATAAATCAATATTGCTCTCTCTCATTAGGGAAATCTCCCGTTTTCACATCCTCTACATAGTTTGCTACAGCACCCGATATCTCGGCAAAAAGATTGTGATACCTTCGCAGAAACCGAGGAGAAAATGCCTGGTTTATACCCAACATATCGTGAAGGACCAGCACCTGACCATCCACCTGGTTCCCGGCTCCAATGCCGATCACCGGAATTTTTAACCCGGAAGCAACTTCCCCGGCAAGTTTGGCGGGAATTTTTTCCAAAACCACCCCAAAACATCCGGCTTCTTCCAAAAGGTGTGCATCTTCAACAAGCTTTTTGGCCTCTTCTTCCTGACGGGCACGGACAGTATAAGTCCCGAACTTATGAATCGACTGTGGTGTCAGTCCCAGATGGCCCATTACAGGAATTCCGGCTGAAAGAATTCTTTTCACCGATTTGATAATTTCAACACCTCCCTCAAGCTTTACAGCATCGGCAGCCGTCTCCTTCATAATACGAATGGCTGATTGCAATGCTTCACGACTGTTTCCCTGATAGGAGCCAAAAGGCATGTCAACTACCACAAGAGCAGTCTTTACACCACGAACAACAGATGCTCCGTGATATATCATCTGATCGAGAGTGATGGGAATTGTAGTTTCCCAACCCGCCATCACATTCGATGCCGAATCGCCTACCAGGACAACATCAATCCCGGCCTGATCCACAATACTGGCAAGAGAATAATCGTAAGCCGTGAGCATCGATATCTTCTCACCTTTCATTTTCATCTCACTTAAAACGTGAGTGGTCACTTTTTTCGGTCTTTCATTTGCAGCAGACATAATTCAACTTTTTTTATATCCAAATGGCAAAGTTACCACTTTTCCTGAGGACACAATCTTTATGGATGACCGGATTTGCAAAAGATTATCGCATACAAGGATTTATACGTTTAGGCCATAATCGCAACAAATTATTATTTTTGTGGCGACATATTTATTGTTCATGACTCAAATAGGAAAAATAAACCGGCTACCGGTACTGGAAATTTCTCAGTTCGGGGCATTTCTTGACGGAGACAACCTCGGGCAAATACTGCTTCCCAACCGTTATGTTTCGCGAGAGCTAAAAATTGGAGATAAAATCAATGTATTCATTTATCTTGACTCCGATGACCGGCTTGTAGCTACAACGGAAAGGCCAAAGGTAATGATCAATCAGTTTGCCTGGCTCAGGGTGGTCTCCGTTACCAATGTCGGGGCTTTTCTCGATTGGGGGCTTCCAAAAGATCTACTTGTTCCTTTCAGAGAACAAAAACAAAAAATGCAGGAAGGTAAAAGCCATCTCGTTTATGTTTACCTTGACGATGCTACGAAAAGAATTGTTGCATCGGCTAAGATCGAAAAATTTCTGGATAATGTTTCCCCAAATTACAAGCCCGGAGAAAAAGTTGAGCTTCTCATAGTGGGACCTACGGATTTGGGATACAAAGCTATTATTAACCAAGCGCATACAGGATTAATCTATAGCAACGAAATAAAAAGCCCTTTAAAAGAAGGACAAAAAGCCACAGGGTACATAAAACGGATTCGTGATGACGAAAAAACAGACATTTCTCTTGAACCACTGGGATTAAATGCTATTGAAGACAATTCGCAGAAACTGCTTACCGAAATGGCTCAAAACAATGGCTTTTTGCCGCTAACCGACACATCGGCAGCCGAAGAAATTAAGCTCACGCTGGGAATGAGTAAAAAGGCTTTCAAAAAAGCGGTGGGAATGCTCTATAAGAAAAGAAAGATTATCATGGAAGAGGATGGCCTCCGACTCATTCGATAGCTCTCTTTTTCAGCTCAACCATAACAGGTAAATGATCACTAAATCCGCCCAGATAACTATATCCGGCATAAGTTCTGAATGGTCTGCTTCCTGGGAAACCGGGATCATCTTCAAGAAGAAACGGAGCAGTTACAACATGCATCACCGAATCTGTAACTGCATAACTACTATCATTGAGTGACTTCAGAAGTGATTCCGAAACCAATATCTGATCAAAACAGTTCCATTCGTGCCGGTGTTTTATGGTACCGGGAACATCGCCGGCAATATTACAGGCGAGATTGACAAGTCCTTCCCCATTCTCCGAAGGTTTCCGGCTTATCAGCCTCATGCTTTCATTCCACGGGTTATCATTGAAATCGCCCATCACAATTATTTTGGCACCGGCCGCATCAGAAAGGATGGAATCACAAATATTCTTCAACGTTCTGGCTGCGATCATGCGCTTTGACAGGGTTGTGCCTTCGCCACCCCATCGTGAGGGCCAGTGATTAACCATGATATGCAGCGTATCGCTATTGTCAAGTACGCCACTAACGTAAAGAATATCCCGGGTAGGCCGGGAATTCTCCGGCATCTCAACAGCGAGAGGAAAAGCATCCAATACGCTGAAACGATCCCGGCGGTATAGAAGAGCTACATCGATTCCCCGTTGATCGCGTGACTCAAAATGAACAACTGAATAATTAAACCGGTCCAGTCCTGTCTCCCAAATCAATTCATTCAAAACATCGCGGTCTTCTACTTCGCATAACCCCACGAGAACCGGAGGATTCCATTTTCCGGAAAATAAAATGACCCTCGAGATGTTGACCTGTTTCTCTCTTTTTCTGCTATGCGTCCAGTGACGCGGCCCGTCAGGCAAGAACTCATCATCGAGCTTTCCTTCATTCTTCGCAGGATTAAAAAGATTTTCCACATTATAAAAAAGGATATTGGCTGTTTCGTGAGTCTGAGAAAGAATGATTCCACACGCCAAACAGAAGTACAGAAAAATTAATAATAAGAAGCGGGCCATTTTTTAGGGATTAGAATTAGCGGCTTATTTTCCCTGCTTTATGGACAGAAATTAATTACTACTTATCAACTCTCTCATAAGCACCAAGGTCCGGCGCCTTATCCTTTGTACGGGAGTTGCCGAGAATATCTTCTGGATAATCTCGTCCCACATCCCATGCACCTGCATCGCGAGCAACAGAAACAGAATCAAGTTGATAATCATACTTATTAATATCTATAAAAGCAGGTTCTTCATTAAAGAGAACACCCTCTCCAAATGCATGAGACCAGGCTGTTATAGCTTCATCCCGCACTTTCAGAAGCGTATGATCAAAATTAACATTGATCCATTCAGCAAAATCCTTGTTCTCATCAATTTTGAAGTCAAGTTTTAGTTCATTGTCGTTTCTACCGTAAACAATGCAGTTGTAAAAATTAGCAACGTTGAGCGTATAAGGCCACTCTTTACCATTGGCATCGGTATAATAGTTGGAAATAACCAGAGCCGGTGTACTGCGATAATTCCAGGTAAAATAATTGGCAATGGTACAATGATAAAATTTATAATCCCCTCCTACCGTTAATGCCACAGAAGCACTACCGCAATCACCAAAAACCGAATTGGATGCAACGATAGATGAATTCTGAGCAATCAGTCCCTGTGATGCAATATGCTCAATTCTGACATTGTTGAGATACAGCGGGGGGTGCTCCTCCTCAATTCCAACCGAGTCAACAACAAGCCCCATCGTGCTATTGCTGATGACGGCATTATTGATTACATGATCCCTGCTGCCCGGCATCAACTGAATGTATCCCCATTGACCGGGTTTATCCTTGTACCACTCATCCAGTCTGTCGCTGGTAAAAATAACAGGCTCATCCACTTCACCATTAACCTGCAATGAGCCAAACACTATCAGAGAGGCATCCTTATGGAAATGCAATTTTGTTCCCGGCTCAATAGTCAATGTTTCAGCGGTATCTACTACAACCCAGTCGTATATCAGATAAGGCTTCTCATTGGTAAAGGTCTGCGTTTTTAGCGTCTCTTTTCTTAACGGAATCACGTTTTGCCCGTAAGCCAGTAAATGTATGGTGTAAATCTGATCACGGGTATAAAAAAAGATGGAATCGGAAACAACAAATGGTGAATTTTCTGAAGTAGGATTTACATTCACTTCAACAAAAACAAATAAACTGTCGTTTCCGCGAACCGGAACATCATGAACCATACTTCCGGCTGTTCCGTTTACATTAAGAATAAAATCCGAATCATCGCCCCCCGCAAGTTCAACGGCATCAATTATCACATCTTCCTGTACCGGGTTATAAACCCTGAAGTTTTGAGTGACAGACCCGACTGAAGTAAAGACCGTATCAAAAGCCACTGTATCGGTACTGAAACTCAATTCCTGGCTGCCTCCCTGCAAAACATACTCTCTTTCACACCTCCAAAAAAGAGTGAAAGAAAGGAAAAAGAGTATTATGGAAAAGCGGAAAGCCATATAAAAAAATTAACCTTTTGATTTCAATTACCGTGTCAAATTCTAAAAGTGTCTTTTTGCCAATCTCTTTGTTGCAGAAGATTTTTAAATCCTCATTAACAATCACCTAACTCCGGTTCAAGAATCACCCGCGTCCCGACCTTGACAAAAACAGCTCTTTTAGGACCTGATTTATAATCTAAATTTCTTACTTTGCATTCTCTTCTTGCACACTTGCAAAATAAGCAAGTATTCCTGAAAACACAAAGTTTTTTTTATTAAAGACCAACTATTTTTTACAAATATTAACAATGAAATTGTACGTTTGTTTTATATTTAAGTTTCAAAATGTGATTTTTTCAAAAAACAATTGTTCAATTACAATAACATATAAAGCAGGGACTTAATCAATAATCGTCAAAAATATATCCCGTTTTAACCAAAATTTCCACATGTCAACAACAAAAACCACGCCTGAAGATTTCGACAATTTTTTTTCAGGGAAGCCATACACCTTCGATAAGGTGGTTCGTATGCTCATTGCAGGACTAATAATTACCGGTCTGGTTCTTTTGGTCCGTTATTTAAGCAACGTACTTATTCCCTTTTTTATTGCGGTTTTGCTTGCCTATCTGATTGATCCGCTGGTCTGTTTTGTGCAAAAAAAAATGCGTGTAAAACATCGCGGCACTTCGGTAATTTTGTCACTATTGTTTCTGACCCTGATTGTTTCATTGATATTATGGTGGCTTATACCACAATTTATCACAGAAATGCAAAAAATGACCCAATTGATAAAATCGTATCTTCAGAATACCTCATATCAGGATATTTTACCTCCCGCCCTCGATCATTGGTTGCGTGACCTGTTGGCTCAACAGGAACTCCAGAAGCTGATCAATACATCAGACATTACTGAAATGCTTAAGGATATATCGGAACCAATATTGAAAATATTTTCAGGATCACTGAGCATTATATTCGGAATACTTGGCTTACTGATTATTATCCTGTATCTGGTTTTTATCCTTATCGACTATCCAAAACTGGAATCCTCCTGGTCCAAACTCATTCCAGCCAAAATCAGACCCCTGACAGAAGAGGTTGCGGAAGACCTGAAACTTTACATGCGTATCTATTTCAGGAATCAGTTTCTGATAGCTATGACCGTCGGCATTCTAATGGCAACAGGTTTCAAGATTATTAATTTGCCTATGGGAATTACTCTCGGCCTGTTCATCGGAGTCCTCAACATCATTCCCTACCTCCAAATGGTTGGATTTTTGCCGGCCATACTTCTGGCCCTTCTCAAGTCGATGGAAACCGGAGACAGCTTCTGGCAAATACTTCTTTCGGTTTTTGTCGTAATCGCCATTGTACAGGTTATCCAGGACACCATTTTAGTCCCCAGAATTATGGGTAAAGCTTACAATATCAATCCAGCCCTCATTTTGTTATCGCTTTCAATATGGGGAACTATTATGGGATTACTGGGCATGTTGCTTGCACTTCCCCTTACCACGCTTATTATTTCATATTACAGACGTTTTGTAATAAGAGAGTCTGCACAATCAGACCGCCTGGCTGCCAACCACAATAAAAAGGATTAGTTTGCTTCCTTTACTCTGCCCAAACCCGAAATATTGGTATATACTTCAGCCGGTTTTCCTTTATAATTCACGGTACAGGCACCAGACAGGTCAACATTCAGTTTTTCTGAAGCAAACACTTCAGCCTTTCCGGCACCGGATAAATTGAGACTCAGGTCTTCGGCAAACAAGTCAAACGCCGAAATCTTCCCTGCGCCCGGCATATTAAGGTCAACTTCTTTCACTTCTCCTCTCAAATTCAGATCGGTGGCACCTGCAAGTTTCCCTTCAAGCCGGTCTCCCTTTAAAACCATATCCATTTTTAAGGCACCGGCGCTTTCTATATATAATTCCTCAAATACGAAAGGTTTTTCACTGTAAAATTTTGCAGATGCTATAACACTAATTCTTCGAAGGGTGGGAGCCTTTATAGTGAGCTCAACAGGCGGATTGTCCTTCCAATTGCCCCTGTCCATTACATTTATTTTCAAAACCCCGTCAACAACCTGGGTAATTACCAGACTTTTCATCTCTTCATTTCCGGAAATCTCAAACATACACGAGTCTGAATTTTCCAGTTTCACAATGTAGTTGCCATCTAATTCCAGCGCATTAAATTCTCCGATGGCTCTTTCTTCGGAAACAAATGTTTCGTCTGAAAAAGAAGACTGTCTATCGTATACACAGCCTGAAAGACCAAACGGTGCAAGCAAAACTGTCAAAACAAAAATTTTACGATACATAACTATCCTCCTCAGTTTTTTCTGAAGTATATCAGATTCCGGGCCAAAAACAACAAAGAATTAATTTCAAACATTTTACATTAATAACAAGGACAAAGTAATATCAAGAAAATGTTCATTATTGACAATAATATGTTCGTAAACGGACAAAAAAAGGGACCCTTACAGAGTCCCTCTTAATAAATAAGGTAAACAGACCATCTTCTGGTTAAAGCGGTGTGTCAGCCAAGCCTTTCCAACACAGCCATTACTTCTTTGACATGCTGACGACTGCTCTCAAGAAGTGCTTTTTCATCTTCGTTAAGGTCGAGTTCAATCACCTTTTCGATACCCTCCTTGCCAAGAATAACCGGTACTCCAAGGTAACAATCATCAATTCCGTATTCGCCTTCGAGTTTCACACATACAGGGAAAACACGTTTCTGATCGCGAACAATCGCTTCAACCATTTGGGCAGCAGCTGATCCGGGCGCATACCATGCAGAAGTCCCCATCAACTTAACCAACTCTCCACCTCCGAATTTTGTACGTTCAATAATTACATCAAGCTTTTCCTTTTCAATCAGTTCGGTAACAGGGATACCACCAACGGTTGTATACCTTGGCAATGGTACCATAGTATCACCATGTCCTCCCATTAGTACAGCCTGAATGTCTTTGGGGGAAACATTTAATGCTTCAGAAAGAAAAGCTTTATACCTGGCAGTATCAAGAATACCGGCCATGCCCATTACTTTTGAACGGGGCATTTTTGATGTGATATGGGCCTGGTAGGTCATTACATCAAGGGGGTTGGAAACAACTATTATAACTGCCTCCGGAGAATATTTAATAACCTGTTCGGTAACAGATTTAACAATTCCCGCATTGGTTTCGATCAGATCATCCCTTGTCATTCCAGGTTTACGTGGCAAACCTGATGTGATAACGACAACATCAGAACCAGCGGTTTTTGAATAATCGTTGGTTACACCCGAAGTGTGTGTATCATACAGGTTTATGGGTGCTTTCTGCCAAATATCCAATGCTTTTCCCTCGGCCATACCTTCTTTGATATCAACAAGAATTACTTCATTGGCAATCTCACGATAGGCCAAAACATCGGCACAAGTCGCGCCAACATTCCCGGCGCCAACAACAGTTACTTTCATAAACTTAAACTTTTGAGAATTTATAAATTACTTTTTTCTGATGACTACTTTCACTATTATAAAATTGGTCTTTAAGGCTTAATGGAACCCGTCCCGGGTAATGGAGGGTTCGTTTCATGTCCATTTTTTCAGGGGGCAAATATAAACAAGCCATTTTAATTACAGAAAAATTTCTTCATTTTTTATATTGATTTAACACCATCATAACAGAGAAGGTTTTACAAGCCCTACCCAGGCAAACCCATCAGGCATAAGAGAGAATGCAAGACTTTCATCAGTATTTTATTTATTAATGTCGGATGGAACTCGCATGCAAGAACTTATACTTGTCTCTATTGAGGTAAAGCCCGTCATTTTCATCCGTATAAAATTTAATCATTAAGATCGTATGTAACTCTCATTCAATAACTTATACATATTCTTATTGTGGCAAACTTTGCATGCTCGTTTCATCACTATAAATATTTTTTCTTTATACGGGCAAACTGTAGTGTTGCAGGGGGTTGGGGAAAAAAAGCTTAAACGCAAAGACGTATGTTGTGTTTATAATTCACACTACTGGCTACTGGCTACTGACTAAAAACTAATGACTAAATTACTTATATCTAAAAATCTATTAAGGCAATCATGGTCATGCTCGTTTCATTCAAAAACAACAAACCGCTATCGGGAATAAACACAGTCCGATAGCGGTTTGTTCAGAGTTTTAATAATTTATCAAAAGAATCTGGCACCAAAAACTTTTTAGTGTAGAACTACAGATTATTCAGGCGGTGTCAACACTACTTTATCCCTTTCGTTCAATCCTTTCACAATCCTGATGAATTCATCATTTTCGCCCCCTGTCTCCACTTCTTGTTTTACAATACCCAAAGGCGTTTTTTTGTAAACAACCTGTTCGGTCCCCTCTACAAAAACGGCTTCGCGCGGTACCATCAATTGATCATCCATTTCCCGGATAATAAAACGATTGACGGAGGTCATTCCGGGCAGAAGTTCAAACCCCTTAGGATCCACCTCTATTTCCACTTTAAAACCATTAAGAAATTGTCCCTCTATCTCTTTTCCTATATTAGCGACAGTCCTGACTGTTCCATTAAATTCTTCTTCGGGGAAAGCATCAATAGTTATCTTCACGGGCATTCCCACATAAACTTTGGTCACATCAATTTCTTTCACATAGGTAACCGAGAGAATGGTGGATAAATCAGGAAGAATAGCTATCCGGGGGTCCCATCGACTTACAGTGGAGCCTACTTTCCTTTTTTCTCCGTTCCATTCTCGTACATATACCACAATCCCCGATGCCGGCGCTCTAATGATCAGGTCTGATTTTAATTGCATTAAAATTTTTAGGTTATTTTCTTCCTGACGGAATTGTTCCTCAATACGTTGTACACTTATTTCATTTTTTCTTTTCAACTGCCGGTAATTTCTTTTTTTCTGTTCCAGATTACGTTGCGCTTTTTCCAGTTCAATCTGTGCCTGTCGTTGAACTGCTTTGCTTTCGTAAACAGATTGCTCTACCTTGATCTCTTTGTCAAGAACATTATCTTTTGCCTGGCGAATGGCATCCCTTGCTTCCGAAAGATTTAACGAACTATCCATTCTGGCCTGTTCAAGATTGGCTTCAAGCATATCAAGTGTTTCCCTGGTATTTTTTATATTCTCTTCCACCTCGGAAGGATCAAGAGTAGCCACATAATCTCCTTTTTTTACTTTGGTACCCTCCCGCACCAGGTCGTTTATGGTAATACGCCGAATCCTGACAGTACGGTCTGTCAAAACATCCGGGATTAATATATCTATAGATTTATGAGCTTCAAGTTCTCCAATCGAGGTAACATATTGCTCAAATTTACCGCGAATTACTTCTGCCACCTCTACTCCGTCGGTCTCATCAGCCCAAAAAAGTCTGTAACCGATAAAAGCAAGAATAACCAAGACAAGAGGTAACAATATCCACAAACGTTGCTTCATATAAAATTTAAATTTATCTAAGTGATTGGCCTGGTAAAGAAGTAATCGGGATTTGTTTCATGTTGTTCTCTGCCCGAAAATGTTCATTGCTGTTGCAACAACTCATCCAGTTCCTTCATCAAAGGCCGGTCATTAACAAAATCGTACAAGGTGATCTGTCTCATCTGAAAATAGCTTCTCCAGTATTGCTGCAACGAAGAAATATAATTCCTGCGTGCTGCATCCAAAGAATTTCTTGCTGAGTTTAGCTTAATAACATCAACTTTGTCTATCAAAAACCGCTGCTTGGTAACATCATATCCTTTTTGAGCAATTGTATCAGCCTTTGCCGAAATTTCCACCTGCTTTTCCTGCATATTAAACTCCATGATTCGAATGAACAAATCCTGCTCAAAATCGACCCTTTCCTGCTTTACGGTGGCTTCGGTGACATCGCGATTAGACCTTGCCATTTGTATCTGCCCTTTCCTCAGCCCCCAGTCAAGTATAGGAATACTGACCGAAACTCTGATTTGTTGCTGATCTCCAAAAGGGCTTTCATAAGCCTGGCCAAAATCGTCGGCATTTTTATTAATACCGAAATTGGCTCTTATATTGGTACTCAGTCCGCTTTCGGAGCGGGTACGAGCAATATTCTGTTCTGCTTCCAGTAATCGCTGTTGGTAGTCAAGAATTTCGGGATTGTTCTCAATAGCAAGGGCCATGGCTTTCTGGGGTTCAATTTTCAAAGCCGGTACTTCATCAGGAACAACACAATCAATTATCACATTGTCTTCAAGGGCCAGAAAAGAGTTCAAAGCCGCTTTGGCCTGTCGCAGGTTTACTTTGGCTCTGGTCACTTCCATTTGAGCGTTAAGCAAACCCAGTTCCAGGTCGAGAAGTTCGTCCTGGGTAACCGTCCCGATTTCAAAGCGCCCCTTCCCGATATTGTATAAGGTATCGGCATTGGAGTAGTTTGTTTCGGCAATTTTCAGATTAATCTCGGCGGTTACCTGGCCGAAAAAATAATCGGTAGCCTGTATTGCTATGGATTCCAACGACTGCAGATACTCGCGTTTGGCCTTTTCAAATTGTAAAGGCTCAATACGTGCTTCCCACCGAAACCGGTTATAGCCGTTAAGTGGCTGGGTAAAACCAATGCTTACCGGAACACTCGCGTATTGTATATCATCGCTGTTGTCAAGGTTTTGTGAACGCGATAATGATGAGGTAATATCAAATACACCGCCTGTCCAGGGGACATTCTGGCGCACCGACAGAGACGCATCCGAAGTGAAATATGACCGTTGGTCAAAATATTCGCCCCGTTCCTCATCAAAACGGCTTACGACAGATTTATCGTAATTCACGGGGGTTGCATCCAGGCTCAGGATTGGCAGACGGTCGGCTTGATAGCTTCTGAACTCCCAATAACGGGCCAGATACATATTCCTGGAACGGAAACTGTAAAGCGATTGCTCATGGGCCAGGTCAATCACCTCTTCCAGAGTCATTTCCACATGTACCGCATCTTCCGGTTCTTCAAGAAAATAGTTTTCCTGTTCCTGAGCTTTAATCAGTCCAAAAAAACAGAAAACACAAAATGACATCAATAGCAATCTGGTCGTCATCATTGGTAATATTTTCTAAGATTTAAATTTGTCTGAATCCAATTTTTAAACAGCATCATGCTCTGAGGGATTCCACGGGATCCTGTTCGGCAGCTCTTTTTGCGGGAAGATACCCAAAAACAATGCCTACAGTAGCCGAAACACCAAAGGCCACAACGACCGAAAATAAAGTAACAATCGTTTCTATACCGGCCATTACATGAATAAGGTGAGCCATCACAACCCCCAACACTATTCCTATCATACCACCACTCACGCTGATCAGTGTCGATTCGGAAAGAAACTGAACAATAATATCTTTGCGTGAAGCTCCTATTGCCTGACGTGTACCTATTTCACGAATACGCTCCCAAACCGACGCGAGCATAATGTTCATAATACCGATTCCACCCACGATAAGCGAAATACTCGCGATGGCTCCCAAAACAATATTAAATATATCATTGGTCTTTTGCTGTTGCTTAAGCAGAAGTTCAGGCACTGTTACTTCAAAATCATATATTCGGGAATGCCTGCGTAGCAACATTCTCTTAATGATGTTGGCAGTTGAGCTTAAAAACTCCGTTTCGTCAACCTGTACTATTATTTTATCCAGCTGATCTTTTGATTGATTTGTATTGTTATTTTCTTGTGTATTTCCACCTCCTCGTGAAACCTGCTCAAGAACTTCAGGGTTTATGCGGGCACGGTCTTTAAACCTGAGTAACATGGTTTTCACGGGAACAATAATTTTGTTATCCGTGCTGCTGATACCAAGTTCGTCGGAAGCAGATGCAGTAAAATCACGTCTTTCGATAACACCAACAACCTTTAACCATGTTTCTCCACATTTTATATATTTCCCAACAGGGTCCTCTGTATTAAAAAAACGGTTTCTGATATTATCGCCGATAACTGCCACGGGTTTTCCTGCCTCGGCTTGCTGTTCGCCGAAAATAGTTCCGGCAACAAGATTGATATTCAGAAGCTCGAAATACTCCGGCGAAACCCCTTCAAGTACCACAGGATAACTCCTGGCACCAAGAATGGCATGATAATTTAGTGATACAACAGGGCTCACTTTGGCAACTGACGGAATCGTTTCTCTAATCGAGCGGGCATCCAGAAGCGTCAATCCGGGAGAAAACCGTTTGGTACTCTCTCCGCTTCCGCTGCCATTGCCGCCATCAACAGCCATTTCGGAAGGTGTTACAATTATATTATTAACGCCTACCAGTTTTATTTGCTCTAAAACTTCCTGCTGTGCACCGCGTCCTATGGCGAGCATGCTTATGACGGCGGCAACACCAAACATAATACCCAGTGCTGTCAGGAATGATTTCAGCTTGTTAGCCAAAATGGCTTCCATAGCGATGAGTACATCGTGATAATATCTGGATATCAGGTATTTAATTCTTGTCGTCATCGCGGTCTCCTCCCCTCCTCCAAACGTTCACCTCCCTGGCGTTGCCAAGGTGGGGCCTCTTCACTATCTCCCGGTTTCCGGGCTTCGTCCCGAGCCTCCTTTTCTTCCTTTTCCTTTTCTAAAGCCTCATCTCTTAAGGCCTTGTAAATATCATAACCTTCAAAAGGAAGCTCATCGGCATTGACCGGTTCAGTCAAAGCAACTTCCATCCCTTCTTCGAGCCCTTCCTGAACAACCACATAATTTGCATTTTCAATACCAAAGCGGGCAATCTGTTTGACCCAGTTACGTCCTTTCCTTTTATAGACGAATTTAGCAGTATCACTACTAAAAACCGCGTCCAGAGGGACATACAAAACATCAGCCAATGAATCGGTTATAATTTCATTGCTTGTTGTCATGGCAGGTCTTAAATCCGGATCGGTAGAGTTTAACTTAATAATTACCTCAAATACTTTGGCATCGCCTTCGGGAAGCACCTGACCAATATTGGCAACCGAAACAACTTTTCCATCAAACGACTTTTCGGGAAATGCATCAATCCCGATTTTAGCTCTTTGCCCTGCTTTTATTTTAGAAATATCAATCTCATTGATGAAAGTTTTGGAAATCATGGATGACAGGTCCGGAAGTTCGGCAATGATCGGCGCCCATCGGCTTACAGTGGAACCGGCCTGTATTTTGTTTCCAAATCTGTCGTAACTGTAAATAACCATTCCGGGTTTCGGCGCTTTAACCTCCAGGGCATCAAACAACGCCTCTATTTCCTGAATTCGTTCCCGGCTTTTTCTCACTTCTTCCCATGCCCGACCCACCTCATAAGCGGCCTGCAGCTTTTTCAACTCGTAATTTCTCAGTGCCTGCTCAAGGCTGCGCTTGGCCCGCTCATGGTCCAGTCTGGCTTGACGCTGAACTGCAGGAGATTCATAAACCGACTGTTCTACTATCAGTTTCTTTTCTTCCACTGTCACACGAGCATCCAGCAGTCCGTCTCTGAGATTACTCAGATTTATATTGGTATCGATCCTGGCATCCTGGTAAGCTTCCATCGCTTTTTCAAGTTCGTCCTGCGCTTCAGTCATTAATTCATCCACAGAACTATGGTCCAGAACCGCTACAACATCGCCGGAGTCAACAACCGTCCCCTCCTCAACAATATCGGTAACCTGAATTTCATAAATACCAAGTCTCCTTCCCGATAAAGCGGATGGCACCTCAATAGAAGTAGCATTTTCGGCCTGTAACTGCCCCGTTGAAATAACCTTGGAAATAAAAGAGCCGCGCTCAACAGGAGCAGTAATCATAACATTTTCACTTGCAACATTGTCTCCCATCGACCATATAAGCAAAATGGCCACTATAATTATTGCAGGGATGTAGTAAACCGGCTTGAGAAGTCGTTTCATCAGTATATAATTAGTCTAAGTTATTGGTCTGATGGAACTCGCATGCAAGGATTTATACATATTCTTGTTGTGGCAAGCCTTGCCATGCTCATTTCATCAATATAAAATTAGTCTGTGTTATTGGCCTGACAGCCTGCCCCGATTTATCGGGGGAAACCCGGATGCAAAAGTTTTTATGATGCCCTCCGAATCCTTTAAGAAAATACTTATCAATTTACCAAAACAATCTTTACGTTGACAAATTTTTTATTTTACATTATTTCCAAAAAAGTAAATCAAAAATCATAGTTTAAGACAGGATAAAACAGCAATAGTTTAAGACAAAAATTGAAACTTCTTTAAAATAGATCATTAGATGTTTAGATGTTAGATTTATGATAAATCCTATAGTCCTGTAAGTATGAACTTTAACACAAAACTCATTTAAAAATAACAATTACTTTGAGGTATTTGTAATAATGGTCTGTTAAAGAAAGCCTAAACACAGGGATACAACAACTCAATATCTTTATTATGAGAGAATTATGGTTTATTCACTTGATTATATAAACGACTAATTAGTGTCTTTTCATAAAGGGCCATTTACTGTGTTACGCTCGTCCGAAAATTACTCATTTACGATGAGTAAACTCCGTATTTTGGGACTTCGCAAGCCTTGCCAGGCTCGTTTTGTATAACCTTGATATACTGTATTTTAACAAGCATGCCCCTGTTGTCATAAACAATTGACTTGCAACGTATTACAAGAGCTTAACAGAATATTGTAAAAGACTTATGACAACACTCCGTCAAACTTTTACAAATGTCTGATAATTAATTTTTTGCATGATCAATGGCACAAAATACAACTCTCTCATAATAAAAACTTTGCGTCATTGCGTCTCTGCGTTTATGCTTTTTTTAACTGACTATTGTATGGAATATTATTACTTAAATGAACGACTTCATAACATTCATCATAGATTGAGCGAGTTCTTTTGCCTCTTCCGGAGAACCGGCTTCCGAATAGACACGTACGATGGGTTCGGTATTCGATTTTCTCAGATGTACCCATGCATCCGGAAAATCAATCTTCACCCCGTCTTCATCGTTTATCTTTTCATCGCTGTAGTATTCTTTTACCTTTTTCAATAATTCATCCACATTGACTTCCTTAGGGAGTTCCAACTTATTCTTTGTCATAAAATAAGCGGGATATTCCTGCTTCAGTTCCGACGGTTTCTTCCCCTTTTTGGCCAGAAGAGTCAAAAACAGAGCAATTCCCACCAATGCATCACGACCATAATGGCTGGCAGGATAAATAACGCCTCCGTTGCCTTCCCCGCCAATAACCGCATTGGTTTGCTTCATTTTAGAAACGACATTTACCTCACCCACAGCCGATGCCGAATAAGTGCCACCCCTTCTTTCGGTGACATCTTTCAAGGCCCTGGTAGAACTGAGGTTTGAGACGGTATTTCCGGGGGTGTGCGACAAAACATAGTCTGAAACGGCAACAAGGGTATATTCTTCACCAAACATAGTTCCGTCTTCGTTGATTATTGCAAGCCGATCAACGTCGGGGTCTACCACAAATCCCACATCTGCATTTTCAGTTTTCATAGTCCCCGATATCTCAGTCAAATGTTCGGGTAATGGTTCCGGATTATGAGGGAACTCACCATTGGGTTCGCAATTTAATTCCACAACATCATCAACACCCAGTGCTTTCAAAAGTGGAGGTAAAGCAACCCCGCCAACTGAATTGACACAATCAATAACCACTTTAAAACCCGCGGAACGAATGGCCTCAACATCAACCAACTCCAGTTTCAAAACATCTTGTATATGAATATCCGTATAATCTTTATTCTCCAGTTTGCCCAATTCATCCACCAAAGCATACTCGAAAGCCCCCGAATCAGCAATACTGAGTATTTTCTCACCATCGGATGCAGACAAAAATTCTCCGCTGGAATTCAATAATTTAAGTGCATTCCATTGTTTGGGATTATGGCTGGCCGTCAGAATTATGCCTCCATCGGCATTTTCTTTTACAACAGCCAGTTCTGTAGTGGGGGTAGTAGCCAGACCCAAATCAACAACATCGACTCCCATTCCCTGCAAGGTTCCGGCAACCAGTCTTCTCACCATAGCCCCTGATATACGGGCGTCACGGCCAAGAACGACCCGGTATCTGCTTTTGTCGGCCTGATCCTTTAACCAGGTACCGTATGCCGAGGTAAAACGAACAACATCAATCGGGCTCAACCCTTCACCGGGTCTTCCTCCAATGGTTCCGCGAATGCCTGATATTGATTTAATTAAAGTCATTGCTCAATTATTTTTAATATGGTTATGCAAAATTGCAGAATATAAAACTGTTTTGCAACGAAAAGATAAACGGGAATTATTTAGGCGCTTAGCGCAGTAAACTAACCAACATGTTGTTTAAGTTGTAAATCCCGCATAGGGCTTTTTCCAGGCTTGTCCTGAAAAAACGTAGTGTCTATCTATAAACTCACAAAAATTTTTACAAGATGAGTGTCTGCTCAGAAAGTGTCATTTACAAGACTTACGAAGCCGCCAAAAACACAGTTTACTTTTCGTAAATGAGTATTTTGGCGGCAAGCATAACGCAGTAAATGGCAACTTACGGACAGACATTATATTAAAAAGGTCAAAGCAATAGCTCATCCTGCAACAATCTATTTGCAAAGAAATCAATAAAATAAATAGAGAATTAAAAATTTGAACATTACAACAAAACAATCTCAGCACGAATTAAAAACATTGTATCATATTCTTAAAATAAAGCTTAGTTATATAATAACTTTATATATATATTTGCTAAAAATAACCTAAAACAATACCCCATGAGTTCAATTAAAAAAATCCACCTTCTGAATTCTTCTTATTTCTCAGTTTTTGATAATATTCCCAAAACTACTGTGGTATTTTATATTTTACCGGATTCTTAATATTCTTCCTAAAACTTACCGACTTAAACCATTGCCTATGTAAAATTAACATTCTCTTTAATTTTCTCAGAAGAATAGTACGAGAAAGTTATCCATTCGAAAAAAACACATTAAATTCAATTAAATTCAAGAACAAAAAATTAATCTTATGAAATTCAAGAACTTACCCCCCTGCTAATCTTATTATTAATCTTTTCTTGTGAAGCCCCACAAATTGAAGAACCCATAAAAGATCCTCAAGAAGAGACAGGTATTGCAACCTTCAACAATATGCTTTCTTTCGAAGATCAAAGCCTGTTTGACAACACCATCAACAATCAAAATATTGATTTGCAATCAATACCTGATTTTGCACCCCTTTCCGGGAACCTAAAAAGCTCTGATAATTCCGAATTTGAAGATACATTAGTGGTTAGTGATCGATTGAGCAAGTTTCTCAACATAAACAGAGAAATTAAAGTTGGCAATACCGTTTATCGAATTACGCCTCATGGTACCTTCTTTGCTGATGTGGAAAATTATGAACTGCTCGTAAAGGTTGCTACCGAACCGTTTGATCCAAATGATTACGTAGCTCAACACGGATATTCAAATCTTAAAATAGCTGCTCCTCAGTACTATCTGAGAAAAAATTATGAAGAGGTTGGTGTTTATGACACTTATGGTGCAATTGGGGGAGGAAGTAGTTCTTCAAATACCGCTCCGGCATTAGAGGAAGAAGACTTTAAAGGAACATCATTTAAAGGAACATTTGTCGGGAAACTTTGGGACTCAATATGGGGGTTCTCAAAAAGCGTGAGAAATTATTACGACTCCAAATACAGAATGGACGCTAAATTTTATTCTCTTGACTTTGGCTTTTATTCAGAAGCTGGTATAAAAACCAAAACCCCAAAAAAGGGGTGGACAGGAATTTGGCATAAGAAGGAAGTAGATGAAATAAGATGTGGATTTGAAGTTTTAGTATTAAAAGAAGAGTGGAATTCTGATCTTAAACCACCAGTTGAAGATCCTTTGGAAAAACACTATTTACCAAATGGCCTTGGCAGTATCTCTCCTTTGAAAGAAACGCTAACAGAATTTAAAAATGGCGATCCTCTTTGGACTTTTAACTTTTGGGGACATAACATTTCTGACAAAGATCTTGCTCCGGCAGCAATAGCGGCTTTAAACTTTGGCATAGAAAAAGCCAACGAAGAATTGAATCTGGAGCCAGATGCAAAAAAGGATTCTTATGCAGTTAGATTGATTCAATTTAATAAAGACAGAAGAACATCTTACCTAATTGCCCGGAATATGGAAATTTCCTCCAGAAATGATGATAAAGTAACATATATTTTCAAAAAAGATTTTGGTGGAGTTGTTGGATACTCAACCTCCGTTAGCAACCCCGTTTTTGATATCAGCAACTTCAGCCTAAATGGAACTGCTCCTAAATACACTTATGAAAAAGGCACCAAATTATATGGAGCTGCAAGAAAAGGAAAAGAGTGGAGAGCAGTAAGATTTGAATTTTAAATTTTTATTATGAGGACAATAATTCTATTTGCAGCATTATTTTTCGCAGTAACCATCTACGGACAGGAAAACACCGCACAGCGAAAAGGACTGACCTTCAAAATTGGCACTCGTTATTTGGGATGGACTGATGTATCGATTCCCAACCCTGAAGATTATGAAGAAGATATAACCTTTTCGAATGACGGTCAATATGGTAAAAGCTTGAGAATCTATGTCGGTTACTTTGCATCACCAAAGCTAAGTTTGAACCTTGGATTTGGACTGGACAGGTATGAGGGTACTAGTGCCAACACCTCCCCCCTTGTTGTGCAGAGCAATTACTATCTATCGCCCAACAAAAACAGTTTTTTTGCTTCAGCAGAAGTAGGTACGCAAATTGCATTCTCAGAAAATTTGGATAAGGGCTTTGTTTATGCCTTGATGATTGGGAAGGAAATTTCATTCTCAGATAAAACCGGTCTAAACGTTTATTTGGGATATAATTTTCAGCGATCCAAATATGAACATGAAAATGAACACCCTGACCTCATTTACCTGGACAAACTCAATCGTAAAAGTTTCATCCTCGGCGTTGACTTTGTGATTTTTTAGATAGTATTATTGAGTGTGGTATAAAAAGACATATTTTTGTCAAGATTAAGGCGTTTTAAATTTTCGTACCGGAATTAACTCGTTGTTAATGAGGATGCAAAAATTTAAAACAACACAGAGTTTGGCAATAAAGATACTTTTTAGACTGAACTCATTATTTTTTCAAATAACAGAAACAGGGTACTACATGAGGTGAGTCCCTGTTTTTTTTAACCAAAACAACCAACTAATTTCCATCCTAAATGCCTGATTAATCATTTCTTTTTTACAATTTTGCACCATCAAAATTCAACCCGTTTGGCGTTGAAGAACAAAACACAGAAAATCAACAAACACGATGGCCAAAAAAGTAAAAATCCCTGAAAAATATAAATCATCTGTGCGCCGCTCACGCAACGAAAGATTCCAGGAAGGACACCGATCAAAAAACACTGAAAGCACCGAAAAAAAAGAGCGTTCTTTTAAGAAAGAGCACACCGCCTACAAGAAGAATTCTCCGGATAAAATGCGCTTAAACAAATTCATTTCCAATTCGGGCGTATGCAGCCGGCGCGAAGCAGACAATCTGATAAAAAAAGGAGACATTAAAGTTAATGGCAAAACCATAACAGAAGTGGGGACTATTGTGTCTCCCACTGACGTTGTTGAATATCAGGGAGAAAAACTAAACCCGGAAAAAAAAGTATATCTTTTGCTCAATAAGCCTAAAGATACTGTTACTACAGCCCGGGATACTGAAGGTCGAAGAACCGTTATCGATATTGTAAAGAATGCCTGTCCTCAACGGATTTTTCCGGTAGGCAGGCTGGACCGTAACACCACCGGGCTGTTACTCCTGACCAATGACGGTGAACTGGCAAAAAAACTGACACATCCCAGCTTCGAAGCAAAAAAAATATACCATGTATTTCTTAACAAGAAATTATCCCCCGAAGACCTTGAAACCATTGCCAGCGGTGTAGAGCTTGAAGACGGCACGATCAAACCCGATGCAATTAATTATGTTGATCCCAAAGATTTAAAACAGGCGGGGGTAGAAATCCACTCAGGCAGGAACAGGGTGGTGCGGCGGATTTTTGAACACCTTGGATATAAAGTTGAAAAACTGGATCGCGTCTATTACGCGGGTCTGACTAAAAAGAATTTACCACGAGGAAAATGGAGGTTCCTGAGCGACAGAGAAGTAATGTATTTAAAAGCAGGATTATCCAAATAGTGACTTAACAGATTGTCTGACTTTTAGACATTAAGTAGCTCACAGGCAGAGGCACGGGGCATAAGGCATGGAGCAAAGAGAATGGGGCATGGAGTAAAGGTAGAAAGGGGATAAGGATTGTATGGTAGAGGGAAGCATAGAGCAGGAAATTCCCCTACCAATGGTCCCCCGCCCCCCGAAAGTGGGAAATAATTCACTTTTTTGCGATAATTATCCTGATAAACAAACATCTAACTCTATCCTGATCTATTCACAAATTTTCTATTACAATGTCCAACTATCGGTAAAATACAAGCGTCCTCAATAAAACCGGCCCCAAAATAATACATTATTCCCTTCTTTGATTTTATCTGTGGGTGCTTGTATTTTTTGATATTTGAACATCTCATCACTAAAACTTATGAATAGATCAGGCGATCATGATCGACTGCAATGTTGAATTATGAAAAATACATCATGGCCATCCTCAGATCAGGAAAGTTGCATCGTTTCATTTTCCCGGGCATGGTCGTATTTGTAATCCTTGTTGTTAATCCTGTTTCGGCAAGCGGACAAATAACGGCTACCATTGCTGATAGTTTGGATTATTCCCCAATACCCTTTGCCAATGTAATATTTCAGGACGGAAAATCCGGTACTGTTTCCAATATGAAAGGTGAATTCATTTTATCCGGGGATACCGGCGATTCCATTACCATCAGCAGTGTGGGATATCACACCCGGCGATTGGCAATAAAGGATATTACGCCTTTTTCTACTATTTATCTTGCCCCAAAAACAATAACCCTCGGAGCGGTCAACATCTATCCGGGTGAAAATCCTGCATTAAAAATCATGAAAAGGGTGGTACAGTCTAAAGATAAAAACAACCCTGATAAACAACACAATTATTCCTGTCTTGTCTATCATAAAATGACATTTGACTTTCATGTTCCGGAGGAGACTCCCGATTCGGATTCTATTGTACATAAAATTATTGAATTCAGCAAAGATCACCATCTCCTGCTGATGGAATCTGTATCGGAAAAAAAACACCTGGCACCCGACAAAAACAAAGAAAAAGTTATATCGGGCAGAGTAAGCGGCTTCAAGGATCCTTCACTCGCTGTTCTTCCATCGCAACTTCAACCTTTCGGGTTCTATTCAGATTATATTTCACTGCTGGATACCGAATTTCTCAATCCGGCCTCTGTTAAGGGATTGAAAAATTACATTTTTATTCTTGAAGATACGATCGTTGAAAAAGGTGATTCATTATTTTATATATCCTTTCTCCCGAAAAAGGATGTTAACATAAAACCATTAAGCGGTTCATTCCATATTCATAAGAACACCTACGGAATAAAAAATATAAAAGTAAGTTCAAAAAATCCTGAAACACCCTTCCAACTGGATATTATTCAGCGTTACCAGCGCATTGAAAACACTCAGTGGTTCCCGGCAGAGATGGAGAGTCAGCTCACTATCCATGCCAACAGCGGAATTAATTCAATGCCCTATCCTCTGGTCGGAAAATCAAAAAGTATCGTTACAGCTGTCGATCTCGATCCCGACCTGAATCCAAAGGAATTCTCTTCAGTAGTGTTTGAAGATGATATGCACTCAGATACCACCGGACTTGAGATGCTCAGATACGAACCCCTTACTCGCGGGGATTCAGCTACTTATCACCTCATAGACAGCATGGGACAAGCCAACAAACTGGACAACATCATTAAATTGCAAAAAAATCTGATGAGAGGATATCTGACGGCAGGGCCTCTCAGAATAGACATCAACAATGTTATAGGTTACAATAAATTTGAAGGCCTTAAACTAGGTTTGGGGTTGTGGACGGGACCTGATTTAACAGGCGACTTTTCACTGGGTGGTTATTACAATCATGCCTTCAAATCAAAAAAGAACAATTACGGTGGCGGAATAAAGTGGAATCCCGAAATGAACAGCCAAACCGGTATATCAATTACTTATAATAATGACATGCTTCCCACGGGAAACTTTTCATTTCATAAGGGAAAACTTATGAACATGGAAACGCTTCTCAAAAACTACTCTGTTACAACAATGGACAGAGAAAAAAAAGTAATGGCATCCGCCGAATCAAGAATAAGGGGGCCTCTGTCAGGCAAGGTATTTTTTTCCCATTCAGAGGTAGAACCTCTCAGAATTTACAATTTTACTCCTGACGCTACGATACCTTCAGAACCTTTCACCAACATTGAATATGGGATCAACCTGAGGTGGGCATATAAAGAGAAAATATCAAAAACTGCTTTCGGAATACTTCCATATCCCAGCCTGGGGCCAAAAGTTTGGGTCAACTATATCAGAGGAACTCAAAAAAAAGATGAGTTATCTGATTCATACACAAAAATCGAATCGCAAATCGAAAAAACATTCCGTACTGGCCCGGCGGCACGAACATCACTCAGAATTACGGGAGGATGGATAGACGGATGGAACACGCCATCTAATCTTTACAGTTTTTTCGGAACTTATGATCCTTTTTCTATAGAAATTCCGTTCATGTTTGCCACTATGGCACCGAACGAATTTGCTGCCGATCGTTTCTTTTTGACATTCTTAAAACACGAAATTCCACTCCGTCAAAATAAGCCCGGCTCATTTAAGCCTGAATTAAAACTGATATCCAAAGCCGGTTGGGGAGATGTTACCGAAACTGATGGTGCCAGTTACAATACTTTCAACAAAGGTTATTTCGAATCAGGCGTTTTGCTGGATAACCTTTTCAATGCCCTGTTTATCAAGTACGGATTAGGTGTTCATTATCACTACGGGCCCTATAAAAAAGAGAAAGAATTAGATAACTGGAGCTTTAGAATTTCTATTGATTTTGCATTTTAACATCTGATAATGAACATTTTCCACATCAATTTGCTTAATTATTGTCCGGCCATAAAGTACCATTTGCCGTGTTACACCTGCCGGAAAGCATCTGAGAACCTAACGCCTAACTGTCTGTTGCAAAATTGAAAAAAGAGGAATCTACCATCAAAAAAAAATCACCATGGATATACAAATAAAAAATCTGAAATACCTTGTCACAGGTGCCAGTTCAGGCTTGGGACAAGCTGTGGCCAAACACCTTCTCAAAGAGGGTGCAGAAGTGATAATCACGGCCCGAAATAAATCGGCACTTGCTGAAATAAAAAATCAGTGGCCGGAAAAAGTATCAATAATTCCGGGCGACATTACCGATGAGTCTTTCCTTAACGAACTGAAAGAAGCGCTTCCTGAAGACATATACGGAGCATTTCTTAATGCCGGAGGACCACCTGCCTCCACCATTTCCGAAACCACCATGGACAGTTGGGACAATGCTTATCGTCTGGTAATGAGATGGAAAATTGAATTATCAAAATTCATTCTGCAATTGTTTGAAAAAAACAAACGGGGAAGATTCCTTTTTAGCGAAAGTGCTTCAGTCAACAGTCCCATTCCTAATCTGGTTCTTAGCAACTCATTCAGAATGGCAGTGGTAGGCTATGTAAAAACCATGACAAAGGAAATAACAAGTAACGATATAACTGCTAATATTATTGCTCCGGGATATCACGAAACTCCGGCCCTCGACCGAATTTTCCGCAAAATGGCAGAGCAGGAAACGGTCTCAATAAAGGAAGCCAAACAACGTTTACAATCACATGTTCCGGTAGGTCGGCTTGGAAATCCCGAAGAATTTGCTTCTCTGGCAGCCTGGCTACTGAGTCCACTGGCAGGTTTTGCTTCAGGACAAGTGTTTACTCTCGACGGTGGGGAGGGAAGATGAAGATAATGATCTTTACAGCGGACGGCGGATTGAGGTTCGTTGCTTTTAAATTCGGCGGACAGAATCCGCAGGTTGCAAAAAAAAGCCGCTCCGGTGTTCCGGAACGGCTTTCTTCTAAAAAGTCGGCGGCGACCTACTCTCCCGCTTTTACGCAGTACCATCGGCGCTAACAGGCTTAACTTCTCTGTTCGGAATGGGAAGAGGTGGAACCCTGTTGCTTTAACCACCTTAAGGGGGCCTCCAATTCCCCTCCCAGGGAGGGGGATTGGAGGTGATGTGTTGACATATTGGAAGCCTCCCCTTACCCCTCCCAAAGGAGGGGAATTGGAGGTGTGACTCTTTTGCAATTTGCAATTATAGTTATCAATGTTATTGGTAACTGTTCATTGTTCATTGTAATAGTAATGCTTTATGTGTGGAAACTCCTTTCCCCAACCGGAAAGTTTCGGGTAATTAGTACTGCTCGGCTACATACGTCACCGTATTTACACCTGCAGCCTATCTACGTCGTCGTCTGCAACGCCCCTTTTGTGGAGATCTTATCTTGAGACAGGCTTCGTGCTTAGATGCTTTCAGCACTTATCCCTTCCAGACTTAGCTACTCAGCAGTGCTCCTGGCGGAACAACTGATGCACCAGTGGTCTGTCCATCGCGGTCCTCTCGTACTAACGACAGGGTCTCGCAAATCTCCTACGCCCACAACAGATAGGGACCGAACTGTCTCACGACGTTCTGAACCCAGCTCGCGTGCCACTTTAATGGGCGAACAGCCCAACCCTTGGGACCTTCTCCAGCCCCAGGATGTGACGAGCCGACATCGAGGTGCCAAACCGCCGCGTCGATATGAGCTCTTGGCGGCGATCAGCCTGTTATCCCCGGAGTACCTTTTATCCTTTGAGCGATGGCCCTTCCATTCGGAACCACCGGATCACTATGCCCTGCTTTCGCACCTGTTCGACTTGTCGGTCTCTCAGTCAAGCTCCCTTCTGCCATTACGCTCTACTGACGGTTACCAATCGTCTTGAGGGAACCTTTGGAAGCCTCCGTTACCCTTTTGGAGGCGACCACCCCAGTCAAACTACCCACCAAACATTGTCTCCCGCTCTGCGGGATTAGACTCCAGGCAAGTAAAGGGTCGTATTTCAAGGGCGACTCCTCGCATCCTGGCGAATGCGATTCACTGTCTCCGACCTATCCTACACATCACTTACCCAAATTCAATGTTAAGTTGCAGTAAAGGTTCACGGGGTCTTTCCGTCCCGTTGCGGGTAACCGGCATCTTCACCGGTACTACAATTTCACCGAGCTCGCGGCTGAGACAGTGCCCAGATCGTTACACCATTCGTGCAGGTCGGAACTTACCCGACAAGGAATTTCGCTACCTTAGGACCGTTATAGTTACGGCCGCCGTTTACCGGGGCTTCAATTCAATGCTTCGCCGAAACTAACATCTCCTCTTAACCTTCCGGCACCGGGCAGGTGTCAGGCCTTATACTTCATCTTGCGATTTCGCAAAGCCATGTGTTTTTGGTAAACAGTCGCCTGGGCCATTTCTCTGCGCCCCAATATAAACTTTCGATTATACCAGGGGTCCTTTCTCCCGAAGTTACAGGACCAATTTGCCTAGTTCCTTAGCCGCGGTTCACTCGAGCGCCTTAGTATACTCAACCCAACTACGTGTGTCCGTTTTCAGTACGGGCCGCTATACTCGCTTTTCCTGGAAGTCATTACTTGTCTTCGCTTCGGCCGTAACCTATGCTCAGGGCGCTATTCCGTCAGCACTCAGACACCTGGTGACCCCGTCACTTCCTTTGTATAGCGGGTGCAGGAATGTTGACCTGCTTGCCATCGGATTCCCCTTTCGGGTACTCCTTAGGGCCCGACTGACCCTGATCCGATTAACGTTGATCAGGAATCCTTGGTCTTGCGGCGTGGAGGTCTCTCACCTCCATTATCGTTACTTATGCCTACATTTGCTTTTCCATGCCCTCCACATTATCTTACAATACTGCTTCGGCGGGCCTGGAATGCTCCCCTACCAGAGCCCACCCTCCTCTTATCCCCCTTAGGGGGCAGGAGGAAAGGGGGCCATCCACGTCTTCGGTAGCTTGCTTTATGCCCGTTTATTATCCATGCACGGTCGCTCGACTAGTGAGCTGTTACGCACTCTTTAAATGAATGGCTGCTTCCAAGCCAACATCCTAGCTGTCTGGGCTACCATACCGCGTTTCCTTCAACTTAGCTTGCATTTCGGGACCTTAGACGGTGGTCTGGGTTCTTTCCCTCTCGGACATGGACCTTAGCACCCATGCCCTCACTCCTATGAATCATTCTGCACCATTCGGAGTTTGTCAGGAGTTGACAGGCGTTGAAACCCTCGCGTCCTATCAGTAGCTCTACCTGTGCTGAACTCTCATAAGGCTGCACCTAAATGCATTTCGGGGAGTACGAGCTATTTCCAGGTTTGATTGGCCTTTCACCCCTACCCACAGTTCATCCAAAAACTTTTCAACGTTTACTGGTTCGGTCCTCCATCCCGTGTTACCGGAACTTCAACCTGACCATGGGTAGATCACCTGGTTTCGCGTCTATCCCTACCGACTTTGCCGCCCTTTTCAGACTCGCTTTCGCTTCGGCTGCGTACCTCGCTGTACTTAACCTTGCCGGTAACCGATAACTCGTAGGCTCATTATGCAAAAGGCACGCCGTTACCCCTTTCGGGGCTCCGACTGCTTGTAGGCGCACGGTTTCAGGTACTCTTTCACTCCCCTGTCAGGGGTGCTTTTCACCTTTCCCTCACGGTACTTGTTCACTATCGGTCTCTCAGGAGTATTTAGCCTTACCGGATGGGCCCGGCTGCTTCAGACAGGATTCCTCGTGTCCCGCCCTACTCAGGATCCTACTCATCTTGTAATGAATTACACCTACGGGACTTTCACCCTCTCTGGTGCAACTTTCCAGTTGCTTCCGTTTCTTCATTACTCAATACTACGTAGTCCTACTACCCCATTCTTGCCGAAACAAAAATGGTTTGGGCTCTTCCCCCTTCGCTCGCCGCTACTCAGGGAATCACTCATTTGTTTTCTTCTCCTCCGGCTACTTAGATGTTTCAGTTCGCCGGGTTCGCCTCCCTTACGGGATACCATATCTTCAATATGGTGGGTTGCCCCATTCGGAAATTCGCGGATCATCGGTTATTTGCACCTCCCCGCGACTTTTCGCAGCTTATCACGTCCTTCTTCGCCTCTGAGAGCCAAGGCATCCGCCATGCGCCCTTTCTTACTTTCTTCGTTGGTGTTGCTTTAACTTCCTTATTAAAACAACTTACACTAAAGCACTACTATTTATTGTGCTCTTTGCTCTTTTTGAGTCTTTTTTCCAATATGTCAATGAACGTTTC
>NZ_AEWI01000052.1 GCF_000191885.1 Anaerophaga thermohalophila DSM 12881
ACCTAAGTCATTGTAATGATGCAACTTATCATACTTTAATTGATGGTAGATTCTTCGCTCCGCTCAGAATGACAGACTGTCCAATGTCATTCTGAGGAGGTAACGACGAAGAATCTGTTCCCTGTTTTTGGTTTCTTTGATGATTAGAGGTTAATTATACATGTTCTTTTGTGATAAACCTTGTCATGCTCGTTTCACTTGTTCGGTAAATCATTCCGGGGATTGGTAATGCTTTACCTGCAATATATAAAATAATGTCTTGTGTAATCGCGAAACATGATTTTAGTCAAATCCAAAGTTAGTAATTTATGATTTTTTATTCATGCCTTTTGCTGATTTTTTTCATTAATTGGTTTCGGGCCCCCTGAATTAGCAGGGAGGGGGAGTTCCGGGTTTCGGGTTTTCGAGTTTCGAGTTTTCGAGTTTCGAGTTTTGTCTTTTGTGCGTTGACTGTTCCCTTGTCACTCATGGAAGTAATATGTTATGCGACAATATCTTAGTTTCTGTATTTTAGGCTTTGCGGGTTGACGGTTCCCCATTTAGGGGGTTGGGGGGGTTCGCGACAGGGTTTGGGTTCCAGGGTTTTCGTGTTCCGAGTTTCGTGTTTCTGGTTTTGCGGGTTGACCGTTCCCCCTATAGGGGGTCAGGGGGTGTGCGACAGGGTTATGTGTTTTGGGTTCTGGATTAAGTATTGGGGTGTCAACCTCATTTTCAACCTTATCCTCATCCTCAATCTCATTTGATAATTGGTTATTGAAATAATCTGTGTAAATCTGTGCCATCTGTGGTGCACTCTCATCCTTAACCTTAACCTTAACCTTAACCTCAGCCTCATTTGTTATTGAAGAGATTCTTCGTCGTACCTCCTCAGAATGACAAATTGCACTGTCTGTCATTCTGAGCGAAGCGAAGAATCTATCATCTTATATCTAAAAATCTAATCATCTTTTTTGACTATTTTTAAATCTGTGCTCATCTGTGTTATTTGTGGTGCACTCTCAACCTCAACCTTAGCCTTAACCTTAGCCTCAGCCTTTATCTGATTATTGTTAAATCCATGTAAATCTGTGACATTCGTGGTGCACTCTGCAGAACAAGAAAAAATCCCTTCCTTAGCGCTGGAAGGGATTGTCTTCGAAATTATTATCTTTTAGTTGGTTGTCCCCTGTCGTGGATTCGTCTGAAGATGTTGAAGTGTCTGAACCACCAGATGATGTAAAAGGTGGCTGATCGGGCGGATAATATTCTGAAACAGATTGCAAAGCAATCGTCTGATCCAGTACCACTTCTGTCAGCTCGGGTTGGTTATATATTTTCTTTTCCTTCTGTCTCATTCTAAACAAAAAACAATTTGTTTAGAAAACAGTCTTGAACTCAAGTTTTTCTTTTTCTGATTCTACAATCATTATGATCATTCCTTTCCTTGAGACCATGATCCTGTTTTCCGATTCGGGATTTAATGTACCGCTGTCAATAACTTTGCCATTAATATCCAACAATTTGTAAGTTGGATTGTTTAAAGGGCCAATATATGCAATTATTTCAGAATTGTTTGTATAGAAGTAGGATTTTTTCACCTCCTCATCTTTTGTTTCTTCTTCAATATTAGTTATGACGCTTTCTGTTTCTGTTCCGGAGATATGAAGAACTAACCTTGAGTTGTCGGTACCTTTTTCGTTCACATCAAATTCATAAGTTCCGGTTGCAGAAAAATCGATGAATTCGGATGTGACTTTATCTTCCAGCATGACACGCGAACCGGGAGGTAAAGTATTATCTTTGACATTGATTTGTACGATGCCGGTTGTATCCATTTTAAAACCAAGGGGAACAGACAATTCGTTTTGTGCGGGCAGTAGTCCGTTGATGGCCAATTCCAGAGAGCCTTCAAGCGTGTAAATTTGACAAAAGTTTTTGTTTGTTGCAAGTTTCTTCTCAGTGTCGAAGGCATCTCCCAAATTATTCGATGCCTCTGAAGTGAAAACCAACGCAGTTTCGTCGGTTATGCTGTTGCCATTGAGCGTGGATTCCAGCTTTAAAGTCGGATATTTGGTTGATGAGGCCGATTTGAGATAAGACATACTGTCAACTTCCAAAGCAGTGGTGAGGAACCCGATAGAAGCTGTGCTGTAGCCGGGCCTTACTTTTACCCAAAAAGCCTGATGCGAAGGAATATCTGGTTTGTAATTTTCAATGCCTATGCCTATGCCTGAACTTGCATTATAGGTATTATATTTTCCAATGATATTGTCCCATATCCAGAAGGAGTAAGCGACTTTTGCGGTGTCGATTTCCAGTTCAGTAAAATCGACAGTGGCACTAAACGGATTGGCGACAAGGTTCCAGCCGAGTCCGCCATTATTATTTCTTTCGAGTTCTACCGTTACGTCAGAAGTAACAGGAGTGCCTGTGAAGATCATAGAATTCTCGCTCCGGCAAATATATCCCTTCCCGGGAACCAGGGGCGTATCATCATCCAGGATGATATAGCTATTGTCTGCATTTTTATATTGAAACAGATAATTGGTAATTCCAATTGTTGCCTTAGTTGCTCCGGTGACGGGAACGCCAAAATTGTAATTACGATCGGGAGCAGAGACATTTTGGTGGAAACGGACCCTGGCAGGATCAACAATAACGGTGCCGCCATAGGGGATAAATGATGCATTGATTTCGGATGAAGATTGGAGCACAAATTCTCCATTGATGGTAAGGCTTCCCCCGGTTTGGGAGAGGGATGCTCCGGGTTCGATAAAAAGATTATTTACAGAAATGTCGGAACTGATAACCGGATAACTTTCTTTTCCTGAAGGAATAATGACACTGTTGCCATCGGGGTAAGCAGAAGCGTCCCAGTTGTCTGCATCCTTCCAGTTGGTATTGTCGTTGGAACTTTCTCCCGTCCAGATAATCAGGTCTTCAGTTGTGAACGTTTTATCACTCGATAATTCAGACTGAACATTCCCAAATCGGTCTTCAAATTTATTTAAAAAGCTGATGGTATAGGTGGTATTTTCATTTAACTCTGCTTCGGGAATTATTGTTAATGTTTTTCCATCACTGCTGAAAGTAATGCTGTAGGAAATGACTGTACTTCCTTCTTTTAACTTGATGTAATTATCAATGTTTGAATTATTCAAAATGGCACTGTCGATACCAAATATTTTTTCTGAATATTTAAGAATTATGGTGGTATAAATTGAAACATTCGTGGCCCCATTGGGGGGGCTAATATTGCTTAGACTGGGAGCTATCAGGTCAATATCTTTGGTTTTAATGTCGGAATATCCAGAGCTGCTGGATGCGACTATATGAACATAATAAGTATTTCCTGGAGTTAAAGAAGAAATATCAATGGACTCACTGAATGGCTGGTCGGCATACATGGTGCCATTTCCTGATAATACGTCGTTGCCATTTTGATCTTGACCTGCTTCAATTTGTAACTCTGAAGGAGGATCCAAATTTGGGGTAATAACGTAGTAATAATGGCCATCCTGATCAGTACGACCGTTCAGTGTGATGCTGGTTGGAGACTGATTGGAAAGGTTTGGATAGCCTGAAGACCAGATAGGAGTACCTGAGACAGTAGTAAATTTCCAATGTGGAAAATTTGGATTACCATAAAAAAGTTCATTCCAATAAACACCGTCAACAGTTATTGCATTTTCATCAGTATTGATTACGTATTCGGTATTTTCGTCGAGAAGGTATGAAGACAAATCAATAGTTAAAACATTATCTGTAATTGAGAGGGCAGGGTCTGGGCCACTTTTACCCCCTGTCGATAAGCTAAAATAATCTCCTCCAATAACTTCAATATAAATAAGATTATTTGGAACAAAGGCAATTTCAGAACCCGGTTCGAAAGTAATTGTAAGAATAGGAGAGGTTGCCACATCTTCTGCACCTATTTCCGGAGAATAAGTTTGTCCCCAGATAGTAAAGTTCATAACACTCAAAACTCCAACTAACCCAACTTTTAGTAAAAACTTTTTCATAACGCTAAATTTAACCCTGTGTGTAACCATGTTCAAAGGCATTGACTATTTTTGAGCCCGGTCTAAAAAGCCTCTTTGTTACCAAACTCAGTGTTGTTTTAAATTTTTGCATCCTCATTAACTATGAGTTAGTTCCGGCACAAAAATTTAAAACGCCTCGATTTTGACAAAAATATGCTTTTTATACTACACTCATCTTTGTATTCAATAGGTCGTTAGTTTCTTAGAAGTTGTGAGTCAATTGTTTAGTGATATTTAGTGGTGATTATTGAAACGCTGAATTTCAATTTTATGACTCATCTTAAATTTTACTTCAATTATCCAACGATCTATTGAAAAAATTAATGCCATAAATTTACCAGTTTCTACGTGTCTGCCATAGCAAAAGGTGCATGAATGAGGGAGTTAGTTGATGAATGGGGATAAAGTGTTGACGAAAGTATTGACGGATTTTGGTAAAATTGAGTTCCGTGTTCCGTGTTTCGTGTTCTGAGTTTTGAGTTTTGGGTTCTGTGGTTGACGGTTCCCCCTTTAGGGGGTCAGGGGGTGTGCGACAGGGTTCTGAGTTTTGAGTTTTCGTGTTCCGTGTTCCGTGTTTTGTGAGTTGACCGTTCCTCTGCCCCTTTAGGAGATAAGGTGTTGTGCGACAATGTTTTGGGTTCTGAGTTTTGGGTTCTGCGGTTGACGGTTCCCCCCTTTAGGGGGTTAGGGGGTGCGCGACAGGGTTTTGTGTTTCGGGTTCTGGATTAAGTATTGGGGTGTCAACATCATTTTCAACCTGATACTCAATCTCAATCTCAACCTCAGCCTCAACCTAAACCTTAGCCTCAACCTCATCCTCATCCTCAACCTCATTTGGCCAGGGAAGAGATTCTTCGTCGTTCCTCCTCAGAATGACACTGATGCCGAGTGTCATTCTGAGCGAAGGGAAGAATCTATCTCTCAACCTTAACCTCAACCTTAACCTTTATTTGACCCTCGTTAAATCTGTGTTCATCTGTGTTATCTGTGGTGAATCTCAACCTCAACCTCAACCTCAGCCTCAACCTCAGTCGCCCCGTTTAAACCCGATATTTTGCTGCAAAGTTGCAATTTTCAAGTTTCAAAGGTATTTTTGAAATAAAAAATGCGCATATCTTCCTTTGAAAAAGAGATTATAATAAGAGAAGCCCGCAGATGGTTTGGTCAGAACTGCCGGGTGTTGTTGTTTGGTTCACGAACCAATGATGCCAAACAAGGGGGGGATATTGACCTTTTTATAGTTCCTTCTGACAAGAATAATCTTTATATGAATAAAATACATTTTCTGGCTGCAATAAAATCAGAAATTGGTGATCAAAAAATTGATGTTGTTGTACAGTATGGTGAAGATGATGACCGAATGATTGTTGAGACTGCGCGTAGGGAAGGAATAGAATTAAGTATAAGAAAATGACTAATAAACAAAAAGATAAGCTAAAAAAAATTATTGAATCCGGTAGAATTCATGTTGATCGCATTAATAGCGCATATAATGCAGTTAAGGAGATACTCCCTTTAAATTCAGAACGATTTACAACATTGTCAACTGATAAAAGGGCTTTTATTGACCAATATATTTTCAGGTTTGCTAAACTTCAGGATTTAATTGGGCAAAAGCTATTTAGAGAAACACTGGAAGCGCTTGGGGAGGATACATCCCAAATGACTTTTATTGATGTTTTCCACAGGCTTGAAAAGTATAATATTGTGTCAGGTATAGAAAAATGGCAGGTTTTGCGTGAAATCCGAAATGATGTTGCTCATGAGTATCCGTTAATGATCCAGGAAACCATTGACTCAGTAAATGCTATTTTAAACAAGAAAGATGAATTGATAGCTTTTTTTGAACGCATTGATGAATTTTTGCAAAATAAAAAATTGAGCCCGGTCTAAAAAGCCTCTTTGTTACCAAACTCAGTGTTGTTTTAAAATTTTGCATCCTCATTAACAATGAGTTAACTCCGGTACAAAAATATAAAACGCCTTGATTTTGACAAAAATATGCTTTTTATACCGCACTCAAAATTGCTTTAGTTGCCGGTTCACTTGTTATTTGAAGAGATTCTTCGTCGTTCCTCCTCAGAATGACAATGATGTTATCTGTCATTCTGAGCCACTTCGACGAATCTATCAAATTGTGACAGATTCTTCGTCGTTGCCTCCTCAGAATGACACCGTGCTGTTTGTCATTCTGAACGTAAGTGAAGAATCTATAACTAATGCATCGCTTTATCTTAATGAGATTCTTCGTCGTACCTCCTCAGAATGACAAATTGCACTGTCTGTCATTCTGTGACCCTGCGAAGAATCTATCATCTTATATTTAAAAATCTAATCCTCTTTTTTATTATTGTTAAATCTTTGCTCATCTGTGTTATCTGTGGTAAATTCTCAGCCTCAACCTCAGCCTCAATCTCAGTTGGTTATTGAAGAGATTCTTCGTCGTTGCCTCCTCAGAATGGCACTGATGCTGTGTGTCATTTAAAGTACCATTTATCTCATTTTTGCCAGATAGTCATAATGGTTGCCTTCGGCAATTCGTTCAAAACGGAAACCGTTTTTTTCGGCATGATAAGCCAGCAGCTGATCGTCGATGAAAAGCCAGGGAAAGCGACGACCTTTCCTGCCTTTGTAGCTCATCCGGTATTCAACTTCGCCATAGTATTTGTTGTTGAGGTTGATCAGAATGGTTCCGTCATCTTCGAGAAACAGATAACGTAAATCGGAGCTGTCGACCAGTATCCGGCCACCGGGGTTCAGAAGTTTTCGTGCAAGGGTAAAGAAGTCTTGAAGACGATAGGTGGTGCCGACAATTCCGATGCCATTCATCAGCATCAGAAGTGTGTCGTATTTGTCGTATTTGGTTTCGCCGGTTAAAGAGAAAAAATTCATTTGACGTACATTCTTAACGCCTCTTTTTTGCATAACATCGCAAGCACCGGCGGATATTTCGAGGGCGGTAACTTCCAGTCCCTGTTGTTGTAACCATAATGCATGAGAGCCGGCTCCCGCACCTATGTCGAGAACTTTTCCCCTGCAGTGTTTCAGTGCTGTTTGTTCCAGGAATGGCATTTGGGCAAAAGATCGAAACAAATAGTTGACGGGGATTTGATCGGTTTCGGCTATGTTGCTCCAGACTTCTATTTTAAGGTTGTCGTCGGGATGATGGTAGTAATCACGGCAGGCAGTGCCGATGATGTCAATGTCAGATATATGACTGGATGCTGTGCTTTGTTTTTTCAATGTTACCGGGTGTTTTTTGCAAATGTAGGTGTTTTTGTCATGCTGAGCTTCTGCGAAGAATCTAAGCATCTATTAATCTTATCCTTATCCTTATCCTCATCCTCAAATATAATTGGCAGAGATTCTTCGTCGTGCCTCCTCAGAATGACAAATTGCACTGTCTGTCATTCTGAACGAAGTGAAGAATCTATTCTCAACCTCAACCTCAGTCTTAATCTCTCTTTATCACTGTTAAATCTGTGTAAATCTGAGATATCTGTGGTGAATTCTTGGCCTCAGCCTCATTTGGTCTTGGCAGAGATTCTTCGTCGTTACCTCCTCAGAATGACAAATTGCACTGTCTGTCATTCTGAACGAAGTGAAGGATCTATTCTCAACCTCAACCTCAGTCTTAATCTCTCTTTATCACTGTTAAATCTGTGTAAATCTGAGATATCTGTGGTGTACTCTCAGCCTCAACCTCAACCTTAACCTCAACCTTAACTTCTTGTCTTACTCTATGCCAACTTTGTGTTCTTCCTTTCCTTTGTCCGAGACTATCGTGACGATGTAAATGCCTGCGCCGGGGGCAGGGATGCGGTTGAGAGACTGTGGCACCAGGTTACCGTTATCGATTGTTCTTCCGCTTATATCGGTTAAATGATAGCGCAGATTGTTCTTGTCGGGTGTCTTTATTACTATTTGTTTGTTTTGAGCATACACTGTACACTGGTTTTGTTTTTCGCCGTGATTGGTAATATTTGTAGGCACGGTTTGAGTCACCATTTTCAGCGTGAACCGGGTATCGTTGCTTCCAATGCTGTTGACAGTAAAATGATATGGATTTTCGAGAGATAATGTCCATTCGGTATTTTGATCGTGATCGATCAGAATGATACTCTCCAGGTTTGTCATCGTCTGATTCACCAGTTCAATTTGGTATTCACCTGCTTTGGCGGCATAATAACCTATTGGAAATTCTTTGGTTTCGGTGAAAGCGGGAATAGCATTAATGGCGATTTTCCTGTTTTCGAAAGGAGAGAATAACTCGAGCGCATCCGAAGTTGTTGAAAACTTCTTGTCGGAATCGAGCCGGTCAAGGTTATCGGAGGCCTCGTGGTTGATAACAATGGCCGTTTCGTCTTTTACCATACCGTTGCTTCCGGCAATTTTTACCAGTTCAGGCGTAAATGTTGATTTCAGATACGAAGTCGTATTGGCCAGAAGGTTTGAAGTAGAGAACGTGATGGAGGCCGAATCATTGTGTGTTTCTGTCGGTACTTTTATCCAAAAAGCCTGATAGGAAGGAATGATTGGAGAATCGATATTGACACCGGTACCTAATTCATAATTGTAAACACCATAAACTTCGTCGCGATTTTGCCATATCCAGAAAGCATCCTCTACATTGGTTTTTGAAAGTGTAGTCCAGTTGAGTGATCCGGTAAAGGGGTTTCCCACGAGGTTCCATCCGAGGGCGCCGGAAGACCAGCGCGGCTGGACGACTATTTCAGAAAGATTGATGTCACCCGAGAAGATAATTTTTTCAGTATCGCTTCTCAGAATATAGCCTGTTCCCGGGGTTAGTATGGTATTATCATCAACTTCTTCATAATAGCCCGTGCTGTTGTTATAGACAAATAATTTGTTGGTTACGCCCATTGTAGCCTTGGTTGTGCCTGATGTTGGCGAAGAGATATTGTAGTTGATGCTGTCGGCGGTGATGATTTGTTCTATTTTAACACTGTCGGCATTTACATTCAGAATACCACCGGTGTTCAGATAAGAAGCATTTTTATCGGCAGATGAACGCAGCCTGAACTCGCCGTTAACAGTTATTGTACCGGCAGAGTGCTGCATAACAGCTCCGGCCTCCAGGTCGATGTTGTAAACGGGAACAGAACTGTCAGCGATTAGAGGATTGGCAGATGAAGGAACGTAAATACTGGTGTTTTCGGTGAAACTTCCGGTGGTCCAGTTGTCGGGGTCAGTCCAGTCGCCGGGGTCAGTACCTAAACCGCTCCAGATGTTTTTTTTGTCGGTTGTAAAAGTACTTGTTGTACTTCCCGATTGGATGTTACCAATCTGGTCTTCAACGGCGTTCATCGTTACTGAATATTCTGTGAGAGGCGACAGGTTGATGTTCGGATTTACTGTTATTACATTGGTTGATGTATTGATGGAAACCGAGCAGTTTACCGTATCTACTCCCTGCATCAGCGATACAAAATCCGAAACATTCGTGTTGTCAATAGCAGTGCCTGAGCTATAGACGGATTCGTTGAATGAAATGATGATGTTGCCTTCTTCCGGGAAATTGGTGGTTCCGTCAGCAGGTTCGATGGTGGTGACGGGAGGCATTTTATCGATTTCTATAGATGCCGTTTCGGAAAAAATATCTTTATCAGGATGTTTCGCGATGGCATGCAACCAGTGATAGCCTTGGGAAAGAGAGGAGATATTAATATTCTGATGTATGGTATCGTTGTTGGCTTGCAGTGACCCATTCCCGGATGCCGCGGCCGGATTGCCATCGGATTTCTGACCGTTCATGATCTGCGTATTCGATGGCGGGGTGGAGCTTGAAGTGACCACAAAGTAATAATCGGCATCTTTGGTTGTCATCAGTGCCAGATCAATATTGTCGGGCGTTATGGAATTAAAATAGGGATAGCCGCTGCTGAATTCCGGCGGAGCGGGTAATGTGGTAAACACCCACTCGGTGGTGTCGGTAATGCCGGCAAAATGAAATCCTGATGACTCTGATTTCACGAAGCCTTCATCAATGGTCACGTATAATGTTTCATCGTAAGGCAGGGTAATGTTTGGAAACGAAAGCCGGTTCCCGTCAATGGTCAGGTTTGAAAAGGACGAGGCGACAATAGTAACCGCGTCGGTTCCGTCCGGATGATGTATGATCATGTTGCCACTGCCTCTTACAATGTTTTCATCAAACGTGAGGGTCAGAACGGAATCAACAGGGATATCAATGCTGTTGTTTCCGGGTTCAAAGGTTGTGATTCGGGGGCCTGACGGGGTAGTAAAAGTCCATTCGGTTGTATCCTGTATGCCGCCAAAGGCAACGCCACTGGTTGCCGACTTAACAAAACCCGGAGCGATGGTGATGTAGTATCCTGTATCAGGGGTAAAATCAAGATGTGATATGGTTAAAATACTGTCTGTTATATCTATATATTCGGTGTCATCTATTATTGAAACGGATTGAAATCTGACACCTCCGGAATTGGCATAGTTGATGCGCAATGATCCCGATGTTCCGGCTTCTATGATTTCGCTGAATGTAACAACCAGGTTCTCGCCGGCAGTGGAGACTTCACTTCCGTTGGCGGGTGACAAAGAACTTATCGTTGGCGGGTTGGCAGTGGTAAATCGCCATTGTGTGGCGTCGCTGATTCCGTGGAACGGGACATCTGTGGCCAGTGAGCGAACCACATTGCTGTCTATTCTGACAAAATAGGTTGTGCCTGCATCGAAATCATTATGTGAAATGTGCAATTCGTTGTTGTTGATGCTCAATAATCCGGCATCGAAAGGAATGTCCTGAAAATAGGTATTATCTTCATACCTGATTTTTATATAACCGGAAGAGCCCGTTTTTATGTTTTCTGTAAAAGTAAGTATCAGGGATTGATCGACCGGGGCCTTCGTTTCGTCCTGTAAGGGGAAGTATCCGCTTATCGTGGGAGCACCCGCAGTTGTGAAATTCCAGCTGGCATCGCTGATTCCGTCCCAGGTAGTTCCGGTAGAAGATGAGAGAACCAGTCCCGGATCAACATGTATGAAATATTCTGTTTCAGGCATCAATTCCGAATGATGGATGATCAGTGTATCGTTGCTTACTGAGAGTTGTCCGCTGTCATAGTTGACGGACTCAACAACCGAACTGTCGCCCGCCAGGCAGATGGTAATACTACCGGAAGTCCCGATGGATATGGCTTCGTTGAAGTCGATTTTCAGAGGCGTGGATATGGATGCACCGGTTGATGCAGCTTCGGGTGTGTATGTTTCCACTACAGGACCGCCGGTTGTGGTGAAAGTCCATCGTGTTGTGGAACTTATACCCTCAGCAGCTATGGCTGTGGATGCCGAAACAGCCAGGCCTTCGTCGGCCAGAACATAAAAAGAAGTGTTTCCCCAAAGCGGATCATGAGAGATTTGCAAAGAGTTATCAGTTACGGAGAACAAGCCGGCATCGGTGCCGGTGTTTATTGTCTGAAATAGCTGATTGTCGCTTACTCTGTGTATATAAAGGTTTTTATTGTCGCCGAGTGCAATGTTTTCACTGAAGTTGAGTTCCAGTACACGGTTGCCTTCCACATCAGTTTCGCCATCCGGAGAAAAACCAGTGATGTTAGGTGCAGCAGCAGTGGTGAAAGTCCATCCCAGGGTGCTTTCATTCAATACTTCTGAGGCGATGTTATTGTCATCGGCCGTTACCAGTCCTTCTTCAACAACTATGTCGAAGGTGGTGTTGCCCGGGAAATCGTTGTGACTAATGGTAAGTTTATTATCGATGCTGTTGTAGGAAAAAAGACCGGCATCGGTGGTGGTGTTAATAGTTTGAAATATGGTACCGCTGTCGTAGTATATGATAACATTTTTATCACTGGCAAGGGAGACAGGCTCGTTGTATCTGATGATAAGGGGGGCATCGGCATGGACGGCAGGCTCCGGCAGATTGGCCGGAGAAAAACCGGCCGAGGCCGGGCCCCGAAGCTGACTGTAAACGACCATTCAGTGGCTCCGTCGATGGCCGCTGATCCCACGCCTGTGCTTTGGGATGTGACAAATCCTTCGTCGACATCAATATAAAAACCCTGATTACCATTGAAAGCATCGTGACTGATGTTGACGTCATGATCAGAGCCGGAGATGGTGATTAATCCGGCGTCGTCTGTAGTGTTGATGGTCTGAAAAAGAGTACCCCCATCTTTATAGATATAGAGGTTTTTATTAGTGCCTGAGTTAATTGCTTCGTCGAAAGTAAGCGTGAGTGTTTCCAACCCGGTTACCCCGGTGGCATCGTTTACCGGCGATTTGGAAGATAACCCCGGACGCGACACTGTGGTGAAACGCCATCGGGTGTTGATGTCGTCAATGCCGGCAAAACCGGTACTGTCGGCAGCGCTTTCGATGGCGCCTTCTTCAATGATAACGGAGTATTCTGTTTCGGGGGAAAGAGAAGAGTTCTCCAAATTTATGAACAGCGTGTCGACATTTATATGTATATCTGAAGAAAAAACATCTCCTCCGAACATGAATACGTTGAATACTACGTTTGACGGGGAGTTGGTTTCGTATACTTTTATACGTTTTACAATTTCTGGATCTGTATTGAAAATAATATCTATATCAAATTCCAGCTGTAATTCCACATCCAGCGGAACATCAATAGCATTTGTGTCAGGAGAGAACGATACAATTTCAGGTGCCTGTCCCTGCATTACCCCTGCAGAACCAAACAGCAAGCAAAGAGCGGTGAGAAAGGGTAAAAACTTCTTCATATTCCTATATTTTTATGGATGCCGGGGAATGGGGCTCCCTGCATCAGGGTTACTTTAGTGGCGACGGAGACGAATGGAGTAAAATTTATGACGAATATACGAAAAATATTGATGAGTGGTTACGGGAAATTTTTGTTTACAACGCTTATCCCGGTTAACATACATCAGATGAACAGGAAAAACAGGATGTTCTAAAGAATATGTTCAATAATCAACTGAGGGTGAGGGTAAGGTTGAGGTTGAGGTTGAGAGTGCACCACAGATAACACAGATGCGCACAGATTTAACAATAGTCAAATAGAGATTAAGGCTGAGAGATAGATTCTTCGCTTCGCTCAGAATGACAAACAGCACGGTGTCATTCTGAGGAGGCACGACGAAGAATCTCTTCAGTGCTCAAATAAGAATTTGCTGAATATGATATAGTCATAGTGTGCTAAGTATTATTACAACTTCTGCCTGTCGTTTGCTTCTGATAACCTAACCTGGACAAGCCAGAGCAAAAAATAACTAAAAAGCTTAAGTCATAATTTGTCAGATTAGCTAATGGTTACGCAATTATTTTCTGTCGTCAACTAATGACACGAATGACTGTCGCATCAAAGATGCGGCTAAATTCGCGTTAATTCGCTCAAATTCGGTGATCCAAACAACAAATGGCGCAGCCATTTTTATAAATGAGTGCAGTATAAAAAGCATATTTTTGTTAAAATCAAGTCGTTTTAAATTTTTGTACCGGAGTTAACTTGCTGTTAATGAGGATGCAAAAATTTAAAACAACAACGAGTTTGGCAACAAAGATGCTTTTTAGACCATACTCATAAATATTTTGCCAAAAAATACAATAAAATTAGAGATAGGGTACTAAAAATCAACGACCTATTGTAATATGACCCAGTAAAAATGAAATACAATTGTAATGGATTACAAAAAATTAAAAATTATTTTGTAGTCCATTACATAAAATGATATATTGCATAAAAAAGTACGCGGATGGAGCAATTACATGAAATAAGCGATCGATTAATTAGTTCGGTAGGAAGCGGTTTTAAGCGTAGTTTGTTTTTCCGGATTAATCAGGATGAGCGTTTAACAGAAATTACCGGAGCTCGTGGAACGGGAAAGACCACTTTGTTGCTTCAGATGGCACAAAAGTTTGTAGTTGCGGGATTGAATGTGCTTTATGTTTCTTTAGATGTGCCTTTTTTCTTTAGAAACAGCTTGTTTGATTTGGCTGAAACTTTCTATAAGTACGGGGGACAGGTTCTTTTTATTGACGAAGTTCATAAATATCCCCCTAAACATAAGGATAGTGACTGGTCGAGGGAACTTAAAGGTATTTATGATGCTTTTCCTTCGTTGAAAATTTTTTATACCGGGTCTTCAGTTTTGGCATTGCATAAGGGACAGGGTGATTTAAGTCGCCGTAAGGTGAGTTATATGCTTCAGGGTCTTTCATTTCGTGAGTATATTGAGTTTTACCACAAAATAAAATTCCCCGTGGTTGCTTTGGAAGATGTTTTGAAATCTCACCAGTCCATCAGTCGGGATATTACTGATAAAATAAAGGTGCTGCCGGCCTTTGAGAAATACTTAAAGAGCGGTTATTATCCGTTTTATGTTGAAAGTCCGGAAAATTACTATAGCAAACTTTCAGAAATAATTGGTGTGGTAATTGATACAGATATTCCTGCTACGAGTGATGTGACTTACGAGTCACTTCACAAAATTAAACAATTGTTGGGCGTTATAACGACTTCAGTTCCTTATACCCCGAACTTATCTAATCTTTCATCTGAGCTTTATGTTGCGGATCAGCGTACCCTGATTAAATATATCAATTTACTTGAGAAAGCTGATTTGATAAAAACGCTTGGCGCCAAGGCTGTAGGTAATAAAATAATGAATAAACCTGCCAAAATTTATTTGAATAATACTAATTTGATGTTTGCCATTGATGCTGATAATTTGCAGACCGGAACACTGCGCGAAACATTTTTCTATAACCAGGTCGGTTTTGTAAATAAGGTCTCTTATCTACGGAAAGGTGATTTTCTGGTGAATGACAAATACCTTTTTGAAGTTGGCGGAAAGAATAAAACGAACAAACAGATTAAGGGTGTCGAAGAAGCTTTTGTCGCAGCAGACAATATTGAGGTTGGTTTTACGAATAAAATTCCACTTTGGCTTTTTGGGTTTCTTTATTGACGGGCGCCCTAAATCCCCTATGTTTGTGTTTCGTGTTCTGTGTTGAGAGTGTTTGTGTTTTCGGTTTTATTCATCCGTATAAAATTTAATTATTAAGGCCGGATGGAACTCGCATGCAAGGATTTATACATGTTCTTTTGTGACAATCTTTGTCATGCTCGTTTCATTCGTATAAAATTAGTCTAAGTTACTGGTCGAACGGAACTCGCATGATTGAGTTTATACATGTTTTTTTGTGACAATCTTTGTCATACTCGTTTCAATAGTTGTTGTTGCACAATATGGCTGGTCACAGATTCTTTGCAGGATAAATCGGCCGACCGGCTATGCCGCTTTGCTTTGTAAAGAGAGCCGGGCGTACACAGGTTGGTTGCTGCACAACTTTAATGATTGTACAGAGGCATTGGGCCTGAGGACTCATATATTGATAGCAAAGTGTGTGGTCATAAAATATCGACGCTGAGGGTGTCATATGTGATTGAATTCACTAACCACTATCCACTAAAAACTAACCACTAAAAACTAAAAACTAACCACTAACTACTATCTTTGCTCTGCTATGAGTAAGGAAAAGAAACGAATACTGATTACATACGATTATTTTACCCCTGCATTTAAAGCCGGAGGCCCTATACAATCGCTTACTAATATGGTTCGTTTGTTGGGAGAACGCTATGCGTTTTATGTGGTGACCCGGGATGTGGATTTAGATGGGACACAGCTGGAGGTTGAGAGTGATCAATGGATCAATTTTGAGGGTAAGGCAAAGGTGTTTTATGCTTCCAATAAAAATAAGGGCTTCTCAGGTATTTCCCGATTGCTTCAGAATGTGAGTCCGGATATTGTTTATATTAACGGGCTGTTTTCACTTTTTGCAACGGTTTATCCGCTAATCTATAATGCGTGGCATTCAAAAACGGGCCTGAAAGTAATTATTGCGCCGCGAGGCATGTTTCAAGAGGGTGCTTTGGCTCTGAAGGCTTCAAAAAAGACATATTACCTGATGGTGATGAAGCCTTTTATGAAAAGAGGTAATGTTGCCTGGCATGCAACGGATGAACAGGAAAAACAGGATATTCTGAAGAATATAGGAAAGAAAGCTTCCATATCGGTTGCCGGAAATGTGCCAGCTATAATTCAGGAAGGGAATCCTGTTGACTTTACCGGTAAAGAATTACGGCTGGTTACTGTTGCTTTGGTGGCAAGGAAAAAGAACCATCTCACTTTTTTAAGGGTACTTAGAAATTACACCGGGGAACGACCGATCGTTTATGACATTTATGGTCCTGTAAAGGATGAGGATTACTGGCGGGAATGCCGTCAAATAATGAATGAAATGCCCGCGAATGTTACAGTGAGCTATAAAGGGGCTGTGGAACCACCTTTGGTTGCCGGGATTCTTTCTAATTATCATTGTTTTGTATTGCCCACTTTTGGGGAAAATTTCGGGCATTCTATTTTTGAGGCCATGGCGGCCGGATTACCGGTTATGATCAGCGATAAAACGCCCTGGCAAAACATCGATAAGAAAGGAGCCGGATGGATTTTTGATCTGAATGTGAACGGTGATTTTGAAAGGGCACTGGAGGAACTAATAACTACTTCATCCGAAAAGCTTAAAAATAAGGGAGAGAAAGCAAAGAGACTGGCGAAGGCGTATTTGGAAAATGCCGGGCTTGAGGAACGGTATGAGGAAATGTTTGGCGGATAAACCGGGGGGGCATTAATTCATCAGCTCAATACTAAAAAATATGTGTGGAATCAACGGAATAGTTTCAAAAAAGATAAGAGATAAAGAAATCAGGGTTAAATCCATGAATGCCAGGCTGGCCCACAGAGGCCCTGATGATGAAGGTTTTTGGCAGGAAGGAGAGGCCGCCCTTGGTCACAAACGTTTATCCATCATTGACCTGTCCAATGCCGGGCATCAGCCAATGGTTTCGGCTTGTGGACGTTTTGTGCTGGTTTTTAACGGGGAGGTCTATAATTTCAGACAGCTGAGAAATAAGTTTGATTACCCTTATAAATCGTACACCGATAGCGAGGTAGTATTGGCTGCATGGGCAAATACGGGACCTGAATGTGTGGAACTGTTCAACGGCATGTTTGCTTTTGCGGTATGGGATAAAAAAGAGCAGGCTTTGTTTTTGGTAAGAGATCGCCTTGGCATAAAACCGCTTTACTGGAGTCTGAATGACGACGGTTTGTTTTTTTCTTCGGAAGTCAGGGCGCTTTTAGCATCAGGGAATGTATCAAAAGCGTTGAATGACGATTCGGTGGTTGATTTTTTAAGATATCAAACGGTACAGACACCTGATACCATATTAAAGGAGGTTCAGATGTTACTGCCCGGAACCATACTTACTTACAGGCTGAATGTTAACGAAGTAACTACTGATTCTTACTGGAATCCGTTTGAGAAGATTGAGCAGAAACGACCGGAGAGCTATGATGAGGTAAAGAAGAATGTCCGAAATTTCTTTTTTGAATCTGTGGAACGGCGGCTGGTTGCTGATGTGCCTTTCGGGGCTTTTCTTTCCGGAGGAATTGATTCAAGTGCTGTTGTGGGCGCCATGGCCAGGGTTTCCAACAACCAGATTGATACGTTTAATGTTGCCTTTTCGGAAGATGAATTTTCCGAAGCACCTTATGCCAGGTATGTTGCAAAAATGAACCGAACCAATCATCATGAAATACATCTGGAACCGGATGATTTTCTTCATCTGTTACCGGATGCTTTATCGGCCATGGATCATCCCAGTGGCGATGGCCCTAATACCTGGGTGGTTTCTAAAATGACCAAAGAGGCCGGTATTACCATGGCACTTTCAGGACTGGGCGGAGATGAGGTATTTGGCGGTTATGCCATATTTAACCGTATGATGGCATTGGAAAGAAGGAAATGGTTGTGGCGGTTGCCGCTGTTTTTACGGCAACTGGCCGGTAAGAATCTTGTTTCCCTGAAACCGGGAGTGGCTTCGTTAAAAGTGAAGCGACTTTTGGAAATGAAAGATTACAGCTTCGAAGAAGCCTTTGCCATTTCACGACAGGCTTTGATGGATTCCCAACTTGCCGGAATGCTGAACCGGAATGACCTGCCTGTACATTATCCCGTGGAATGGTTGAAAAAACAACGATTTCAAAAGGATGGAAATGTGTTATCACGGGTATCTGCGGCAGAGCTAACTACTTACATGCAGAATGTATTGCTCCGCGACAGTGATCAGATGAGCATGGCTCATGCTCTGGAGGTGCGTGTACCGTTCCTGGATCATGAGCTGGTGGAGTATGTGTTATCGTTACCTGATAATATTAAACGGCCGGTTACGCCCAAAAAGTTGCTGGTTGATAGTATGCCTGATCTTTTGCCTGATTACATTGTTAACCGGCCCAAGATGGGATTTGTTTTCCCCTGGCGCGACTGGCTGAAAGGCGAGATGCATGCCTATGCCGATGAACGCATTCGCTCAATAGCTCAACGGGAAATGTTTAATGAAAATGGCGTACTGGATATCTGGCAGCGGTTCCTGAATGGGGATGCTTCGGTGACTTTTTCGAGGGTGTGGCCGCTGGTGGTGTTGGAGGAGTGGATTAGGGGAGTAGGGGAGTAGGCGAGTAGGCGAGTAGGGGATTAGGCGAGTAGGTAAATAGGCAAGTAGGGGATTAGGCAAGTAGGTAAATAGGGGAGTAGGGGATTAGGCAAGTAGGGGATTAGGCGAGTAGGCAAGTAGGTAAATAGGCGAGTAGGGATTAGGCGAATAGGTAAATAGAGATTTTATAAACAAACCTAACTTATACATTATGGAGAATTTTAGTTTTAAGAAATTACTGGTCTGGCAGAAAGGGATGACTTTTGCTGAAAAGTGTTTAGATATTACGGAAACGCTCAAAGGGCATTACCGGCTTATTGAGCAATTGGAGGCGGCTGCTGCATCTGTTCCGCAAAATATTGCAGAGGGAGAGGGGCGCATCAGTGTTAAAGAAAATATCAATTACCTATATATTTCCAGAGGATCTTTGTATGAGTCTATTACAGTACTAAATTTGCTGTATTATAAAAATCTTATTTCTAAGGAAACGCTTGATGAACAAGAAACTATTGCCATAGAAATAACAAAAATGATATCTGCCCTGATTACTCAAAAACGAAAACAAATTATGTAGGCGAGTAGGGGATTAGAAAATAGGCGAGTAGGGGAGTAGGCGAGTAGGGGATTAGGCGAGTAGGCGAGTAGGTGAGTAGGTGAGTAGGTGAGTAGAGTTTAGGCAAGTAGGTATAGGGGGATTAGATTTTTTGGTATTAGCATATTCTCTACACTCTACTGGCCTAATTGCCTAAATTCTAATCTTCTAAACTGGATAAGTCAGAGCCAAAAATAATTTAAAAGCTAAAGTCATAATTTGTCGGATTAGCTAATTGCTACGCAATTATTTTTTGTCGTCAACGAAACGAGCATGACAAAGATTGTCTCAAAAGAACATGTATAAAACTCAATCATGCGAGTTCCATCCGGCCTTAATAAATAAATTTTATGCGGATGAAACGACTGGAAGGAGTTAGATAACACCTTAAAAAATCAATTATGAGCCCGGTCCAAAAAGTATCTTTGTTGCCAAACTCATTGTTGTTTTAAATTCTTGTATCCTCATTAACAACAAGTTAACTCCGGTACAAAAATTTAAAACGCCTGGATTTTGACAAAAATATGCTTTTTATACTGCACTCTATTATGATGTTGTCAATAAATGACTGTCGCATCAAGGTGCGACTAAATTCGCGTTAATTCGCACAAATTCGGTGATCCAAACAACAAATGGCGCAGCCATTTTTATAAATGCCAAAAAATACAACAAAATTAGAGATAATCTCCTAATCACCTAAATTCTAATCACCTACTCGCCTACTCGCCTACTCGCCTACTCGCCTACTCGCCTAAAACCTAATAACCCGACTGGCCCACATTTCCGGATCATAACCAATCCCCAGCCGGTGGCTGTGTCCGGCCATGGCTCTGAGTTCTACATCACTAAGGCTCATGATTCTTTTGAGGGCTTCTTTCAGACTTTCTTTGTTCTCATTCTCAAATAAAAAGCCGTTTTTGCCTTCTTCCAGGAATCGGGTGGTACCTCCAATGGCATTTGAGCAAATCATGGGGAAACCGGCTGCTGCCATTTCATGCACTACCACTCCCCAGGGTTCAAACCGGCTGGGTAATACAAATACACCTGCTCCCTTTAAGATATGTTTGAGTTCTTCGGGTTGCAGAAAACCGAGATGTTTGATTTTCGGATGGGCCGGACGTTGATCGAACAATTCGCCCGTGCCGGCACACCACAATTCCCACTTGTTGGGTGATTCTTCCTGAAGTTCCATGAAAGCAGGGAAGAGGAGGTCGAGTCCTTTTTGATGCACGTATCTGCCTACAAAAACCAGTTTTCGCGGATAGGGATCGGCATTGATTCTGTCTGATGCCGATGAGGAGAATAGCTTTACATCGGCAGAATAGAAACCATCCTACAATGTTTTTTTCTTTAAAACCCAGTTTGAGTGCATATTTCTTTTGGGGTAGGCCAGGTACCCATGCGTGTGAGTAGGAGCGGTGGAGCATAAACGGTGCTGCCAGTCGCATGAGTTGTTGTTTGATATTGCCTGCCCATTGATTGTCCATGCTCATAACGGTGGGGATTTTTCCTTTGAAATGCCGGCAGACCTTCAGGTAACCCTTATCCATCCATCCGCTGGAGATAATGATATCGGGATTAATGCGTTTGGCAAGATGCACCAATTCCACATTATTATAATCGCTTCGTTCATAAATGGTTATGTTGTCAGGAAAATCAAACTGAAACGGGGCTTCTTTATTTACCGGCCAGCGGACAATATGTACCGAGTGGCCCTTTTTGACCAGCTCTTTGACACCGGAAAGAAAATAAGATGCAAGTTCTGTGTAGAGGAAAAGGATGTTCATGGTTATATTGTGTCTTACTCCTGATATTTGTGTTTTGTGGCAAAATTTTTCATATTAGATGCTCCACGGCTGTCAGGACTAATGAACTGAAGAATGGATTATTAAATGGATAGATTATTCCTTTTTGTCATTTATTCTGAATATTAATCTCAACCTCAACCTACTGCCCTATTGCCCTATTGCCCTACTCGCCTAATCCCCTACTCGCCTACTTGCCTACTCCCCTACTCGCCTACTCCCCTACTCCCCTAACTCCTCAGCTTGCCTGTAAAATTCCGGGTTCCCTAACATACTCAAAATAATAACGAGAACAATGGTAAAAGGATTGAGTGAGGCCACGAGCCATGACTCAACGGTACACGACAACAAAATGCCGAAGAATACAGCCCATACCATTGGTGTGAAACGTGAAGCACGTATAAAGTTCACCAACCAGCCGAATATAAAAAGGATAAGACCGGTCAGACCAGTATCGAGCCACATTGTGAGCCAGCTGTTGTGGACATTACCCTGGTGCCCGTGTTGTTCAAAATAGTCGCGGTATTGAGCCAATATATGTTCATTGAATGAAAATCCGTGACTGAACCAATAGTTTTCGTTGATGTGTCTCCAGGCAACTTCTGCTACGATTACGCGGCCGGACCCGGTTTCGAGTGTCTCCAGGCGAAAATAGTCGGATAGCCCCAGGGAAATAACGATTTCTTCAAAATTAGCCATCACATATTGATACGAAATAAAAATGACAGACATGATGATGAAACCTATAATGACATCCCTGCGCAATAAGAACCAGGCTGCAATGAAAATTGCTGTAGAGAAAATGCCACCGCGGGAGCCGCCCATTATTAAGGATGCAAAAATCAGTACATAAATAAAGATGGTTTGATTTCGTGTAAAAAGATGTTTGTGAAAATGAATGATAAAAGTGAAAAGTGCAGTGAAAACAAATCCGTATATGCCCATGCCATTGGGATTCCCAAGAAGCCCTGAATAACGTTCGCCCTTAAACATAACAAAGGCAGGATAAAAAACACGCAAAATAATGCCACTTGCCAGAATTATTACACCTACCATGACAAGATGATATAAGAATCGTTCCCGTTCGTAGGTGAGTAAAAGATTAACAAGAGGGGGAATTACCGTTAGTAAAAGAACATACGAAACGGTTTTCTGAAACCCTTCAAAAGCAACCGGACTGCCAATAAGCGAAGCAAAAGCCACAATGAAAAAGGGAATATAAGGTTTAACAAACCTAAGCGAATCTTCCTTTTCTTTGGGCATCACCAGAAACAGATATCCCATCACCAGCATCATGAGGGTTTTCAGGTCTTCTGCAAAGCTGAAAACAGGTTTGCGACTGTCACTGAAAGTAAGTATTAGCCAAAATCCTAACAACAACCACAACCAGGCACCCTTCTTTCGTAATATGAGCATGTGCAGCGGAACCACAACATACACCAAAGGGCCGGCAAAGGCCCCCACCAATACCCAGAACAGGAGGATGAGGTAGTTGTTTTTTTCGTATAAGAGTTCGTTTAGCATAGGTGATTAGGTGGCGGAGTAGGAACTGGTACCCTCCAAGCAGGCAAAATTCATGGGCGTTTTTGTTGCGGCAACTTTTTCCATGCTCGTTTCTTTTTTATACTGCACTCACACGTGATTATTGCTTATTATAATCATTGTCAAATAAATCAAAAATTTTCCACATTTCGGCGATACCTGTTTCGGGATTATTGCTGTCGAATTGACCGTTTTTTCTGGCATTAGTACGTGCAGTTGAAAGAAATGGCATCAGTTTTTTATATATGTCGTTATCTCGTTTTTTGTAATATTGTTCAGTTTTCTTATAATCGGAGAGAACATTACTGCTTTTTTTGAGGTCTTGCGTAGCTCTACTACATGATGGGTAAAAGCGGCTGGTAGATTTAAAATGAAGCAAAAACCAAAATTCAAGACATGGCGTGTTTACACAAACTTCGATGTTTTCAGATTTTTCGAGTTGGCTTTTATACTGCTGAAATTCTTTGATTTTAGACTTTTCTCCTTGTTTGCATTCTCTGTTCTCTTTTAATATAGTGTCAAAATCAACAAGCCAGATAACTTTATCAGCATGATTGGCCTGCTCTTTTACATACTCAAATTGTTCTTGAAGTTTCTTTTTAACCGGCAGATCCGGACGGATGTCAATGGTTGACAATTTATCATAACTTTTTTTTAGCTGGAAATACCATTTTTCTGTTTCTCCATCAACAACAAGTGATAAGATTTTTTTTCCGACAGGTTTGTGTAAGGTTCGTTTTTTTCTCATTATGCTATGTTTTTGAATAAGTTATCTACTCTCCAACTTGCCTGCCTTATTGGATATAATTACAGATTCTTCACAAATTACTAATGACAGCCTGACTTGATGTAATGACCTAACCGGCTAATCACTAAACCCCTCCATATCTATGAAATAATCGTTAAGATTGGGCCTGGCACCAAGCTTTCCGATTTTGTAAGCATTATATATCGAACTTGTATTGCGGATGACAGATGAATCAAAATCGCTAAGTGAAAAAAGATCAACGCCACAATTTTTATTTTTCTCGGTAAACCATATTGAATCGTTTCTTAAAATATCTTTTTCTAAAAAGAACTCCCGGTGGTGGGTCGTTGCAATGAGTTGTGAGCGTGATGAATTGGTAAGAAACGTTAATAAAAAATGTTTAAAAAGGTCCGGGTGCAACGAGGCTTCCAATTCATCAACAGGGAAAATGACAGATTGCGTAATAAGCAGACTTAATAAGCCTGCAAACTGATAATAACGTTGTGTCCCAGCTGATTCATCGTTGTATGGCAAAAAGTAATTCTCCTGTTTGCTGCTTGCAGCAACGGAATGTTCGAAAAATACTTCTCGCGTTTCAATTTCTCCTGATTCCTTAATTTTAGAAACTTCTTCATCCGGAATTAACCCTGAATTCGACAAACGGTCTAAAATATGCGGTTTTACATGTATACTTTTTTTCTTAATGGAAATACCGGAAATATTAAAGTCAGCTTTTTTTAGCAACTCAACTATAATGGTTCTTTGTATTTTGCCTGAATCTAATAAGTTGGAGATGTATGCAAGGAGATTTGTGCGAGGTGTAATGATTGCTTTTAGCGTTTGTTTAAACCAGTTGGTTACTTCCTGCAGTTCCTGTGAGTTTATATTTGTTTTTAAATATCCCCCAAGAAGGGTATTGTTCCACAATGTATTGGCCACAAGTACGTCACGTTGGGCTTTGTTTAAGTGACTTTTGTATTTGGCACCCCAGGTGATTATGCTTACCTCCTGACGGGTATTTGTCTCCCTTTCATAGACAAGAGATTTGTTTGGGGTGTGACTGTAAAGTGATTCTGAAATAACAGCTTTTGAGTTTAACTCTATGTTATATAAATATTTTGTTTGGTTTTGAATAAACTCAAGCGAAAAGAACGTATTTTCGTTTGGTGTCTTTTTATCGAAAAGAAATGGTTTTAAATTTAAAGTATCTGTTTTTTTATCCAGGGGATTGATAACAAGGTCCCTTAAAAAATTTAATGCTTCAAGAATGGTGGTTTTTCCTGATGCATTTGCCCCGTAAATCAATCCGAGCTTTAGTAGCTTTAAGGGTTTATTTTTTATGGGTTGCATCAGATAGTATTTATCCAGTTCATTAGACTGGGCTGCTTCAAAAGAGAGTGTAACCTCTTCGTTAATAGCCTTGAAATTTCTGACAGAGAAATTTACTATCATTTTTTTTGTGTATTTGTAATTGTTTTACAAATATAAGACAAAAATGCGAATTTTGTTTTTTATTTCTCAGCTATCTGCCTGCGGAATAAGTTTAATGGTTGTGGTTCCGGGTTTGTTGTAGCCAATGCAAAATACTTTGTTGTTGTAGTGGGGTTTGTGTAATAATTATTAATTCTTTTACCCAGGAATAGGGAATATGGAGTATTTGTTTAATTATCATTTAGTGTGTTTTGTCTTTTCTGCGGCAGTTCCGTCGCTGCTTTAGTTCTGCCACCGCTCGGCGGTTCGGGGACTTATCATGAGATTTGGAAACAAGTTACCGTTCTGTCTCTGAGCCGTGGCTATTGGTTTAACAACCTTCTGATTTACTGGCCTACTGACCTAATCGCCTCAATGGTTTGTTCCGCCACATTTTCCCACAAAAATTTGTCCTTTATTTTTTGTATTGAGTTTCGTTTCATTTTCATAAGATTTCCATTATCCAGTTGTATCATTTTTTCGAGGGCTTGTTTGAGTTGGTATTTATTGCCCGGTTCAATCAAAATACCATTTTCTGGGCTGACCTGCTCACTTACTGCGCCCACATCTGATGCGATGATGGCACAACCCGATGCCATGGCCTCCAGAATAACCGTAGGCATGCCTTCACTCCAGGATGGGCAGACCAGAACGTCAGATTGTTGCAGGATTTTTTGTATTTTTTTTTCGTCTTGTATGGAGCCGTGGTACATTAGGTTATTAGGTGAGAAGGCGAGTAGGTTATTAGGTGAGAAGGCGAGTAGGTTATTAGAATTTAGACGTTTGGATTGGGGGACAGGACCGATAAAATGGAATTGAAAGTTATAATTCTCTTTAATAAGTTGTTTAATGACGGAATGTAACTCTTCAATGCCTTTGCGGCGCTCGTAACGGCCGATAAAAACAAATTTGCGGATATTTCCGGTATGAGAGGGGATGTTATTGATTAACCATTCGTTTGTGATGCCAATGGGGATTTCTATGACTTTGTTTAGTGGTGTTACCGGTTTTTTCTGTATATCGGTTAATTTCCCGCCCAGCGAAAAAATAATGTCGGAATGGCGTAAATTCCATTTTATCCAGGGGCGCAACATAAGATGTTCCAGATTAACCCTTAAAGAGGGCGCTTTCTGGAACATTTCTACCCCATGAAAATTGATGCCTGTTGGAATATTGAACTTTTCAACTTTTAATCTTTTTCCTAAAAAATACCATCCTGAAAATCCCTGGATATAAACAAAATCAACTGGTTCCTGCTTTAAAAATTTTTCATAAACCCGTTTGGAATACAGATAACTATTCCGGATGTAATGCCCCGGAATTTTCCCGGGTTTAGGAAAATGAACGGGGAAGAATTGCAGGTTTTTAAGCTCTTCGGTACTAAAACCTTCCGGCTGTTCAGGAAATGGTTGCCCTTCAGGAATAGCATGGTAAACATCGACTTTTACCCCTGCCCGCACCAGGTATTTGGCCAGGTAGTAGCTGTGTTTTTGCATGCCACCCATGATGTAGGGGTAGATGCCGTCGGTGAGGAGGGCGATTTTTTTTATGAATGCTTGTTGCATTGTTTTTGTGACGAAGGAAATGATATTATTCGTTCATTGCTTCTGTATAAATTTCCATTAGTTTTTTTGTATGTTTTTCATGGAACCCTTTTTAAGTGTATAATAGGTTCATAACCCCTTTTTTATGTATTCAATTATTTTTTTTCATTAACTGAAGATGGTCTTTTAACTAATTATTAAATCAGAAAAGTTAAATACCGATTTGCTTAAGTGCTTTTCTACAAATAGTATATTTCGTTGCCTTTCTGCGATATCAGGTTTTGGTAAGTAGGGTGTTTCACCTTTGGGTGTCCATATTACTCCAAGATCATTCTCCTTTACCATATTGGAATAATCTCCAATGTCAGGACTGATGATAACTTTAAGCCCGGCAAAAAGGTATTCAGCCACTTTCACAGGAGAAGCTACTTTATTGGTTGTGTTTTGTTCCCGCAATATGATACCGTAATCACATTTTGATAGTATTGTATGAACCAAATCGGGAGATACAAGGGTATTAAAGACTCTTGCGGGAAATTTATTCTTTAAATCCTGAATATTTTTGTCGGGTGGACATAAAAATAAAAAAGCGGAAGATTCCTGTTTTTCTATTGATTCTAAGGCAAATTCACAAATTTTATCTATTTGCTGCCATTTGCCATTCCCTCCTGCAAAAACAGTAACTGTATAGTTTTGTTGATTGACATAGTCAAAAAAAGATATTAAATCTTCCGGGATATTCTCAGCGTCTTCGTTTTTTGTTGTATTGAGCGTACAGGGAATTACTATGGCTCTATTTCCTGAAAAATTAAAGTTTTCCTGCCAGTAATTTATGAGTTTAGAAGAAACGGCAATTTGTCGTTGACTTTGTGTTACCGCCTTTTTTTCAATTTCAAACAATTCATTTTCTATACCTGAGCCATTATATACTCCATACTCCTTTTGTTCAGCCCAAACTGCACCTCTTCCGTCATAAATGATCCGGGCGTTTTTTAGGTTATCAATTGCCAGGTTCGTGGCTATAGGGCCCCTGCATATTATTGTTTGATTGCTCATTCTTCTCTTGAATAACTGAAGCCACAAGCTGTTTGATTTCCAGTTTTTCAGGCGTCCAAGGCTAGGTAGCGCGATGGCACCAGGTAAATAATGTTTGAGGAGCTTCCTGTTTTTGAAGTAGTCACGTAATGAAAAGAATGCAAATACTTTTATGTCCATTCCTGTTTTCATTATATGCTCAACCACTTCAATTACCTGACTGATATAAACCCCGTTGACTGGTTCATTAAAAGTGATGTAGGTAATTTTGTTTTTCATTATGTCGGGGGATGGTGATTTGTGTATGGATGGGTGGGGAACCGGTAGATTTTTTATCTTGTAATTTCGTTCATCTTTTCCTTTGTTACTCCCTGACTCCCTTTAAGGGGAACCCTACGTGCGATACTATTTTATTGTAACATTCGGATTTATCAAATTTATACGAAACGCGGGTTTGGTGGTACTTCCTTTCAGGGGAGTTAGTGGGGTAGTGGAAGGTGCAGTTTACATGTTTTAGCTATTAGGGGGAATCTTGAAATATTTGTTTGAATCGTTCTTCCGCTCACCCCCTGGCCCCCTAAAGGGGGTACGTCCGCCCGCGATTGAATTTATATTGTATCATTCGTGTATTTAAACATGATTTTCATTTTCTTACCCCGCAAAAATCAATTTCAATCTTTTGTTCATCTTTTGTTATACCCGGAAATTCCTTATGGTTTACAAGCCATGCAATAATATCGGCTTTTTCATAACCTTCCATGTATTGTGTTAAAGTAAAGCTGGGATGACTGTGGATGTTTGGTTCAATTATTAGAACTTCGCCCCGGGCTTCGGCAACAATTTTTGATGTTATGTACTTGGCAGGTGATTCGCGCAAATCGTCAATGTTGGGCTTAAAAGCCAGGCCCATGCAGGCGATTACCGGTTGCCGTCCGTGGTCTATCTCGAACTGGCGGGCAGTACTCAGTATTTTTTCAACACTCCATTCTGCTTTGTAATCATTGATTTCTCTCGCTTGACGAATAACGTGAGCATGTTCCGGGTAATCGGAAACCAAAAACCAGGGGTCAACAGCAATGCAATGGCCGCCAACTCCGCATCCGGGTTGCAGTATGTTGACCCTGGGGTGCTTGTTAGCTAGTCTTATTAATTCCCATACATTGATTCCTGCCTTATCGCATATTATTGATAATTCATTGGCAAAAGCAATTTGAACATCTCTAGAACTATTTTCAGTGAGTTTACACATTTCAGCAGTACGGGCATTGGTGGGGTGAAGCTGGCCATTTACAAAAAGACGGTAAAACTCAATGGCTTTTTGGGTGGATGTTTCATCAATGCCGCCAATTACACGGTCATTGTGTTCAAGTTCATATAACACATTTCCGGGCAAAACTCTTTCGGGGCAATAAGCTATAAAAATATCCTTCCTTAGTTCCGGTCTTTCTGTAAAAATTATCTCAGCCATCTTTTCTGTTGTCAATACCGGAGAGGTGGATTCTATGATAAAAAGATCACCATTTTTTAATATTGGGATTATGCTCCGTGTTGCAGCTTTCACAAAGGAAGTGTCAGGCTGATGATCCTGGTTAAAAGGTGTTGGAACTACCACTAAATAAACATCTGCGGGTTGAGGTTCCTGGAAAACTTTAAGAAGGCCTGTTTCAACACTAATTTTTACTAACGTATCAAGGCCGGGTTCCACAATGTGTATATTTCCTGCATTTATAGTTTCCACCACTTTAGGGTTAACATCGCACCCGTTGACTCTGATTCCTTTACCTGCCATAACAGCAGATGTGGGCAGGCCGATGTATCCCATTCCCATGGTGGTGACAGTGATTGGTTTCATTTATTATTTTGTAAATTTAAGATTGGCGTGTGAAAATATTAAAATTTTAAGGAAAAAGCGAAAGGGGTAATTTATTTTGGGTTTTCATTTTTAATAATGAGTGCAGTAATAATTCTCTTTATCCTTCCCTTTCGCACACCCCCTGGCCCCTAAAGGGGGTAGTTCCAACGCACGATTTCTTGAGATTCTAACATTCGCATGTTATTATTTTGTGCTTCTTATTATCTACTATCTAATTGCTTAATCCCCTACTAACTTTTTCCTTTAAGAACTCTACAATCCTCTCAGCTGCCTTTCCATCGCCATAAGGGTTGTTGGCTTTTGACATGGAGAGATAATAATTATTGTCCGTTAAAAGTTTGGTGACTTCTGAAACAATAAGGTCTTTGTTGGTGCCTACCAGCTTAACGGTTCCTGCGTCGACAGCTTCGGGACGTTCGGTGGTTTCGCGCATAACAAGTACTGGTTTTCCCAGGCCGGGGGCTTCTTCTTGAATGCCTCCACTGTCGGTTAGTATAACGGATGAGGTTTTAAGTAAATAGATAAACGGTAGGTAATTCTGAGGTGGGATTAGGTGAACATTGGGGAGTTCGCCTAAAATATCGTTAACCGGTTTTTGAACGTTTGGGTTGAGATGAACAGGATAAATAATCATTAGATTCCGGTTTGCCCAGGCCAGTTCTTTTATGCCATTACAGATATTAAGAAAACCTTCGCCAAAATTTTCCCGCCGATGGCCTGTTATTAGTAGCATTTTCTTTTGGGTTATTTCCTGTGTTATTCCTGGAATCAGGTTGTTTAATTCTTTTATGACAGATGCTTTCAGCTCTTTGTTATCTTCAATGATATCCGTCGCCTTATGTAAGGCATCAATAACGGTATTGCCTGTTGTACAAATATTTTCCTTAGCTACTTTTTCTTCAATCAGGTTTTTGGCTGCCCATGGGGTTGGGGCAAAGTGCCAGGTGGTCAGGCGGCCGGTCAGTTGGCGGTTCATCTCCTCGGGCCAGGGCGAGTATATATTATAAGTTCTCAGGCCTGCTTCCACGTGTCCCACGGGTATTTGTTTGTAAAAAGCAGCCAATGCAGCTGCCGTGCTGGTGCCGGTATCACCATGTACGAGAACAGTGTTGGGGGCAAAATCATTCAGTATTGATTTAAGCCCCTGTAGAACTCCCGAAGTTATGTCGTATAAGTCTTGCCCGGGTTTCATCAAATTTAAATCATAATCGGGAATGATATTAAAAACTTTTAAAACCTGATCGAGCATTTCCCGATGTTGGGCCGTGATGCAGACTTTTGTTTCAAAAGTACTTTGCTGTTTTTCGAGTTCGTTTACCACAGGTGCCATTTTTATAGCTTCTGGGCGTGTACCGAACACGAGAAGTACTTTTACTTTATCTGATTGATTGGGCATTTTTTTAGTTGTTTTTAATTGATATAGATGTGGGGGACTTTGCACAAAAGGATGTTAGCTTTTCGCTCAAAGCTGGAAGTTCAAAGGGGGGTAGTTTTAAATCTTCATCCATATAAAATTTACTTATTAAGGGCGGATGGAACTCGCATGTGAGTACTTATACATATTCTTTTGTGACAAACCTTGCTATGCTCGTTTCATTTGTATTGCCCGTCGCACAGCCCCTGGCCCCGTAAAGGGGTACCACCACCGCGCGATTCGTTTTAAATTGATACATTCGTATGGTTAAATTTATTGTGGCTTGCGGGTTAGCCCGGTTCTCCCCTTTAGGGGAGTTAGTGGGGTGAAGGTAGGGTAGAAATAAGCTTTAATGATTCGTTTTATCCTTCCCTTTGCACACCCCCTGGCCCCCTAAAGGGGGAATTTCCATCGCACGATTTCTTTTAAATTGTCACAAACGTATGGTTAAATTTATTGTGGGCTGTGTGAGCCCGGTTCTCCCCTTTAGGGGAGTAAGAGGGGTGAAGGGAAGGGGGCAAGTTTTGGTTTTTCATTTTTACTTTTTATCCTTTCCCGTCGCACACCCCCTGGCCCCCTAAAGGGGGTACCACCATCGCGCGATTCGTTTTAAATTGATACATTCGGATGGTTAAATTTATTGTGGCTTGCGGGTTGGCCCGGTTCTCCCCTTTAGGGGAGTAAGAGGGGTGAAGGGAAGGGGTAGAAATAAGCTTTAATGATTCGTTTTATTCTTCCCGTCGCACACCCCTTGGCCCTCTAAAGGGGGTACCACCAGCGCGCGATTCGTTTTAAATTGATACATTCGTATGGTTAAATTTATTGTG
>NZ_AEWI01000051.1 GCF_000191885.1 Anaerophaga thermohalophila DSM 12881
AGGACTAAATTTAACTTAACGAGTGGTCCTGTTTTTTGGGAGTATTATAAATATTATTGATACCATGCTTACTAAACGTAAGTTTAAGGACTTCTTTAATAAAAATATTGCTGCGCTATGATTATCGAACTTTTTAAAACGATTCCGGATAGTGAAACTTTTATTTTTGGATTTATAATCATAATTGCTGCTACTACAAATTTTAAAGCTGCAGCGGCTTATGCTCTCGCCAAAGAGAAGAATGAAATAACAATTAACAACGTGTACTTTACCAGATTTATTGGGATAACTGCACCGTCAACTTTTATTATTTTAGGCGCTCTTTGGGGATTATTATAGAAAATGCCCGAAACTTGACCGAGCATTTTTATTTGATGTAAATAGTATCGTTTTATGGATTACGATTGCCCCTCTGCTAGGGCAGTTGCAAACTGCCGGTTAGGATTCGACTTAATTTCAAATTAAGCCGAGCAAAAAGCAAGCTACAGATAGCGGGGCGTTAATTATCTTCCAGATAAAGGGATTCAAACTCGCGATTATAGCACGCATATTCAGTTTCAAATATACCTTTCTCAAAAGCTTGTTTATGTATCTCAGAAAGCTTTTTATATCTTTTCTTCCTCTTCCTTTCAGCACGTTTTAAACTCATGAAGTCATAATTATAGATGCCCATCATTACAACCTCAATTCTATCACATTTATCTACAAGTTCTATACTTGTTGATTCCATTCCAACAAATACAAACATTATCTTTTTCTCCGTAATAGGGATATCTATTAAGAAAAAGCCATTTGCATCTGTTCTACCAACTTCAACTGTGTCATTAATCATAATTGACACTTGAGGTAAAGTTTCAAAATCCTCAGAAATCAACCTGCCTTCAATTGTTTTAGTCTGAGAATAAAGACTACTCATTGAAGTCCCGATTACAATAAATAGGATTAATAACTTCTTCATTCTGATATTATCTTTTAGGATTATAAAGATGAGTATAATCATATTCATCTGGTTTTATCTGACCTGGAATTCTTCTCAATATAAGGAATCTTGCATTAAGCAAATTAGGTTTCTGATTTTGAAGATTTTTATAGTCCTGCGAAATTTCGGGCGAAGATGCAGTAGCACCTAAACTGCCATCAGGATGAGTATGAAAAACTTGTGAGATATTATTTGAAGTGTACTGAACTCCAAATTTTCTTGCTAACTCATAACCAGTGGTCGATTTAGATTCTGTCCTTGTGTTATTTTGATATTTCCCTAGTACCATATCTGTAACCTTTCCAGAAGTGCTATATGAATATGCTATACCAGATATCTCTTTCCCAAGATACTCTGAAAGCCCTAATGTAAAGGATTTAATGCCAGCTTCTGTTGGTTGTCCTTCTCCTCCTACTTCAAATAAGTTGTCATTTTCCTTAAAATTCATTCCGTCAGATAGAATACCTTTTTCAATATCTCCAAATGCCACCTTTGCTTCTCCATTCTTCTTATACTTTACTTCTCCTTTTCTATTTGTTTTTAATATCCTATCAGGGTCATCATTTGCCTCACCTACTTGAGTAACATCCCCAGTTTTTTTGTCGAAAGTATAATCGGTCAATCCGTTAGGGTCAAAACGTAAAATTGGATTATTTAATACATACGCATAAGGTGACCACTCCATACGCCTTTCCGCCAATGGGTCAACACCATACCACATACTAATCCTCGGGTCATAATACCTGGCACCGTAATAATAAAGCCCTGTTTCCTCATCCAATTCTTTTCCGTTGAAAAGATAGGAAGTGTATACAGCATCGGTGCGTTCCTCAATAAAAGTCTCTCCAAACGGGAAGTACTCCATGTGTTGGTAAACTTCCCCGGATACATCGGTAATATACGAAGAACTACCCAAATGATCGGGATGGTAATAGAATTGAAGATTCTCTACTTTGTTACTCGGTTCTTCATCGTAATCCGGTTGGTTCGGATTTCCGCCTCCGGCATTAACTAAATCCTGATTGCGGTAATACTTTTTCAATCGTCCGTAAGGTACTTTACCACTCTTACCTGCGGTAAATACAGCGCCGTCTAATCCTAGCTCCTCAAAATTGGCATAAATAGCCTCTTTTAAGTCTTTGCCTTTTAGGTCAAAATCTATGGTTCCACCACCTGCAACAGTATCCTTGGGGTTTAATAGGTACTGGTATTCACCCATTTCACCTAATTTAGAAACAATACGTTGCCCTTCAATGTAAAAGTGCTTGGTGAACTTCATGTTGGTTACTACCATATATGGGTTAACATACATGGTGTAGTTACCAACTGTACCGCTACCGCCCATGGGAAAGCCGTTGATATAAATAGCTTGTCCGTCTCCGGTACTTTTAATGACACGCTCACCGGAAGCATCGTACAAATAATGATGGGTTTTACCGTTGTCCGCAATGGCACGTATGCGGTTTTCTTCGTCCCAAAGGATATCTCGCCTGTTGTTGTTCTTGGTGCTTTGCCAACCGGTAGTGTTACCATTGGCGTCGTAGGTATAAATATTCTCCCCAATCTGGCTTGGTGCATGTGGTTTGTCACCTTCGTACTTATATTCCAAATCGTAGGTTGTTTTATGGCGAGGTCCCCATGTGGTTTCGTCATACTCCTTTCGTTGATGCAATTGGTTCTTGTGTAAAACACGTCCGGTTTCGGAGTATTGCATATCCATTGAGTAACGATGCTGGTGACTGATATTTTGATAGGTACCACTTGCATTGGTCAGGCGATACAAATCATCGTACATATAGTTGTATTCAAAATTACCACCTTTCTTGTTTTCCGTTGGTATAGGTGCTACACTCTTGAGTTTGGTAATGTTATTTACCGCATCGTAGGTGTAGGTATTGTTCATCATGGCTCGTTCGCTTGAAGTGTTGGCCTTAATATTGTGCAGCCTTCTTCTGTCTTCTTCGTACTCGTAAGTGGTTTCCGTACCATTACCGTAGGAAATGAAGGCCCGGTCTTCAAATTTATCGTAGCCTATTTGTGTGAGGTAATTGTAACGATGCCCTTTCTTTTTACCGTACATACTTTTCAACAGACCTCCGGTATTATAAGTATAGGTGACCTCTTCGCCATCAGGATATGTCATGGTTTTTAATCGGTTCCATGTATCATACTCCCACTCAGTGGTAAAGGTATAAATATCTTCATCAGGGACAATAATTGTTCGAGTGTTTTTTACAATCTCACCCAATGGCCCGTAGAAAAACTCCTGTGCTCCTGTTCCATCTTCCTGCAAAACAATACGTCCTGCACGATTATTTTCAGCACCAGGTTCTCCATATTCAAAATGTACATTGTTAAATTCATTTTCGGGATAAATGATGTTGGTTAAACGGTTATATTCATATTCATAGGTAATCGGTTGCTTGTTTTCACGCAGGTTGGCTGTCATTTGCGTGAGCATATTACCTGCTGCATCATAGGTGTACTCTGTCAAACCTGCATCCGGGTGCAGTCGGCTTAAACGTCTGCCCAGCATATCGTAAGTTGAAACCGTTGTGTTATCCTCGGCATCCGTTACACTCACCAGTTCGTTAATGGCATTATACACAAAACTTGTCCATATATCGCCGGGCGCTTTTACGGCGGTCTGTCGCCCTTTTACATCGGTAAAGCTTTCGGTGGTAATGCCGTTGGCATCGGTTACTTGAGTCATAAACTGTGAGTTGCCGTCACGGTCTTCCCCAAACCCATAGAAGGTTTTCGTTTTAGCACCATCGGGCAGGGTAGTAATCAAGACCCTGTCCAGCACATCGTATTCCACAGTAGTTGGCTTTACCTTGTCAACTTGTGTATTAAATGTTCCAATGCTGCCTTTATCTTCGCTTACCGGGTAGTAGGAGGCAACACTACGCCCAAAAGCATCGTATTCTACTTTACCTGAAACCAACATAACTTCATTATCCCCGGCATCCTTGCCTTTAAAAACAGCCCCGTCTTTTTTTGTTTGTAATACTCTTCCCAGTCCATCAATAAAAATAGCAGTTTCAATGGGGTTTTCAGGATGTTCCGGGTCGTAATGCTGGGTTTGAGCCCACGGAATATTATCATTTGGAAAGTATTTAAAACGAATGGTATAATCCTGTCCGTTTTCCAACTCATAGGGTCCAATTATATCGGTTATACGTCCCAATTCGTCAATTTTATAAACGGTCTGTTTACCATTGATATCGGTGGTGCTTAATACCTGCCCAAACTTGTAATCGTAAGTGGTGGATGAGCTGTATTCGTATGCATCCCTTACGGCAGTTACATAGCTATGTATCGTATTATCGTAGTCGTAGGCAAAGTAAAAACGCTCTCCCTTGTAGTTGGCAGGGCGCACAATACTGTCAAGGTTACCATAGTTGTCGTAATACAGGTCGTAAATGGCATCTGTTTTATCACCTTTTTGTGTGATTTGGGTAATCTTACCTGTAGCATCATCAATCATAGTATTGCGCTGGCGGAAGATTTTACCGCTGCCTTTTACCGTGATTGATTTAGGAACAGACAAGATGTTTTTGTCCGTGACCTCATGGTAATCTATAATGGCAGAAATATCATCATCAGTACCTTCATCGCCATAATCCACATATTTACGCACATTTCCATAACTGCCATATTCAAAAGTGGTATAGGTCGATTTTTGAGCTTCTTCAGCCCCTTCGTAAAACTTTTTGGTAGTTTTCACCAGAGCAGGGAAGGCAATAGTAGAAGGAGCTTTTTCTGCACCATTGGTCAAATCAACCATATTGCGGTCTTTCAGCTCGTACTCGTTGATGGTTTCTACATATTTCTTGCCATTGCTATCCTCAATGGTTTCGTTTAACAATAACCCTTATATACTGAAATTGTTGGGTTTCCTTCTTTGTCATATACATTTTTAAAATCATCATCTTCGGATTCTGAATAATAAACATGAGGCAACCAATCAACTTTATTCCAGTCAATATTGGTGGATGTGCTAAGTTTAAAACTAAGATTATTAAGCCTTTCAACACTTACAGACTCGTTAATGCTATAGTCGCCTGAATCATTCCATTTAAATGATTTTGAAAATTCAGTAACAGCATTACCGTCTTTATCTGTTTTTACAATTTCCAAAACAATATCATCGGTTGTTACTTCTTTGTGGAATACCCCATCAATACTGACAACTCCCTTATAGGGTGCTCCAATTGACTGATGTCCGGAAACAATAAAATCTTCAGCAGCTACATATTTATATCTTGTTTTATTATTGGCATTAACGACATCCTCTGATTCATTCAAATAAACAATTTCAGGATTCCAATTTACTTTATCATATAATCCGTCAAACACAGATTGTACCCGAAAATAAATTTGGTCACCTTTTTTTACTGACAGGCTTTTAATATCCGGAGTATAAATCCTAAAACTTTTTGAATGTTAACTTTTTGTCCGGTAAACATATTTTCTTGTTATCTGACAAAGAACATGACAAAAAGTCAAATTAAAAACTTAATTAACAGAAAGTTATCAACAATCAGGCAGTTTAATGTTGATACGTAACAGAGAATTAGAAATTGACAATAAAAATCTTTCGACCACCCCTGATTTGCAATTCACACGGGTACTATTTGCAGGTTTGTAATCTGCCAACTGAAGAAAATTTGCCGGTAGTTAGCTACTAAAGGACAGTCTGTATTTTTTGATTGCAAATCCACTCCGTCTGATAGTTATATTTTCTTCCATTGTGTTTATATTTGATGAGGCTATTGTGAAAAATGTATTGTTAAATCTTCCTTAATATTTTGTTTTATTTTGGACTTTATTTTTTTTTCTTTCTATATTTGAATTCGTAATCTTAAAAGTCCGTTTCAAATGTTAACCCGGAACCCCTATTCTGCTTACGAGTTTTGTTGTTTTGACAGCAATTCTTTGTTTTCTGTAATTCTTGCTCCCAAAGGAGAATGGTTTTGCAGGTTCTTTTCTAAAATTCATTATCCGCTTATTTCTATCCTGTTTTTACAGGAGAAACTCATTTTATCTTTTATTCTTTTCTGTTTAATATTTTCAGTTGAATTATAAAAAAATCCCATCCTCCGATTCGGAGAATGGGACATTTATTAAAACTATTTATTAACGGGGTTGCAGCCCCATCAAAAATGTAAAGTTATGAAAAAAACTAATTGTTTGGTGAGTTCCTTTATTATTGTACTCACTTTGTTTAGTTGTTCTCAATTGGATTTTGATGAGGAGTTAAAGTTGAAATCCAGTGAAAAAGTTGAAAATTCAGAATTAAACTGGGATGTTGGGCTCGAAAGCGTGAAGATTTTTGTTCGCATTTTGAACAATTCGGAGAGTAAGGATTCACTGTCTTTTGAAATTGAGCCAGTTGTTTATTCGGGTGATACTTTGCTTTATGTAGTAAATTATGCTAAAAACAAAGGCTGGTTAATTGTTTCCGGAGACAAACGAACAGAAAGTATTTTGGCCACTTCGGATGAAGGAGAATTTTCTTTTGAGGAAGCCAATCCGGGAGTACTTACATGGCTGGATGCGTTATCTGAGGATATTTTAGCCTTGAAACAATCGGATTATGTGGATACCACGTCTGCTGATTATGAACTTTGAAATAATATTGAGTTGTATAATAACCCTCTGAAAAGAGCAATTGCTGATGAATATGAGGGGTATTGGGAATTGTCTTATATTGAAACAGAAGTTCTTCCGACAATCCGAAAAGGACCTTATATTCAGACTAAGTGGGGACAGGGATTTCCTTGGAATGAAGTAGTTCCGTTTACACAAGACTTTTCTCAACGCTGCTTGGTAGGTTGTGTGGCTGTTGCAGGAGCACAGATGTTGTATTATTTGAATGGGAGAATTGGCTTACCTGGAAAAATGTATAGTAAGGGAGAATGTTACGGATGGTCAAAAAATGAAGATGGTTTTTTGGGCAAAGGATCAAGTTATGGTTTTTCATTTAGTGAGCCGAGTTCTACAGTTTGGAGTAAAATGGCGAAAACGAACCCTCGAAAATCAACGATTGAATCAAAATATTCTGCAATATTAATGGGTTGGGTTGGGAATTGTATTAATATGAAGTATGGAGAGGAAGAGTCAGGTGCTCAAACTGAGGATATTGTTGGTTTTTATAATTCATTGGGTATCAGTTGTGCTTTTGAGGGGTATAATAGTTCAAAAGTCTTGACTAGTCTTAATTCCAATATGCCAGTAATTGCCAGAGCTAATGCAACAAAAAGGGAGCATAGGTTTATTATTAAATGGTATACTGATTATAAGGATGGACATGCATGGATTATTGATGGTTATGAAAAACAGAGGAAGCAATACACATATCATTATACCTGGGTCAATTCTGAAGACACTGATAATCCTCAATTACTTCCATTAAAAAGCAGCCAATTGCGACCTGCTTTACCCAAAACTAAAACGTCCACTTCAATTTCAAGTACTACGTATTTGAGGATGAATTGGGGTTACAATGGTAGTTATGATAATAATAAATATACATTATCAGGTGATTGGAGAACTTCCTCTGCCACTAATTTCCAATATAAAAGAGAAATAATTGTAGGATTCAGAAAAAAATAGATACAGTCCATAACTATAATAATTTCGAAATCGAGGTTGTCCGAAACGTCTAAATTTAATGTCACTTTGAGCTTGTAGGAGAATTTGTTAAACAGATTTTATACTGCGATCAGCATGACACTGTTTTTGTACTTTATACTTTTGGGGCGGCCTCATAAAAGGAATAGTATGATTTTTCAAGTTTGTTTTAAATTTACAACGGAACTTCCTGTCTAATTTTATCGGCAAATCACAGCACTCCCACTGCC
>NZ_AEWI01000050.1 GCF_000191885.1 Anaerophaga thermohalophila DSM 12881
ATGTATAATTAACCTCTAATCATCTAAGAAACCAAAAACAGGTAACAGATTCTTCGTCGTTACCTCCTCAGAATGACATTAGACAGTCTGTCATTCTGAGCGGAGCGAAGAATCTAAAATCAATTAAAGCATAATAAGTTGCATCAGACCAATAACTTAGACTAATTTTATACGGATGAAATATTGTAATCACTCAAAATTTATTTACTAATAATTAAAACACAAAAAACATGCAGAATTTGGATTTGAGTAAATACGGGATAACGGATGTGAAAGAAATTGTTCACAACCCCTCGTATGAAGAGTTGTTTAAAGAAGAAACCCGTCCCGACCTGGAAGGTTATGAAAAGGGGATCGTTACGGATCTGGGAGCCGTTGCAGTTGACACAGGTATTTTTACAGGCCGGTCGCCCAAGGACAAATTCATTGTTAAAGATGAGACCACGAAGGACACAATATGGTGGACATCTGAACATGCCCCCAACGACAATAAACCAACGACTCCGGAGGTCTGGAAAGAATTGAAGGAATTGGCCGTGAAGCAGCTTTCGGGCAAGAAACTTTACGTAATGGACACCTTCTGTGGTGCCAATCCCGATACGCGAATGAAAATTCGTTTCATCATGGAAGTTGCCTGGCAGGCCCATTTTGTCAAAAACATGTTTATCCGTCCCACTCAGGAAGAACTGGAGAATTTTGGTGAGCCCGACTTTGTTTCATTGAACGCTTCAAAAACAGTGAACCCAAAGTGGAAAGAGCATGGCCTTAATTCTGAGGTATTTACTGTTTTTAATCTAACAGAAAAAATGCACGTAATAGGTGGTACATGGTATGGTGGAGAGATGAAAAAAGGAATGTTCGCCATGATGAATTATTATCTCCCTCTCCAGGGAATGGCTTCCATGCACTGTTCAGCTAACGTGGGAAAAGACGGAGATACGGCTATTTTCTTCGGACTGTCTGGAACCGGTAAAACAACCTTGTCTACCGACCCAAAACGGGCCCTTATCGGTGATGACGAGCATGGATGGGATGATGACGGCGTCTTCAATTTCGAAGGCGGATGTTATGCTAAAACCATCAATCTCGACAAAGAAGCTGAACCCGATATCTATAACGCCATCAAGCGGGATGCTCTGTTAGAAAATGTAGTTATTGACGAAAACGGCAAAATTGATTTTTCCGATTCCTCAAAAACAGAAAATACAAGGGTTTCCTATCCGATCTACCACATTAAGAACATAGTAAAACCTGTATCAAAAGCGGGCCATGCCAAGAAGGTAATTTTCCTGACTGCCGATGCTTTTGGTGTTATGCCTCCGGTATCGAAACTGACACCTGAACAGACCAAGTATCACTTCCTTTCAGGTTTTACAGCCAAACTTGCAGGAACCGAACGTGGAATTACAACACCTGTTCCTACTTTCTCAGCCTGTTTTGGTGAGGCATTTCTCTCACTTCATCCAACCAAGTATGGTGAAGAACTCGTGAAGAGAATGGAAGCGGCAGGGGCAGACGCATATCTGGTAAATACCGGATGGAACGGCACCGGGAAACGCATCTCTATCAAGGATACCAGAGCCATTATTGACCGGATACTCGACGGTTCTATTGAAAAGGCCGAAACAAAAACGATTCCGATCTTTAATCTGGAAGTTCCCACTTCGCTTGAAAATGTTAACCCGAATATTCTTGACCCGCGTGACACTTATGATGACCCAAAGAAATGGGAAGAGAAAGCGAAAGATCTGGCAGCCAAGTTCATCAAAAACTTCAAAAAATATACAGACAATGATGAAGGCAAGGCCCTTATAGCAGCCGGCCCCCAACTTGAAGAGGTTGAGAACTGAAATCAAATTTGCGAGATTCACGAACTGAATAAAACGTCTGCTCTGAATGAGCTTATTTCGTAAAAGTGAAGACGCAGGGAACTTTAGATTCGAAGTTAACCCGTTGTTAATTAGAGTTTAAAACATCTGGGCCAATACAATTGGAAAAAATCATTCAGGAGTGGACTTAGTAAAACAGAAATAATATTAAGGGACAGACTCATTCTGAGATTCTGTCCCTTTTTTTTAGTTTACAATAAGTTGGCTAAAAAGCAAAATGGATATCCGGGTAAGTAAAATAACACCATCGAGTTTTTCCGTCAGATGCTCTTCGCCCCGTTGAAAATCGGTGCGCGATAGGCACACAATCACCTCTATTCAGCAGACGTTCCGAAAGAGCACTTCCTATCAGGCCTGAAATTCCACTTATGGCAATATTCATGCATCAAATTTTATCGATTCGTATTCAGTTGTTCCCATCCGCTCTTCAAATGCAGATCGCGCTGTGGAAATGGTATCTGAATCTTATTGGCCCTAAACTTCTCGTCTATTGAAAAGCGAATTTTGCTTTTCAATAACTCTACATAAAAAACCTCTTCGACCCAAAAATATACTCTAAAATCTAAAGATGAATTTCCAAAATCTCTAAAGAGCACGAAAGGAGCCGGATCAGGGATCACTTCATTCTGCTCAAGGGCACTTTCAATCAGCAATTTTTCCACCAAACGAACATCAGAGCCGTATGCCACACCAACATCAACATGAAAACGGGTTTTGGGTTCATTATAGCTCCAGTTAATAACTCTCTCACTTACAAAGTTATGGTTTGGAACAATCATTATAATATTGTCACGGGTTAAAATTTTTGAAGTTCTCAACCCAACATCCATAACACGCCCAACTAATTCGGATTCAATTTCAACCACATCTCCAACTTTTATCAATCCTTCAAACAATACAACCAACCCGGAAATGTAATCATTAAAAAGTCCCTGAATACCAAAGCCCAGTCCTACCAATAAAGCAGCAGAACTGGCAACCAAAACAGTAATATTAATGCCGATGGAATCTAAAAGCAAAATAATTGCAATAACCCAAAGAACATATTTCAAAAGTTGAAACACTGTTTTAGATTGCCCCATATCAAGTCCCCTGGACAAAATATGACGCGTATAAATAATCTCAATAATACTGATAGCTATAGAAACACCATAAAGAATAAGTAAGGCATAAATAATGGTGCCAATGGTAATATTGGCTTCATTAACTGAAAAAAGCTGATTATTAAAAAAATCAAGAATAAAAGTCCCTGCCAGCTTCAACCAGATGTTTCCAATCAGAACAAATAACAAAAGCATGGCAAAACGATGCAGCTGGCGCCCGATACTCCGATCGAATTTCAAGCTCTCTGCCGCCCTGGCAATCAGATGTTTAATAAATTTATTGAAAATTACGAGAAAATAGACACCTAAAACAAATGTCAAAACAAAATATGGCGAAATCGGGACTTCTCCGGCAATTGTTACAACAGGTGTCCCAAAAAACTCACGAATATTCAGTCCCACTACACTCAGAGTCCATATAGAAAGACCAATGATAAGAAAAGCCCGGACAACCCAAAAAAGTGTTCTGAACAGAATGCGCTTAAAATTGGTATCGCCTTTTATCTGACCGGGCCGGGTAAGCAACCACCCTGCAATCAATAAAACCAGAATAACGATTAACTGAAAGTACTGCATTGTACCTAACGACAAAAGCCATCCTTCTTTATATCCCGGTACTCCGGAAATTAATGAATCAATCATACAAGCTTAATTAGGTCTGTCCATAAAGTACTATTTGTTGTGTTACACTTACCACCAAAGTAGTCATCCCGAAGTAGCTTTTGTAAGTTTTTTTAAAACCAACAAAAAGCACAGCCGGGACTCCGTTTTTGCATTTTAGCAAGCCTCTATCATATCGGGGCAGGCATTGCAACTGGCACTCTTTGAACAGACACACATTTTGTAAAAATTTTTGCGGGTTTATAGACGAGCGCTAATTAACGAGTTAATCCGGCAGCCTCGAGACGTTTTTCCAAATCTTCGACTGTTATATTATACTCCCCTCTGCCATTCTGAAAAAAACTGATTCGGCCACGCTCTTCCGACACAACAATGGCAACGGCATCGGTTGACTCAGTGATACCCATACCTGCCCTGTGGCGCAGACCGAAACGCTTGGGCATTTCCATGTTCTGCGATACAGGCAAAATACAACCGGCCGCCTTTATTTTGTTTCGGTTAATGATTACCGCACCATCGTGTAAAGGATTGTTTTTAAAAAAAATGGATTCTATCAACCGCCTTGAAATAACAGCGTTAAGTAGTTCTCCGGTATGCACAAAATCAAGCAACTCCGAATTCTTGGTGATAACTATTAATGCGCCGGTCTTGGAACGGGCAAAATCCTCACAGGCCTGTACAACGGGCTTTATGTAAATATTCATCATTCCTGCCGATTTGTTTTCAAAAAAACGCTCAAAAGAAAAATTATTATGTAAATTGTACCGGCTGCCGAGCAACAGTAAAAATCGTCTTATTTCCTGCTGAAAAACAACGATAATAGCCAAAACACCAACATTCACGAAATTATCGAGAATGGTTGAAGACAACTCCATGTTTAATGACTTAATCAATAGCCAGAAAACAATAAACGCGAAAATACCAATGAAAATATTGAGCGCAACCGTTCCTTTTATCAGCTTATAAAGTCTGAACATCAGATAGGCTACGAGAAAAATATCCACAAGATCAATAAACCGTATCTCAAGAAATGTCATACAAATCCCGCTTTATAGTTTTTGACACTAATTTAACACATTCTACGGCTTCTTTCACATCATGCACCCTCAAAATATTAGCTCCGCGGCTCAATGCCAGCGTATTCAGCACCGTTGTGCCATTGAGAGAATTATCGGGAGTACCATCCAGATGTTTGTAAATCATTGACTTACGGGACAATCCCACCAACAAAGGAAACTCAAACATCTTGAATTGTTCAAGTTCGTTCAGCAACCTGAAATTATGCTCAATATTTTTCCCGAAACCAAATCCGGGATCAATAATAATATCGGAAACTCCAAGTGCCCTCAGCTGATCAACTTTTTCGGCCAGGAACAAAATAACTTCCCCTGTTACGTCGCTGTAAACCGGATTGTTTTGCATATTCCCGGGCGTCCCTTTCATGTGCATCAATACATACGGAACATTCAGCCCGGCCACGATTTCAAACATCGAGGCATCCAACATTCCGGCCGATATATCGTTTATGATATCCACCCCGTAATCATTCACTGCTTTTTGCGCAATTTTCCCACGAAAGGTATCAACAGAGAGCAGAATGTCCGGCCAGCGATTGCGAATGGCTTTTAAAACCGGCCAGAGTCTGTTCCCCTCTTCTTCTTCTGATACATCGTCTGCTCCGGGACGGGTTGAACAGGCGCCGATATCTACCATCCTGCCCCCTTCATCCAGAATTTGTTCCACGCGCGCCAACACCTTATCTAAAGAGGTTACTCTGCTGCCCTCATAAAAACTATCGGGAGTTACATTGACGATTCCCATCACCACAGGTTCAGACAGATCAACAAGCCTGCCCCGGCAATTAATTGAAAGTGCAGGCGTTAAAAATCTGTCTTCAACTTCAAAATTCTTCATTTTCGTATTTCTAAAAACAGGTCAATTCGTAAACAAAAAAAGCTAAAAAAAGAATGTTTTCAAAGGTAACACTTCGGTAAGCTTTTACAATTAACGGCAAATCAACGCCGGAAATATCGGTAAAAATCACGGATAATGCCGGTATGTTCCACCGCTTTTTTGTATTTTTACCCCTCAAAATAACAATATGGCAGAAAAAACAGACCAACAATATGAGCATGTCATAAAACTGTGCCGTGATGTTTTCGAAAAAAAGATGAAAGACTATGGAACGGCATGGCGTATTCTTCGTCCCAGTTCCATGACCGACCAGATTTTAATCAAGGCCCGGCGCATCAGAAGCATTGAAACAAAAGGTACTTCCAAAATTAAGGATGATATTCGTTCCGAGTTCATCGGAATCGTTAATTATGCAACAATGGCCCTTATTCAACTTGAATTGGGGCCTTGTGAGCATCCTTCAATGAATTCCGAAGAAGCCTTAGAACTTTACAATAAACATATTTACAAGGCCAAAAATCTGATGGCAGATAAGAACCACGATTATGACGAAGCCTGGCGGAATATGCGCATCAGCTCTTTTACCGACCTGATTCTTATGAAGATATACCGAACCAAGCAAATCGAGAATAACCAGGGAAAAACCCTGGTATCGGAAGGGATAGATGCCAACTACATGGACATCATAAATTATGCGGTTTTTGGCCTTATTAAACTTGAATTTCCGGAGGATGAAAATGTATGAGTGCAGTCTAAAAAGCCTTTTGACCCCTCAATCCCCTAAAGGGGACTTTTTCAAACTGCTGATTTTTAGCAGTTCCCCTTTAGGGGTCTGGGATAAAAATGGTAAAAATCAGCAGTTTGAAGGCTTTTTATACTGCACTCAAAGTTAATATCTAAAAAACTGTTGATATATTGTAAATCTATGCAAACTTAAAAAACAACATAAAAATGTGGAAGGTATTACGATTCTTCAGCCGTATTTTTGTGGGAGCTATTTTCATATTCTCGGGATTTGTTAAAGCAGTAGACCCGGTAGGCGGAGCTGTAAAATTTCACGATTATTTCCAGGCATTTCACATGGAATGGCTCATGCCGTTAAACATGCCCTTCAGTATTGCACTGGCTTCGCTGGAATTTACGATTGGCATTCTGCTCTTTTTTAATGTTTTTCCGCGAAAAACCGCCATTATTTCATTTATTTTCATGATATTCTTCACTTTACTTACTCTTGTACTTGCCATTTTCAATCCTGTTTCGGATTGTGGGTGCTTTGGCGATGCCATTAAGCTAACCAACTGGCAGACATTCTGGAAAAACATTGTCATTTTGGTATTTGCTACTTATTTATTCTGGAAAAGAAATGAGCTGACATCCCCTTATTCTATTAATATTCAACGACTTTTCTCAACGTTAATACTGATTTATATATCAGGCATTGCTTTCTACAGCCTGCGTCACCTGCCACTGCTCGATTTCAGACCGTACGCAATAGGAAGCCACATTCCTTCCGGGATGAAAATTCCAGAGGATGCCCCCCAGCCTGAATATAAAACCACTTTCATTCTGGAAAAAGAAGGCGTTAGAAAAGAATTTACCGAAGATAATTATCCGTATGAAGACACTACATGGACATTTATCGAAAGTAAGACAAAACTTGTTAGTGAAGGCTATCGGCCCCCCATTTACGATTTCGTTCTGCAACATCCCGAAGAGGGCAATATCACCGACCGTCTGATGGAAACGGGGAAACCACTTTTTCTTGTTATCTCCCCTTCAATCACTGAACTCAAAGAAAAAACAGCCATCCAATTAGCCGAGATACAGCAAACTGCCAGAGAAACCAATTCGGATTTTTATGTGGTAACCTCTTCAACCCTGGATGATGCTGAAAAAATAAATGCGCTTTATAAAACCAACTTTGAATTTCTTCAGGGAGACCAAACCAACCTGAAAACTATTATCCGTTCAAATCCGGGATTATTGCTGATTATAGACGGAACAGTGGCAGGCAAATGGCATTACAATGACCTCCCTCCTGCCCGGGAGATTGAACAACCATTAAGTTATGCTTTGACTCAACAAAAAGACAAGAAAGACAATTTACTAATTTTCGGCCATGCAGTATTGCTTGTTCTGCTGGCCTTGTTTATATTAAAACCAAGTAAAACAATAAAACAATAAAAACCAATGAGACAAAACATTGTAGCCGGAAACTGGAAAATGAACAAAACCCTCCAGGAGGGAGTCGAACTGGCCAAAGAACTCCAAAAAGCCTTGCATGCTGAAAAACCCAATTGCAGAGTAATTATTGGAACTCCTTTTATTCACCTGAGCGAAGTTTGCAAAATAGTTGACCCGGAATTGATAGGGGTTTCTGCTCAAAACTGTGCCGATCACGAATCGGGTGCCTATACAGGTGAAGTATCTGCCGAAATGGTAAAATCAACAGGAGCAGAGTATGTCATCCTCGGACACAGCGAAAGAAGGGCTTACTATCATGAGGATAATGCCATGCTAAAGACCAAAACCGATCTTGCTTTGAAAAACGGTTTAACACCAATTTTTTGCATTGGAGAAGTTTTGGAAGAAAGAGAAGCCAACAAACATTTTGAGATAGTAAAATCTCAACTCGAAGAATCATTGTTCCATCTGTCGGCCAATGACTTTAAAAAGATGATTATCGCTTATGAACCTGTATGGGCCATCGGAACCGGAAAAACAGCAACACCGGAACAGGCTCAGGAAATGCATGCTTTCATACGCAAAACCCTGGCCGGGAAATACGGACAGGAAGTAGCTGATGAGATATCTGTTCTTTACGGCGGAAGCTGTAAGCCGTCCAATGCCAAAGAGTTGTTTGCCAATCCTGATGTGGACGGCGGACTTATTGGCGGGGCTTCTCTGAAAGCCGATGATTTCCGTGGTATTATTGCCGCTTTTTAGACAGACAGTAAATAGTGTCTGTTCAGAAAGTGCCATTTACTGTGTTACGCTTATCCGAAAATTACTCATTTACGATAAGTAAATTCAGTATTTTCGGACTTCGCAAGCCTTGCAAATGACACTTTCTGAACAGACACATGAGTGCAGTATAAAAAGCATATTTTTGTCAAAATCAAGGCGTTTTAAATTTTTGTACCGGAGTTAACTTGTTGTTAATGAGGATGCAAAAATTCAAAACAACAACGAGTTTGGCAACAAAGATGCTTTTTAGACTGGACTCACAAATGATTTGATACAACTTTTCCCGACTTTATAGACAGGCACTAAATAAAGACTTGATAATTTATTGCATGCAAGTTCCATTCGGCAACCAACTTAAACCAATTTTATACTGATGAGTTATATCAAAACGACCATCCGCGTTCAGCCTGTGGATACTGTAGCATGTGAGATACTGATTGCCTGGTTGAGCGAATTAGGGGACGCTTCGCTTCTCAAAACAAAATCTTCCTATAACATCATTTTGGCAAATATTAACAGGAATATTCTGATGGAAGATATGCCCCACTACAACCATGCACTGAAAAACAACGGATATGTGCTTTTGAGTGGTTTCTACAAAGAGGATTTTGAAAAAATTGATAATATAGCCCGGTCGCTGAAGTGGAAACATCTTTTGACAAAAGAACAGAACAATTGGGTGGCTGTATCGTATAGAAAAAAGTAAAAGTTTATCGGTGAGTCCGGTCTATTGTTATTAAAAAATGAAGCAATTTTACAACTTCCTCCAGACAATTCCACGTGACAAATACCGTTTTGTTTTGCTTGTTTTCTTTTCTTTAATACTTAATTTTTCCTCCGGAGCTCAGGAAAAATATTTCTCCCCTGCAGGTCAGGCAGGATATTTTGAAAAAATAGAAACCATTTTCAAAGCTTCATCAGAACGTAAAAGAGCCGACGACTTTTTGGACCAATTTGAAGAATTCTGGCAGTCACCCTCGACTCCCGAAGAAGTCAAAGAAACAATTATCGAAATATCAGACCTGTTATACGAAAAAAAGGCAAGAGCTTTCCCCGATTACCATTTGTTTCTCACCACGATGCAGTCCTTTGTTGAAAACGACCAGACCGGCCGGAATTTTCTGGTCTGGAAAGAGGCTGCCGTTACATTATTGAATCAACCACGGTATTATACGCGCCACTTTGTTGCACTGCTGAAAACAACCAAAGGTATAATTGATGAATGTAAAATCTTCAGCACTTCAGGCACCGATTGGTACTCAAGAAACCCGAATTATACATTCAGATTCTCGGAAGATACCCTTTATCTGGAAATTGAATCGACAAAACTGGCCTGTCATGCCAGAAACGACAGCATCGAGGTTTTCAATACCGGCGGAGAATTAAATATCCTTTCCGGGATGTGGTACGGAAAATCGGGTAAAATAACATGGGAAAGAAGTGGATTCCCGGAAAACAAGGTTTATGCAACTTTTGATGAGTACACTATTGACATGAACGCATCCGACTTTACCATTAATAATGTTACTTTTTACAACACATATTATTTTAACAGCCCGCTTAAAGGAGATTTAAAACACAAAGTAATGTTTATCCCTGAACCTTCAGTCAGCAATTACCCCCGCTTTACATCATACGAACAGTTTTTCCAAATCAATAACATCCATCCGGACATTCATTACAAGGGAGGTTTTTCACAGCAAGGTGCGAAATTTCTTGGTTCAGGAACCAATGAAAACCCGGCTACCATAAGTATTTACAGAAATGACAAACTGTTTATCAGTGCAAAATCGCTTGTTTTCTCACTCCGCGAAGATGAAATATTGAGCCGCAAAACCGAAACAACCATTTATCTCGATACAGGGCAGATTCATCATCCGGGACTGGAATTTAAATACATGGTTCCCAGTGAAGAACTATATCTTATTCGGAGCGGGGAAGGCATCTCTAAGAGTCCCTTCTTCGATACTTATCACAAAGTTAGTATTGATTCAGAAGTGCTTTACTGGAACCGTTCTTCCAATTATATGGAATTGCGCATGCTTCCAGGATCGGCGAATAATTATTCATTTTTTGAATCGCTGAAATATTACCGTGAATCCTTTTTCAATAAACTGCAAGGGATGGATGCCGTGCACCCGTTATTCGGGCTGCGAAACTGTTTTTACAATAATAATCAGCAGCCTTTCACGGCGGAGCAGTATGCCCGTTTCCTGAACATGCCCCTGAGCCAGGTACGGCAGCAAGTGCTTCAATTATCGTTTCACGGATTTGTCGACTATAATCCGAATACAGATACGATAAGGGTACAAGAGAGGCTTACTGACTATATTCAGTTCAGGATGGGTAAAAAGGACTACGATGTCATTCGTTTTAAATCGGTAACACCAGGAAACACGCCAAATGCCCGTTTCGACCTGAGAAATTATGATCTGGCCCTGAACGGAGTTGAAAGCATATCCATCAGCGATCATCAGAATGTTGTTTTCCGGCCAAGAAACCAGCAAATAACCCTTAAGTACAACCGAAATTTTAGTTTTAACGGTCACATTCTTGCAGGGATGATTGAGCTCTTCGGAGACGGATTTTTCTTCTCCTATGACAATTTCCGTATCGATATGACAACCATAGACTCTATGCGTATGAATATTGGCAGTGACAAACTGGATGAGTATGGTCGGCCAATGCTTCGGCCAATTGATAATACAATTGCCGGACTTTCCGGATATTTGAAGATTGATACCGCCAATAACAAATCGGGTTTGATAGATTACCCGCATTTCCCGGTGCTGGTCAGTAATAAAAATTCGTACGTGTATTATGACCGACCTGATATCCAAAATGGGGCTTATAATAAGGAAAACTTTTATTTTGAACTGGACCCATTTGAAATAGACAGTCTGAACGAACTCAACCGTAAAAACATTGTCTTTAGCGGAAAGCTGAAAAGCAACATATTCCCTGTCATTGAAGACCAGCTTGTGGTAAGAAATGATTATTCTCTTGGTTTTGTTAAGCAGTCGCCGCCCGAAGGCTACCCTGTCTATCAAAACAAGGCTACCTTTACACATAACATCGATTTAAGTAACAAGGGGCTTAAAGGCGAAGGTCGGCTCGATTACCGGAATACTTCTTCCGAATCAAAAGAATTTACCTTTTTGCCCGATGAAACAAAAGGGATAGCACATAGCTTTAATATTGAGCCTCAAACCACCGGAGTTGAATATCCGGATGTACAGGGGGAAAATGTACAGATCAATTATCTGCCGGATGAAGATAAGCTCCTTGCCAAACAAATTGACGATCATTTTAACATTTTCCGGCAAGAGACTTCTCTTGAAGGTGATTTAACTTATACCCCGAATGGTTTGCAAGCCAAAGGAAAATTATATATGCCTACCGCCAACCTGATATCCGACAAGATGGATTTAACACACCATGCCCTGATGGCTGATAGTGCTGATTTCAACCTTATTGGTGGTGAAGATATGGAAGGCGTTTCATTTAAAACCAATAATCTTGCTGCCCGGCTGGATTTTGAAGAAAGACAGGGCCGTTTCAGATCAAGAGATATTGGTAATATAGTGGAATTTACAGATAACCGCTATATTGCCTACATCACTGAATTCTCATGGAATATGGATGACAATGACATATATATGGGAGCCAGTGGTTCAGAAGGCAACCGTTTTGTGTCGACAGACCGCCGGCAGGACTCTCTCGATTTTATTGCCCCGCTTGCTGTATACGATATGGAATCGAAAACCATTAAAGCCAGCGAGGTATCAAATCTGGAAGTTGCCGATGCCAACATTATTCTAAACGATGGTATTATCAACATCCATGAAGATGCTGAAATGGACCCCCTCGATTCCACGCTTATTCTAATCAACGATTCACGACATAAATTCAAAAATGCACATGTTACTATTGACGGGAAATATGCCTACCAGGGGTATGGAGAATACGACTTCATAAACGGAGATAACAAGACCTATACGATTAACTTTCATAACATCTCGGTAAATGATGACCACCACACTATGACTTCATTTACAGTTCGATAGA
>NZ_AEWI01000049.1 GCF_000191885.1 Anaerophaga thermohalophila DSM 12881
AAATATGCTTTTTATACCGCACTCTTTTATTATAAAGCAGGCCGGACATTTTTCGGCAAAAACTCTGCAAAAAAACTGCGTCCGGCCTGTCAGGGTGGAACAATTATGATGTTTTTTAGTCCATTAAATTTTTGCAATAAATACGGTAAAGTGTTCTCTCTCTATCAGCGGAGGTAAAACCCGGAGGCCGAAGGTCTTTTGTGTTTATAGCCAGTCGTTGCAATATAGAGACACGACTCCGAAGGTGTCGTATGTAATTCCTTCAGGCTTGGCGGGCGGGACGTCCCAAAACCTGCCGGTGATCCCCAAGCTATACCAGGAGGCCTTAAAATCCGCCAGAGAGCCCGTAATACCGTCCTCCGGGCGGTCACTTTATGGGCAGATACTATTTTTATTGCTTAATCTTTCCTTTCAATAAGGTAACTGAATGGGGAGGGAAAGCGTATGTGACAACGGAACCACTGGCTTTAATGTTCTCTTTTCTTTCGGTCTTTACATTGGTCTGACCAAAATCATTTTCAGCCTTTATATCCGGCCCGTTAATCTCATATACTTCCAGCTTTCCGTCGAAATCTCCTGACTGTGATATTATATCGGTAGGAATGGCTTTGTCTTTATGGCGATTGATCACCGCGATGGTAACATTATCATCCTTATAAGTGGCTGACACATCCAGGTATGGTACATCCGACTGCTGAGTTGTAGTTTCTCCCAGACCGAGGTAAAATTCTTCAGTATCGTAGGTTTCACAGTCTACAAATACATCGAGCGATGTTCCGTGCATGTTATTGGCAAAGAGCTCGAGCGGATAATAGATGGTTTGTTTGTACATGTCGTCTTTGCTTGTAAAAATGGGACCAATAACATTGACCAGCTGCGCCATATTGGCCATTTTTACTATATGGGCATTTCTGATGAATGCGTTGAGCATACCACCAATGACGAGAGCATCTTCCAGATTATAATGCTCTTCAAGGGCTCTTTCACCGGTCATTGTATCTCCTGAGCGTGCACGGTACCAAACATTGTATTCATCCCAGGCAATATAAATAGGATCGTCGGTATGATCCCGCCGTAGAGTGCGTTGCATCACTTCGTTGATCATTCCTTCCACAATCCTGGTACGTTCTTCAATAACGAGGGGCGTGGCCATGAAGTTGTAGTAATTGTTGTCGGGATTTCCCACGTAGATGTGAAGGGCAATGTAGTCGATATAGTCTTTCAACTCTTCCAGAACAGTGCGGTTCCAATCATCAGGATTTGCATCCGGCCTGTAGTTGGAAGACCCTGCCGCAATAAGTTTAATACCGGGCGAAGTCAGTCGCATCAGTTTTCCTGCTTCGCGGGCTTTTTTACTGTAATCAATGGCATTGAGGTGTCCCATTTGCCAGTAACCGTCCATTTCGTTTCCGAGACTCCAGTATTTTATATTATAAGGTTCCGGGAATCCGTGTTTCTTTCGTAGCTCGGCATAATACGGTCCCTCTTTTACGTTGCAATACTCTACCCATTGCCGGGCTTCACGGATGGTGCCTGTTCCCAGGTTTACAGCAAAATAAGGCTCTGTCCCCAGTTTATTGGCCCATTTCATAAATTCGTTGGTACCAACTTCGTTGGTTTCTAATCGGGCCCACGCCAATTCAAGACGTTTGGTTCTTTCCGGTCCGACACCGTCTTTCCAGTTATAGTTTGAAACAAAGTTCCCTCCCGGGTAACGAACAATTGGGATATTCAGGTCTCTTGCAGCTTCCAGTACATCGGTACGAAATCCGTCTTCATCAGCAAAGGGGGAATCGGGATCATAAATACCTCCATAGACACATCGACCAAGATGTTCAACAAAATTACCGTAAATGTTTTTGTTGACTTCCCCTATTGTCCGGTCCAGATCAATCTTTATTCTCGCGTTTTGGGCTTGCAGGTTACTGCTAATGAAACCCGCCACCAAAAATAAGATCAGGGGCTTTAAAAAGTGGTTCATTTTCATAGTATTATTATTTTGATATTAGAAATTGCACGTTTCGGCAGGACTGCATGTTAAGCGTTATGTTCTTTGAACACGCGCTTACTTGTCAAAGATAGGCGCTGAGAGTTAAGTGGGGGAGGACAAACTGGTAAATCAGGTAGAAGGATGTTTTTGATACAATACTTCTTCAGACTCAGCAAAGAGTTTTAAATCAGATGATTGCAAAAACTCAGGCATTAAGAACATCCATGAGGAGTCTTTCCATACTGTCCCGATATTCGGGAACCTGAGTCAATAAATTTTTAAACGGAACAAACATATAGTAGCTAATATCAGAAATTCTAATGATCTATTGTATATTTGCACTGATCTTTAATTCATTCATATTCTTTGTTCGATGCAGGAAAAAATTTTCATTCTTGATTTCGGGTCTCAATACACCCAATTAATTGCCCGCCGCGTTCGTGAATTAAATGTATATTGTGAAATTCATCCTTTTAACAAATTTCCCGAACCTGATGAAACAGTAAAGGGTGTCATTCTTTCCGGGAGCCCGTTCAGTGTTCGTGATAAGAATGCTCCCATACCTGATTTAAGTAAAATTAAGGGCAGATTGCCCCTTTTAGGGGTTTGCTACGGTGCCCAATTCATGGCCCAGAATTATGGCGGTCTGGTAGAAGCTTCTGACTCCAGGGAATACGGAAGGGCTAATTTGAAATACATCGACCATGACAATGAACTGTTTCTGGAAATCGAGAAAGATTCACAGGTATGGATGTCGCATGGTGACACTATTATAAAACTACCCGATAATTATCGTATCATTGCAAGTACAAACGATGTTGAAGTTGCCGGCTACAAGGTGCAGAATGAGCCGACTTACGGCATTCAGTTTCATCCCGAAGTATACCATACCACACAGGGATTGCAGATATTGTACAATTTTGTAGTAGATATTTGCGGATGCCACCGTGACTGGACACCAGCTTCCTTTGTGGAAGAAACAGTTGAATCACTACAAAAGCAAATCGGCACCGATAAAGTTGTTTTGGGACTATCCGGAGGTGTTGACAGTTCAGTAGCAGCCATGCTTTTGCACAGAGCCATCGGGAAACAGCTTACCTGTCTCTTCGTGGATAACGGACTGCTTCGAAAGAATGAGTATGAGAAGGTATTGGATTCTTATAAACATATGGGTCTTAATGTGATCGGTATTGATGCAAAAGACCGGTTTCTGGGTGAATTAAAGGGTGTTTCCGATCCTGAGAAAAAGCGGAAGATTATAGGAAGAGTTTTTATCGAGGTTTTCGATACAGAGGCCCAAAAGATAACCGGTGTGAGATGGCTTGCACAGGGGACTATTTATCCCGATGTTATTGAATCTGTTTCCGTTAACGGACCTTCGGCTACCATCAAATCTCACCATAATGTAGGTGGTTTACCCGAAAAGATGCATCTGAAAGTAGTTGAACCGCTTAAATTGCTTTTTAAAGATGAGGTACGAAAAGTAGGGCATGAACTGAATATTTCTCCCACTATACTGAAACGTCATCCATTCCCGGGCCCGGGCCTGGCCATTCGTATTCTTGGGGAGATTACCCCAGAGAAGGTGGCACTTTTGCAAGAGGTTGATCACATTTTTATTGAAGGTCTTCGCATCCATAACCTTTATGACAAGGTTTGGCAGGCCGGAGCCATTCTTCTGCCTGTTCATTCTGTGGGTGTAATGGGCGATGAACGTACTTATGAAAGCGTGGTAGCACTTCGTGCGGTTACTTCGACCGATGGTATGACCGCCGATTGGGTGCATCTGCCTTATGAGTTCCTGGGACGTATTTCCAGTGAAATCATCAACCGGGTGAAAGGTATTAATCGCGTGGTTTATGATATCAGTTCCAAGCCACCGGCAACTATTGAATGGGAGTAGACACACATATTGTGAAAATTTTTGCAGGTTTAAAGACGAGTACAAGTTATGCTGCTTCAGCAGGTAAAGTGCTATTCTCTAATATATAGTCCCACAACCTGACAACTTAACAACTCAACAACCCGGCATGAAATAAGGGCAGGAATGACCTGGAAAATTAAAAGAAAATTCAGCAATGCGAAACGTTTTCATATTAACAATCACTTTTTTGGTGGCTTCATTGTCTGCAAATTCACAGGTAAATGATTCAGAACTGGAAAAAATTCAGCTTTCCTGGCAGTTGATTACTGCTTTCTATGTTGACAGTGTGAATACTCATGAACTTGCAGAGGAGGCTATTATTGCCATGTTAGAAAAACTCGATCCGCACTCGGTTTATATTCCTGCAGAGGAGGTTAAGGCCATGAATGAACCTCTTGACGGGAATTTCGAGGGTATTGGTATCGAGTTTATGATACTTAAGGATACACTTCTTGTGGTTTCAACCATACCAGGAGGGCCATCGGAAAAAGTGGGAATGATGGCAGGCGACCGTATCCTGGAAATTGACGGTGAAAATGTGGCTGGTATTGGCTTGACAAACAGCGATGTGTTTGATATGTTAAGAGGCCCAAAAGGAACGGAAGTACAATTGACCATTCTGAGAGATGATAGGAGTCTGAATTTTATTGTAGAGCGTGATGAAATTCCCATTCATAGCGTTGAGGCATCTTATTTGATTTCTCCTGAGACGGGATACATAAAAATATCAAGATTTTCTCAAAGTACTCATCAGGAATTCAGAGAAGGATTGAAAGAGCTGAAGAAGAGTGATATAGAAAATTTGGTACTTGATCTTAGGGGCAATGGCGGTGGCTATTTAAAAGCAGCTCTGGATATTGCTGATGAGTTTATCGGAGAACGCCGATTGTTGTTGTATACCGATGGGATGGCTATTCCCAGGTCTGAATATCATTCAAAACCAGGTGACCTTTGGGAAAAAGGGAAGCTGATAGTATTGATTGATGAAGGCTCTGCCTCGGCCAGTGAAATTGTTGCCGGAGCGGTGCAGGATTGGGACAGGGGCATTATTATGGGACGCAGGAGTTTTGGAAAGGGACTTGTTCAGAGACCATTTACATTGCAGGACGGATCGGAAATACGACTTACCATTGCCAGGTATTTTACTCCGTCAGGACGAAGCATTCAGAAACCTTACGATAACGGACTCTCGGAATATCACAGTGAGATATTTGAGCGCTTTGAGCATGGTGAGTTTATGTATGCCGACAGTGTTCACATGCCCGATAGCTTGGTTTACAATACGCTTGAGAAAAAACGAAAAGTTTACGGAGGTGGAGGCATTGTACCCGATGTGTTTATACCGATGGACACAGCCTACTATACGGATTATTATCGCGATTTGGTTGCCTCCGGAATCATGAACCGCCTGGTGATGGACATGCTGGACGAGAACAGGGAGATGTGGAAAGAGCAATTTCCGGCTTTTTCCGATTTTTCTTCCCGATTTGAAGTCCCCGATAGTTTTATTGATGAACTGGTAAAAAAAGGTGAAGAAAACGACATTATTCCGAACCGGCAGGAACTGAGTATTTCCGAATACTGGATCAGGTTACAGATTAAAGCTTTGATCGCACGAAATTTATGGGATACCGGCAAGTATTATCAAGTCATCAATCCGGCACTTCCGTTCTTTGATGAGGTGATTGAACTGGTGGAAAGTGAAGATAAATATTCAAAAGTATTTGAGAAAAGATGATTGAATGGTTGTCGGAACATTGGATGGAGATCGCAGGAACATTACTGTCCCTGGTTTATCTCTATCTGTCGGTTCGCGAAAACATCTGGTTATGGGCTACCGGATTTTTGTCATCCTTTTTTTATATGATTGTCTTCTTTGACGAACGCCTGTATGCCGATATGGGATTACAGGTGTACTACCTTATCATCAGCATATACGGCTGGCTTACCTGGAAGTGGGGAAGACAAAGAACCGGCGGAAAGAAGATGCCCATCAGTAAGGTGGATGGCAGGACAGGAGCTATTCTGTTGCTTACCGGAGGTATTGTTTATGTTGTGGTTCTTCTGATATTATTGAAAGTTCCCTCTTTAATAGATATTCCTGCGTCGGAATTACCTTTCTGGGATGCATTTACAACCACCGGGGGAATCATTGCAACATGGATGCTTGCCCGGAAATTTATTGAACACTGGTTGGTATGGATTATCGTTGACCTGGTAAGTAGTGGAATGTATATTTACAAAGGGCTTGAAGTAACAGTTTTGCTTTACCTGGTTTATACTGTTGTAGCTGCAATTGGCTATTTGGAATGGAAGAAAAACATGAAAACCCGTGACAGAGATATTAAAACATGATTGGTCCGGAAGAAAGGAATACCAGCGGAAGGGCAGCAGGTACATCTTTATCATTACGGGGCCCGAGTCTACCGGCAAATCATCATTAACTGAGGAGCTGGCCAAACATTTTAATGGAATAGCGGTTAAAGAATACGCAAGAGAATATGTAGAAAATCTCAATGGAAATTATACTTTTGAAGATGTTGAAGCCATTGCAAATCACCAGGTTGAGGAATATTGTTCGATAACCCAAGCCACTGATGGTAAGAGACCGGTGTTTTTCGATACCTTTTTGTTTATTACCAAAGTGTGGTTTGAAGAGGTTTTTTATTGTTGTCCGGTATGGCTGCATCGGGCCATTGAGAAATGCAGAATCGATTTGGCCTTGTTGTGTTTCCCTGACTTGCCGTGGGAACCCGATGGCGTTCGTGAGAATCCTCACAGGAGAAACTACCTTTTCGATCGTTACCTCGATGAACTGACGTATTACGGAGTCCCTTACTGTGTTGTGAGAGGAATTAATCAACCGAGGATTGAGAACGCGATTAGATGTATTGACAAAGAGATGTGTTGAGCCGTTTAAATTAAATATTTAGTTATGCGTTATCTGGAATATCCGAGAAAACTGAAAGACATCATAGAGAATCTTTCGCAGGAGGAGTCTTATCAGGCTGTATGTCACCGCCATTATCCCGATCAACCAATGCCTTCATCCAGGGTGCTTGAAGAAATTGTTGATCTGCTCAGAGAGATTATTTTCCCCGGCTATTATGGTAATTCATCCACCCGTCCTGACAGTATACGGTACTATCTTGGCGTTAATGTGGAAAAACTTTACGATCTGTTGCGCCAACAGGTGTATGCAGGCCTGTGTTTTGATTGTAAACACGCGAACAGGGAAGACCTTCTGATGCGGCAAGATAGAGCCGCTATGATAAGTATAAAATTTATTGAAAAACTCCCGTTGATCAGACATCTACTTGCCACAGATGTGGAAGCTGCCTATCTGGGCGATCCGGCTGCGCAAAGCAAGGCAGAAGTAATTTTTTGCTATCCGGCCATCAAGGCCATTACAAATTACCGAATTGCTCATGAGCTTTTGGAATTGGAGGTTCCGTTGATTCCCCGGATTATCACGGAAATGGCTCATTCCGAAACCGGTATTGATATTCATCCCAGGGCCAGGATTGGTCACCATTTTACAATTGATCACGGTACCGGCGTAGTTATTGGTGCTACATCAATTATTGGTAATCATGTTAAAATTTACCAGGGGGTAACGTTAGGTGCCAAGAGTTTTCCCCTGGACAAGGATGGGAATCCGATTAAGGGTATCGACAGACATCCGATCGTGGAAGATAATGTCATTATTTATGCACAGGCTACTATTCTGGGAAGAATAACTGTGGGGGCCAATTCGGTTATTGGCGGTAATGTCTGGTTGACTTCATCCGTTCCCCCAAACAGTAAAATTTTGCAGGAAAAATATCGACACAAGGGGTTTATGGATGGCGATGGAATTTGATTTTAGGGCTTCGTTTGAAATGATTGATTTTTCTGAAAATCAAGACCAATAGTATTTTTGCCGAAATTAACCAATAGGGAATGAGGCGTTATAAACTTTCCGTAACAACGGTTTTGAAGACAAAGACACTTGTTTGAGTTGATTCATTTATCTTATATTTTCTCATTTTGGCCATAAAAATTGTTGTTTTTACCAAAAACAGAAGTGATTACCAAGGTTTTTTGAACGGATTTGATTAAACTTCGGCAAGGATAATACCCTGAAATTTAATAAATTTTTATATTTGCGATGGATCAATGATAGACACTAAAATGGGTTTTAATCTTGAAGAATGGTATGCTCATAAGCTCCAGGGAGATGTAATCCTGAAATATACAGGAAGTATTTCCCCTGAAATGATTACCCATGCTTTAGAATCTGTTGAAAAAAATCCTCAGCTTAAAGGTGAAAGACTGCAGACACGGAAGAAGGTCTACAATGTTTTCGTAGAATGCATGCAAAACCTCTATCATCATGTTGATGCACCACCAGCCGGCCTCTCAGCAGGTGGGTCTCCCAATTTTGGAATAGTTATTTTGGTACGCGACGGCTCTTTTTACCGGGTTACGACCGGAAATTTTATTTTGCGTTCCAAAGTCAATTTTATCAAAGACCGTATTGAGCAACTTAATTCGCTCTCTGATGAAGAGGTACGTTTGCTGTATCGTGATATTCTGGGAAATGAAGCACTCTCCGAAAAAGGAGGCGGCGGTCTCGGGATGTTGGATATTGTCAGGAAAACTGGCAATAAACTAGAATATTTTTTGTATCCTTACGATGGAGAACATGTGTTTTATTCATTAGATGTCTATATAAGTTAAAAAGATATAATTGCCATTATGGAAACAATTATTCGCGAAGACACACCAAAAACTCCCTATGTCAGGTTGGACGGCGAAAAGGGGTTTGTCGAGATCAAAGGGCGCTCGATTCCCGAAAATTCTGTTGAGTTCTATAAGCCGCTTATTGACTGGATCGATGAATACGGGAATTCCCCCAAAGATAACACGGTAATTAATATTCAACTTGAATATTTTAATACTTCTTCTTCTAAATGTATCCTCGATATTTTTAAAAAGCTGGAATTATTGTTCAAAAAGGGCTATAAGGTTCAGGTGAATTGGTATTACGAGGAAGACGATGAAGACATGTTTGAGGCCGGGGAAGATTACCAGTCGATTATCAACTTGCCATTCAAAATGATTGAAATGGAAGAGTGATCATTCCGGAAATTTAATGAAACGTGTCCTGATTACTTGGGACGAATTCCGTCAAACTAATGACTTAGACTTATTTTATACGGATGAAACGAGCATAACAAGGTTTGCTTTAATAGATCATTAGGGCATTAGGGCATTAGATCATTAGATTATTAGATCATTAGATTGTTAGATCATTAGATTATTAGATTGTTAGCTAATGTGATAAAACTTATAACATTCTAACAACTAACATTCTAACAACTAACAAATCAACAATATTAACAACTTTAACAATTCTAACAGCCGTAACAATTTATTAAATGTGAGATGAAACGAGCATGGCAACGTTTTGCCACAATAAGAATATGTATTACCCGCTTGCATGTGAGTAAAATTTCACGCAAGGTGGCAGGAGTTTTATCCGTCAAATTATTATTCTACCGGAGTCTTTTTAACGCTTAAATGATTCTTTCCCTTCGACAAAATCTTCTTTAAAGTTTTGTTATACAGCAGAATAAATAACACAAAATTCATAACCCACAGAACGATTAAATCAATCCGGTACGTTTCGATTTGAAGATTTCCGACTTTCTTGAACGGAGCGAGAAAATGAGCTTTTACGAATTTGTGTTTTGGCTCTTTATAGATGGGATCAAATTTCTGGATGAAGCGGTTATTGTGCCGGATAATCCTTTTGGAGAAAAAATCATCCGTACCTCTTAGAAATCTTTCAAGGCCCTCGTTGTGGTAGTAATTCCTGAGTTGGGTAAGATAAAACCGACCAGCTTCGGGGTGCTTCCGTATCAGGGCACGTCGATGTTCTTCATGACGTCTGTCGGCCTCATTGTATAGTCCTATGTAAAATTTTTTTATTCTTTCCAGGTACTGACTCGCCTTCTCTGACTTTTCTTTTTGTGGAATATATTTGAATGTTCCAATATTTTCAAATTCAGGTCTGGAAGGTAATTCTTCTGCTATTTTGCTGAACTCATTATTAATCAGTTCCACATTGTTTTTCAAAACAAACGTATCATCTGTTGACTCTGCCTTCATTAGTTCCGACTTCATAGCCGGATACCAGTAATCTTTTCTGTAAGTAGCATTACTTTTCAGTTTTTCGTAAAGGAAAAACTCTTCCTGGTAGTTATTGTCCTTAAATTGATTCACAGCCAGGGCTTCGAAAGCCCACCGGGCAGTGATTAATTCGCCATACCACGGAATGTCAGATACCGATGAGAAATTGGGGTTGAGACGGTCGTAGGAGACAAAAACGCCACTCAGGATCAGCTGTGGAATGATCAGAAAGGGAATTAAAATGTAAATGTTAACAGTCTTTTTAAGTGTGTCGGATATTATGAGCCCAAGTAGGTTAGCAAAAACTGCAGATGTAAAAAGTATGAGCCAATAATCCATAAACATCTCTTTTATCTGAAGAATGCTGTTTCCTATCCAGACAAACAAGGCCACCTGAATCGCTGATAAGATGGCCAGGATTCCGACTTTTGACAACAAATAGCTGAATCGGCTCAAATTAAGGAACGCTTCGCGTCTCAGTATTTTTTTGTCGTTGATGATTTCTTCAGCACTGACGGTCAGTCCCACAAAAATGGCTATTATTACAGCAATAATGATGTATGTAATAATGTTTGGATTGTTATAAAAATAGTATTGCTTACTGCTGTTTTCGCCTACCTGAAAATAATAAAGCAATCCGGCAAGTACCAGTGCAAGAGCCGGCATTTCGAAAAGATTGATAAATATGTATTGGACGTTGGCCAGCTTTGATTTCAGGTCTCTTGTGAAGAATATTTTTAATTGCCCTAATCTGTCGGGTATTTGGAAATTGATCTCGGGCAGAGGTAATCTCTTCTCCTCCCTCTTTCTTGTTGAAGGATGTATTTTTTTAAAGGTATTAAACCATTCCTCGGGGGTTATTTTTCTGACTGGTGTAGGCGTACCGTATTCGTCCAGGACATGTGAGTTGACTATATTGAGGATTTGTTCGGGATTGACATTCCCGCATACGGGGCATTCACTCTCGTCTCGGTTGGCATGGTTGATGCACGACTTAAAATAGTTGATGGCACCTACCGGATCGCCATGGTATATTAAGTAACCACCTGTATCAAGCACCAGCAGTTGGTTGAACATTTTGAATATTTCTGATGATGGCTGGTGGATTACCACAAATATTAATTTCCCTTTAACTGCAAGATCCTTTAGCAGGTCCATTATGTTTTCGGAGTCGCGGGATGACAGGCCTGACGTGGGCTCATCAAGAAAAAGCACAGAAGGTTCCCTTATCAATTCCAGGGCTATGTTAAGGCGTTTCCTTTGTCCGCCGCTTATTTTCTTGTTCAACGGAGAGCCTACTTTCATATTCCTGATCTCGAACAGTCCCAGCGACCTTAACAGATGATCGACTTTCTCTTTTATTTCATGATTATTCAGGTGATCGAAACAGAGTTTGGTGTTATAGAACAAATTCTGATACACGGTAAGGTCTTCAATCAAGAGGTCGTCCTGAGATACATAGCCGATGAGTCCTTTGAGCTTTTCGGGGAATAAATGAAGGTCTATTCCATTAAGTAATATTTCACCCGATGAGGGCAGATAAATGCCTGTGAGCACATTTATCAGGGTGCTTTTTCCGGCACCTGAGTCTCCCATAATGCCTACGAGCTGACCGGAATGGCTGGTGAAACTCATTGGATGTAAACCGGATTCATGCCTCTTGCTAAAACTGAAAGAGATATCCCTTACATCAAAAACAATGGGTGTTTGATTTGCACTGTAATTAAAATGCGTGGCAATATCGCTGAAAGTGACAGGTGTCCCGTGCATGTACCGTACCGATCCGCCGGGACGTAAAAACTGTATCCGGTGGGGGATCAGAACCTGCCCGTTTATAGTAAGTTCGGTGCTTTCGTTCGACTTAACCAGGAAAAGAGAGACCGACCTGATGTTGAGAACATAAATTTCAGTGTTTAAAAACTCCCTGAAGATATATCGCTCTTCCTGCCGTCTTTCTCTGTCGCCCCCTATTATTAGTATGTCTTTGTTTTTTTCGGGAACGGGGTTTGTTATGAAATTTTTGATGGCTTCATACTCTTCTGCCGGAATATTGAAGGTTTCGGCAACAGTGTCGGCAAACTCATTTTCAATTTCAGAAATACCGCCTTTTCCCGAATTTAAAAACTCGAGAAGCTGAATGATAACGATGGTTTTCTGATAATGGGTCAGCTCTTCATTTATGGCGGTGGCTATTCGGAGTATTCTTACCGAGCTGGCGGCATATAGCTTGGGAATGCGTGTTTTTTCTTTAAGTTTTTGCCTGTAAGTTTGCCGATGTTGGTCAAATAAAATCAGGTATTCTTCAATGAGTTGATTATTAAGATGAAGCGAAAGATAATTTCGCACAACTTTACGACGCGAGACGGCATCCTGATCGGGCGCGGCCACCAGGGCAAATAATTGCATCAATGCTTTTAAAATACCTTCACTCATGTGGTATTTTCAATGTTTGAGGTTTTTCTGAAAATTATGATCCTCTCGTTTCGACAGTTGATTTTCAAAACTATTTGCTGTTGATATTTTTTCAGAAAAATCCACATTTTCTAAGAGGATTGTGCAACAAAACCGACACTTGATTCAAACCTGTTTTATTCAGTTAAAAGGCAGATGGTCTCAGGTTCTTAAAACCGATAAGGAGCACTGCCATGCCCGAGCTTCCGCTTCCCGGCACCAGACCTGCTTCAATCTTGCATTCCATGTTCCCCTCCATCTTGAAATCCCAGCTTGATGGGTAATTATGCCGGGTAGTGGAAAACAATAAATTATTATTGGTATCATAGATTGAGAACCAAACTCTCTTATTTGTAGGTGAGCAGGTTGCAATCCGGTAGATATTACCTTCGAACAGGGTGGCTCTGAATTCGGCTACTTCCGTACCGGTAAGAAGCGCTTTCATAGGTTGACTGTTGTGAATAAATCCATTGTCGATTTGTTCCATGCAGTCGGCATAGATGTCCTTTTGGTTCGATGGCTGACTGAAAGCCAATGCGAACATGCCGGCACTCACAACAAAAAGTAAAAATGGTATGGTTTTTCCGGATATCATATCGCACTAATTCTTTGTTGAAAATTGGCCCTTATTTTGTCTTTAGTCAAAGATATTCAAAAAAACAGAATATTTCGATAAATATCTAAAAAATAATCACTTTGTAGGTCTTTGAAGTCGCGGATGTCTGGCTGGAATAAATGATCTTTCTGTATTTAAAGTATTGATTGTAAGAGTTTTGATTTTTAATATAAATTTTATCCAAATTCTTGCAATCAAGCGGCGGAGCCGGGCAAGATCGATTCCGTTTCCCGATTTCCCGATTTTGATCAGAAATATAGAAAATGTAAGGCTCTCATTAAAATAGTTATGAAAGCCAACATTTTCTAAATCGGGGTTAACTCTGAGTAAAGCGATACTTCGCCTAAATCGTATCGCTCCGCCCGGCTCTCTTTGCAGGGCAAAGCGGCTGTTTGATTGCAAGAACTCAGGTTTTAGTAAAATACAGTCGTTCCTGGTTGAGCAGGTACAAAATCTTGAAAATGCCTTGTTTTTTCGCCGGTGATCCGGAGGCTTAACGGGAATTCTCCGGAGGGAACTCTGGGCATGATGGCCAGTCTTATCTGCAGAGTGTTGAAGACCAGGTTGTCGTTTCTTATCCGCAAGCCACCTCCAAAACTAAAATATGGCGTATGATTAAAGAGGCTTTTCGAACTCTCTTTTAGAAAAGCGGTATCGAAAAATGTAAATGCCGCAAATTTGAATCCCAACGGTTCTATGTTCGTAAATAATACCTGCTCTGTCTTTAAGACTATTTTTTCTGATCCTCTTAATGATTCGCTGTAATCGAAACTATGCAGACCATTCACGTCTTCATCAAGAAACAAATACTCTCCGGGAAATCGTTTAAGTCCGTTTACATATTGGATTTCAAAGAAGTTTCTGAGATCGCTGTTTCCTACTTTTATTAAGGGGGTAATGTACTCTCCGACAAGCTTGAGATGTCCTTGTTCAGGGGAGCCGGATTTGAAGAAAGAGCCTACGTCGGCACTCAGATAGAGATAGCCTTTTGATGGGATAAGCGCTTTTCCCAATGAGTGGTGAAAATTCAGATAATGACGGGTTGAGCCATCGCCGTCTTGATACCCGTAATTCAAAGATGTAAGAAAACCATAAGGAACATCTTCTGTCCGTCCGAAAGAATAAATGAGATTATTTTTTATAGTAGCCTCTTTTCGAGAAAGAAAGACCTCCGAAATAAAACTTTCCCACGGGAAGAAATTTTTGATTCTCAACCTGATCAAAAAGTTTTAAATCGAGGAAACGGGTTGTTATGTAAAAATTGGACCGCAACGGATGGTCGGAATCTCTAAACAAAAATGAACGGCCAAACCAGAAATTCTGTCTCCTGTAATCAAGAGGAGACTCCCATTCAAGGGATGGGTAATCCTTTAGCTTGGGATTTACGTAAGAGCGGTTAACCGTAGCACCACCGGCATATTTTATTTCAGGCAGTACAAAGTTTTTTTCAATATTACCCGAGATAAGCTGTAAATTTTTTATATGCGAATAGTCAAGTTCAAAGTTGATGTATTCGCCTAGGAAATTTTCTGTTCCGAAAGTCTCTCTAACCCCCCAGTCCCTGATATCGGTGGTTGGCGTTACAATGGTGTGCGACAAAGAAATACCGCGACCAAAAAGGTTTTTGTTGATGAGCGATACCGAAGGTTGCTGGTTTTCCCGTCCGATGGATACTGCATGAGGATACCGGTCTTGTATGTACACACTTATATTTACCACATCATTATTTTTAGCATGAGGCCAGGCAACTATCTTAGCGTCGTTAATAAATGAAAGGGAACGCAACAACCGCTCGCTGTCTGTAATATCTGACTGGCTAAGACTTTGCCCTGCCTCAAAAGTCAGAGTTTTCAAAACAATTTGCGGAGCTGTTTCGAATCTTAGCGTATTGCCCATTTTTACCAGCCATGAGTCTTCAACTATTGTTGTATCGTTTACTGAACCACCGAAAGGAGGAATGTTTCTGATGTCAATATTGGCAATTCTTTTGCCTGAAAATTGAAGATAATTTTTATTTTGAGATAATGAATCACTGTTTAAACTACTCTTAACGAGCCACTCGTGCAGCTTGCGCGAGAAAAAATTATTTTCAGAATGATCTTTCAGTATTTCTTCCAGTTTTTTCCCTTCCTGAGGTTCTTCAATATTTAAGTTCCCTGGCTTTATCAACCTGATAACCGTATCATTTCTTATGATTATAGTGGTATCCGTTGACTGGGCATTGCATAAAAAAGTAAAGTAAAGCAACAATATTATGACAAGACGTATTCTTTTTTCAGATCGTCCGCAAAAAATGGAAAAATGGCCGGTATATTCAATCATTGGTTGTCAAAGGTATATTACCAAAAATGCGATTGAAATCAGAATTCCTGCTATTGAGAGCCAGGCGCCTCTTCCACGGATTCCGTTTTTCCCTTTGAGGATGAAAAGGCCCGTGATGGCAAGTATCATTAACGAAAACGCAAAAATATCAGAAAACCAGGTCCAAAGTTTGCCGGGATTGTAATGTAAAAAGTTGACTTCATAAAAAACCGGTCTTTTCCGGATGATTTCAATATTTGCTATTCCCGTTGCTGTATCTACTGTCACCGAACTTCCTTTTTCCAGAAAAATTTTTATCATTCCCGGCGAAGGAGAATAATGATTTTTATAGTCTTGATTAACTCCGCATTGTTCAAGAATGGCCAGCACAGATGCCTGGTTGTTTTCATCAAAATGTTCAGGAAGGGATATTTTTTTCTCCTGAACTTCAATGATATAGTTCGGATTCCAGTCGTCAATATGGTTCAGAGCTATTCCCGACAGGCCGTAAATGATAATCATGCCTGTAAAGAAGTAGCCTAAATCGCGGTGAATTACACGATTAATTTTGCGCCAGTTAAATTGCATAGTGATATCTTGTTATTTCCGGGTCGTTGCTAAAATACATATTTTTTGTCTGATACTATACCCTGAGATGTCTGGTTTTATCGGGCCAAACTATTGAGTAATAATGAAGCTTTTAAATAAATCAGGCTGAAAAAATGGCATATTATGGCGTTTAAAACGGTCAATTTAGCAGTATAAAGTTTATGGCAGGAACCTTGAAGTAATACTTGAGTGCAGTCTAAAAAGCCTTTTGACCCCTAAATCCCCAAAAGGGGACTTTTTCAAACTGCTGATTTTTAGCAGTTCCCCTTTAGGGGTGAGGGGTAAAAACGGTAAAAATCAGCAGTTTGAAGGCTTTTTATACTGCACTCATACTTTAAAAACATAAAACGAATAACTATGAATCTAAACCAATTTACAATAAAAGCTCAGGAAGCAATCCAGCAGGCCTTTCAAATTGCTGCAGGTTATCAGCATCAGGCCATCGAAAACGGTCACTTGCTGAAAGGAATATTTGAGACTGAAGAAAACGTGACCCGTTTCCTGTTTAATAAAATGGGAGCCGGGCAGGTTTTACCGGTGTTAAATAAGATGATAGAATCGTATCCCAAAGTAAGCGGAGGTGAACCGTATCTGAGCCGTGATGCCAACGACAGCCTTCAGAAAGCGATTAATTTTGCAAAGGAAATGGGTGATCAGTTCACCAGCATCGAACACTTGCTGATGGGAATTTTGAAAAGCAGCGATCAGGTTTCAAAAATGCTAAAGGATGCCGGTGTTACAGAGAAAGGACTTAAACAGGCCATAGAAGAGTTGCGTAAGGGAAGTAAAGTCGACAGTCAGTCGGCCGAAGAAACTTACAATGCTTTGGGACGATTTGCCATAGATTTGAACGAGATGGCCCGTACCGGCAAGCTGGATCCCGTAATCGGCCGTGACGATGAAATCAGAAGAATTTTGCAGATACTGTCGCGCCGGACAAAAAATAACCCTATTTTAATCGGAGAGCCCGGAGTAGGTAAAACGGCTATTGCCGAAGGACTGGCGCACAGGATTATCAATGGTGATGTTCCCGAAAACCTGAAGAGTAAGCGTATTTTTTCGCTCGATATGGGAGCTCTGATTGCCGGAGCTAAATATAAAGGTGAGTTCGAAGAGCGGTTAAAGGCCGTAGTGAAAGAGGTGGTGAGCAGTGATGGTGAAATCATTATGTTCATTGATGAGATACATACCCTTGTAGGAGCCGGAAAAAGTGAAGGCGCCATGGATGCGGCCAATATTCTTAAACCTGCTCTTGCACGGGGTGAATTGAGAGCCATTGGGGCTACCACGCTGGGTGAGTATCAGAAATATTTTGAAAAGGACAAGGCCCTTGAGCGTCGTTTCCAGATTGTTATGGTCGATGAGCCCGATCTGGCTTCTGCGATATCCATCCTTCGCGGCCTGAAAGAACGTTACGAAAGCCACCATAAAGTGCGGATACGCGATGAAGCCATCATTGCAGCGGCAGAGCTGTCAAAGCGGTATATTACTGACAGATTCCTGCCTGACAAAGCCATTGATCTTATCGATGAGGCTGCATCGAAATTGCGGATAGAAATGAATTCGGTACCGGAGGAAATTGACGAAATTGAACGCCGGATAAAGCAACTCGAGATTGAAAGGGAAGCCATTCGCCGTGAAGGTGATAAGAAGAAGGTAGAAGAGCTGAGTAAAACAATATCAGAGCTGAAAGGCGAAAGAGATTCTTTACGTGCGCGCTGGGAAGAAGAAAAAAATATTATTGATCGGATTCAGAAGAACAAGGAACAGATAGAACAATATAAATTCGAAGCAGAAAAGGCTGAGCGGGAAGGACTTTATGAAAAAGTAGCAGAGCTGCGTTACGGACGCATTAAAGAAGCCAACGAGGCGATTGAAAAACTGCAGAAAGAACTGGCCGAACGTCAGTCCGAAGGCGCAATGATCAAAGAGGAAGTGGATGCTGAGGATGTAGCACAAGTCGTGAGTCGGTGGACAGGTATTCCGGTAACACGGATGTTGCAGAGCGAACGTCAGAAGTTATTGAAACTCGAAGACGAGTTGCACAAACGGGTAATTGGGCAGGACGAAGCCATTGCCGCAGTTTCGGACGCTGTACGACGCAGCCGTGCCGGATTGCAGGATGCCAGACGACCCATTGGTTCGTTTATTTTCCTCGGAATGACAGGGGTTGGAAAAACTGAGCTTGCCAGAGCTTTGGCAGAGTTCCTGTTCGACGATGAAGACTTGATGACACGAATTGATATGTCCGAATATCAGGAACGGCATTCCGTCTCAAGACTGATTGGAGCTCCCCCCGGATATGTGGGGTATGAGGAAGGCGGACAGCTGACCGAAGCAGTCCGCCGGAAACCTTATTCCGTGGTGTTGCTCGATGAAATTGAGAAAGCTCATCCCGACGTTTTCAATATCCTGTTACAGGTGCTTGATGACGGACGATTGACCGACAACAAAGGTCGCCATGCTGATTTTAAAAATACGATCATCATAATGACTTCTAACGTGGGGTCGCACCTTATTCAGAAAAACTACGAAGAAGCCGGAAAGGACGGTTTTACTGACGAGGTGGCCGAAAAGACCCGCAATGAAGTGATGTCGCTGTTGAAACAAACGATACGGCCTGAGTTTCTGAACCGGATCGACGATATTATAATGTTTAAGCCTCTGACCAGGGACGAAATCAAGGAGATCGTTAAATTGCAGTTTGCTCAGGTGGCTAAATTGCTGAAAGCACAGGGTGTTGAAATCAGCATCAGCGCTAGTGCGGTTGATCATCTGGCCGATGTCGGATTTGATCCACTTTTTGGAGCAAGACCCATCAAGAGGGCTATGCAAAGATTTGTGCTGAACGATCTGTCGAAGAAATTGCTGGCCGATGAGGTGGACAAAGAAAAGCCCATTTTGGTCGATTTTGATGGAGAAAACCTGGTATTCAGAAATTAAAAATCAGACGGGTTAGAAATTTGATAGTTCGTTAGAGGTTTTAAATTATGTAATTTTAGTACCGGATTTTGCAAAAGAGGCTGTCTAAAAAGTAATTCTTTGGAAAAAACTGAATTCAATACTTGCTGAGGCAAGTATTGTTTTCATTAGTATAAAATTAGTCTAAGTTATTGGTCTGATGCAATTTATAATACTTTAATTGATGTCAGATTCTTCGCTCCGCTCAGAATGACAAACAGCTAAGGTTGAGGTTGAGATTAAGGTTAAGGTTGAGGTTGAGATTAAGATTAAGATTGAGATTGAAGTTAAGGTTGAGAGTTCACCACAGTTGACGCAGATGAACGCAAATTATTTTTTATTAACATCAATAAAAATCACATTTTAGTCTGTTTGCTTTTTTTAGATTCTCCCCTTCGTCAGAATGACAAAGGGCCTCTTGTCATTCTGAGGAGGTAACGACGAAGAATCTGTCCCCTGTTTTTGGTTTCTTTGATGATTAGAGGCTAAATGGTGCTTATACATATTCTTATTGTGACAAACCTTGCCATGCTCGTTTCAATTGCTAACACAGAGGTGCACGAAGCACATCACGGAGATTTACAGAGAAAAACGGACTTTTTAGACAGCCTGACAACTGCTTATCCTTCGTAGAAGTCAAAAACCTTGTCAAGTTTCATTAACGATAATAAATCCATAACCTCTTTATTCACGTTGGTGAGATAAAAATTACCGTTATTTTGGCGGGCAGTTTTTAAGGCAGAAATTAGCACTCCTATTCCTGTACTGTCGATAAATTTTATTTTCTGAAGATTCAGAATAAAATTTACCTCCGGCTTGTTTAAATTACTGTTAAGCTGAGCTTTTACCTCCGGGGCAATTGTTGCGTTCAGCCTGTCGGTATCTTCAAGGGTGCCAATTAACATATCGTTTTGACGGGTTACTTTAAGTCGTGTATCCATTATTTCTTAATTTCTGATTTGAGTTCTTCTTCTGCCTTCCTAATGGTTGTATTGAATTTATCAATAATGGAAGCTACCGTTTCCGGTGAAGCATTGGCTTTTATCCAGTTTTGGTGTTCTTTGTCATATCCCTGAAGATTTTTTTCCAGTTGCTCTGCTTCCTCTTCTTCTCTTGTTTCCGGATTGTCTTTGCTCCTGATGTCTCTCACATGAAGTTCTTTGGCTACCAGTTCCAGATTTTTGAGGTCACGGTTGCCAAGTTCTTCCATTCCCAACGAGATAACCGACGATTTAGCTTTATGCGCGATAGCGGCAACGTCGAGCCATCGTTTTTCTTTAAAACTGTTTTCCAGTCCTTCTGTAAACTCTGGTATCTGGTCTAAGAAAATTGTAATTAGTTCTTTAATAATATCTTTGTCGCCTTCGGCAATGCTTTCAAGATAACTTAAATTGATACATTCATATTTGCTTGGCATAGTGCAAACGTTTTTTGACAGGTTTAAATGCCCAAATTTAATAAAATATTGAATGAGCCCGGTCTAAAAAGCATCTTTGTTGCCAGACTCTTTGTTGTTATAAATTTTTTGAAACGAGCATGACATGATTTGTCACAAAAGTTGATGTATAAAATCAATCATGCGAGTTCTATCAGACCCATGACTTATACTTATTTTTTATTCTGATAAATCCTCATTAACAACAGGTTATTTTCCGGTACAAAAATTTAAAACACCTTGATTTTAACAAAACATGCTTTTTATACCAACCTCATAGAATGAGAAATACAATATGGCCTTGATGCTAATAACGTAAATTTACAAATAATTATCATTCTTTTCCTCTCTTTTTTTCATATAAATTTGCATTGATAGTTTATTCTTTGACGTTTCATCCTGCCAAAGTTTTTGTTTTCCGGGCTATCCGGAGTAACTTTGCGATAAATATTTTTCAAGATGCAAAAGACATCTTTAAATGAAATTCATAAGCAATTAGGAGCCAAAATGGTGCCATTTGCCGGATTTGAAATGCCTGTTGAGTATACAGGTATTACTAATGAGCATATAGCTGTACGGAAAGCAGCCGGAATGTTTGATGTTTCTCACATGGGAGAATTCTGGGTGAAAGGACCCAGGTCCTTTGATTTTATTCAATACATCACCTCTAATAATGTTGCGGGACTACCTGTCGGGAAAGCTCAATATTCATGTATGCCCAATAAAAAAGGCGGAATAGTTGATGATCTCATCGTTTATCATTATGAAAAGGAAAAGTACATGCTGGTTGTTAATGCAGCAAACATTCAGAAAGACTGGGAATGGTGTATGGAAAACAATCAAGCCGGAGCCGAATTGGACAATGCAAGCAGCCGGATTTCATTGATTGCCGTTCAGGGGCCCAGGGCTGCCGGGATAATGCAACCGCTGACTTCCGTTGATCTGGCATCAATTCCTTTCTATGCTTTTAAAGTGGGCGATTTTGCCGGCATAGAAAATGTCATTATCTCAAATACCGGATATACCGGATCAGGCGGGTTCGAACTATATATCTATAATGAGGATGCGCCAAAAGTTTGGGAAGCGCTGATGAATGAAGGCGCAGACAAAGGTATGCTGCCGGCAGGGCTCGGTGCACGGGATACGCTTCGACTGGAAGCGGGACTTGCATTGTATGGCAACGATCTTAATGATTCCACATCTCCTATTGAAGCCGGACTGGGTTGGATTACGAAATTTGTGGATGGCAACGATTTTATTTCCCGGCCCATTCTTGAAAAGCAAAAGAAGGAAGGCGTTCAAAAGCGTCTGAAAGGTTTTGTCCTCGAGGACAGGGGAATACCCCGCAAAGATTATGAAATCGTGGACCGCTCAGGAAATATTATCGGAGAAGTAACGTCAGGAACTATGTCACCTATATTAAAAAAAGGTATAGGTATGGGGTACCTGAAAAAGGGCTTTTGGGAAGTGGATACTGAGATTTTCATAAGAATACGAAACCGGGATTTGAAAGCCAGGGTGGTAAAACCCCCTTTTGTTAATCTGAAATAATTTAGTGGCTGTCCATAAAGTACCATCTATTGGGCAATGGCAAATACCTCGAATCTTTAAACATTTTAAGTCTTGAACCTAACAACCTAACAACCTAACAACTTAACACCCTAATAATCTGTTAATTAATGAAACATAATTTGGAGGTTTGTTTTTCCCCTGCGTTGTACGAACTGTTTCATCATTCTGATGCAGTAGTGGTTGTCGTTGATATTTTAAGAGCAACTTCTGCTATTTGTACAGCCTTTATGAACGGAGCTCGGCATATTATTCCTGTCGGAAGTCTGGAAGAGGCGCGCGAGTGGAAAACTAAGGGACACCTGGTGGCAGCTGAACGGGATGGTTTGATTTTGGATTTTGCAGATTTCGGGAATTCACCGTTTAATTTCACATCTGATCGCGTGCAACAGCACGATATTGTTTACAGCACCACCAATGGAACCAGTGCAATTCATAAAGCTGCTAAGGCGCATGCGGTAGCTATTGGTTCGTATCTTAATTTATCGGCCCTCTCGCAGTGGTTACTCATGAAAGGACGGGATGTAGTGATTCTTTGTGCCGCCTGGAAAAATAAATTTAGTCTTGAAGATTCACTTTTTGCAGGGGCTTTGTCTAAAAAATTGCTGGATTCGGGTGAATTTTTCACCATTTGCGATTCTGTGCATGCTTCTCTCGATCTTTGGGAATCCGCACAACCCGACGTTTATCGTTACGTCCTGAAAGCTGCTCAAAAGCAGCGTCTTGCTAAAAATGGCCTTGATGATGTCATCGGGTTTTGTCACACTCCTGACCAAACAAATATTGTTCCTGTTTTAAAAGGTAATTTACTGGTGGGTGAAACTGTCGGGAAGATTTCCTATATTTGAGCAAAACAGTCGTCAATGCCATTATTTTCTTTCATTATACCTGTTTTCAACAGACCCCGGGAGATTGATGAATTGCTCGAATCGTTTTCCCGTCAGAAACTAAAAGATTTTGAGATCATAATCGTAGAGGACGGGTCCACCTTGTCGTCACAGATCATTGTTGACGACTGGTCAGAAACGTTGCCCATCCGCTATATTCTTCAGGAGAATGCCGGCCCCGGGCCTGCCCGAAATACAGGTGCCGCCGAGGCGATTGGTCAATGGCTGGTTTTTTTGGATTCAGATTGCCTGCTTCCACCCGATTATACTGAGAAGATTGCTTCTTTAGTTAAAGATGCTGATTTTGACTGTTTTGGAGGGCCTGATCGTCCGCATTCTGATTTTAATGCCATTCAAAAAGCCATTGGACATGCGATGAGTAGTGTGGTGACTACCGGCGGAATCAGGGGAGGAAAAGAAAAGGCTGATAAGTTTTATCCGCGTAGCTTTAACCTGGGCGTCAGGAATGAGGTGTTTCAGGCTGTTAAAGGATTTACGAATATGCGTTTCGGAGAAGACCTGGATTTTAGTATGCGTCTGCTTGAGGCCGGGTACAAAACCGCGCTGCTTCGCGAGGCCTGGATATGGCACAAGCGACGTAATAATTTCCGTTCGTTTTTCAAACAGGTTTTTAATTCCGGCATTGCAAGAATTAACCTGGAAGAACGTCATCCGGGTACGACAAAAATTGTACACATTCTTCCTTCAATTTTTGTCGTTGGTTTTTCACTCTCATTACTTCTTTCGGTGTTTTTTCCCTTTTTCCTTTTTGTTATACTGGTTCCGCTTTTTGTTTTTTTCTTCGATGCACTTTTCTCTCTCAAACACCTAAAAGCTGCTTTCCTGGCTGTTCCTGCCGCTTTTATTCAGTTGTTCGGCTATGGTTTGGGATTTCTCAACGCCTTTATTAAGAGAAGGCTCTTTAAGAGAAAGGAATACACTGCGTTTGAAAGAAATTTTTATGAATAACCATGAGGTTGGCTTTTATACCGCACTCATTTATACTTATCCTTATTGCGGACAATCCTGCCATTTTCGTTTCGACGGGTACGGTTCAACTTTAAATTTCTTTACCTTTGCCAGTCAAAATATTTTTTCACTTCAAAAATGTACAGACTAAAATGATGCACACCTGGTTTGAATGCAGAGTAAAATACGTAAAAGTAGATGAGAACACCGGTAAAGAGAAAAAAGTAACTGAACCATATCTGGTAGACGCTGTTTCCTTTACTGAGGCCGAAAGTCGTATACATGAGGAAATGCAGGCCATGATAAGAGGTGAGTTTCAGGTTACCAATATTCGTAAGGCCGATTACAGCGATCTGTTTCCCGATTTTCCCGGCGATCGTTGGTATAAATGCAAGGTTAGCCATTTGGCAATCGATGAGAATGCCGGAAAAGAAAAAAAGGTGACCAGTCAAATGCTGGTAATGGCAGATAATGTGCGCGATGCATACGACCACCTTATGAAGGGGCTTTCCGATATGGTTGTCGATTTTCAGGTTCTAAGCATTACCGAAAGCCCCCTGATGGATGTTTTTCCCTATGATGCCGAAAGTGCTTTCGACGGAAAAACCGAAAAAGAAGGGGAAGAACCGGGTAAAACCAGCGTGGCAAGGGTTCCTACAAAATAAGAATATGTATAAATCTTTCATTCGAATTCCATCAGGCCAATGACTTAGACTTATTTTATACGGATGAAACGAGCATGGCAACGTTTTGCCACAAAAGAACATGTATAATTAACTTCTAATCATCTAAGAAACCAAAAACAGGGAACAGATTCTTCGTCGTTACCTCCTCAGAATGACATTAGACAGTCTGTCATTCTGAGCGGAGCGAAGAATCTAAAATCAATTAAAACATAATAAGTTGCATCAGACCAATAACTTAGACTAATTTTATACGGATGAATAATTTTTTTATATGGTCAGGCGAATGCAAAAAGAACTTTTTCCTGTTAAGGTCACGGACAAAAGCGAAATTGCTCCCGGGGTCTTTACGCTGGAGACCGAACGAAGGTTCGACTTCACGCCCGGGCAGGTTATTGCCGTTGCTTTAAACCGGAGTGAGGAGCCGCGACTGTACAGCATTGCCAGTGGCGTCGAAAGTGATCATATCCGGATACTTTTTGATATTAATCCCGATGGTCTCTTTACTCCCCGGATGGCAAAGCTTGAATTTGGTGACCAGCTGCTAATGTCTCAACCATTCGGGCGGTTTCTGGGTTCAGGTGACCCGGCATGGTGGATAGCCACGGGGACAGGGATTGCTCCCTTTATCAGTATGACGGAATCCGGGATGCATGTTAACAAAAAGTTAATTCACGGTGCCCGAACATCTGGTGAATTCTGGTTTTCCGGTCTGTTTCTCAATAAAATGGGGGGAAACTATCTTCGTTTTGCCACCCGTGAAAACGCTCCCGGAATAAACAACGGAAGGCTTACAGTATGGTTGGCTGAGCAGGAGAATTTACCTAAAGACAGAAAATATTATCTTTGTGGTAATGCAAATATGGTGGTTGAAGTTCGCGATATTCTTCTGAGTAAGGGAGTTGCGTATGACAATATAGTTTCGGAGATATATTTTTGATTTTCTATTTCGCAACATTTTCTTTGGCCGTGTGTTTTTTAGAATCTGTTGCTTTATCGGGGATTACTTTGCGAAATAGTCCGTTAAATAGTGTCTGTCCATAAAGTACCATTTGCTGTGTTACGCTTGCCGCCAAAATACTCATTTACGAAAAGTAAACTCCGTTTTTGGCGGCTTCGCAAGCCTTGCAACCGGCACTTTCTGAACTGACACATTAAAGTAAGAAACTTTCATGACTTTATAGACGCGCACTAAATAGTTGAGTAAAGCAGGTTAAGAACAATTATTTATGTATCAAGTTTTTTAGCTTAAAATTCATATTTTCAGCATTATAGGATGTATCTTACATTTTACATCTAAAAATCTAACAATTTATTAATATCTGGCCAGGTACAAGGTATTGAATAATTGCCGGGAAAGCATTAAATTATTGGGGTAAAACAACAAAACATCAACGATATGGATCTTAAAAAATCATTCGGTTTTAGTGAAAAAGGGACCAACGAAATTCCCAAGCCTAAGCGGATTATTGAGTACATCAATCTCAAGCTGGCCGCTATGGGACAGCCATATTACAGGTCGGCATCAAGAATGGCTTTTCTTGAGCTGGCCAACGACCTGATAAAGAATTACAAAGAGAAAAACCGATTACTCACTTCATATCTGTGTCCGGCGGATCAGCGCATCCAGAATTTTCTGGACAATTATCTGGCCGATTACAAAGATAAAATGGATATCAGGCTTCCTGCCAGTACGTTCATCGTGGATTACCATGGTGTGGCAAGAGCTTTGTCGCTTCCACCGGACAAACCGGAGTTTGAATCGGATATCATAAAAAGTTATCGTCTGAAACAGGGAATACTTAATAATCCTAAAAGTGACAGACGAACCACGAAGGGGGTTTTTCACATCGCAGAAGGAGGTTTACCGATTCCGAATGATAAAAAGGCAGTCCCCAAAATTGCTTTTGCAAAACTTTTGGAAGCAGCGTTGCAACCACCCCGCGAATTGCTTCAACTTCCTTTCACATCAACACAGAAGCAAAAAGCAGCTACTTTTGTTTCGCTACTTTTGAAGCCCGTGGTTGAACCCTGCATTAAAGAGGGGTGTAAAGAAAAGAGAATGGAGATTCGTTTTTTTGCGCCCGGAAATCTTGTGAGTAATCTTGATTTTGTGGAATCAATTTTCGGTAATGCCGGAGACCCGTATTTGCCTGAAAATGATTCGGCTCTGGATGTGGAAGGATGGACAGGCCATACCGGTTGTGTTATTCTTGCCCCCCATCTTGCCAAATTGAAGAAAAAAGAAGTGGGACTGCCGCATGTGAGCGAAGCAACGGAAAGGCAAAAACGTGACGGCATGTGTTGGGAAAATGAGAATGAACTTTATAATGACGGGGGAGCATTCAAAATAACGGCACGTACTGCCGAAGGTGTCATCGTGACGATTATAGCCGATAATTATTATGGTTATTCCAAAAAAGAAGTAAAAACCCAGATTGGCTACGCGGCTAATCTTCTTGGAAATGTGGAAGAAGAACATGCCGGTGGTGCCATTGCATTTCCTACATATAATCTGGGGGATGAGTTTTCCGATCGTAATCAGTTTGCCGGAAATGAACTTACATTTGACAAAATGATAAAATTGTACGGCGATATTATGGAGGTAAAACCCGAAGGATACGCCGTTGACAAAAAGTATAAAGATATCATCTATGTACCCGAAAATGCTGCATTCAGCCTGATAGAACAAAAGGTCAAATGGTTCAGGGATAATAAGGAACAATGCATCAGGCTTAATCCTGAAAATACTTACATCTTGCCTGCAGGTTATAAGGTAAGAATGGATAAGAATCCTTATGTGCCTTCGTGGCGGCTGATTGGTTCTGTTGCCGAAGGAACCTTTTGTCACAAACCATGTACGGTTTCCGGAGGTGGAAAATCCGAAATATCCAAGTCCATCGAAGATGCCATAATCTACGGGCCTTTTTTTACGGCCGACTTTGAAAATGATTTCAAAAAAGTAGAAGAGATCATCAATAAAGATTATTCGGATGTCTATCTGGATCATGTCAAAACCGACCGCAACCGTCCCATCCTGAGTCCCAAACGTTCGCTGGGGTCGGTTATTAAGTTGCTGACACCTGCCCCTAATCGCTATAAGCCTGAATACAATGAATGGTTGCGAAGCATCCCGCATCATATCAAGGGATTGGTATACCTCGTTAAACGGTTTTACAAACAGGAGTGGGGCGACGAATGGAGAAAATATTTCTCCGTTGATATCATTGATGGCCGTTATGGTAATGAACTTAAATTCAAAGACCGAAAGTTGGTTGCAAGTTATCTGAGGGTCGGCCTTACCAATGAAGGAGCCTGGCGAACATTCAAATTGAGACAGGATTACATCGCTTCAGATAAGTTACAGATGGAAGATGATATAACAGCTTCAACAGTTGTTCCTGTATCACGGTTGGAATACCTTTCTCCTGATTTTCATTATCCGGCTGCCAAGTTTACCTATAACTGCGAATTCAGGTTTTTCCAGAGACCCGACGAAGCCATTCACCGGGGATACGACAAACAGGCAGAAGCAGACCTTGCAACGCCAAATACCTTCATTTCAAACTTTGAACCGCTGACGGTGCAGGATGCCAGGGAAATAATGGATAATGCCATTGAGTTTGATAAGTATACCAAGCCGATGAAAGAGCTGATCAAAGATGTGGTGAAGAAAAAGGATTGTACCTATTTTGTTTCATCATCTCATCCCCGTATTATTGACGGGAAGCCATCGGCCAATGTTCGCTACCTCCAAAACCGCCCGGGACTTATCAAGCAACGTGATAATTATATTGCAGAGATGGGTACGCGCCTGTTCCGGAAAATACCTCTTGATAAGCCGGTATTGTATCCGGTAAATGCTGTGCTGGCCGGACGTCGAAATAATCCTCCTCAACCAGGCATACGTCCGCTTGCAGTTTATAATCCCATTCATTATCAGGAACTACCCGAACTGTTCATGGACTTCATCTGCAGTCTCACCGGTAAATCCCCTTCAACCACCGGAGCCGGCTCTGAAGGAGCACTCACCAAAGGTCCGTTTAATGCATTAAGTCCGATTACTGACCTGAACAATGCTCTGGTTTCTTTTATTCTTACCGGTTATCCGGGATTTACTTCCGCAGCAGGTTATATTGGCCCTCACTATCGGGTCGACCACGATATCAGCCTGCTGGTACCTGAAATATGGAGTCGCCTCCATTCTGAAGAGACACAGCCGGAATTTCTGATGGAGCATGGTTACCTGGAAAAACTGGAGGACTTTGAATACAACGGACAAAAAGTTCTTGCGTCAAGACTGGGTTACAGGATCACAGCAAAATTTGCCAGAACATTTTTAGGCAGAATTTTCGAAAATCCCGATTCCGTTTTCAATGATGAAATGCTGAAGCCCGAAACTCAGGATTTGGATGTTTTTGTGGATGGTATTAACAACATTGTAGAAGCACAGCAATGGGTGGCCGAAAGCTATTTTAAAGATGGAAGCATTGAGGGCGCCGTGCCTCCGCTTAAAGCTGTTCTCCATATTATGGCCTATGGCAACTACAACGGTAAAGGCATTGAAGACCCCGACATTCGCCGGTTGTTTGATCGCGATAATATGCTTGCCAGCGATTGGTACCATGAACGCCTTACGAACAAACAGCTCGGTGATATCACCCTGTGGCAGAAGCACCTGAAATACTTACGGGAATATCTGAATAAATGGCCCAATCTTGAAGAAGATGTCGTGCGAAAAGTTAAAGCCAGTATTGAACTGGCAGAAACAAATATAAAACATTTTAAATCTGCCGATTACCTGAAATCGCTCGAGGGCTATATCGGTCTCGACACTTTTGTGAAATAATGCCTGTCTATGGAACCACTCTTTGGAAAAACATTAAATGAGCTGAAGATCATCGCCTCAGAAAGCAGTCTTCCTGCTTTTGCTGCCAGACAAATAGCTCAGTGGCTCTACCAGAAGAGAGTGACCGATATCGATCAGATGACCAATCTCTCAAAAAACGGGCGAGCCAGGCTGAAAGAAAAATATGAAGTAGGACGGGTTGAGCCTTCCAAAGTGCAGGTTTCTGCGGATGGTACCAGGAAATACCTTTATCCGGCACATAAAGGTTTGTTCATAGAATCGGCTTATATCCCTGAAGATGACCGTCATACTCTCTGTGTTTCGTCGCAGGTTGGTTGTAAAATGGGATGTCTTTTCTGTATGACTGGGAAACAGGGTTTTCAGGGACAATTGTCAGCCGGTGAAATTGTAAACCAGGTGTTGAGTCTGCCAGAAACTGAATTATTGACCAACGTGGTTTATATGGGAATGGGAGAACCCATGGATAATATCGACAATGTTCTGAAAAGTCTGGAAATATTTACCTCCGACTGGGGGCTGGCCTGGAGCCCCCGGAGGATAAATGTTTCGACCATAGGTATTGAACCGGCCATGCGGCGTTTCATAGAGGAGAGTGAGGCACACCTGGCCATCAGTCTGCATACACCTTTCAATGAAGAACGGCGACAACTTATGCCGGTCGAACAAGTCTATCCGATCGAAACCATTATCGAAACGCTTCGGGAATACGATTTTGGTCGTCAGCGCCGTATCTCTTTCGAGTATATCATGTTCGACGGGGTAAATGATACCCCGGCACATATCAGAGGGTTAACAAAACTTCTAAACGGCCTCCGCTGTCGAATCAACCTGATACGGTTCCATCCCATTCCGGATTCTCCGTTACGGGGGGCTTCGGATTCAAAAATGAAATGGTTTGCCGATCAGCTCAATAAAAAGGGACTGATCACCACCATTCGCCGTTCAAGGGGAGAAGATATTTTTGCCGCCTGCGGGTTGTTGTCCACCAAAAATATGGTCAGACAAAATACAGATGTAGATTACTAAGCCCTTCTGAAACTTTTACTTTTAGCTAACTATTTTCTGCTTCCGCCAGGTTTGTTTCTAACCTTCCGGCCCCATGTTCCATGCCTTCCATTACATATCGTTCTTCTTAAATAATGCCCGTCTGTAAAGTGGGAAAAAGTTGTAACAAATCATGTGTCTGTTCAGAGAGTGTCATTTACAAGGCTTGCGAAGTCCGAAAATACGGAGTTTACTTTTCATCCGTATAAAATTCATTTATTAAGCTCGGATGGAACTCGCATGATTGGGTTTTGATACATGTTCTTTTGTGACAAAACCTTGTCATGCTCGTTTCTTCTTACATTTAATTAATTGTTACGGCTGTTAGAATTGTTAAAGTTGTCAGAATGTTATAAGTTTTATTACATTAGCTAACAATCTAATGATTTATTATGACAATTTTTGCCATGCTCGTTTCATAAATGAGTTATTTTTGGACAAGCGTAACACAGTAAATGGTCCTTTATGGGAAGATACTAAACAGGGTGAAGCCTGAAAGGTTTCTGTGTTCTGCTTAATTCTGTCTGTTGCATTCTTTGTGCAGACGCAACTTAAGCGTTTCAATGAATTCCTTTCGTGGCGACACAAGAATATCTTTCATTTTAGGTTCGGGTAGTTTCATCAATAAACTCTGTAAATAGAGGCTCTTTGATATAATAAAATCTATATCCATTGTAGAAATACTGTCCATAAGCGCAGTTGTTAAAAAGTTTTTAGAATTAAGAAGTTTCAGGGAACATATTAAAAACGAAATTTGGAAGAAAAAATTATGAGTGCAGTCTAAAAAGCCTTTTGACCCCTAAATCCCCTAAAGGGAACTTTTTCAAACTGCTGATTTTTTAGCAGTTCCCCTTTAGGGGTCAGGGGTAAAAATGGTAAAAATCAGCAGTTTGAACGCTTTTTATACTGCACTCAATTAAACAAGTAATCATCATAAATGAGTCTGCTCGTAAAAGAGACTTTTAAGAGTGGACTCATAAATTAAATATTAAAGGCGGGAGATAAGTTAATGAAAATTTCCCATTTTTGTATTGTTAAAGAAACCTGATCGGGTGTTATATGCTCAAAAAAATAATAAATCTTTTTAAGTCGAATGGTTCCATCAGTCAGAAAGTACTTGGCGGATATCTTATCAATCTGTTTTTGTTGGTATTCGTTGCGGGTGCGAGTCTGTTGGGAATTTCCCGTTTGAAAGACTGGGTAAGAAGCACTGAAAAGGTTAATCAACTCTTAAATCAGATATATATTTCCCGGATTCAGGCTGGAAACCTGACGCTTAAAAGTGACACCACTACCACGTTGGTTGTTGACAGCCTCACTCATGAAATAGAGAATCTCCTTCAGGATGCCCGCCAAAGTCAGCTTAATAGTGAAAGCCGGGATGAACTGGCTTCCATTGATAGCTGGCTGGAAAAATATAAGGAATACTGGCTTTTGGTCATGGAATTGAAAGAACAGCGCAGTGAAGCGGAACAACAGATGGATTCTCTTTTTCAGGATGTTTTTGCTGCGGCAAGAGAACCGTTTCCCCGTCGGCTGACATGGGACAAAAAATCGGCGGGAAGCGGGCGTGAAGAATCTGAGTTGTACAATGACCTTATGTTTCAATTGCTTCACCTGAAGGAAATTGAGAAACAGTTGTGGAATTACCCGGAAGATAAGATTTCCCCGGAGACTGTGGATGCTGTCTTTAAAAGGATTTTAAGTCTGATACCTCCCGAGGGAGTTGTTCCACCCAATTCTTCATCGTATAGGCCTTTGCTGCGCATGCGTCGTAGCCTTGCCGCCTATCAAACCGAGATGCGTGAGCTGGTAAGTGCACTTGAGAATATCGGAAGAGCACAAGAGTTAATGGATCAGAGTTCCCGGAGCATTCAACGTGCCGGGGAGCAGGCGAGCCATTATCAGACTAATGCCATGGAACGCTGGGTTATTATTGGTTTTGTGGCCCTTTGGGTCTTTATGTCTCTTGCCATTATTGGGGGGGTATGGCTGGCTGTTATTTTTTACAGGAAAATCAGACACGATGAGGAGACTCGTGAACACGCCAACCGGCAGCTTCAAACCAACCGGCAATTATTGAATGATATCATAAACAACAGTTCTTCACTCATATATGTAAAAGACCTGGAGGGGCATTACACCCTGATTAATCAGCCCATGGAGGAGACACTCGGGCTCGAGGCCCATCGATTGATTGGCCACACGGACGGTGAGATTTTCCCTGAAGATATTGCTGCCTTGCAGCGAAAAAATGACGAAGAAGTCCTAAGAGCAGGCCGTTCCATTCAGAAAGAAGAGTTCTTTCCATCGGGAAATTCGCGCCGTATTTTCCTTTCCAATAAGTTTCCCATCAGGGATCGTGACGGGAAGATCACGTCGGTTTGTGGTGTTTCAACCGATATTACCGAGCTTCGCCAGGCTTTGCGTGATCTGGAACGCAGCCGGGAAAATTATCGTAACATCGTCACCAATGTGCCGGGCATCGTTTATCATTGCCGAAACGATAACAAGCGTACCATGCTCTTTATTAGCGGAGGTGTTGAGAAAATAATTGGTTTGGGAATTAACGCCTTTATCCAGGAAGGGCAATCTATTGTTCCGTTTATTGAGAAGGAAGATGTTCCAAAAGTGATGGAAACGCTCAACAAAGCCATTCGGAGTCATCGATCATTTGAGATGGAATATCGCATCCGCGATCTGGCTGGAAACCGTAAATGGGTTTATGAGAAAGGGCTTCCGGTAACCGATAAAATAACCGGTGAGACCACTTTTCAAGGGGTTATAATAGATACAACGGCCCAGAAAGAAGCTGTCAATGAGATTATGGTGCGCGACCGTCTTTTGGAGGGTGTTTCCGAAGCATTAAAAGAACTCATCGCAAGTTCAAACTTTAAAGAAGCCCTTCAGCGAGCTCTCAGGATTTTGGGGGCTGGAGCCGGAGTTGACCGGGCTTTTGCATTCAGGAATTACCGTAATGAGCCGGGCCAACTTCTTTTTAAGCATTTTGTTGAGTGGGAACGTTCATCAGTAGAGCCCGTTCGCCGTGATGATATGGTTGATCTCTCATACGAAAACATTAATCCCGGCTGGTATTTCAGGTTAAGCGGGCAAAAAGAACTGGAAATTGCATCAAATACCGCTTCGCCACGTGAAAAATCCTTTCTTCATAAAATGGGTGCTTCATCGATGCTGCTCGTACCTGTTTTTGTTCACGATGTGTTCTGGGGATTTATTGGGTTTGCCATGGAATTCAAATCGGGTGGCTGGAGCGATTCACTAAAAACATTTTTCAAGGCATTTGCAGCAACCATGGGACTGATGATTGCCCGTTATGAAAGTGGCAGGGAATTACAAAAGGCCAAAGAGGCAGCCGAAGCTGCTACCCGGGCAAAAAGTGATTTCCTGGCAAGGATGAGTCACGAGATACGTACACCGCTCAATGCCATTATCGGCTGGACTCACCTGGCACTCGAAAAGTCGGGAACGCAGGAACAGAACGATTATCTCAAACGTATTCAGTCTTCTTCACGTTCATTATTGGGAATTATCAACGATATTCTCGACTTCTCAAAAATTGAGGCAGGCCGGCTTGAACTTGAATATATTGATTTTGATCTTGAACAGGTGCTTCAGAATCTGGCCGATATGGTGCTTTTCAAAGCCAATGAGAAAGGTCTTGAACTGGTTTTTGACATTGCACCTGATGTACCTTTAAGTCTGGTCGGCGATCCCTTGAGACTCGAACAGGTGCTGGTAAATCTTGTAAACAATGCCGTGAAATTTACCGACAAGGGATATGTCAATGTTAAGATCAGGGTGAAGTCAACAAGGAGTGAAAAAACCGAATTACTTTTTGCGGTTGAAGATACAGGAATAGGATTAAAGGAGGAGCAGAAGAATAACCTGTTCAAAGCCTTTTCCCAGGCAGATGTTTCTACCACACGAAAATACGGCGGTTCCGGGTTGGGACTTGCCATCTGTAAGCGGATTACGCAGATGATGAATGGCGAAATATGGGTAGAAAGTGAATATGGTAAAGGGAGTACATTCTTTTTCACCGCCACCATTGACCGGCAACTTATCCAGAAAAAAGACCAGATGCGGCATGCCTTCGAAGTAGCCGGAGATGATGCAATGATTGCCTGCCACAACTCCAAAACAGCGGCGAGCATTAAGGGAATGCTTTGTGACTTTGGTTTTAAAGTGTTGCAAACCTGTTCCTACAGTACTCTTGTTAGCAAACTAAATGAGATTAGCCCCGATGACCCTCTTTGGTTGTTGTTTATAGATTGGCTTTTGATAGAGAATAACAGTAAGCAGGTTGTTAAAGATTTGAAAAAATATAACGATCGTTTTGAACACCTGATCATCATGTCATCTCCTTTCCATGAAGAAGCGTTTCAAAGACAATGGGAGGGCGCCGGTCTTTCTTATGTGGTAATGCATAAACCTGTCAATTATTCAATACTTTTTGACGCATTAATGGATGCCATGGGCGGTATTGATATGGCCGAACAATCAGCAGGTCAGAAAACCGGAAATTACCGTGACTATCTTGTTAACGAGAGACCGCTGAAACTATTAATGGTTGAAGATAATGATACCAATCGTCAAGTGACTGTTGAATTACTGGCCATGGCAAATATTAAAACCGATGTTGTTGCCAGCGGTCAGGATGCCTTAGACCTGGCCGGACAGCACAAGGGGAAATGTCCTTATGATATTATTTTGATGGATATTCACATGCCCGGAATGAACGGATATACAGCAACACGCCGGATTAAAAGAATAGAAGGATGGGAGGAAGTGCCGGTGGTTGCCATGACAGCAGAAGCGCTTGGCGACGTGGAATCACAATGTCTTCAGGCCGGAATGACCGGGCTGGTGGGTAAACCCATTGATCCCGATGATCTTTTCAGGGTTATTTACCGGTTGGTTTTCGGAGAACCGGAGGATTCAGGAAAGACCCTGACTCATTCGGAAAAAGGACGGGAGTACAAATTTCCTAAAATTGAAGGATTGGATGTTCAGGCTGGTATCCGTCGTATGGGCGGGCGTTCCGATTTATATAGGAGACTGCTGAAAGGTTTTTGTCATGATTATTCTGATTTTGAGAAGAAAATTAATCAATTGTCGGAAAAAGGAGATGACGAGGAAGTTGCACGGATGCTTCACTCTCTGAAAGGTATTGTGGGTACAATGGAAGCTACGGGGCTTTACGATCTTGCACAAAAAACCGAAAAAGCGTTTAAAGAAAAAGCAACAAACTATAACAAATTTAAAGAAAAACTCGTAAAAGAAATTAATCGCCAAATTAAACAAATCAACAAAAAAATTTAACGTTTGGAGATTTGTGTTTTTTTTTGTTATTTCGGCGATGTATTTTATCCTGATTATTAACCTTCAAACGAAAAGCCTATTGAACAGTTTTTACAAGCTAATTCTAAATTATTGATTATGACAGATTTGAAAATACTGTCTGATGAAGAGCTTGTAAAAAAGTTTATCTCAGGCGATACCCGGTGTATTGATTTATTAATTGACCGGCACCATCAGAGAATTTATTCATTCATTTTTTTAATGGTTCGCCATCGCGACCTGGCGGAGGACATATTTCAGGATGTGTTTGTAAAGGTGATCCATTCACTTAGGTCAGGCAAGTACGCCGAAAACGGCCGTTTTACATCCTGGGTAATGCGCATTGCTCACAACCTGGTCATTGATTATTTTCGTAAACAGAAAAACCAGCAAATGATATCCAATGACCAGTATTCGTATGATCTTTTTAATCACACAAGGTTCTCGGACCACACCATTGAAGACAAAATGGTATACGAACAGTTATTGTCTGAGGTTGCTTCCCTGGTAGAAATGCTCCCCGATTCCCAGAAAGAAGTCATTAAGCTCCGTCACTATTTCGGGCTCTCCTTCAAAGAAATTGCGGAAGAAACCAACGTCAGTATCAATACTGCTCTTGGCAGAATGCGCTATGCATTGATCAATATCCGAAAAATGATGGAAGAGCGAAAGATGTCTTTGACCATCTGAGAAAAAAATCTGAGTTTGCCATACGTGTTTTTTCTCTTTCGGTTGTCATATTATTAAATCAACCAAAAGAGATGTTGTTATATGGATGCAAAAGAGATCAGAAGAAATCTTTACAAGGTTTTCAGGCAGACAGGTATTCCCCGGGATGTGATAGATGAAAGGGCCTCCTTAAAAGATGATTTGTTCATGGACGATGTGGACATGGCATGTTTTCTTTTTTACCTCGAGACGCGTTTTAAGGTTGAGGTAAAGAATGAAGAGTTGCCAAAGTTGAACTCTGTTGGTTCAACAATTAATTATCTTCAACAACATTGTGCATAAACACGTAAGGGTTGCATTTTTTTGAATTTCCAACAATGAGGTTACGTCCGATCGGTGCTTCTTGTTAACTTTTTATCCGATCGGATTTAATACGGTGTTTCGTTTAAAAGGCGTAGATGCATAATTCAATTCCAGACAGTTAATTTGGTTTTAAAACAACACTTACCAATGAACTGGCCGGTAAGCTTGACTTAAGAGGAGTTTTCCGGCTTTGTTCATTTTTCCTGCCTGTTTTCTTCGGGATTATCCTTTCTGAATATTTTTTCAATCGATTCATCCGGGCTTATGATATTGTATCGTGACCAAAAATCGGGATCGTAAGTTTCTATCTGATCGGAAAGGATATAATCTTCCCTGAAGGCTTCAGACCATCTGAGTTCCTTTCTTTCGCCGGGACGTAAGTCGGTAATCAGCATTTCGGAGACGGTATTGAAAACCGTTCTCACTTTTTTTTCACGATCAATAATCTTCATACTTACTTCTCCTTTCACACTATTCAGCACCCATTTGTCTTTCCATGGCCGGTAGTCAATATGATACCGGGCGAAGAAAGGACGTGTGCGGTATCGTCTGCTGTCCCTTCTAATCAGATATTCTCTGCTTTTGCGGATGGTTTTCCGGGTCATCTCAAAATCTGCACTGACGATTGCAAAAGTTTCTTCATCAACTCTTATTTCTCCTTCATACAATAATTCACCGGTGTCGTTAATCGGCTCGAAACCAACTACAAAGACATTACGCCCCTGTTCATAGTCCATCCTTTTGAATGAATATTCATATTTTGAACTACCTTCCTGGTCGGGCAGAAATCCACCTTGTCTTACAATATCCACGCGGCTAAACAGCAAAGGGCCGCCCTGGAGTTTGAAGTTGATCACTTCCATATCACCTTCGGCTTTCCCTTTCCTGCCTTTAACGAATCGAACTCTCTCAAGCGCGTAATTACGGGAATAGGGAGGCTTGTAGATTTCAATCACGGCTTCTGAAACATCCACATATACGCCATCCTGTTGTATGCTCTCCCTGAAAAAAGCTGTCAGAATGAGCGGTTCGGAAGCGTAATTAAAAGGTTTTCGCCTGACAACTTCTTCCATAATACGGTCGGCCTTTACATATCTTACCAGAACTTCCGGCAGTTGGACGGAGGTTTCCTGAAGTGCCACGGTGACCAGTGTATCATTGGGCGGTATGGTGATATATTTTCTTAAATACCCGAGATTGGAAAACACCAGTTTTTCACCAATGTAGCCGGGTGGCAAATATATGCTGAACCGTCCTTCACTGTTGGTGGCTGTTCCGATGGTTTTACCCTCCACTCCGATATTGACCATTGCCATCGGTTCCCGTTCCAGTGAATCAATTACCATTCCTTCGATATGAACAGATTGCTTTGGCAGACGTGCAGGCTCAAATGAAATTATAATCTGTTTTTCCATTTCATGTACCCGGAATTGATCATTTTTCAGATATTTCAATAGAAATTTATCCAGATAAACCGAGTCTGCTACGGCAAAGATAATACTGTCCCCATCAATAACAGAGGCATCATACGAAAAGGAAATGTCAAAGTCGGCCGAGATAGAGTCAAGAAATGCTGAGAAACTGAGACTGTCGTATGAGAAGGAATATTTTTGTGATAAGATGCTGTTCTTTTCCTGGGAAAGACTCTTCGGTATGTTCCATACAGAAAGCATTATCAGGCAGATAAGAGCCTTGAAAATCCGGCCTTTTAAAGGTGTGTTTGTGTGTTTTAATTGGTACAACATAACTCGAATTGCCTGGTCTTGAAACTGTGTGGTGTTGCAACCGGAATAGGAGCGACTTTGCCGTGCAGATACCTTTACTGTTTCATGTCCGGGACAGCTGTCGGGCAAAAGGCTAAGTGCGGATGTTATTTCAGCCATCAGGGGGTTGCTCTGGACAAAAACACGGTGTCTCCCTCTCTTTTTGATTGCAGATTAAAGGTAACACAAACTACTTCAAGAACAAAATCCAGGGAGTTTTGACTAAATCGTGCCGTGAGTTTCTCCCCGGTAAGAGTAGTATCTGAAATTTGAATATTAACGCCGTAAACTCGTTCTAAAGTTTCGGCGACGACCGGCAACGGGGTTTCATCAAAACTCATTTTCCCTGTCAGCCATGCCAGTATATTAGGGTCTGTAGATGACTTTATCACCAATTCTGCGGATTTTTTATCAAAAAAAGCTGTTTGCCCTTTTTTTAATATTTCAGTGGCAGATTTTGCAGAAGCGGATACTTCAACTTCTCCTTCCAGTACCGCAACTTCGGTGACATTCAGATTGGGATAGGCTCTTACATTAAACTGCGTACCGGTCACTTTAATGGTTATGCCCCCGGCATGGACAATAAATGGCCATTCTTTGTCGCTTTTTACCTTAAAGTATCCCTCTCCATCGATTTCAACGATTCTTTGATCGTCATCGAAAGGTTGGTCGCAACTGAATCTTGAGCCCCTGTTTAAAGTGATAACGCTGCCATCGTCAAGTACTATTTCTTCCTGTGTATTGTTTGCAACAATCAGTGATGATTTGTGATGATCCTTACCGGGTATAATAAACCACAACAGTCCAAGCAGCAACACCAGCGATGCAGCTGCTGATAACCACCACCTGATACGGGGGGATGGTTTTCGGGCCATCGATGCGGGTTCATGCACGGTGAAATGTCTTACCTTCTCCCATGCTGCATCGGTGTCGATTGTTTTCATTATCAAAGCATCTTCACCTTTTTCCCAGCTTTGTTTGATTTGCTGCCATTCTTCGCGGTTCTCTTTGCCGGCTTTCAGCCATTCTTCAAATAAGCCGCGGTCTATTTCATCAGCTTCACCGCTGAGTATCCTGGCCGCAAGTTCCCAGTCGATATTGTAATTGTTATCGGTCATCACTTCGTGTTAATTTTCTTGAACTATTATACCATAATAGATCGTTAGATTCTTAGATATAAGATATAAGATGATTCATAAAATATTGATATACTGCATTTTAATAAATTCAATCTTTAATTACAAGCAATTGGTTTGCAACGTATTGTAAACGTTTAACGAACTGTTGATGCTATAGATCGTTAGATTTTAAGCTATCAGATGCAAGCTAAAGGCAACAGTTTGACAGGCAGAAGGTAGAAAATGCAATGTCTTTGGCACACTATGTCATCTTTAGCGAGTTTTACCTGGTCATTGTTAAGATTCTTTGTCGTGCCTCCTTCCCGATTAAAATCGGTACCAGTCGCATGCTCCTGGCAGAATGACATAAGGCGGTCTGTCATTCTGAGCGAAGCGAAGAATCTCTTATTTCTTAAAATCTAAAAATCTAACATCTAATTAATATGTCATTGAAAAATTAGTGTAAATCTGTGATATCTGTGTTGCACCCTCAACCTTGACCTCAACCTTGACCTCAACCTTAACCTCAACCTTAGCCTCAATCTCAAATCCGTCTGTATCAGACCTGTTTGTGTTTGCTCTTTTCAGGGCTAAAGGTCTCGCGCAATGTTTTTAGTGCTTTACCCATCTGAACCTCCACTGTCTTTGATGAAATGGCAAGTGCAGTCGCGATTTCTTTATATTTCAGACCGTCGAAACGGCTCATTTTAAATATTTTTTGCCGTTGAGGGGGCATCTCATTAATGGCTTTATCTATTTTTTCCAGCAGTTCTTCCTTCATCCCGTATTCTTCCTCTTCGACCGTTGGAAGTTGAAACTGCTCTTCAACAGATAAATGGTATCGGGTTCGTTTTATTTCATTGATACATCTGTTACGCACAGCCATCATCAAATAAGCATTCAGAGATTCAATTTTCAGTTCTTTTCTCTTTTCCCATAGTTTAATAAATACCATCTGAACCACATTTTCCGCTTCCATACGGTCCGGAATGAATTTCATGGCAAATACGACCAGCCGGGCATACCACGAACGGAACAATTGTTCAAAAACCTGTTCATCCCCCATGGCTATGAGTCGAAGTATTTCTTTTTCCGTTCGTGGTTTTTTCATCCGTATAAAATAAGTCTAAGTTATTGGTCGGATGGAACTCGCATGCAAAGACTTATACATATTCTGTTGTGACAAACTTTGCCATGCTCGTTTCATCTTACATTTAATAACTTGTTAAAGTTGTTGATATTGTTAATGTGTTAGTTGTTAGAATGTTATAAGTTTATTGCATTAGCTAACAATCCTAACAATCTAACAATTTTATAACAATCTTGCCATGCTTGTTTCATTGTCAGCCCGGTTTTTTATGCCAAATCCTGAACCTCATAGTGCGAAAATATGTTCTGTTATTAGTATGACACGAAGATGAGAATAAACCCTTATTCGCAATTTACAATTTTCGTTCTTTTTGGCTAAAAAGGTTAATTTTGCGGAACCTTAAATAGTACTGAGTATAGTATAAAAAGCATATATGAACACAGTCTAAAAAGTATCTTTGTTGCCAAACTCGTTGTTGTTTTAAATTTTTGTATCCTTATTAACAACAAGTTAACTCCGGTACAAAAATTTAAATCGCCTTGATTTTGACAAAAATATGCTTTTTATACTGCACTCATATATTAAACATCTAATACGCATGGCACTAAATATCAAAGCCTGGATTATTTCCTTTCGACTGCGAACATTACCGCTGGCCCTCTCCGGTATTTTTATGGGTTCCATACTTGCAGCGGAAGCGGGTAGTTTTAAATGGCCGGTATTTATATGGGCATTGCTCACGGCATTGTTTTTACAGATTCTGTCGAACCTGGCCAATGATTACGGCGATGCCCTGTCGGGAGCCGACAATGAAGAAAGACAAGGTCCTCGGAGGATGATACAGGGTGGAGTTATTACCCTGAAACAGATGAAAAGGGCGGTTATTGTTACAGCAACTCTGGCGCTTATTTCGGGCATGGTCCTTATTTTCGTTTCATTAAAGGGCAGACAACTTGCAGCTTTAGCGTTCTTTATATTGGGACTTTTAACCATTACTGCAGCAATACGATATACAGTCGGGCGAAATCCTTATGGATACAGAGGATTTGGCGATTTTTATGTGTTCCTTTTTTTCGGACTGATGGGAGTAGGGGGTACCTTTTTTCTTCATGCCGGCATGTGGGAATGGCCGGTTTTGCTACCGGCATCGGCAGTCGGGTTTTTCAGTACCGGAGTGCTGAATCTGAATAATATCAGGGATATAGAGAGTGACAAAAAAAGCGGGAAGAAGACCTTGCCCGTTATGATGGGCAGAAAACCGGCGGCATTTTACCACCTGTCGCTTCTTGTGATGGGATGGATCGCGTTTATTTTGTGGTTGATAATTTTCCATGATGGGAATGTTGGCGTCTGGTTGCCATTGATAGTTTTGCCGGTTTTTGTTCTGAATGCCATTTCGGCATTTCGTTTTGGGGCACCTTCGTCAAAGCTCGATTCTCAATTGCGAAATCTTTCTCTGGGTACGCTTTTTCTGGTTATTTTTTATGGAACAGGTTCATTGTTTATTATATGCTGAAAGCTGATTACCAACCCTATAAATTGATGTTCAAAACCCCCGGGGGAACTTCAAGGGGGGTGCTTACCGAAAAGCAGAGTTGGTTTATTACCATTTATGATGATGCTGCACCCTCGAAACGGGGAATAGGAGAATGTTCGGTTTTGCCAAAGCTAAGTTACGATGACCGGCCAGGGCTTAAAGAAAAAATTGAATTTGTTTGCAAAAATGCAGATGCCCTCAGGGATGACTTTCATGATGAGTTACGTGACTGGCCCTCATTGCGCTTTGCCGTAGAAACAGCACTGATCGGTTTGTCAACGCCGGGTAGTGATATTCTGTTTCCCTCGGCATTTACCCGTGGTGAGCATGGCATTCCTATAAACGGGTTGATCTGGATGGGAGCGCCCGATTATATGTTACAGCAGATAGAAGAAAAGATATTGGCCGGCTTCACTTGTTTGAAAATGAAGATAGGTGCGATTGGTTTTGATGAGGAATATCGCATTCTGGAGGCTCTAAGGAGGCGTTTTTCCAAAGACCAACTGGAGCTGAGGGTGGATGCCAACGGGGCGTTTTCCCCTGCTCAGGCACCCGGGATACTCGATAAACTGGCACGTTTGGATATTCATTCCGTAGAGCAGCCCATAAGGGCCGGCCATTGGGAAGAGATGGCTGCTTTGTGCGAGTCGTCACCCATCCCCATTGCGCTCGATGAAGAACTTATCGGTATCAATGATATTGAAGAGAAGAAGCAAATGATGAACACCATCAGACCACAATTCATTATACTGAAACCCAGCCTGACTGGTGGGTTAAAGGCCTCCGAAGAATGGATTCAAATAGCCGGTGATAATGGTACCGGATGGTGGATAACCTCGGCTCTCGAAAGTAATATTGGCCTTAATGCCATAGCACAGTGGACTTATACTCTTGATAACAGGATGCCTCAGGGGCTGGGCACCGGACAGGTTTTTTCCAATAATGTACCATCGCGCCTTTATACCGATAAAGGTCATTTATGGATGCATGACTGAATGATGCAACACAAGTACAGAAAATACAGACAGCTTACTATTGCCGGACAAACTTACAATCCGGAGGCACTATTTCATTTATCCGAAGAAAAACTTACCGATGAACATGTCCCTGCCTGGGAAAAAGAAATATATCGGTTTATTTTAGAATGGCTGAGCGATGAAGACACGATTTTAGTGCAAACATCCGGTTCTACCGGGACGCCAAAGAAAATGCCGGTCAGAAAAGATGCCATGCTCCAATCGGCCTTTAACACGATTGATTTTTTTGGTCTGACTCCCGGTATGTCAGCCCTTCTTTGTCTTCCGGTCAATTATATTGCCGGCAGGATGATGATCGTACGGGCTTTTGCAGGTGGACTCGATCTTGTTCCTGTTCCGGTAACCGGCAGGCCTTTGCAACATCTTGCCGGTCCGGTAGATTTTGCGTCAATGATCCCGTTGCAAATGATGAATGAGCTTTCTGTCGAACCATCGCGCCTTCATCTTCTGAGAACCGTGATGCTTGGCGGGAGTGCTGTTAGCAATGAATTGGTCCGGAAACTGGAAAACCAGACTTTCCGCGCGTGGGAAACTTATGGTATGACAGAGACATTATCGCACATAGCATTGAGACCTCTTAACGGGAATGAATCGAGCATGACAAGGTTGTCACAAAAAAACATGGATAAAACTGAATCATGCGAGTTCCATCAGACCAATATCTTAAATAAATTTTATACGGATGAAAAAAATAATTTTTTCACGCCTCTGAAAAATGTTCGCATTTTCACGGATGAGCGCAACTGCCTGGTAGTGGACGCCGCCGGTATAACCAATACGCCGGTTGTTACCAACGATATTGTTGAAATCAATAAAAACGGAACATTCAGAATTAAAGGAAGAATTGATAATATTATTAACACCGGCGGCGTTAAGGTTTCACCCGAGGAAATAGAACAACGTCTGTCGGGTTTAGTTCCGGAGCCTTTTTATATCTCTTCAAGGCCACATCCTTCCCTGGGTAACGAGGTTGTTCTGGTCGTGCCCCGGAAACCGGATAACGTCGATGCCTTGTTGCAACGCCTCAGAAATGTTTTGCCTCCTTATCATGCCCCGAAAGATGTCGTTGTGAAACAGCCTTTCAGAATGACTGAAAGTGGGAAAATTAGAAGGGATTAACAATATTCCCCTCATCTTTTGGTATCTTTGCAGGTCAATTTTGATTACATAATAATGGGAAAAACCAAAGCAGTTGCATCCAAATATATCAGTATAAAAGGGGCGAGAGTTCACAATTTGAAAAATATTGACCTGGACATACCCCGAAATCATTTCATCATTATTACCGGGGTCTCAGGTTCCGGAAAAAGTTCTCTTGCATTTGATACTCTTTACGCCGAGGGACAGCGCCGCTACGTGGAGAGCCTGAGCGCTTATGCCCGTCAGTTTCTGGGAAGGCTTGACAAGCCTGAAGTGGATTACATTAAAGGCATACCTCCGGCAATTGCCATAGAACAAAAAGTGAATACCCGGAATCCGCGTTCTACTGTCGGGACTTCTACCGAGATATATGATTACCTGAAACTGCTTTTTGCCCGTGTTGGTCGTACCTATTCTCCTGTCTCCGGGAAAGAAGTGAAAAAACACAGCACTGAGGATGTCATTGATTTCATCAACAGCTATGAAGATGGGACGAAAATGGCCATTCTTGTCCGTGTTTCGCCCCCCGGAAACCGCAGTTGTGCTGAGCACCTGTCCGTTCTGTTGCAGCAGGGATTCAGCCGCTTGGAATCGGGGGGAAATTTCATGCGTATAGAAGAGCTTCTAAAGGATAATGAAAAACAGGAACGATGTAAAGAGATCAACCTGGTAATCGACCGCATCAGTGTCAACAAGGAAGACGAGGATACCAACTCGAGGCTGGCAGATTCTATTCAGACCGCTTTTTACGAAGGCGAAGGTGAATGTCTGGTGAAGGTTTTTACAGGCAGTGAACCCGAAACATTTTTCTTTTCAAACCGGTTCGAAGAGGATGGGATAACTTTTGAGGAACCGACCGAACATACTTTCTCTTTCAATAATCCCATAGGTGCTTGTCCGACTTGCGAAGGGTTTGGAAATGTTATCGGAATCGATGAGGATCTTGTTATACCGAACAAAAGTCTCTCCATTTACGACGATGCCATTGCCTGCTGGCGGGGAGAAAAAATGGGACAATGGAAAAATCTTTTGATACGAAATGCGCATAGGTTCGATTTTCCAGTCCATAAGCCCTACTATGAACTATCACAGGAGCAGCGACGATTGCTATGGACTGGTAATCAGTATTTTCATGGGCTGAATGAATTTTTTAAGCACCTCGAATCCAAACAGTACAAGATACAATACCGGGTAATGCTTTCCCGCTACCGGGGAAAGACCGTTTGTCCCGATTGCCGGGGAACACGCCTGAAAAAAGAAGCTATGTATGTTAAGGTGGGCGGAAAAAGCATTCACGAACTGGTGTTGATGCCGGTATCGGAACTTACCGGTTTTTTCAGGAACCTGAGTCTGGAGGATCATGAGCAAAAAGTGGCCAAACGGTTGCTGACAGAAATTAATTCGCGGCTTCACTTTCTTAATAACGTCGGATTGGGCTATCTTACTCTAAACCGGTTGTCTTCGACGCTTTCGGGAGGTGAAAGTCAGCGCATCAATCTGGCAACATCTCTCGGCAGTAGCCTGGTTGGTTCATTATACATCCTGGATGAGCCCAGCATAGGGTTGCATCCGCGTGATACGCATTTGCTGATTGATGTCCTCAGGCATCTGAAATCACTTGGTAATACGGTGGTCGTCGTTGAGCATGACGAGGAGATTATCCGTGCAGGTGACGAGATCATCGATATCGGGCCCGGTGCAGGTCAGCATGGTGGTGAGGTGGTTTTTCAGGGTAATTTCAGGGAGCTGGAACATACACCCGAAAGTCTGACTACCCAATATCTTAAAGGGGTCAGGAAAATAGAACTCCCTTCGTCACGAAGGCCGTGGAACAATGCCCTTGAAATTGTCGGGGCCCGGGAAAACAACCTGAAAAACATTAATGTAAAGTTCCCGCTTAACGTTTTGCATGTCATTACCGGTGTAAGTGGTTCGGGGAAATCGTCGTTAATCGGCAGGATATTGTACCCCGCACTGAAAAAGATTAAAGGAGGATATGCCGATAAAACAGGTGATTTCGACCTTCTTAAGGGAGATACCGATGCCATAGCCGATGCTGAGTTTGTGGATCAGAATCCCATTGGTAAATCGTCACGTTCTAATCCCGCTACCTACCTGAAGGCTTACGATGAGATACGTAAACTCATGGCCGATCAACAGGCGGCAAAGATAAACGGTTTTAAACCGGCTCATTTTTCGTTTAACGTTGATGGCGGCCGCTGCGAAGAGTGCCAGGGAGAGGGAACCATAAAAATTGAAATGCAGTTCATGGCCGACATCGTTCTTACCTGTGAAAGTTGCCAGGGAAAGCGTTTTAAGCCCGAAATATTGGATGTTACCTACCGGGGAAAGAACATATACGATATTCTTGAAATGACGGTTAACCAAAGCATAGAATTTTTTGGTCAGGCAAAGGGAAATACGGAGAAGAGGATAGTCAACAAGCTAAAGCCTTTAGCCGATGTAGGTCTTGGATATGTGCGCCTTGGGCAATCCTCAAGCACATTAAGCGGAGGCGAAAGTCAGCGTGTTAAGCTGGCATCGTTTCTGGCCCTGGAGAAAGCCGATCCGACGCTCTTTATTTTTGATGAGCCCACAACCGGCCTTCACTTTCATGACATTCAGAAATTGTTAAAAGCATTTCAGGCACTCATCGAAAAGGGGCACTCAATTATTGTTGTAGAGCACAACATGGAAATTATTAAATCGGCTGACTGGATCACCGATTTGGGGCCCGAAGGAGGCAATAAAGGCGGACATGTGGTGTTTGCCGGGAAACCGGAAGACCTTGTAAAATCAGGGAAGGGACATACCGGGAAATTTCTTGCCCCGTACTTGTAATGGATTTATACATGTTCTGTAGTGGAAAACGTTGCCATGCTCGTTTCATCAGTATAAAATAAGTCTAAGTCATTGGCCTGATGGAACTCGCATGATTGATTCTATACATCAACTTTTGTGATAAACCTTGTCATGCTCGTTTCATCCGTATAAAATTTATTTATTAAGGCCGGATGGAACTCGCATGAATGAGTTTTATATATATTCTTATGTGACAAACTTTGCCATGCTCGTTTCATTCGGGTTTTATTCCGACTAAAACAGCGATACATCCGCTTTTTAAAGAATCTTCATCTTCATCTTCCGTTATTGATACCTCAACCGAAAGGGTGCGTGTAATTTCGGCAATGAAATCCCATTTTGGGGCAAAATCGTGGTTCGCATTATCAAAAATAATCTGATCAGCATCCATAATTCTGAAGCGGAGAGGGGGTAACTCAGGAACGCCCTTTACCACTATACGGTATTTTTGTCCCTGGAAGACTGTTTTTTGCAATATAATGGTTTCGCCTTCTCCCAGTAAGGCGGCGTTGTAATTCCCGTCGTGTATATATGGTGCCAGTTCCGGTTTTACTATGGCTCTGGCAAAACCGATGCATTGGGAGGAAGCAGTATTCGCAGAAAAAAAATAGAGAAAACCGGCAAATAACACCCATAATCCCGGATAAAAACCGGATGCTCGTTTTTTGTATGGTTTATTTGGGCTATTACCGGACATTGTCAGGAAACAAAATCAGATCTCAATTTTTCAATTTTTTTGCATAGCAGCACGTAATCATCAGGTGCAATTTCTATTTCACTCTTTGCACGAATTGTTGTCGTTCTGCTGGCGGTATCAGTTTCTGTTTCTACAGCAGATGTATTGATAATTGTAACCTTATCGAAAATCGCCTCCAGCTCTTCAAATTTATTAATCAATCTGGCTACATCAGAATTTTCGCTGTATGTTTTCAACATGTTCAACAATGTTACCAGGGATAATTTTTGGTACAATATCCTGTCGACCAATTCTTTGTTATTTGAAAGTGATCCTTTGGTAAGAGATGAGGCCAGATATAATCCTTCAATCCATCCACCGGCAAGAACCATTACTGAAATAGCAGCCCTGTTGTTTTCCGAGAGATAAGCATTGGCGTTCATGTATGTTTCGGAAATAATGTCCATGACTACCTCCCTGTTGTTCATATTTTCTTCCAGTTTCTTGATGGTATTTTCATCCACAGCTTGCATAACACCAAGTTCTTCAGCCAGTTTACGTGCAGCGCCCATGTACTCGACGGTGATTTGCGACTGGTCAAAAAGACTGGCATAACTAAGGTCGGCACTGTAAATTCCAAGATTCAGAGCCATTTTATAGTTGGTGTTGTATTTCGGGAGATTATCCGTTGAATTCAGAATATTTGCATCGAAGGTAGCACCTGCCTTTTTGATCAACATGGCAGTTTCTATCGGCGAAGGCAAAGAATAAAATATCAGTTTGGATTTATTGAAATCTTCAACCAATTGCTCATTCACAGGAACAGATTGGATGATCTTTTCTTCTGAATCTTCAGAGTCTTTTTTTTCACCGTCGGAACGGCAGGAGAAAAAGAGTGCTGCCGAAAGGAACAGAAAAATCAGACCGCAATTCAGGGACAAGATACGATGGTAATGATACTTCATAGGTGCACTTATTGTATTAGAATTCATGGATTTAATCAATGAACCCGGTATAAAAAGCATCTTTGTTGCCAAACTTATTGTTGTTTTAAATTTTTGAAACGTCATAAACAACGATTTAACCCGGGTACAAAAATTTAAAATGCCTTGATTTTGACAAAAATATGCTTTTTATACCGTACTCATCAATAAAATTATTTGCACAAGTTAAAACAATTTCACTGATTTTCAAACAACAAAGTTTGAATGACCTGTGTCTTATGAATCGGAAAATGCTCCAGGATAACTGCCCGTACCCATGTCCGGAAGTCAGAACTTATTCAAAGTTAGAAAAATACTTCATAAATTGTGCCCGTTCATACATGACGGGGTTTTTAATGCTGCGATATCCCATTTTTCCTCTGAAATCGGCAAGGGTGGAAAAATTCTTCTCCGTCATCCACTTTTCAATAAAATCAATCATCCGCGTTATCACTGAAGGTCCGTTTTTATAGACGGCCGAACAGACCTGACCTACCTGCGCACCTGCCAGTATTTGTTTGACAATTGCAGCACCGTCATGTATTCCTGTAGAAGCAGCAATGTCGATATTTTTTACCTTAGAGCTGGTGATGGCCACCCAACGCAGGGATTGTCTGATGTCGGCAGGTGTGCTAAAGACTTCAGCCGATTTGAGTTGTAGCGTATAAATATCAATATCGGGTTCGTAAAAACGATTAAAAAGCACTACTCCTTTGACACCGGAAACCGAAAACCTGTCAACCATTTTTACCAGATTGGAGAAATAGGGACCAATTTTCATTGAAACAGGAATGGTTATTACTTTGTTGACCATTTCTGCTATATCGAAGTACAATTGCTCATAATCTTCTGCAGCGCTGTTTTTGTCGATATTTACTCTGAAGACATTTAGTTCAATGGCATCTGCTCCGGCATCTTGTATCTCCTGGGCAAAGTTGACCCATTCGTCGGCTGAAAAGCAATTAATGCTGGCTATTACCGGAATACCAGCGGCGGCTTTTGCCTCCCTGATCAATTGGAGATATGAAGCAACTGAATGATCACGGGTATATCCTCTGATATAATCAACAGCTTCTGGATAATCAAAACCATGGCCGGTTTTTATCTCATGGTTGATCTCGTGGTTGATCTGTTCCTCAAAAAGTGATTTTAAAACGACTGCCCCTGCCCCTGCTTCTTCAAGCTTTTTTATCTTGTCAACACTATTGGTAAGTCCCGAACTACTTACAACAACCGGGTTTTTAAGCTTAAGCCCCAGATAGGTGGTCTCCAAATTTGCCATGTCCTTGCTTATTTAATTTAACGGATGAAACGAGTCCCGATTACTCGTGACAAGTTTCATTAAACCTTAAAAACAAATTTAATAATGAATCAGGATTTTCGTAACAAATATAATTAAAAGCCCGAAAGTTTCAAGGGGAGGGGTGGAGGGCGTGTTTCGTGTTTTGAGCTTCGTGTTTTGAGTTTCGTGGTTTCGGGTTTTGTGTTATGTACTGAGGCGTTAGTCTCAATCTCATTTGTCATTGAAGAGATTCTTCGTCGTGCCTCCTCAGAATGACACACAGCATCAGTGTCATTCTGAGCGAAGCGAAGAATCTACTCTCTTATATCTAAGAATCCTATTTTCTTTTTGACCTTTTTAAATCTGTGCTCATCTGTGATATCTGTGGTGCACTCTCTCAACCTCAACCTTAGTCTCAATCTCATTTGTCACTGAAGAGATTCTTCGTCGTACCTCCTCAGAATGACACACAGCATCAGTGTCATTCTGAGCGAAGCGAAGAATCTACTCTCTTATATCTAAGAATCCTATTTTCTTTTTGACCTTTTTAAATCTGTGCTCATCTGTGTTATCTGTGGTGCACTCTCTCAACCTACCTCAACCTTAGTCTCAATCTCATTTGTCACTGAAGAGATTCTTCGTCGTACCTCCTCAGAATGACACACAGCATCAGTGTCATTCTGAGCGAAGCGAAGAATCTACTCTCTTATATCTAAGAATCCTATTTTCTTTTTGACCTTTTTAAATCTGTGCTCATCTGTGATATCTGTGGTGCACTCTCTCAACCTCAACCTTAGTCTCAATCTCATTTGTCACTGAAGAGATTCTTCGTCGTACCTCCTCAGAATGACACACAGCATCAGTGTCATTCTGAGCGAAGCGAAGAATCTACTCTCTTATATCTAAAAATCTAATCATTCTTCTTTGTACTATTTTTAAATCTGTGTAAATCTGCGATATCTGTGGTGCACTCTCTCAACCTCAACCTCAACCTCAGCCTCAACCTCAGCCTCTCCCCGCCTAATGATACTGTCGTTCACCAAAAACTGCACTTCCAATACGCACCATGTTACTTCCTTCTTCAACCGCTATCTGATAATCGCCTGACATTCCCATACTGAGGATGGAGAATGCATCATCTGAGCGGAAGTAATTATTTTTTGTTTTATCGAATAGTGTTTTAAGGAATCTGAATTCGGAACGTACCTTTTCCCTGTCATCTGTGAAGGTGGCCATTCCCATAAGTCCTTTGATTTGGATGTTACTCAGGTTTTTGTAATCAGCACTTTCTAATATTTCAAAAAGTTCATTTTCGTCGAGTCCGAATTTTGTTTCTTCGTCGGCAATGTGAATCTGGAAAAGACAAGGAATGATACGGTTATTCTTTGCAGCTTCTTTGTTGATGGTCTTTAGCAAACGAAAGCTGTCAACACCGTGAATCAGCGAAACAAAGGGGGCAATATATTTCACTTTGTTTCGCTGTAGATGACCAATCATGTGCCACCGGATGTCTTTTGGTAGTTGCTCATATTTATCTGCCAGTTCCTGTACTTTGTTTTCGCCAAAGATGCGGTGTCCGGTTTCGTAAGCCTCCATAATCATTTCTGCCGGTTTGGTTTTAGAAACCGCTACCAATGTGACACCGGAAGGCAATTGTTCTTTTAATTTGTTCAGATTTTGGGCAATTGATGCCATGGTTCTCTTTTCTTATTTATTGTTGAGCCCGGTCTAAAAAGCATTTTTATTGCCAAACGCCTTGATTTTGAAAAAAATGCTTTATACTGCACTAATTTTTTAATTGGTCACTGGTACGGACTCTTCGTCCTCTCTCTTCAGGATGACAGGTAGCTTAGTGTCATTCTGAGCGAAGCGAAGAATCTTTTCTTGCATGTTAATTGATTCGTTTGATAGCAGGATGGATTCTTCGTCGTTACCTCCTCAGAATGACAATAGAAAGTCTGTCATTCTGGGCAAAGCGAAGAATCTCATCATTTAACATCTCATTCGTATATAATTAGTCTAAGTTATTGGTCGAATGGAACTCGCATGAATGAGTTTTATACATGTTCTTTTGTGACAAACGTTGTCATGCTCGTTTCACACCGAAAATTTCTGAACAGACCGGACTAATAATGATCATATTTCATGAATCACCAATCCCGAGCGTAGTTTAGGTTCAAACCAGGTGGTTTTCGGGGGCATAATGTTGCCGGTATCTGCAATATCGATCAATTGCTGCATGGATACCGGATAGAGGGCGAAAGCTACCTTCATTTCACCATTGTCAACCCGGCGTTTCAGCTCTTTGAGGCCGCGAATACCTCCGACAAAATCGATGCGGTCAGAAGTTCGCAGGTCTTTGATTCCCAGAATTTTATCGAGTACATGGTTCGAAAGAATGGTGACATCCAGAACGCCGATTGGGTCCTTGTCATTGTATGTTCCCTCTTTTGCCGTCAGTTTGTACCAGTTGCCGTCGAGATACATGCTGAACTCATGTAACCTGGATGGCTTGTAGGTTGCGTTACCCATATTGACGACATCAAATGTCTCTGTCAGTTTTTCAAGAAAGTCTTTTTCGGACAAACCGTTCAGGTCTTTTACCACCCTGTTGTAGTCAATAATTTGCAGCTGATTGTCGGGGAAATGCACTGCCATAAAGAAATTGTATTCTTCCTTCCCGGTATGATTGGGATTTTTGGCTTTTCTTTCGAGTCCCACACGAGCTGCGGCTGCAGTTCGGTGATGACCGTCGGCCACGTATGTGCATGGGACTTTCCGGGAGAACAGCTCTTCAATCTTTTTGTTGGTCTCTTTATCCCGGATTACCCAGAAATGATGGCCGAATCCGTCGTCTTTTGCCGTAAAATCATATTCGGGTTCCTGGTTCTCTACGATGTTTTTAACGATCTGATCAATTTCCGGAACGGCTTTATAGCTGAAAAACACAGGTTCCAGGTTGGCATTATTGGTTCGGATATGAACCATCCGGTCCTCTTCTTTATCCGGTCGCGTTAATTCATGTTTTTTTATGATTCCGTTTTCATAATCGGAACAGGCGGCACAGCCTACAATTCCGTATTGGGTGCGCCCGTTCATGGTTTGTGCATAAATGTAAAAACGGGGTTCTTCATCGGGAACCAGCCAGCCTTTTTCTTTGAATTTCCTGAAATTCTCTGCCGATTTTTGATACACTATTTCAGAATGCGCATCCACATCGGGTGGACAGTCAATTTCGGCACGGGTAATATGTAAAAGAGAAAATTCCTTCCCTTTTGCCATATCGGCGGCTTCGCGGCTGTTCATGACATCGTAGGGAAGGCAGGAAAGGTCTGCTGCAATTTTTTTGGGTGGCCGGAGCCCTTTGAATGGTTTAACTATCGCCATAAGAATTTATTTGTTGACTCTGAAGGTTTCGTCTCCGTTTTTAAAGAATTTAACAATCTGGTTGGCAGCTGCAACACCTGCATTGATGTTGGCTTCTGCTGTTTGTGCTCCCATTTTTTTAGGAGTAAAGAAGTAACGTCCGTCGAATTTTTCCTCGAATACGGATTTGTTATCGGGAGCAATATCGGAAATATAGGCAAAGTCGGTCCTTTTTTCCATAAATTGTACCAGGCTCTCTTCGTCAATAACTTCTTTGCGTGCGGTATTCACCAAAACGGCGTTTTTGGGCATCTTTTCGAGCAATGCGGCATTGATCGATTTTTTTGTTTTCTCGTTGGCCGGGAGGTGTAAAGAGACATACCGGCAAGTGCTGTATAATTCTTCAACCGTTTTTAAAGGCGTCACACCGTCGGCCTTGATCTTATCGTCGGGGACAAAAGGATCAAAAGCATATACCTCCATCCCAAAACCTTTGGCTATTTGGGCTACATAACCGCCTACATTTCCATAGGCATGGATTCCCAGCTTTTTACCACGCAACTCGGTACCGGCAGTACCGTTGAAGTGGTTTCGTGCCTGATAGACCATCATGCCAAAAACCAGTTCGGCAACAGCATTGGAGTTTTGTCCGGGCGTGTTCATGGCCACGATTCCTTTGGTAGAACAGGCCTCAAGGTCAAGATTGTCATATCCGGCGCCTGCGCGAACTACAATCTTCAGTTCTTTTGCGGCATCAACCACGTCGGCAGTCACCTTGTCCGACCTTACGATGAGCGCATGTGTATCGGCAACGGCGGCTTTCAGTTCATCGGAAGTTGAATATTTTTCGAGCAGAGAAAGCTGATAACCTTCCTTTTCGACAATCTCTTTGATTTGCGCAATGGCTTCCGGCGCAAACGGTTTTTCGGTAGCTATAAGTATTTTTTTCATCAGTATAAAATTAGTCTAAGTTATTGGTCTGATGGAACTCGCATGTAAGAGTTTTATACATGTTCTTTTGTGACAATCTTTGTCATGCTCGTTTCATTAGGATAAAATTTAATTATTAAGGTCGGTTGGAACTCGCATGCAAGAACTTATACATATTCTTATTGTGTCAATTTTTGCCAAGCTCGTATCATCTTACATTTAATAAGTTGTTACGGCTGTTAGAATTGTTAAAGTTGTTAAAGTTGTTAATGTGTTAATTGTTAGAATGTTATAAGTTTTATTAGATTAGCTAACAATCCTAACAATCCTAACAATTCTAACAATCCTAGCAATTTAATGATGAGCCTGGTCTAAAAAGCATCTTTATTGCCTTACTGGTTGTTGTTTTCAATTTTTGCATCCTCATTAACAGCAAGTTAACTCCGGTACAAGAATTTAAAACGCCCTGATTTTGACAAAAATATGCTTTTTATACAGCACTCAATGTTTCTTTTCAAATTCCTGCATGGTTTCAACAAGGGCTTTTACACTTTCAAGGGGCAGTGCATTGTAGGTAGATGCCCTGAAACCGCCCACGCTTCGGTGACCTTTAATCCCTACCATACCCCGGCCGGTAGCAAAATCAAGGAATTCTTTTTCCAGTTCGGCATAATCATCATTCATTACGAAGCAGATGTTCATTAAAGAACGGTCTTCTTCATTGGTCACCGTGGCCTTGAAAAGTTTATTGCGGTCTATTTCATTGTACAGCAATGCTGCTTTTTCCCGGTTCCGTTTTTGCATGGCAGCTACACCGCCTTGCTGCTTCAGCCATTTGAGGGTCTGAAGGGCAGCAAATACAGGCAATACCGGTGGTGTGTTAAACATTGATCCCTTTTCAACATGAGTGCGATAATCGAGCATGGTTGGTATTTCCCGTCCTGCCTTACCCAGGATATCTGTTTTCACCACGACAAAAGCTACACCGGCGGGACCCAGGTTTTTCTGGGCACCACCATAGATCAGTGCGTACCTGGAAACATCCAGAGGGCGTGAGAAAATATCAGATGACATATCGGCCACCAATGGAACTTTCAAATCCAAATCTTCTTTGATTTCCGTTCCGTAAATGGTGTTGTTGGTGGTAATATGAAGATAGTCGGCATCATCCGGTACCTGATAACCTTTGGGGATATAATTGAAATTTGCATCTTTGGACGACGCCACCTCCACAACTTCTCCAAATAATTTGGCCTCTTTCAGGGCTTTTGAAGCCCATGATCCGGTGTTCAGATAAGCGGCTTTCTTCTTCAATAAATTATATGGAACCATGCAAAACTGAGTGCTGGCACCACCGCCCAGGAAAAGTACTTCGTAGCCTTGGGGAATGTCGAGAATCTCCTTGAAAAGAGCCTGAGCTTCTTCCATAACGGCTACAAATTCTTTTGACCGGTGCGAAACTTCCATAACAGACAGGCCGGTACCTGCAAAATCGAGAACAGCTTCTGCTGTATTCTTAATGGTATACTCAGGCAAAATTGATGGCCCTGCATAAAAGTTGTGTTTCTTCATCACCAGATAATTTTAAATAATGAAAATAAATTGGTTAATTCTATGTTCAAGCTCCAATCAACAAGTTCAGTTGTTGATCTTCAGCAAAAATAGTCAGATTAGTGTCTGTCCATAAAGTACCATTTGCCGCCTTACGAGTGGTGACCATTTTTTCATGCTCGTTTCGTCCGTATAAAATTTACCTAAGTCATTGTAATGATGCAACTTATCATACTTTAATTGATGGTAGATTCTTCGCTCCGCTCAGAATGACAGACTGTCC
>NZ_AEWI01000048.1 GCF_000191885.1 Anaerophaga thermohalophila DSM 12881
ATGATTAGAGGTTAAATGGTATTATACATGTTCTGATTGTGACAAAACGTTGTCATGCTCTTTTCATCTTACATTTAATAAATTGTTAAGGCTGTTAGAATTGTTAAAGTTGTTAATATTGTTAATATGTTAGTTGTTAGAATGTTATAAGTTTTATCACATTAGCTATCAATCTAACAATCTAATGACCTAATGACCTAATGACCTATTAAGGCAAATTTTGTCCTGCTCGTTTCATTGTTGAGGATAGATGAATAAAATCAGAATATAAAAAAGACAGAGTTATGGTTAGAGATCATTTAAGAAAGGACATTTTTATTGCCGATCCGGCAGTTCATGTTTTCAACGGGAAACTATATATTTACCCGTCTCACGACTTTGATGCCGGAGTTCCCGAGGATGATCTGGGGTCGCATTTTGCTATGGAAGATTATCACATTTTTTCTATGGACAATATCGACAGTGAAGCCAGGGACCACGGGGTGGCACTTCATGTAAAAGACATTCCCTGGGCAGGTCGTCAGTTGTGGGACTGCGATGCCGCCTACAAAAACGGAAAGTATTATCTTTACTTTCCATTGAAAGACAAAACCGATATTTTCAGAATCGGAGTGGCAATCAGCGACAAACCGGAAGGTCCTTTTGTCCCGGAGCCGTTCCCGATTTATGGCAGCTACTCCATCGATCCGTGTGTTTTTGAAGATGAAGACGGCAGGCATTATATGTATTTTGGCGGAATATGGGGCGGCCAGCTTCAGCGTTACCGGAATAATAAGGCGATTGAGTGCGGCAGGCAACCGGCCGATGATGAGCCTGCCTTATGTGCCAAAGTGACGGTGATGAGCGATGATATGCTTCAGTTTGGTGAGGAGCCAAAAGATGTTATTATCCTCGACGAAAATGGGGAACCATTGAAGGCAGGCGACAATGAACGTCGCTTTTTTGAAGCGTCATGGATGCATAAGTATAATGGGAAATACTACTTTTCTTACTCAACAGGTGATACCCATAAACTGTGCTATGCCATTGGGGATAATCCTTACGGGCCATTTACTTACAAAGGCGTGATCCTTAATCCCGTAAAAGGATGGACGACTCATCATTCCATTGTACAGTTTAAAGGGAAATGGTATTTGTTTTTCCACGATGTCGAGATTTCGGGGAAAACTCATCTGAGAAGCATCAGGTTTGCCGATCTCAATTACAAAGAGGATGGTACCATTGAAACAATAACCGTTAATTATAAATGATTGCACACATCGGGAAAGTTTTAATGTCTGTCTTTTTTGCCTTTTAATGAAGATATAGAAATTTTCTGCAACATTGGCAAAAAGAGACTTTGAGAAGCAGACTTTATAAAAATTACAAAAGTGGAATTAGCCGGATTTTCCCCGTCTGATTCCACTTTTATTTTTTTCTGAATGCCGGAGATGTCTGAATAGTGGTCGTCTATAAACTCGCAAAAAAGACTCGCGTTACCAGATTTTTTTACTTATTAGACAACTTCGGGATTCATTAAATTTTTTCCGGTGAAGTTTGAATATAAATACCGTTAACCCTTGAGAATATGATAATCCTCAGCGAAATCTGTGAGAATATTCATGCCCGGGTACAGCAAAACTAAGCCCGTACTTCTTCTGTTTCAATGTCTCCTCCCTGTCCATAAGCCGGACAATCCTGAGCAGATTTACAAGATGAAAAGGTCAGGGCTATTAATAACAATGCTGAGGCGAAAAATGCTACTTTCTTCATGATTGAAAAATTTTTGAAATAAATGTAAAAGGTTTCTCGATAATCACAAAATTTTTTGTTTTCAACTTTCCAGTAAACGATAAACGGCCTTTATTGGTTACGAATTTTTTTTGTTTTCTTGATAAGATGATTGTTTTTTCTGGCAAGAGTGTTGTTCCCGCTGGCCGAAATAAAAATTTCCCCAAATCGTCAATATGTATTAACTTTGAATTTTATTGATGTGCATTGTTCTTGTTGCCGGGTTGTTTATCTCTTTTTTGGGTGGAAATGATCCGGCAGTCCATGTGCATTCTTGGAATTGTTTTCCTGAATATTACGATGTATTTGAAAAAATATTTTAGCCGAACTAAAAAAATATCGTTATGAATATTAGAAATCTGCAAGGCTCTATTGTGGCCATTGTTACTCCGTTTAAAGATACCGGTGAAATTGACCTTGAAACTTTTGATGAATTGATTGAGTTTCATATAGGCAACGGAACGGATGGTATTGTTGTATGTGGAACGACCGGTGAAACGCCAACTTTGAGTGATGCAGAAGATGCTCAGATGATTGAACGGTGCGTGAAGAAGGTTAACGGAAGGGTACCTGTTATAGCCGGGACAGGGAGTAATTCTACTTCCGATTGTATAAAATACAGTAAAAAGGCCGTAGAACTTGGAGCCGACGCTTTACTGATTGTTTCTCCATATTACAATAAACCTTCTCGTCGTGGTATCTACAAGCATTTTTCGCAGGTAGCCAAAAACGTGGATGCCCCGATTATACTCTATAATGTCCCGGGTCGAACAGGCAGCGTTATTGAGCCCGGAACGGCAATAGAATTGGCCTGTAACCATAAAAATATTATCGGCATTAAAGAAGCCGGTGGTGATATGAATGTTTTTGCCGAGCTGTTAGCCAATCGTCCCGAAGGTTTCAAAGTTTACAGTGGTGACGATTTTCTTTCTTTTCCGGCCAACTGTATGGGAGCCGACGGATGTATTTCTGTAGTGGCAAATCTTATTCCTGCCGATTTTCATAAGATGATGAAAACTTCTATTGATGGTGATTTAAAAACCGCAAGGAGTTTGTTTTTTAAGTATCGCATACTGATGCAGCTGATGTTCCTCGAGTCTAATCCTTTACCCGTAAAAACAGCATTGGCGCTTATGGGAAAAGTAAGCGAAGTGTTCCGGGCACCCCTTTGTGAAATGGAAGATGAAAACAGGGAACAACTGAAAATTGAACTGAAAAAATTGAAGCTTCTTTAACCTGTTTTATTTATTTCGTACAAAATTAGTCTAAGTTGTTGGTCTAATTGAATTTATATGCGGTAATTTATACATATTTCCGTTGTGGTAAACTTTTCTATTTCCGTTTTGGTAGTCTAAAACTATTATTTTCAGGTATGTACAATTTACCCCTGCATTTGTTGTCTGAAAATCTAATGATCTGTTGAAACAAATTATGGACAGACAGGAAGTCGGACATGTTGAAAAGTGCGGCTTCTAACTTCTGCCTTCTGCCTGTCGGCTGCGTTCAGCTAAATGTTTCCCACTTCCTGAGTCAAAGACCACTGGAAGTGGATTTTCTGTTGTGTTTATTTCTGTAAAATGTAATATTTTTTTAATATTTGAGTGCGGTATTAAAGCATATTTTTGTCAAAATCAAGGCGGTTTAAATTTTTTGTGCCGGAGTTAATTCGTTGTTAATGACGATGCAAATATTTGAAGCAACAATAAAGTTGGCAACAAAGATGCCTTTTAGACCGGGCTCATATTTGTATGGTATTTTAGAATTCAACATATCGTTAGATTTTTAGATATTTTGTACACTTTTGGAGTACTGCATTCTGGTAGCTGAAAATTTTTCAACTATAAATAATTGATATGCAAGTTATTACAAAAAATTAATGTAGTGTTGAAAGTATTCCAACGATGATATTGTCTAAAAGAGACTTTTAGGAGTGGAGTCAATATTGTTAAAATATATTTGGAAACGCTATCGGGAACAAACGGTTTTTCAGCTGGCAACTTACTTCTGTAAAAAAATGTGTAAGTGTTTCATCCTATATAATTATTTATTAAGGTCGGATGGAACTCACATGCAAGGACTTATACATGTTTTGTTGTGGAAAACTTTGCCATGCTCGTTTCATTATTTAAAGATTTAAATCTAATGCTATGTTAAAAAAGAGTATTCTTTTATTGTTCTTTTTTAATGTCTGTTGGTATTCTTCACCCCTGGACCTGTGACTATGCTGTGGCAGACTGGGGAGCTATCGATATTTACAGAATTGAATCGGATGCGTTGTTGCTTCAGGTTACAAGGTCTGCGGAGCTTTCCGGTGAAGATGAAATGCCAATGACTTATATTTATGTTCCTGCTCAATAAACTTTTCCGGATATTCAGAACCCGGTTTTCCCCGGGTTCTTTTTTACGATATTTACATCTGTCCAAACCAAATTGAAATTTATTAACGGAGAAAATAAATTTGAGCATTCAATATCTGAAAATCTAATGTTCCGTTGTATAGAAACGAGTCCGGATTACTCGGGCCTCGTTTCATACGATCTTAAAAAATGAAATTTATACAGTGGAACGAGCATGACAAAGATTGCCTTTATAGATTATCAGATTTTTAGATATAAGATTTAAGATGAAACTCTTACATTCGAGTTCCATCCGACCTTAAAAATAAATTTTATACTGATGAAACAACTTATCTTTTTTATCTCTTTATTGTTCGCCTCTTCTTTTTTGGTTACAGCCTGTGACGATTCGGACAATAATGTTGATACTGAACGAGCTGAGGATATCACCCTTGAGGTGCAGCCGGTTTCTTTGAATTTTGCTGCAGAGGGTGGCGAACAAACTATTTCTGTCAGCAGTAACTCCAACTGGACAATTTCATTTTCCTCTGATTCCTGGGTAAAGCCGGATATTTCCGCATCAAAAGGGAATGTTGATGTAAAAATTGTGGCTGAAGCCAGTGATGTGGAAGAAGAAAGGACTGTTGTGCTCACAATTTCTGCTGGTAAGGATGATAACAGAAAAGATATTGAGGTAACCGTCACTCAGGCTGCCCGGATTCCTTTTGATGAACCTGAAAACGGAAATGAAAACGGGGATGAACCTGCCGAATATATTGAACCCGATGCCAGTGGTATGAGAGATATTACCGCGGTTGAATTTTCACAACTAATGACCGTTGGCTGGAATCTGGGGAATTCGCTCGAAGCCATTAATGTTGTCGATGGCGTTTACAGCGGTGGTGAAACATCCTGGGGAAATCCCGTTGTTACGCAACAATTGATTGATTCCGTTGCCGAAGCCGGGTTTAACACCATTCGTATTCCTGTTTCCTGGTCACATAAAATTGTGGATGAAACGAATTACAAAATTTCCGATTCGTGGCTTCAACGTGTCGGGGAAGTGGTCAACTATGCGCTTGATAACGATATGTTTGTAATCATTAATATTCACTGGGACGGCGGATGGATGAACCACCCCTTCTATGACAATCAGGACGAAATTAACAACAAACTTAAGGCGTTGTGGAAGCAAATAGCCATTTATTTCCGCGATTATGACGACCGGTTGTTGTTTGCAGGTTCCAATGAGGTACATGTGGAGGGCAATTACGGCGATCCTTCCACGGAAAATGTGGAAGTTCAGAATTCTTTTAACCAGACTTTTGTCAACACGGTTCGTGCTACCGGTGGCCGCAATGTATACCGCTATCTGGTAGTTCAGGCATACAATACCAATATCAGCTACGCCGTCAATTACATGGTAATGCCGAGTGATGAAGCGACCAACCGGTTGCTTGCTGAAGTCCATTTCTACGACCCTTACGATTTTACGCTGCAAACCGATGGCAATTATAAGACTCAATGGGGCGAACCCTTTTCAGGGGGCGACGTGTCTTCTTGGGGACAAGAAGACTGGGTGGATGAAGCATTCGGAATGATGAAGACAAATTTTGTGGATGAAGGATATGGCGTAATTCTGGGCGAATATGGCGCTGTGCTCAGATCCGGTTTAACCGGCGACGAACTTACTCAGCACATTGAAGCCCGTAAATATTATCTGGAATATGTGACATCTGCTGCCATTGAAAACTATATTGTACCGATTTACTGGGACAACGGTTATGCCGGCAACAACGGTTTTGCTTTGTTTGATCGACAATCGGGCGAAGTTGTTGATCCAGTTGCACTTGAGGCGATTTTGAGTGGAGCAGGGATTTCAAATTAGTTGCTGTATTACATGTTTTTCTCAGGAAAACGGAATTCCGGCTTCATCATTAGACGGCAAGGGTAAGTGGTCAATTAATTAAGGATACTATCATATTTTGAACAAATTGAATGTGTTTGTTTAACACTAATTTTTAAACTTTGTAGAAAACGAAGATTAAAAGCAGTCTTTATTGATGAGTGTAGTATAAAAAGCCTTTTGACCCCTAAATCCCCTAAAGGGGACTTTTTCAAACTGCTGATTTTTAGCAGTTCCCCTTTAGGGGGCAGGGTAAAAATGGTAAAAATCAGCAGTTTGAAGGCTTTTTATACTGCTCTCTTTAATAAATTTTTAGATTTAAGATGGTAAGATGTAAGATAAAACGGGCCTGACAAGACATACCACAACAAGAATATGTATAAAGCCTTACATGCGGGTTCCATCAGACCAATAACTTAGACTAATTTTATACGATAGAATGTTATGAAGAAACTATTATTTGTTGTTGTTATTGCCATTCTTGGATTTGGCTGTAATTCACGAAACTGGAACGTGGATGAAAAGGGACTTACGGTTTTTCCCGAAGAAGCTTCCGAAGAATCGGTAAAGGCCATACGGCTTGTTCCTTACGGGGAGGAAATTATAAAAGTATCGGCCTCTGCCTCTGAGCGTTTCAGTGATAAAGAAAGTCTGGTGGCTTTGCCGCCCGGCCATCCGGTGGATTTTGAGGTAACAAATGAAGGAAATGATTTGGTTCTTTCTACCGGAAAAATTTCTGCCAAAGTTTCACAAACGACCGGTGAGATTCGCTTCTTCGATACCGATGGAAATCTTATTCTTCGCGAGAAAGAGAATGGAGGGAAGACCATTACTCCGATGCAAGTGGATAGTGTAAAAGGTTATGAAGTCCGGCAGGTCTGGGAATCGCACGAAGATGAAGGATTGTACGGTCTTGGTCAGCATCAGGCTCACGATTTTAATTACAGAGGAAAAAATGAAGAACTTTTTCAGTACAACACAAAAGTTTCTGTTCCCGTAATTGTTTCTACAAGGAATTACGGAATTCTCTGGGACAATTATTCTCTGACCCGATTTGGCGATCCCCGTCCTTACAGTCAGATCAATAAGTTTAAACTTTTTAATGCAGACGGAGAAGAAGGCGGTCTTACAGCAACATATATCGACAATATTGAAACCGGAAATGTTTACACAGTACGTCTGGAAAATGCTATAGATTATGAAAACCTGACCACCATCAAAAATTTCCCCGAAGGCTTTAACTTCAATAATGCCCGCATTACATGGGAAGGTGAGTTGCAACCACAGGAAAGTGGTATCTTTCGTTTTCTGATGTATTATGCCGGCTATACTAAAATCTGGATTGACGGTAAGTTGCTGGCCGATCGCTGGCGTACGGCCTGGAACCCTTCGGTTGCCAAATTTCAGGTAGATATGGAAGCGGGAAAGAAATACCATCTGAAGCTCGAATGGATGCCCGACGGTGGTGAATCCTATATTGGACTGAAGGTTCATACGCCACGTCCTCCGGAAGAGCAAAACCGTATCTCTTTTTGGTCCGAAATGGGCGATCAAATCGATTATTTTTTCATGGCCGGAAACTCCATGGATGATGTAATCGGCAACTATCGCAAGCTTACAGGCAAAGCACAGGTAATGCCCAAATGGGCCATGGGATTTTGGCAAAGCCGCGAACGTTACAAAACACAGGATGAGTTGCTTAGTGTATTGAAAGAGTTCCGTGAACGCAAAATCCCAATCGATAATATTGTTCAGGACTGGTCGTACTGGCCCGTGGATAAATGGGGAAGCCATGAGTTTGATAAAAAGCGTTTCCCCGATCCGAAAGGTATGGTCGATAAGGTTCATGCGAACAATGCTCATATTATGATTTCTGTTTGGCCCAAATTCTATAAGGATACAGAACATTTTAAGGAATTTGACAAGAAAGGGTGGATGTATCGCCAGGCTATTGAAGACAGCATTCGCGACTGGATATATCCCGGTTACATTGGTTCTTTCTATGATGCGTATTCTCCCGGTGCCCGTCAGCTTTTCTGGGGACAGATCAAAGAACATTTGCATACTAAAGGTTTTGATGCCTGGTGGCTGGATGCTACCGAGCCTGATATTCTATCCAATGCCAGCATGGAATATCGTAAAGAGTTGATGAATCCCACTCACCTGGGGCCTGCAACTAAATATTTTAATGCGTATGCTCTGATGAATGCTAAAGGGATATACGAAGGTCAGCGTTCTCTTGAAAATAACGAACGCGTATTTATCCTGACCCGTTCCGCATTCGCGGGTATGCAGCGTTTTGGCACCGCTACCTGGAGTGGTGACATTGGCACTGTTTGGGAAGACCTGAAGGCACAAATACCGGCCGGCATTAACTTTTCAATGAGTGGACTGCCCTACTGGACTATGGATATCGGTGGTTTCTGCGTTGAGAAACGTTACCAGAATATGAAAGAAGGCACTGAGGATATGAAAGAGTGGCGGGAACTGAATACCCGTTGGTATCAGTTTGGCGCTTTTTCGCCATTGTTCAGGGTACACGGACAATTTCCCTACCGCGAACTCTGGAATATTGCTCCCCGGGGACATAAGGCTTATGAGACTATGCTTTATTACAACAAGCTTCGCTATTGCCTCATGCCATATATTTACAGCCTTACCGGTGCCGTTTATCACGACGATTATACCATAATGCGTGGTTTGGTGATGGACTATACCAATGACCAGAAAGTATATGATATTGACGATCAGTATATGTTCGGATCCGGGCTCATGGTCTGTCCCGTGTATAAATATAAGGCCCGTGAGCGGGAGGTTTACTTCCCTGAAAATGAAGGCTGGTATAATTTCTATACCGGAGAATTTACCGGAGGCGGACAATCAAAAGTAGTGGATGCGCCTTATGAGCGTATGCCGTTGTTTGTTCCTGCAGGTGCTATTATTCCCGCCGGGCCGGAAATTGAATATACCACGCAGAAACAGCCGGAACTAATTACTTTATATGTTTATACCGGAGCCGATGGAGAATTTAAACTATACGAAGATGAGGGCTCAAATTATAACTATGAAAAGGGTCAATTTGCTACCATTCCTTTTACATACAACGAGAGTGACCAAACTCTTACTATAGGGAAACTTGAAGGATCGTTCGACGGAATGCTGAACAAACGCCGCTTTAAAGTCGTGTTTGTTTCTTCAGAGCATCCCGTTGGATTTGATCCTGAACATGCTGAGGGACAAATGGTGGAGTATTCCGGAGAAGCAATTGAAGTTGCTTTTGATGAACACTGAAGTTAAGGCTAAGGCTAAGGTTGAGGTTGAGGTTGAGATTGAGGTTGCTTAACCTTAACCTTAGCCTCAACCTCAATCTTAGCCTTAGCCTGATCTCACTATAGATTCAATAATATAACCATCTAAAAATGAAAACAACTCCCTTGATAGGGAAGGGAATCTATTGTTGCTGCCGACAATGGCAGCAAAACATGCCACACATCGTAATGTCTAAACATCTAAAAATTATTAGTGCTTTCTTAAAAGCATCTTGCATTTTTTTCATAATCTCTCTGGTTGGGTGCCAGTCGGCACATCAGCGTTTTGAAAATCCCTGTCAGGGCTTTGTCAGCTGGAAACCTGCGCCTGCCTGGGATGAAGCTTTGCTCAGCGGAAATGGTACGATGGGGGCCATGGTCTTTGGCAATCCACATGAAGAAACAGTCATTGTTAATCATGCTTTGCACTATTTGCCAAACTGGATACCTCAGCAGCCCATAGATCAGGCATCAAGACTCAAAGAAATCCGTTCGCTCCTTTCTGAGGGTAAATACAGAGAAGCCGCCCGTGTACCACAGGAACAAAGCATGATTGAAGGGTACGGCGAAAAGAAATGGATTGACCCCTTTGTACCTTTTTGTAATATCATTATATCGATGCCTCCCGGAGATGTCGAAAATTATGTTCGGATGGTTGATTTTAGTACCGGAGAAGCCAAAACAGAGTGGGAACAAAATGGCCGGTTAATGCAGCGCAGCTTGTTTGTTTCCAGGCCTGACAGCGTCATCGTTTTGCGAATTTCCGGAAGCGATAAGGTAAGTGCATCGCTGGCGCTCAGTAGACATCCGGTGTCCTGGGACCAGTGGGATATGATTAACGGGGCCTTCAGGAATGTGCGGACTTCAGCTCGTGAAGGTTTCCTAATCTATACTACGGAGTTTCGACGTAAATGGAATGGCATTCCTGATGGTTTTGAGGCAGTTGCCAGAGTGATACCAACGGGTGGTGAAGTGAAATATGAAGGAGACCGGATGATTGTCGCCGATGCCGATGAAATACTATTCCTGATGCGTGTTGTTCCCAATTACAATTATGAACAGAAGGGGGTTAATGAATTGAAAAATGATCTGATAAGTCTCCCGGCCGATTACGGGGAACTCTTGTTCAATCATAAAAAGGTTCATGGAGATTTGTTCAATCGGGTGAAGCTGGACATTGAGGAGAATGATGAAGCCGATATGCAGTCGGAAACTCTTGTATTGCAGGCACGTCGAAAAACATCATCATCTATCATTGAAAAACAGTTCGATGCTGCCAGATACAACATTATTTCTTCAACCGGTACCAATCCCCCAAATTTGCAGGGAATATGGAGCGGAACCTGGACGCCACCCTGGTCGTCCGGCTTTACACACGATGGTAATGTGGAAGTGGCTGTCTCTTCCTTGCTTCCTTCCAACACGCCTGAGCTCATGAAGGCTTATATGGAATATCACGAGCGTATGATGCCCTGTTATCGTGACAATGCCCGCCGGTTATTCGGTTGTCGCGGAATTGCGCTTCCCGCACATTCGAGTACGCATGGCTGGAACATTCATTTCGATGAAGAGTGGTGCCTGACCTTTTGGACTGGCGGGGCAGGCTGGGCATCCGGTATTCTTTACGATTATTTTCTTTATACAGGTGATGAGGCGTATCTGAAGCATCATATTTACCCGTTCATGAAAGAGAGTGCTTTGTTCTACGAAGATTTTCTGTTTCCGGATGATAATGGGAAATATGTTTTCTCACCATCTTATTCGCCTGAAAACACTCCGGCCAACAGCAATGCTCAGGCAGTAGTGAATGCTACGATGGATGTCATGATTGCTAAAGAGCTGCTGCGTAACTGCATAGAAGCGGGGAAAATTATTGGGGAAGAAGAAACACAGATTGCCAAATGGGAAATGATGTTAACCCGCATGCCTGAGTATCGCATTAATGAAGACGGAGCTTTGGCTGAGTGGTTGCCCGAAAACCTGAAGGACAACTACCAACACCGGCATGTTTCGCATTTGTATGCGCTGTACGAAATCATCGCGCCGGAGTTTAAAAACAATCCTGAGTTGATGACTGCTGCCCGCGAAGCGGTTGAGCGTCGCATGGTTTACCGCCGGCATGAAAACGGAGGCGAGATGGCTTTTGGTCTGGCTCAGATGGGAATGATTGCTGCCAACTTAGGAGACTCAGAAATTGCCGGCGAGATTATCAACTGGATTTCGCGGTATTATTTTACACCTTCACTGGGGACTTATCACAATTCGGGTCATCTCTTCAATATGGATATAAGCGGTGGCTTTCCGGCGGTGGTGATGCGCACGTTGGCATACTCCGAACCGGGGTTTATAAAACTTTTGCCTGCTTTGCCCCATGATTGGAAGAAGGGGAGTATTGAAGGTATGGCATTGCGCGGACAAATAATTATGGATAATTTGTCTTGGGATGATGATAGAATTGAAGTTAAACTGACTTCTGCCATTGATCAGGAGATCATTCTGGAAACCCCTGGTTCTTTCCAAAATGTGGAGTCATCTATTAATGAGGCTATAGACAATAAAAAGCCGGAAGAAGGGGTGGCAAAGGTTGTGTTAAACAAAGAAAAGCCGGTTTCTTTAAGTATCAGATTATAAAAATTCATAATGTCAGAATAATGAGGATGTTTAGCAGAAAACTATTTCTTTCAATCGTTTTTGGGTTGATCTCATTTTCGGTTTTGTCTCAGACTGCCATGATCAATGTTGATGGACGTGATGCTGTTTCTTTCAACGGGTAATGGCACGCTCTTATCGATCCTGTTAATACCGGCGAATGGAGGGAAGTCTGGAAAAAGCCAGACCCTAAAAAAAGACTGATTTTTATGAGTATGCCTTTGAAGGCGATCCTATGTTAGATGTCCCTGGAGACTTTAATTTCCAAATGCCTTAGCTCACCTATATGGAGGGAACCGTATGGTATAAACCGCACTTTTAGATGCCAACCAGACGAAAATGAGCGGGTATTTGTCCATTTTGGAGCTGCCAACTATATTAGTTTGATTAGGCGCTTAGCACATAAAACTAACCAACATGTTGTTTAAGTTGACTAAATCCCGCACAGTGGCTTTTTTTCAGGCTTGTCCTGAAAAAACGTAGTAACTTTCTCATAATAAAGCTTTGCGTCATTGCGTCTCTGCGTTTATATTTTTTAACAGACTTTTATGTTATGAAAAAACATTCAGCAAAATTTTATGCATTGGTTTTATTAATGACCATTCCCGGGGTAATAACTGCTTCGCCGCGCCAACGAATATTAATGGATTTCGACTGGAAGTTTGCCTTTGGTCATCCGCACGATGTGGATCGCGATTTTGGCGTAGGAACGAGTTATTTTACATATCTGGCCAAAACCGGCTATGGCGATGGTGCAGCATCAGCCGATTTTGACGATCGAACCTGGCGAACATTGGATTTGCCGCACGACTGGGCTGCTGAAACGGGCTTTTCCGGTGAGGCCAGCCACAGTCATGGTTATAAAAAGGTCGGTCCGGGTTTTCCCGACACAAGTGTGGGATGGTATCGCAAAACTTTTACCATCCCGGCAGATGATTTGGGAAAACGAATTTTTCTTCAGTTCGACGGAGTGTTTCGTGATTCCAAAGTATGGGTAAATGGCTTTTATTGTGGTAATGAGCCCGGCGGGTACAGTAGTTTCGGCTACGATGTTACCGAATATCTTAATTATGGAGAGGAAAATGTTGTGGCCGTCCGTGTTGACGCATCCATGGAGGAAGGATGGTTTTACGAGGGGGCCGGAATTTATCGTCACGTTTGGATGTTGAAAACCAATCCGCTTCATATCCCGCAGCACGGGACTTTTGTAACTTCAGACGTTGGCGATGAAGAAGCTGTTGTGACGGCAAGGGTAAAGGTTCACAATAAAGACCTGCAACCGGCATCTTTTATCATCGAAAACAAAGTTGTAGATGCCAATGGCAATGAGGTGGCCCAAGGAGAATCTGAGCCTTTTAAATTGCTGTCCATGAAGCAAAACGAATATACTTTTGAGTACATCATTGATAATCCGCGTCTCTGGGATATTGAAGATCCCCACCTTTATCGTTTAATAACCACCATCCGAAGTGACGATGCTGTCGTGGATGAATATGAGACTAATTTTGGGATACGTTCCATTCGTTGGGATGCCGATAAAGGATTTTTCCTGAATGGAAGGCATGTGAAGCTCAAAGGGACCAACAATCACCAGAATCATGCCGGTGTGGGAACAGCCATTCCTGATAAATTGCATGAATGGCGCCTGAAAAAACTTAAAGAAATGGGCAACAATACTTACCGTATGGCGCACTATCCGCCTTCTCCTGCATTGATGGACGCCTGCGACCGGATGGGGATGCTCGTTATCGATGAAAACCGGTTGATGGGAACTACTGATGACATCAGGGAGGAACTGCAAAAACTGATTGTCAGGGATCGCAACCATCCATCGGTAATACTTTGGTCGATAGGTAATGAGGAATGGGCCATCGAAGGTAATATTAAGGGAATCAGGATTGCCAAAAATCTTCAGGCTTATACTAAATCTCTGGATACAACACGTCCGGTGAGTGTGGCTGTAAGTGGTGACTGGACTCACGGGATAGCCACGGTGATTGAAGTGATGGGCTATAATTATCTGCGACACGGCAGCACCGATAAGCATCATGCCGATTATCCGTGGCAGCCTTCACTGGGGACTGAACAGGGATCAACCAATACCACACGGGGCATCTATGTTGACGATCAGGAAAAACAATATCTGAAAGCTTATGATGTACCAACACCTTCGGGATTTATGAGCATTCAGCAGGGGTGGAAACACTATGCCGTTCGCGATTATCTGGCCGGTATGTGTATCTGGACAGGATTTGATTACCGGGGTGAACCAACACCGTTCTCTTATCCGTCGGTGCTTTCTTATTTTGGAATGTACGACTTGTGTGGATTACCAAAGGATAATGTATGGTATCTTAAGTCGTGGTGGAGCAATGAACCGGTTCTTCACATTCTGCCCCACTGGAACTGGGAGGGGCGCGAAGGTGAAGAAATCGATGTCTGGGTGTACAGTAATTATGACGAGGTTGAGTTGTTCCGGAATGGAGAGAGCTTTGGCCGTCAGAAAATGGAGCGCAACGGACATCTGGAATGGAAAGTCCCTTACGAGGCAGGTACTGTAAAAGCTGTTGCTTATGAAGATGGTGAGGAAGTTGCTACTCAGGTTGTGGAAACGACAGGAGAAGCAAAAAAGGTAAATTTGGTTTCCGATCATGAAGCGATAAAATGTGACCGTCAGGATGTGGCAGTAGTAACGGTACAGGTTACTGACAGCAAAGGCAGGGTGGTGCCTGATGCTAACCGCAATGTGATTTTTGATATTGAAGGTCCGGGCAGAATTATTGGCGTTGGTAATGGCGATCCTACATCGCATGAGCCTGACCGCTATATCGACACTTATAAAACCGTGACTTTTGTGGAATGGAAACAAATCCCGGCTTCCGAAACCAAAATTGAGGAAGTACTCAATCCTGATTTTGATGTGCGAGGATTAAAAGATGCTCTGGATAATGATGGTCTTGAGCCTGGAACGAAGGCTGTAAAAACGGTATTTATCGGGGAGTTTAATCTTGAAGAAGAAGATATGACTGGAAAGATCAACTGGATGTTCCGGAGTATTGGAGCGGATCAGTCGTTGTATGTCAACGGACACCCGGTAGCTGATGATATCACCGGTTATGAGAAGGTTTATTCATTGAGTGCTGATTATCTCCGTGCCGGTGTCAACAGAGTTGTTGTCATTGCTACGCCTTACGTAAAAGAATATGCGTGGTCGGTTGTCAATACCGAGCCGGGTAAACTTCAGGTTATTGTTCCTTCGATCCCCTGGCAGCGCAAAACATTCAACGGATTGGCGCAGGTGCTCGTCCAATCAACCGGCAAAGAGGGGAAAATTATACTTACTGCCAAATCCGACGGTTTGAAAGCCGCAGAGCTTAAAATCAGGAGCGGCGGACTCTATTCCGGCGATTAAATCGCGGATCGGCTCCGGTTTTCTTTACGGACCAAAGCGGCAGAGCCGGGCGGCCGCTTTGGAATAAAAAATTTGCCACTCTGAGCGGGGATCGGCATCCACCGCTCCTATAAATTTTCAGAAAAAATAACAGTTTATAAAAACACAACATCACCAACTAAATTTGGCATTTCCAATTCGTCAGCTTGCTTTGGCCGCTTGTCTAAAGGAATTGGTCTTATCTGGTCTCATTTTCCTGGTTTTGACTCCTGTCAGGGCCCAAATGCAGAATATGAACCTTCGCAACGAACCGGTGGATATCAGCGATGACTTGCTGGTACGCGATGGTGCTGCCATACCCCATATTAAACTGGCACAATCCACCATGCAGATGGACTGGTCGGAACTGGAACTGAAAGTCTTTGCTTCAGATTCTGAAAAGGCGGAGGAAATGATTTGCCTGCCTTCGGACAACAAATTGGAAAATTTGGAATTATATCATAATGGCACTACTTTCGGGTTGAAGGAGAATCCACTGAAAGGAAAATCCGAGTTGAAAGTGTCGTGGCTCAATAATAAAAGAGTGCAGTATAAAAAGCATATTTTTGTCAAAATCAAGGCGTTTTGAATTTTTGCACCGGAGTTAACTTGTTGTTAATGAGGAGGCAAAAATTTAAAACAACAACGAGTTTGGCAACAAAGATGCTTTTTAGACTGGGCTCATTTATAAATTGCTGATTTTATATCTAATCATCTAATATGTTGCATTTTATTACAGGCGGACAACGCTCCGGGAAAAGCAGTTATGCACAGAAGCTGGCCCTTCAAAAATCAGCCAATCCGGTATATCTGGCCACAGCTCGAATTTGCGATGAAGATTTCAGACAGCGGGTAGAACGACATCGGAGTGACAGGGGCCCTGAGTGGACTAATATTGAAGAATCGGTGAATATATCCAACGCCAGTGTAAACGGACGGGTAGTTGTACTCGATTGCATCACGCTTTGGCTGACCAATATTTTTTTTGATAATAAGGAACAAATGGTAGATGAGATTTTAACCACGGCCAAAACAGAGTTTGATAAGATGATGGAAAAAGAAGCCACCTTCATTGTGATTTCGAATGAGATTGGTTTGGGAGGACATGCGGATAACGAAGTCGCCCGTCGTTTTACTGATCTTCAGGGCTGGATGAATCAGTACATTGCATCAAGGGCGGATGAAGCGATACTGATGGTTGCCGGGTTACCTGTTAAGTTGAAGTAGAAAATGAATAAGTGGCCGGTAAGTGGCATTACAGTTTTATTAAAGAAGCGCCGGATGATGCAGGTGTGAGCGTTCTGTTTTTTAGACCGGGTCATGTTATCTGATAATCTAACGAACTATTGTTATAGACATCAACTAATAAAACCAATTAATATGCATAAAAAATCAAATGATTTACAGCAACTTCTTCGGAAAACATCTGCCCGGAAAATCAGATTGAAGGCGTGTATCTTTCACGGTTATCCGGCTCTGTATCTTTTCATGGTTTTTATCCTTGCAGGATTAAATGCCTCAGCTCAGGAATCATATCCGTTTCAAAATCCGGAACTTGATTCTGAAGCCCGTATTGATGACCTTCTTTCAAGAATGACCCTTGATGAGAAAGTATCAGCGTTAAGTACCGATCCGTCTGTTCCGCGTCTTGGCGTGAAAGGCGCACCGCACATCGAAGGCTATCATGGTGTGGCTATGGGAGGACCTGCCAACTGGGCCCCAAAAGGTGATGAAGCGGTGCCAACTACAACTTTTCCCCAGGCCTATGGGATGGGGGCCACCTGGAATCCTGAACTAATCCGTCTGGCCGGAGAGATAGAGAGTATTGAAGCACGTTATATCTTTCAAAATCCTGAAATCGCCAAAGGTGGACTGGTAGTTCGTGCACCCAACGCCGATTTGGGGCGTGACCCCAGATGGGGGCGGACAGAAGAGTGTTTTGGAGAAGACCCCTTTCTGGTTGGAACATCGGCGACTGCATTTACTAAAGGACTTCAGGGAGATGACGATCAGTACTGGCGAACAGCTTCTCTTCTGAAACATTTCCTGGCCAACAGTAATGAAAATGGCCGCGAAAGCTCATCATCCGATTTTGATATGCAGTTGTATCACGAATATTACGGTGCCTCTTTCCGGCGGGCTTTTATTGAAGGCGGTTCGAATGCTTATATGGCAGCTTACAATGCCATAAACGGAGTGCCGGCTCATGTTCATGATATGCATAAGGAAATTACTGAGAGGATGTGGGGGGTCGATGGCATAAAATGTACCGACGGTGGTGGCTACCAGCTATTGGTCTATGGGCATAAATATTATGATGATCTTTATCTGGCTGCCGAAGGAGTCATCAAAGCCGGACTAAACCAGTTCCTTGACAATTATCGTGAAGGTGTGTATGGGGCTCTGGCCCATGGTTATATTACCGAAGCAGATATTGATGAGGTTCTTAGGGGCGTATATCGTGTTATGATAAAACTCGGGCAGCTTGATCCACAGGAAAAAGTACCTTACTCTGCAATAGGAAGGGATGGAAAGCCTGCACCGTGGACAACTCAAAAGCACAAAGATGCTGCCCTTAGGATGGCTCGGGAATCCATTGTTTTGTTAAAAAACAACAACAAAACATTACCACTTAATGCTGATAAGTTGAATAAGGTGGCAGTTATCGGCTATCTTGCCGATACTGTTTTGCTCGACTGGTATAGTGGGCTGCCTCCCTACAGGATAACTCCTCTTGAAGGCATCCGGGAAAAGCTGGGAAATGATTCAAAAGTGCTTTATGCTCCTGACAATGATTACAATGCAGCTGTTGAAGCAGCTTCAGAAGCTGACGTGGCTATTGTGATTCTGGGCAATTATCCAACCTGCAACAGTGAAATATGGGCCGATTGTCCCGATCCGGGCATGGGACGGGAGGCGATTGATCGCAAGACATTGCGTCTGACCGATGAATATTTGGTGAAATTGGTGATGGAAGCCAATCCTAATACTATTTTTGTATTGCAGAGTAGTTTTCCTTATGCCATCAACTGGTCGCAACAAAATGTTCCGGCCATACTTCATCTTACTCATAACGGACAGGAAACAGGTTCTGCCCTGGCTGATGTCTTATTTGGAGACTACAATCCCGGAGGAAAGCTTACCCAGACCTGGCCAAAGTCCGAAGATCAGCTCCCCGATATGATGGAATACGATATCCGGAAAGGTCATACCTATATGTATTTTGAGGACAAACCGTTGTATCCTTTTGGTCACGGACTAAGTTATACTACTTTTGCATGGGAGGATATTTCGATCAATAAACCGGTCGTTTCAGCCGATGACGAGGAAGTGATCATCACAGTTAAACTGAAAAACACGGGCGATGTCAAAGGTGACGAAGTTGTGCAGCTTTATGCATCTTTTCCTGAATCGACCGTTCGCCGGCCGGCAAAAGCTCTGAAAGGTTTTAAAAGGGTAACCCTTGAACCTGGTGAGAAGAAAAAAATCGAGATTCCTATAAAATTACAAGATATTGCTTACCGGGATATCAATAAAGAGCGTTTCGTGGTTGAACCCGGAACAATAAAGATAATGGCCGGAGCTTCTTCGGACAATATTCAATTGACTGATGAGTTTGTGATTCAGTAGATTGAAATTTTGACGATGGATGGGGCAGCTGGATTGGGCTGCCCCATTTTTTCAGAAATTACTGTTAATTTTGGACAAATGAGTGAAGTATAAAAAGCATATTTTTGCCAAAATCAAGGTGTTTTAAATTTTGTACCAGAGTTAACTTGTTGTTAATGAGGATGCAAAAATTTAAAACAACAACGAGTTTGGCAACAAAGATGCTTTTTAGACCGGGCTCACAAATGTTAAATAACATAAATAAAACTCAGCGATATGAAGAAATTATTTGCCGGCTTTTTGATGATGATACTCCTCTTATCTTCATCGGTCTATGGAAAAGGAAATGAAGTGCTAAGGGTTACTTCACCCGATGGAAGTCTTGAAATAACTGTTGCTGTAACGGACGAGATTAATTGGAGCTTGTCAATGAATGGTAAATTGTTGGCTGGCCCTTCAAAAATTGCATTGACGTTGGACGAATTTGGCGTTTTGGGAAGCGATCCGGTTCTGAGAAATTCGTTTACCGCTTCAAAAAATGAAGTTCTTGAGACTTCCATTTACAAAAAATCTGAGATTGAAAACAGCTATAACGAACTTAATTTGATTTTTAAAGGAAGCTATGGCCTTATTTTTCGGGCATACAATGATGGTATTGCCTATCGGTTTGTAACTTCCATAAAAGATGATATTATCATCAAGGGCGAGAAAAGTTCGTTTGTTTTTCCCAATGCCAAAGAAGCTTATGTTCCCTATGTCCGTGAGCCTGTCGGTCGCTACCAGGTTTCCTTTGAAAGCATTTATGAGGTTTTGCCGCTTTCCGAAGTTAAACCCGATTCACTTATTATTACTCCTTTGCTTGTAAAAAATAACGATGGTTCATCATTGGTGATTTCTGAGGCTGACCTTGAAGATTATCCCGGGATGTTTTTGGTAGTAAATGAAAATGCTACCGGCTTCGATGCTGAATTTGCCGGCTATCCTTTAGAAGAGAAGCAAGGCGGACACAATAATCTTCAGTCTTACGTAACCAAACGAGCTGATTATATTGCTAAAACGCATGGAAACCGTGCTTATCCCTGGCGAATGATAGCCGTTGGTAAAGACGATGCTGATTTGCTCAATAATGATTTGGTTTACAAACTGGCTTCGCCATCCCGGATAGAAGATACATCGTGGATTCAACCGGGTAAAGTGGCCTGGGACTGGTGGAACGACTGGAATATCTACAATGTGGATTTTCGTGCCGGCATTAATACTGAAACCTACAAATATTACATTGATTTTGCTGCCGAAAACGGAATTGAATATGTCATTCTTGACGAAGGTTGGTCTGAAAGCACAAATCTGTTGAATGTGATACCTGAAATTGATCTTCAGGAGATTATTGATCATGGCAGAGAAAAAGGTGTTGGCATAGTTCTCTGGGCCGGCTGGTTTCCTCTCGATCAGCAAATGGACAAGGTGCTTGATAAGTATTCTGAAATGGGTGTTAAGGGTTACAAAATAGATTTCATGAACCGCGATGATCAGAAAATGGTCAACTTTTATTACCGGGCAGCCCGGGCAGCAGCAAAACATGAACAGTTTGTCCTGTTTCACGGGGCCTATAAACCAACAGGACTGCATCGCACCTATCCTAATGTGCTCACCTATGAAGGGGTATATGGTCTGGAGCAGGTGAAATGGACCGATTACCTCGAAATGCCCGAATATGATGTAACCATTCCTTTTATCCGTATGCTTGCCGGGCCGATGGATTACACGCCGGGCGCCATGAAAAATGCCAACCGCTTCAACTGGCGGGCTGTTTACAGTGATCCTATGAGCCAGGGAACGCGTTGCCATCAATTGGCGATGTATGTTGTCTACCATTCTCCGTTTTCTATGTTGTGCGATAATCCGACAGTCTACAAAAAAGAGTCTGAAAGTGTTGATTTTATTGCTTCTGTTCCTACTGTTTTTGATGAAACGGTACCCTTGGCTGGCGAAATTGGCGAATATGTTGCCGTTGCCCGACGCAAAGAAGATACATGGTATGTTGGCGCTATGACCGACTGGAACGGCCGGCAACTTGAACTCGACTTTTCATTCCTGGATGAGGGAAAATATAAAGCAACGGTTTTTGCCGACGGAATTAATGCCGACCGGGCGGCTGTTGATTATACTAAGGATGAAATTATAATCAACGGAGGCGACAAATTGAAAATTGAAATGAAGAGCGGAGGCGGATGGGCCGCTGTTATTGTACCGGTGAAATAAATGGTTGTTATTTTAAAGATATTGAGGATCGTCTTAACATTGTCGCGTTAAGACGGTCTTTTTTGTTAAATGAGTCCGGTCTAAAAAGCATCTTTGTTGCCGAACTCGTTGTTGTGTT